>JBFWJY010000022.1:0-64484 GCA_050252955.1 Desulfomicrobium sp.
GGCGGGGTCGCCGATGTGGCCGTGGGCACGCTGGGCAAGGCTTTCGGCATGTTCGGAGCCTTCATCCTCTGCCCCGACGTCGTGCGCGAGCACCTCATCCATTTCGGGCAGGGCTTCATCTACACCACCTCCCTGCCTCCCTGGCACGGGGACATGGTCCTGGCCATGCTGGACCGGATGCGCCGGTGCGGAAAGCGGCGCGCGCACCTTCATCGGCTGGGCGGCCTGGCGAGGAAGGAACTTTCGAAAACCGGTCTGCGCATCGGCGGCGAGGCGCACATTCTGAGTCTTGATGTCGGCGACGAAAACCGCTGCCGACGTCTGGCCTCGAAGCTGCGGGAAGAGGGTATCCTGGTCTTCGCGGCCCGCTACCCCACGGTGCCCCTGGGACAGGCGATTCTGCGCGTCTGCCTGACCGCCGAACACGAACCGGACGACGTGATCCGTCTGCGGGACGCCCTGTCCAGCCTGATCCACGAGGAGAACTCATGAACGGCAAGATCCTCTTCGTCACCGGCACGGACACCGACGTCGGCAAAACGGTGCTCAGTCTGCTCATCATGCGCCTTTTGGCCGGGCAGGACGCCGTGTACCTCAAACCGGTGCAGACCGGCTGCCTGCGCGCGGAACCCGACTCCGACGCGGCCTTCGTCCATCGCCACCTGCCCGCGGGGCTGCCTTTGGGCATGACGCCCGCGGACTGCATCCACTCCATCCGTCCCCTGCCCAAGGCCCCGCTTTTCGCAGGCGCGCCCGTGGACTTCGACGCCCTGCTGCGCTTCGTCACCGGCCACGCCGCCCGCCATGAACTGACCGTGGTCGAAGGAGCCGGCGGCCTGCTGGTGCCGATCACGGAACGCAAGACCATGCTGGACCTGGCCGTGGAGGCCGACGCCTCGGTGCTTGTGGCCGGACGCGCCGGTCTGGGCGCCATCAACCACGCCCTCCTGACCCTGGAAGCGCTCAGGGCCCGCAACGCCCGCTGCCTGGGCGTGATCCTCATCGACCCCGCAAACGCCGTCCCCGAACTGGACAGGACCGAAAACAGCGCCGCCATCCGGCGCCACTCCGGGCTGCCCGTGCATGGCGTCATCGGACGCGTGGAAAACCTGCTCAACCCGCACAGCCAGGCCCTGTCAGCGGTCCAGAAAGCATTGGCCGCGCTCGGCTTCCGACCCGCCCCTGCCGTCAGCTCTTCTTGACCACGCCAGCCCCTGCTTGTACGACGTTGCAGTTTTGGGGTTTGCACGGCGGACCCCGCTTGGCATGTGCGCGGGACGGGCCCATTTGGCCTTGCTACACATCATTTTCCAGGAGAGAAACGAATGAGCAGAAGAATCATTCAAGTCAATGAAAAGGTGCCATTACTTCAGGGATTTCCCTTGAGCCTGCAACATCTGTTCGCCATGTTCGGCGCTTCGGTGCTGGTTCCGACCCTGTTCAAGATCGATCCGGCCATCGTGCTGCTCATGAACGGCATCGGCACGCTCATCTACCTTTTCCTCTGCAAGGGCAAAGCCCCCGCGTTTCTGGGGTCGAGCTTCGCGTTTCTCTCTCCGGTATTCGTCGTCCTCGGTGCGGACCAGGCTCTTTGGGGCGGCAACTACTCCTACGCCCTGGGCGGTTTCATCGCCTCGGGCCTGATATTCTGCACGGTGGCCATCATCATCGGACGGTTCGGGTCCGACTGGGTCAAGGTCGTGCTGCCGCCTGCGACCATGGGCCCCATCGTCGCCCTGATCGGCCTTGAGCTGGCCGGAGTGGCCACGGGCATGGCCGGCATCATGCCGGACGAGTCCGGAGCCTACAATTTCGACGCCATCATCGTCTCCATGGTCACCCTCTTGGTCGTCGCCTTCGGGTCCATCGTCTTTCGCGGCTTCATGGCGGTCATTCCGGTCCTGATCGGCATCATCGTCGGCTATCTGGTGTCCATCGGCATGGGCATGGTCAACTTCGAGACCATTTCCACGGCGGCGGTGATCGCCACCCCGACCATCTACCTGCCCAAGTTCGACATCAACATGATTCTGATCATCATCCCGGCCTCGCTGGTCGTCATCTCCGAACACATCGGCCACCTGGTCGTCACCGGCAACATCGTCGGCCGCGACCTGATCAAGGATCCGGGCCTGCACCGCTCGCTGCTGGGCGACGGCATCGCCACCACCCTTTCCGGCTTCATGGGGTCCGTGCCCGTGACGACATACGGGGAGAACATCGGCGTCATGGCCATCACCCGCGTCTACTCCGTGTGGGTCATCGGCGGCGCGGCGGTCATCTCCATCGTCCTGGCGTTCATCGGAAAGCTCTCGGCCTTCATCCAGTCCATCCCCACGCCGGTCATGGGAGGCATCTGCATCCTGCTCTTCGGCGTCATCGCCGCCTCGGGCATCCGCATGCTGGTGGAATCCAAGGTCGATTATTCCAAGCCCGCCAACCTGATCCTGACCGCGGTGGTCCTCATCGTGGGCCTGAGCGGCGCGGCGGTGAACGTCGGCACGGTGCAGCTCAAGGGCATGGCCCTGGGCACGGTTGTGGGCATGCTCATGTCCATGATCTTCCACCTCCTCGACCACCTCGGCCTGACCAACCAGCCGGCCGACCATTAGGGCGTCCTGCACCCTGCAATCCTGGGCAGGTGCGTTCCGAATGGACCGCAACCTGCCTTTTTTTGTCACATTGATCCCGCCTCGGCCGGGACGACCGGCCTTGATTTGTCACCTCGACCACGGTAGGCGAAATAATCAAGGACAGTTACTCACAAACCGTATTTTCCTGTTTCGCAGCACAGTTCACGGGAGGGCGCACCGATGACGGTAACGGCAAAACTTACGGAAGAACTCCTGTCTTTGCCTTGCGAAGACCGCATACAGATTGTGGAAAAACTCCTCGAAAGCCTCAACGCCCCCGCCGATGATGAAATTGAACAGGCCTGGGCAGTCGAAGTGGAACGCCGCATAGACGAACTCAACTCAGGCAAGGTGCGGTCCATCCCTGGCGACGAGGTCTTTGCCGACATTCGACAACGCCTGGGCAGATGAACTTCCGATTTCACCCTTTGGCCCATGCCGAGCTGATTCACGCTGTGGAATACTATGAAGAATGCGAGCCTGGCCTGGGCCTTGCCTTCATGGAAGAAATCCACGCGGCCATAGCCAGGCTGACACGAAACCCGGAAGCCTGGAGTCCCTTTACGACACGGACCCGTCGTTGTTTAGCAAAGCAGTTTCCTTTCTCGATCATTTACCACAGGAAACGAGATCATCTCGAAATTGTGGCAGTGGCGAGTTTGCACCGTCGCCCTGGGTATTGGGCCGACCGCTTAAGCGAATGCAAAGCCACTTACGAAGCTCAGACACTTGGGACAGCAGCAAAGAAATCGTGCACGTCCCGCAACGAATAAGGGTCTCTGTGAAAAAACAAACCATCTTGCTCTGGATCGGCGGCGTGGTTGGCGTGCTGACCATGGGGGCCTTGCGCCTCGTCGGCAAAAGCACGGACATCTTCGGCCTGCTGGCGGCCATGGCCGTGGTCATCGCCGTCCTGTCCTTTCTGGTCATCCGCTACGTGAACCGCAACTGGTGAGCATGCTCCGCAACCGGTCGGCGCTGTTCTTTGTAACCACACCGTAACTTTTAAATTTGACTCAAACCCAAGCCTAAAAAATGCCTACATGAAATCGGCATGTAGATTGATGAGGCAGCATCTTTATGCAGGCAATGCGGCATCTTCAATTCCAAAGGGCAAGCTGAAATAAATTGTCGTTCCCTTTTCAGTTTCGCTAATAATGGAAATGTTGCCACCCATGATATTTATAAGGCGTTTACAAATTGAAAGGCCAAGCCCGGCTCCTTGATAGCTACGCGCATATCCATCTTCAATTTGAGAAAATGGCTTGAACAAGCTCTCAAGTGTATCTTCAGACATGCCAATTCCTGTATCCGAAATAGAAAAAAACAATCGTACCTGATGTTTTTTAAGTGGCGACAATAAAAATACTTCTAAATTAACAAATCCGCTATATGTAAACTTAATTGCATTTCCGACGAAGTTAGCAAGAATTTGCTGTAATCGAGCCTGATCGCCAAGCAAAAAATTCGGAATATTTTGATCTATATTGAATTTTAGATCAAGATTTTTATTTTTTGCTGTTAATGCGTAGAGCATTTTTACGTTATCAAGCGCGTTAGACAATATAAAACTTTCATACTTAATACTCCACATTCCCGCTTCGATTCTTGCAGTTTCTATAATGTCGCTGAGCAATCTATTGAGCCTCAACACTGACTCAATTGTTATACCAACAAGCTCATTTTGTTTTGAATCTAAAGAAGTTCGAATCAAAATTTGAAGCATTCCTAATATTCCATTGAGAGGAGTCCGAAGCTCATGACTCATATTTTCAAGAAATAAAGATTTTGCGTTATCAGATTGCTCAGCTTTATAAAGCGCATTGAAAAGCTCACTCTCAACATTCTTTTGCGCAGTAATATCACGAGAAATTGTAAAAATGAATTGTCCATCTAAAAATGAAACAGCGCTTGCACTGACTTCTACGGGGTAAATACTCCCATCCTTACGTCGATGCTTAGTTTCAATGACATTATTGTTCATTGACGTGAGCGGAAGCGCAAGAATCTGATCTTTTGTAAATACCGCCTCGAAATCCCAAGTGTGCATTCCTAGCACTTCCTGCGGAGAGTAGCCAAGCATAGCCGCGAAGCGTTCATTGGCTTCGATAACCCGGTGGCCATGGTCGAAGATGGCAATACCGTCACTGCTTTTCTGCATCAGTATCTTTCGTCTCTGTGATTCATCGTGCAGGGCTTCATAAGTGCGTATGCGTTCAGTTATGTCAGAAGTTGTCTCGCAGATTGCGATACGCTTACCCGATGCGTCGCAGATCACGCTCATTCGGCATTCCAAAACGCCCTCACTGCCGCTTGAGGTGCGCCTCAAGACCTCACCTTGCCATTGACCGTTGAGCATGGTTTTCTCTAAAACTTGACCTCGCGTCATTTTGTTTTCTAATCTTTTCTCCATGACTGGTGTTCCTTGGAAATAAATGTCTTCAAAGGAACATTCAAAAGCCTTTGCCTGAGCATCGTTAAAATACAGAGTGCCTCCGGTCAGATCAGTTACGATCACACATTCCTGAATCTGATCAAGAACCATGGCCTGAAGGCGAACGTTTTCCTCCAATCTGACGTGTGCTGTAATGTCTTGCATAGCTCCTATGATTCGTAGGGATTTTCCGTTTTCATCGCGAAGAGCATATCCCTGATCAATGATGTGTGCATACGTGCCGTCTGTTTTTTGAAACCGGTATTCTTCCTTCCATTGATAGCGTGATGGATCGTTGATATATTCTTCCAAACTGCGCTGCACCCTGTCACTGTCATCTTGATGCATGCGCCCCAGCCACCAGGACAAAAAATCGTCCAAATTATCGGACTCTGGCCATCCAAATTGAATCTTTCCAGATTCACTCCATGTTTGCCGCTCATTCAATATATCCAAATCCCAGATTACAGCGTTGATGGCCTTGTGCGCCAATTGTAGGCGCTCTTCACTCTCGCGTGAAACTTCGATGAGAGTGTCTTTCCAGATCTGCGGCATGCGCCACTGTTTCACCCAGTCAACAAAGTCTGCCGGCGGCATCGGTCTGGCAATACCATAGCCTTGTCCGAAATCGCACCCGCAGCGTATAAGTGGAACGCCGTGCTCAATTGTCTCAAGACCTTCAGCAACAATCTTCCGGTTGAGAGCTTGCGCCATGCCAATGATATTTTGGACAAGGGCCCTGTCTTCCTTGTTGTGGATCATGTCACGCACAAACGAGCGATCGACCTTGACCGTGCTCACGGGGAGTTGGCGCATATACGTTAAAGAAGAATAGCCTGTACCGAAATCGTCCAAAGCAAACTGCACGCCCAGTCGCATGCAACCTTGGATGCGTTCGGTGATCTCCTTGAGGTTTTCCAGCGCGGTTGTTTCAACTATTTCGAGTTCGAGGACGCTCGGGTCCGTATCGGGATATGCTTGCAGGATGACACCAAGACGTTCCACAAAATCACTTCGTTGCAAGTGCAGTCCAAAGATATTGACGCTGACTTTAACATCAATGCCGTCCGCAAGCCATTTTTTCTGTTGTTGCAGGGCTTCGTGGATTATCCATTCGCCAACAGGCAAAGTGAGTTCGGAGGATTCGAGCACGAGGAGAAATTCGTAGGGTTGCAAAAGACCACGCTCTGGATGTTGCCAGCGCAACAATGCCTCTACGCCAGTAACTTTCCCGGTATACAGGTGAACTTTTGGCTGGTAAAAAAGCCGGAACTGGCCTTGCTTCAGCGCCTCACCGAGGCAATTAAGCTGGGTTTGGTGATCGCGCAGAAGTTGTTCGCTCTCAGAATCAAAATAGCGCACGCAGTTTTTCCCGCTACGTTTTGCCTCGTACATGGCTTGACCGGCTTGTCGCAACAGGACGTCGGGTTCGTCAGTCGTGTTTTCCGGATAGAACGTGACACCGGCGCTAAAGGTGAGGTGCGGAGTCGCAATTCCGATCGGTTCGGGATCCTCGATAGCTCGCAGCAATCGAGAAACCGCATCCTCACTGTCATGGGTGTTGTCGAGATTACAAAAGAGAACCACAAATTCATCGCCGCCAAGTCGAGCAACCGTGTCACTGGCACGCTTGCAATCCTCCAGCCTCTTGGCGATCCCCTTCAAAAACTGATCGCCAATTTCTCGGCCCCAGCGATCATTGATATCCTTAAATCCGTCGATATCCAGACAGCATACAGCCAAGGATGTGTTCTCTTGACGCTTACATTGGGCAATGGCCTGCCACATGCGATCAGATAATAGCGCTCTGTTGGGCAATCCAGTCAGATCGTCATAGTAGGCCAGATATTCCAGACGGCGCTGGCTTTCCTTGAGTTCAGTAACGTCCGACAACACAACTGCAAATCGTACAATCTCGGCCTTGTCGTCACGGATGGCCAAGATTCTAGATTTCTGAACAAACTGTGTACCATCTTTACGGTAATTATCGAATTCACCTTCCCAAAAACCATTACTTCTGAGCTCTTTCCACAGCCTTGAATAGAAGTCGGAATCGAGGACCCTTGATTGGAGCAGGCGCAAGTTATTCCCTTTGACTTCTTCACCCGAATAACCAGTGATGAAAGAAAAGGCAGGATTGGTTTCCAGGATCACTCCTTCCCGATCAGTCACAATAATCCCTTCGATGGCACTCTGAAATACTTCTTGCGCTAATGACAAACGCTCCTCTGTGAATTTTCGGGCACTGATATCTTGAATCGTTCCACTCATAACCAAGGGTTGGCCGTTCGCGCCCAGTGTCAGTTTCCCTAACCCATGAGCCCAAATCACTTTCCCATCACAGGGGCGGACAATGCGGTATTCCCGGTCGAAGACCTGCCCCTTTCCAAACACCTCTTCAGTCAAATACTCGGCCATGGACACTCTATCATCAGGGTGTACTAGAGTGTTCCATCCTTCAATTGTATGAGGATAGTCAGCCCCAATGCCAAAAATGGAATCCAGTTGCGGGGATGACTGCCAATTATTCTTGATAACATCCAATATATATGTGCCTAGCCTGCCAGCATCCTCTGCGGCAAAAAGTGCGTTGTCACGATCCTGAAGCTCTTTTAGCGATGCCTGAAGACGGTCATTACTCATCATGATTGAGGCAGCGTCTCGATTCTGACGTTGCCATTGGCGATATAGCATCGCTGCGGAAACGTTAATGATGACCAGAAATAGTCCCAGCAAGGCAAGGAAAATATTCACAGTGTCGTACCAGCTTCCCAAGAAATCATCCTTGGAAATACCGGCAAGTATCTGGATCGGGGCGCTGCTCAATTTTCGATAACTTAGGATTCGCTCGACATCGTCCAATGGTGCGACAGCATGGTATGTCGAGTGGCTCGCCCCGGTGGCCACGATGTTTTGCAATTGCTTTGAAATTTTTGCATCTCCGATTAGAGCAAGGCGTTGTTTATCAACTAAAGGTGCACGGGCAATGATTCCCATATCGGTATGGCGTAAGGTTAGGGTTCCGTTTGGCCCAAGATCGAAACTGGAAAGCACATTGTCGAAATATGATAACGGTTGTGACACGATGACAATTCCTAAAAAACGGCCCGCATCATCCAGGACAGATCTGGCAAAAATCATGACCAGATTCCCTGTCAGACGACTCTTGAGGGGCTTCGAGATATAAAGTCCGGAAACTTTTCCGGACTTTAACTCTTGAAAATAATAGCGATCTGCTATGTTGAAATTCGGATCTTCTGCTGCACTATGAAGGATAACACGCCCCTCTGTGTCAACAAAGGTCCATCCTTCAGTTTCTGGAAGTAGCAAATGATGGCGCAGAATCGTAGCACTGATATGCTGATCCCAACTGTCGTACCCATCATCAATGTGATTAGCGATTTCAGAGGCAACAGAACTTAACGAAAGATTGATCATATTGATTTCGCTGCTTAGATGTAAATCAATAGCCAATGCAGCACTTTGCGTACGAGTTTCTGCTTCATGGATTGTCCAATCATAGAGCTTTTGCAGTGTACCGACAACAATTGCAATCGCCAAAAAATTCAAAATGAGCATAACTATCAGCACCCAAACACGCAAAGTAGACTTAAATGTCGATATCATTATTTTATACCTTTATGAGCCAGGACGATTATAAGTAGCCGTCGCGACCACCAAATGGAGCAACCAACAGGTAGTCGCTCACTTTTTCCATGCTACGTAATATTTTAGGCTATATTCGACCTTATCGAGCGTTAACATAAAATGCAAGAAGACACGATAAAAGAGGCGTTAAACTGGAAAATCAGATCGCTAAGTGAATTTTGGCAGGTTTTAAAAAGGAAGTGTAACATCACATTATTGCAATAAAAGCTTCTAAGACTACTTGAATTTATAGCAGAAGAACATATCTGAATTTAGAAAGATCACAGCAGTGATAGAATAGCGTTTAGAGCAGGCTTTCAGAATTCGAATGCAGGATATTCAGCGTAGTTGCCTTGCCGGTTAGAGTTTGGTTTATCCGTCGATGGGCAAAGTCAAAACCATCCCATAGGACCCAAAGGGCATCTTATTCGACGTTGTCGAATAAAAAGTTGTTTATCATGTTATACATTTTTATATGACGCAAGCAGGCAAATGGCTTGTTTTTTGATTTTTTTATGCTTCATATCTGGCGGACTGGGATCGATTACTGGCTCGACTTTCGGGGTTGCCACCAAAGTCATCAAAACAGAAGTCTATCTAAAATAATTTGGTATTTTAATTGAAGGGGTCTTCTTTCTGTTGCAGTTTTTTTTGTTGCCACATTTTTGAACAACAAAACAATGAAATCCACATGCAAAGAACCGAAGCCCAGAACCAGGCCGAACGTATGCTGTTTGAGACTTTCCGAGACGGAATACGCAGCTTGAGCGCAATTTTGATTATATTTTCAATGGACAAAGGTTGTTAGCGGCTGATGGCTAACCCAGAAAGTCGAGCCTCCAAGACGAACGCTTCGACGGGCGGTCAGGAAACCAGCGTGTCGGTTCCGGAATGAAAATATTTCCAGGCGACGTCGATCAGTTCCGCGCTCAGTTCACGGCCGGACCTGTTGGCGTATCGTTCATGGAGGGACACGGCCATGGCGGCGAAGGTGTCCACGATGGTGGGATCGAAATGCTTTCCGCGCCCGCGTGCGAGGATGTCGAGGGCCTCGGCGCAGCTCAACGCATCCTTGTAGGGCCGGCGAGAGGTCAGGGCGTCAAAGACATCGGCCACGGTAAAGATCCGCGCCGTGAGGGGAATGTCCTTTCCTTCCATTCCGCATGGATACCCCTTGCCGTCGTATTTTTCGTGGTGGCATCCGACCACGTCCTTGGCTTCGCTCAACCAGGTCGAACGGGCGACCACGTCCAGGCCGTGGCGGACGTGGGTCTTCATGATCTCGAATTCATCTTCGGTGAGCTTGCCGGGCTTGAGCAGGATGCTGTCCCTGATGGCGATCTTGCCGACATCGTGCAGGAACGCGCCCTTGGCCAGGGCGCGCATTCCGGCCGCGTCCAGCCCGATGGCCTCGGCCATGCGCAAGGCGTAGAGGGTCACCCGGTAGTTGTGCTCGTCGGTGTCGCTGTCCCGCTTGGCGACGGCGCAGCCGAGCAGGGCCAGCGTTTCGAAGTTTGCCGCCTGAAGGTTGCGCGAGAAGGCGACGAGGCGGTTGGTCAGGCGCAGAATGACCGGATAGAGAAGCGCCGCCGTGGCCAGCGCGACGAACGCGACGGCTCCGACGGTGTAGAGGGTTTTCCGTTCCATGGCGGCCAGCACGGATGGGGCCGGAACAAAGATGATTTCGACCTGACCGGATTCTTTTTGTCCAGGCGCGCCCATGGACAGCATGGCGTGAACGCAGAGGACGTCCGCTATGAAGACCGTTTCCGACCAGGCGTCGGTCCCGGGCTCAAAGCCCCTGCCCGCGCGAGCGTAGGCGAGCACCGCCTCGTACAGCACGAAGCTTCGATCCACATATTGCTCTCCCCCGGAGACGCCGGGCTTGGAAAATTCCGCGTAGACGACCTTGCCGCGCCTGCTTTTCCTGGCGGCGGATTCAATTTTTTCCCCAACCGCCAGACGAAAGGCGTCCAGGGGTTTCAATCCTCCACGGGCGATAGTCTCACGGGTGCGTCCCACAAGCTCCGCGAGATCCTCCTTGGCCTCGGCCACCACCGCCTCCTCCAGCATGCGCTCTTCCGCCAGATAGGCCAGGGTGGCCAGGGTCAGGGCGACGACGGTGGCCATGAGCGCGAGACGGGCGACAAGAACGTGGCGCACGTACGTCAAGAGCGGAACGTTTCGCGGCGAATGCATGCGTCTCTCCTGATGAGCGGTTCATGTTCATGAAAGCTATTGGCCGCTTGGCGCTCGGGAATGTATCCACTCTTCACGGCGTTGTCATGCTGCATCCACCTGATCGGGGAATGGCCCATAAGGGCAATCCCCGTTTCTCGACGCAGCATCATTATTTTGGTTCTCTGACATAGCCGATCGGATGTTTTTGAGGTCCGGATCCATGAGTGGGAGTACACTCACGCCCGCCTACTCGCCCATGTCCGCATACACCGCCGCCCGTGCCCTGGCCGCCGCATCGAGAACGCCGACCTTTTCATCCACGAAATCATAAACCCTTGGTTGAGCTTTTCCTTGTGCGGGGCGTAAGACCCGGCCCAGATACTGGATCAGGCGGCCGCTGAATTTGATGGGAGTGGCCAGAAACAGGGAGGTCAGGTTGCTGGCGTCAAAACCCTCGCCGATGAGCTGTCCCGTGGCGAAGACCGCATCGACCCGGCCTGACTGGATCTGATCCACCAGCCGTTTGCGCTCGGGCAATGGCGTGTCTCCGGTCAGGATCGCCCCGCGGATGCCGTGGCGTTCTTCAAGGAGCCCCTGCAGCATCCGGCAATGCTCTTTGCGATCGGACAGGATCAGGCTCACGCCCCGTCCGGACGCCACTTCCCGCGCCACTTCATCGACGATCAGACTGTTGCGGCCCATGTCCTCGGTCAGGTCGGCGATGATGAGGCCGTATTCTTCCGTGGGATCGCGCTCGCACGTGAAGGCTGTGGGCCGGATGCGGATTTCCGGGCGCATGATCGCCCCGCTCTCCATCAGGTCATCGCCGTCGATGCGGGCGTGCATCTCGCCCAGGTGCCAGAAGATGAGCTGCGTCAGGCCGTCGCGCCGGTACGGGGTGGCCGAGAGGCCAAGGGAATAGGCGCAGTCGAAGGCGGTCACGGCGGCGGTGAAGGTGCGGCTGGGGGCGCGGTGGCATTCGTCGACGATGATGTGGCCGACACGTTTCTTGAGATCCTTGGCCCGGCTGTACACGGATTGGACCGTGGCCACGGTCACGGCTTCGCCGACCGTGCTCTTGCCGCTGCCGATCATGCCCACCTTGCGGGCCGGGATGTCCAGGAATTGCTCGATGCGTTCCACCCACTGCATGGCCAGATCGCGGGTGTGGACAACGATCAGCGCGGGTTGGCGGCGCTGGGCGACGAGCGAGAGCCCGCACACGGTCTTGCCCGCGCCGGTGGGGGCGCAAAGCGTGCCGAAGCGGCGGCGGAGCATGGCCTCGCAGGCGGACTGCTGGTAGGGACGCAGTTCGCCTTGAAAAGTGAAATCCACTTCGGGCAGGCTGCGCCGCTCGTCCTCGTACTCCACGGTCTCGCCATGCTCGGCGCAGATCCGCGCCAGCCGGCCGCCATAGCCGCGCGGCAGGATGAGCCCGCCGTTTGTGCGCGTGGAATAGAACTTCAGGTGTCGGGAAACCTTGTAGTTGGTGCGGCCCATCTTCAGATTTTCGAGCCACTTGGGATTCTCCAGGGTCAACTCGGCCATGACCTGGGTCTGGATGGGCTCCGGGATATCGGAGAGGAAAAGTTTGTGGGCGATCCGGCAATGCATCAGGACACGCTTTCCAGGCAACGGGCAAGCCCATGGGGCAGACGGGCGACCTTGCGCGCAACGTAATCGAAGCAGACCATGCCCGTCTTGACCAGAGCGATTTCCACGCCATCGGCGGGGCGAGTCAGCCGGTAGACAAGATCGAAACTCGACCGGCGCGTTTCGAGCGCGCCCAGCTCCACGTCCAGTTCGTCGCCCAGGAAGGCCTCGCCCCGGAAAACCAGAGCCGCATCGGCCATGATCAGCCCCACCCCGCCCACATCCTTTTCGGACAGGCCGCAGGACGTGAGCCAACGCACCCGCGCCTCGTGGGCAAGGCCCAGCACCCGGTCATTGCCCAGATGCCCGCCGTAGTTCACGTCGCTCACCCGCACTGCAAGCCGCGCGCGAAAAAGCCACGCCTGCGGCAACTCAATCTGTACACGCGCCATAACACCCGTTCCCGTCTTCCAATTTGTTCATCGCCCCCGTCCCGTCCGCCTCTTCCGCCGCTCCCGTCCGCGCGGTCATGATTCCAGGTCCAGCAGCTTTTCCCCTCGTCCGATGACAGCCAGGACATCGCCTTTCCGCAAGGGCTGGTCGGCCTTGGGCACGAACACGAACTGCTTCTCCTCAAAACTTTTCACCGCCACCACCTGGATGCCGAAGGAGTTGGTCAGGTCCAGATCGCGCAGGGTCTTGCCCGACCAGCGTTCCACGGTGAATTCCTTGAGGATGATGTTCGTGCCGAGCGGCAGGTAATCGATGAGGCCGGGCACGGCCAGTTTGGCCGCCAACTGTTCGGCGGCGTAGCGCTCGGGAAAGATGACCGCGTCGGCCCCGACCTTGGCGAGCACCTTCTCGTGGTCACGGCTCATGGCCTTGACCGTCACGCTCTTGCAACCAAGCTCCTTCAGAAAGAGCGTGATCAGGATGCTCGCCTCCATGTTGTGACCGGTGCTGACGATCACCTCCAGCAACTCGCCGAACCCGAGCTGCTCCAGGGCGCTCTTGTCCACTGCCTCGGCCTGATACGCCTGGGTCAGAACTTCAGCTGCTGCCTTGACCTTGTCCGGATCGCTGTCGACTCCGACCACCTTCTGGCCGTGAGCCATCAAGGACTTGGCCAGGCTGAGCCCGAACTTGCCCAACCCCACGACACCGAATTCCTTGTGAACCATAAAACCTCCTACCCGATGAGCATGCTCTTTTCGGCGCGCCTGAAACGTTCACGGGTCTGCCAGGACTGGAGCATGGTCAGAAAGACGATGGGTCCCAGACGCCCCACGAACATAAGCATCATGATGATGAATTTTCCCGGGGTCGAAAGCCGCGGGGTCAGCCCCGTGCTCAGCCCAACTGTACCGAAGGCCGACGAGGCCTCGAAAAAGAGTTCCATGAATTTGCCCCGCACCAGCTGATGCGGCAGGTTCGCGCCTTCGGTCACGGTCAGAATGAAGACGGAACCCATGATGAGCACAAAGGCGAAAATGACGAGCGTCATGGCTTTGTTCACGGTAGGCGCATCCACGCCATAGCCTTCGACCACGACCTGATCGCGGCCCTTGATCTGGGATACGGCGAACCCCAGCAGCACGCGCAGGGTCGTGGTCTTGATGCCGCCGGCGCACGATCCCGGCGACCCGCCGATGACCATGAGCAGGATCATAATGAAGAGCGAGGTGTCGGTCATGATGCCGATGTCCATGGAATTGAACCCCGCCGTTCGGGCCGTGACGGACTGGAACAGGCTCTGGAGCAACGCCGTGGCCATCCCGTCCTGCCGCTGCTCGATAAGGAAAAACACCACCCACCCGGCGAGAATCAGCCACAGACTGGTGCGAATGACCAGGGAACTCTGCCAGCTCAACGCGCCGCGCAGGGAGCGCCTGAGCCGCAGGGAAGCGATGAATCCGGGCAGTTCCACCAGCACGTAAAATCCGATCCCGCCCAGAAAAATGAGCAGCATGAACACAAGATTCATGGGCAGGTTGCCGGCAAAACGCATCAGACTGTCCGGATACAGGCTGAATCCCGCGTTGCAGAAGGCGGAAATGGAATGAAAAATGGCGCTGTACCAGCCCACCTCTCCCTGACCCAAACCGAATATGGTCACGGCTCCCAAAGCCTCGATACCGAAGCAGACCAGGAAAAGCTGCACCAGAAAGCGCCCCAGCTTGAAGGACGGATCCCCTTGCAGGGACTGGCCCACGGCGATGCGGTCGGTCAGGGAGACGCGGCGGCGCCACAGGTAGAAGACAAGGCTCGTGTAGGTCATGACTCCCAGACCACCGATCTGGATGAGTACGGCGATGACGGTCTGCCCGAAGGTCGAGAACACGGTGCCCGTGTCCACCACGATCAGTCCGGTGACGCAGGTGGCGGACACGGAGGTGAACATGGCGTCGACCCAGCCCAAGTGCGTCCCATTGAGCGAGACGGGCAGATGCAGCAGCAGCCCCCCCAAAAGGATGGTCGCCGCGAAGAAATACACGGGGAGGATCGCCGGAGAGAGAAGTTTGTGGACCTGTTTCATGGCATCATTCCAGGGCGGCGGCCAGCAGGGCGCGGGTGTATTCCTGGACCGGAGCCGCGAAAATCGCATCCGTCGCCCCCTGCTCCACGATGCGCCCCTCCTTCATGATGACCAGGCGGTGGCACAGGGCCCGGACCAGGGCCAGATCATGGGTGATGAACATGTAGGTCAGGCCGAAGCGGGTCTGAAGGCTTCGCAGAAGCTCCACGATCTGGAACTGCACCGTGCGGTCCAGGGCCGAGGTGGGTTCGTCCAGGACCACGAATTTGGGCCGCAGGATGAGGGCCCGGGCAATGGAGATGCGCTGCCGCTGACCGCCGGAAAATTCGTGGGGATAACGGTGCATGGCGGCGGGGTCGAGATCCACGGCTTCCAATATCTCGGCGATGCGTTCCTCCCGTTCCGTGCCCGTTGCCAGGCGATGCGCGTCCAGCCCTTCGGCCACGATCTGGCCGACGGTCATGCGAGGGCTGAGGCTGCCGTAGGGGTCCTGGAACACGATCTGGAAATTGCGGCGCAGATGGCGAATCCGGCCCTCGCGCATGGAGGAAAGGCGCTGCCCGTCGAAGTCGATCCGACCCCGGCAGGATTGCAGGCGCAAAAGGGCCAGCCCCAGGGTGGTCTTTCCGGACCCGCTCTCCCCCACCACGCCCAGGGATTCCCCTCGGCGAATGAAAAGCTCCGCGTCGGTCACGGCCTTGATGAAGCTGTTGGGACGGCCAAAGAACGTCTTGCCCCTCGGAAACCAGACCCGCACTCCGCTGGCCTCGATCAGGGGCGGCGCGTCTTCGGGCAGAGGATCCGGCCTGCCCGACGGGGTGCTGGCCAGCAGGGTTTTCGTGTACGGGTGGCCCGGGTTCTTGAAAATGTCCTCACGCGGACCGCTCTCCACGATCCGGCCCTCGCGCATGACATGCACGTCGTCGGCCATGTGCCGGACCACGCCCAGATCGTGGGAAATGAGCAGAATGGCCATGTTCAGACGCTGTTGCAGCTCTTTCAAGAGTGCCAGGACCTGGGCCTGGATGGTCACGTCCAGGGCCGTGGTCGGCTCGTCGGCGATGAGCAGCACCGGGTCGTTGGCCAGGGCCATGGCGATCATGACCCGCTGCCGCTGCCCGCCGGAAAGCTGATGCGGAAAGCTGTCCAGACGCGAGGCCGGATCGGGGATGCCGACCAGATCCAGAAGCTCCAGCGTGCGAGCCCTGGCGTCGACGTCGGGCCGGTGCAGGAGCACGCCTTCGGCGATCTGGCGCCCGATGGGGTGCAGGGGGTTGAGCGAGCTCATGGGCTCCTGGAAGATCATGCCGATGCGCCCTCCGCGCACCTCGCGCAGGGACCTTTCGTCCAGACGGGTGAGGTCGCGCCCCTCGAACACAATCTCTCCCCTGGTGCGCGCTACCTCCGGCGGAAGCAGGCGCAAAACCGACAGGGCGGTCACGGACTTGCCCGAACCGCTCTCCCCCACCAGGGCGCAAGTTCGGCCCGGATACACGGCCAGGGAAACGCCCTGCACGGCGGAGAGGGTGCGGCCCTCCACGGAAAAATCGACGCCCAGATCGCGGATGGTCAGCAGGGCCCCGCTTTGGGCGGGCCTAGCTTCTGTGGCGGGGATCAAAGGCATCGCGCACTCCTTCTCCGATAAAGACCAGAAGACTCAAAATCGTGCCCAGGACCGCGAAGGCCGAAAGGCCGAGCCACGGGGCCTGGAGGTTGTTCTTGCCCTGGGCCAGCAGCTCGCCCAGCGACGGCGAGCCCGGAGGCAGGCCGAAACCCAGGAAGTCAAGCGAGGTCAGGGTGGTGATGGACCCGCTGACGATAAACGGCATGAAGGTCACGGTGGCTATCATGGCGTTGGGCAGGATGTGGCGGAACATGATGACCCGGTCCGGCAGGCCCAGGGCCTTGGCCGCGCGCACGTATTCGAGGTTGCGGCCGCGCAGGAACTCGGCCCGCACCACGTCGACCAGGCTCATCCACGAAAAAAGCATGGTCACGGCCAAAAGCCACCAGAAGCCCGGCGCGACCATGGAGGCCAGGATGATGAGGATGAAGAGCGCGGGCATGCCGGACCAGATCTCCAGAAAGCGTTGTCCGGCCAGATCGACGATCCCGCCGTAATAGCCCTGCACCGCCCCCACGCAGACCCCGACCACGGAACTGCCCAGGGTGAGCATCAGCCCGAAGAGCACGGACAAACGTACCCCGTAGATGATCCGCGCCAGCACATCGCGGCCCTGGTCGTCGGTGCCCAGCCAGTTCTCCCGCGAGGGCGGGGCCGGGGCGGGCACCGGCAGGTCGTAGTTGATGGTCCTGTAGCTGTAGCGCACGGGCGGCCAGAGCATCCAGCCATTGGCGCCGATGAGTTCCTGCACGAAGGGGTCGCGGTACACGGTCTCGGTCTCGAAATCGCCGCCAAAGGTCGTTTCGGGATAGGCCTTGAAGACCGGTGCGTAGAGGCCCCCGTCGTAATAGACCACAAGCGGGCGGTCGTTGGCGATGAATTCCGCGCCCAGGCTTGCGATGAACAGAAACAAAAAAATCCACAGGGACCAGAACGCCCGGCCATTGGAGCGAAAGGCGCGCAGTCTGCGGCGAAGAATCGGATTCATCGCCCCTCCCGGGAGCCGAAATCGATGCGCGGGTCCACCAGCATGTAGGTCAGGTCGGATAGAAGCTTGGTGAGCAGGCCGATGAGGGTGAAGATGTAGAGGGACCCGAACATGACCGGATAATCCCGGCTGATGGTCGCCTCGAAGCCCAAAAGGCCCAGACCGTCCAGGGAAAAGATGACTTCGATCAAGAGCGAGCCCGTGAAGAACATGGAGATGAACGCCGCCGGAAACCCGGCGATGATGAGCAGCATGGCGTTGCGGAAGATGTGGCGGTACAGGATTCGCGCCTCGGTCTGACCCTTGGCGCGGGCCGTGGTCACGTACTGCTTGCCGATCTCGTCCAGAAAGGAGTTCTTGGTCAGCATGGTCAGGGTCGCGAACCCGCCGATGACCATGGCCGTGACGGGCAGGGCCAGGTGCCAGAAATAGTCCAGAATCTTATGAAAAAGGGAAAAGCCCTCCCAGCCGGGCGAGGTCAGGCCGCGCAGGGGAAACCAGTTGAAATAGCTTCCGCCCGCGAACAGGACCACGAGCAGGATGGCGAAAAGAAAGACCGGAATGGCGTTGCCCACGATCATGACCGTGCTGGTCCAGACATCGAAGCGCGAGCCGTGGCGCACGGCCTTCATGATGCCCAAGGGAATGGACAGGGCGTAGATGATGAGCGTGCTCCACAGCCCCAGAGACAGGGAAACGGGGATTTTCTCGCCGATGAGCTCAAGCACGCCCTTGCTGCGAAAAAAGCTCTCGCCCAGATTGAAGGAGACGTAATCTTTGAGCATGCCCACATAGCGTTCCCACAGAGGCTTGTCGAAGCCGTACATGCGCTCGATGCGCCGCACAACATCCGGGTCAAGGCCCTGGGCTCCGCGATAGGCGGACGTGGAGGATGCCTGGGCCGGGACGTTCGCCCCGGCGGTCTCGCCGCCCCCCGCCCCGCTGACCCGCGCAGCGGCGGCCACGTCCAGACCCTGCAACTGGGCGATCATCTGCTCCACCGGCCCACCGGGGGCCGCCTGGATAATGAAGAAATTGAGCGTCAAAATGCCCAGCAAGGTCGGAATGATGAGGGCCAGACGCCGAAGGATGTAGGTGAGCATGAGTTCCGGATTTTTTATCGTTTCATTTCTGTTGTGCGTTGACATGAAGTCATGGATCCCCGCCTTCGCGGGAATGACATTGCGGTAACGCAATGGTTGGGCGTCATCCCCGCGAAGGCGGGGATCCATGACTTTATCTCATCACGCCGATGAGGACGCCAATGTCGACCGGGTCGATATTCCAGCCCTACTTGCTCCCCAGCCGTCCCCGCCTGTCCGCCAGCTCGCGTTCCTTGTCCGGTTCGATCCACCAGGACTGAAAATCAAGCCCGTAATCCGCAAGCTTCTCCGGCCGACCGAATTTGTCCCAGAAGGCCACGCGCCAGGACGTGGCGTGCCAGTGCGGGATGACGTACCAGCCCCACAAGAGGGCCCGGTCCAGGGCCTTGCAGCGCAGGATGAGGGAGTCGCGGTCCGGGGCGGCGATGACCAGGTCGACCAGTTTGTCGATGGCCGGGTTCCTGATGCCGCAGTAGTTGCGCGAACCGGGCATGTCCGCCGAGGCCGAGTGCCAGAAGGAGCGCTGTTCGTTGCCAGGGGAAAGGGACTGGGGAAAGCTCGAGACGATCATGTCGAAATCGAACCCGCGCAGCCGCTCCAGATACTGGGACGTGTCCACCATGCGCACGCTCATGGTGATGCCAAGTCTGGCCAGATTGCGCTGGAAAGGCAGCACCACGCGCTCGAAATCCGGCTGCACGAGAAGCATCTCGAAGGCGAAGGGCCGGCCGTCCTTGACCAGCTTGCCGCCCTCCACGCTCCACCCGGCCCGGCGCAGGAGGTCGGCGGCCGTGCGCAGATTCTCGCGGATGTTGCCGCTGCCGTCGCTGACCGGCAGGGAAATTTCCTTCGTGTACACGTCTTCAGGAAGTCCCAGCGGTTCAAGCAGCGCCCGCTCTTCTTGCGAAGGCAAGCCCGACGCGGCCATGTCGGAGTTGGAGAAAAAGCTCGTGGAGCGGGCGTACTGGCCGTAAAAAAGGTTCTTGTTGCTCCACTCGAAGTCAAAGGCGAAATTGAGCGCCTGCCGCACCAGGGGGTCGGCGAAGATGGCGCGGCGTGTGTTGAACACGAAAGCCTGCATGCCCTGGGAGAGCTTGTGCGGAATGTTCTCGGTGCGGATCAGCCCCGCCTCCACCGCCGGGCCGGTATAGCCCGTGGCCCACTGCTTGGAGTTGTACTCCTGGCGGAAATCGTATTCCCCGGCCTTGAAAGCCTCCAGGGTCACGGTCAGATCGCGGTAATAGTCATAGATGATGCTGTCGAAATTGTGCCGCCCCGTGTTCACGGGCAGGTCGCGTCCCCAATACTCGGGATCGCGTTCAAAGGTCAGGCGCTGTCCGGCCTTGAACTCGGCGATGCGGTACGGGCCGCTGCCCATGGGAATGTCCAGGCTGGACGCGGAAAAATCCCGCCCTTTCCAAGATGCCTCGGACAAAACCGGCAGCTGGCCCAGGATGAGCGGCAGTTCCTGACTGCTACCCGGCTTGAAGACAAAGGTCACGGTCCGGGAGTCGGTCACGTCGACCCGCGCCACGTCGGCGTAATACTGGGAGTAATGGGGATTGCCCTGCTCCACGAGAATCCTGAAGGTGAAGGCCACATCCTGAGAGGTGACGGGACTGCCGTCGTGGAAGCGGGCCTCTTCGCGCAGCTGGAAGGTCATGAAGGAGCGGTCGGGGGCCAGTTCGATGCGCTCGGCGAGCAGTCCGTATTCGGTGAAGGGCTCGTCCAGGGACTGCTCGGTCAGGGTGTCGAACAACAGGCCCAGGCCGTCGGCGGAGTTGCCCTTGACGATGAAGGGATTGAAGCTGTCGAAGGTGCCGGTGGCCGCCAGGCGCACCGTTCCGCCCTTGGGGGCGTCGGGAAAGACGTAGTCGAAATGGGTGAAACCCGCGCCGTACTTGGGCTCGCCGTTCATGGCCAGGGCGTGGGAGGATTGCGCCGCCGTGGCGGGAGCGGCGATGCAGAGAAAAAGGGCCAGAAAGAAAAAACGCTTCATGGTGAACCCGGTGAACCTGCTGAAGTTGGCGAATCCGCTTCCTTTTAGCTGGCCGGGTGCACAGCGTCAAACAGGGCAAGGCGGTTTCGCGGCCAGGACGTCGGCGCGAGGTTTTCGAAAATCGATTTTCTTACAACGCCATATTGACGCTGCACCGCTTTAGGAAATATCCCACAAGGGCTTCATCGCGCGCCAGGCCCTGACCGCCGTCGCGCATCACCATCACATCAGTCCGGGACAGTCCATGAAAACGCAACTCCGTGTTGAAAAGATCGGCGGGACATCCATGTCCAGGTTCCCGCAGATCATCGATAATGTGATCCTCCGCAAGCCTGACGACATCTTCGGCCGGATCTACATCGTTTCCGCCTACGGCGGGGTCACCAACGAACTCTTGGAACACAAGAAGACAGGGCAGCCCGGAATTTACCAGCTTTTCCGGGAACAGGAAAACTATCCCAAAAAAATGCTGGCCCTGCGCGACAGCCTCTTCGAGCTGAACAAGACCTTCGAGCCCGCGGGTCTCGATCTGGCCGCGGCCAACGAGTTCGTCGAAGACCACATCGACCTGGCCATCAACATCCTGCGCAGCATGGATAATGTCCTGGCCTCGGGCTATGTCTCGCGGGCGGCGCTGCTTCTCGCGGCGCGGGAACTGCTGGCTTCGCTGGGCGAGATGCACAGCGCCTTCAACTCCGCCAATATCCTCCAGAACCGGGGTTACAACGCCACTTTCGTCGACCTGAGCGGCTGGGAGGACAGCCGGCAGCTGACCATCGACGAGCGCATCAAGGACAGCTTCGAAGGCATCGACCCCTTCTCGACCATCTGTTTCGCCACCGGCTACACCAAGGGCACCGAAGGCATCATGCGCGAATTCGATCGTGGGTATTCGGAAGTGACCTTCTCCAAGGTCGCGGTGCTCTTGGGTGCCACGGAAGCCATCATCCACAAGGAATACCACCTCTGTTCCGGCGATCCGTTGGTCATCGGCGAGCACAACATCCACCCGGTGTGCAGCACCAACTTCGACGTGGCCGACCAGCTGGCCGACGTGGGCATGGAGGCCATCCATCCCAAGGCCTCGAAGCCGCTCGAGATCAACAACATCCCCATCCGCATCAAGAACGCCTTCGACCCGGACCACGCCGGGACGCTAATCACCAAGGACTTCATCGCGCCGAAGTCCATGGTCGAGATCGTCACCGGTTCGGACAAGGTCACCTGTCTGGAAGTGCATGACACGCGCATGGTCGGCGAGGTGGGATTCGACCTGCGCATCCTGCAGGTACTGGCCAAATACGACATTTCCTACATCAGCAAGGCCACCAACGCCAACACCATCGGCATGATCATAGGCGACCGCGACTGCCGGCCCGAGATGATCGCCGAGCTTCAGGACAGGTTCGAACAGATCACCCTGCAAAAGGTGGCCATCGTCTGCGCCATCGGCTCCAACATCGGCCAGCCCGGCATTCTGGCCAAGGCCGCAGGAGCGCTGGCCTCCGACGGCATCAATATCCTGGCCGTGTCCCAGACGGCCAGGCAGACCAACATGCAGTTCGTGGTCGAACGCGGCCAGTTCGCCAAGGCCCAGATCGCCCTGCACGCCGCACTGTGCACGACGGTGCCGCGGACCTGCGCAGGCTGAAGCCGCTTCAAGCCCCCGCCCCTGAACGAAGCCCCCGGACAGCCTGTCCGGGGGCTTCGTTTAATACGCCCGCTTCATGAGTTCCGCTTCAACAGGAATTGCAGCTCACTCCCTGTCAAAATCCCCCTGCACTCGACGTCACTGAACTCTCTTTTCTGTTTTTCCCTCAGCGCCATGGCCTGCCGGGCCAGAGCCTGACGCACGGCCTCGTTGAACAGATCGCGGCGGATCTGCTCCGCATCGGTGACTTCGCCGCAAGCACCCTGCCACGTGCCGGATTCCGATTGATCGTCCGAGCCATCGTGCCCATCCTGGAAAATTTTCTGATTCGCGCTCATCCCAATCCCTTCATTGCGTGGTTTTTTGGCCCTGTTTCAAACGCTATCGCATATTTTCTTATATTTTAGATGCATGCACACAAACACATCCCTCAGTAATGGGCATTCCTGACCATTTTTGCACAAAAGTACCTACGTATTTATTGCCACCAACTCCATTCTCACAAGCTGTTTATTCATCAAAATATTTTCGATACAAAATATGTAGGTATAATTCAAATTTTATACTCATTTATAACTATTTCTGATACAAATTTAATAATTATACATAAGTAAAACAAACAAAAACTCAAACCAAAAAAAGATAATTTAATCTTGAAATTAAGATAGTTAATTAAAGCCTACATATTGCGTAGATATAAAGTTCCGAAAAACTACTATAAACTATTTACTATTTGATCCGATTTTATCACTACAAGCATGTACATTCAGATATCTGACTACGAAACGATACCAAACACCATTCAGCGTAAAATACGTACATACATAGGGAGGAAAACATGAAGCACTCCGCGACACCCACCCTGCGAACGCTCATCGCGGCGATCCTGATCCTGGCCTGCGCAAACGGCCAGGCCCAGGGCGAAAGCGTTGTCCGCCCGCAAGCGGCTGATGGGCGCGACGATGCGCTGCATGCTTCCATGGAAGCCAGACGTCACGTGGAAGGAGGGCAAAAACTGGAGCGTGAGAAGAACCTTTCCGGAGCCATCGCTTCGTACTCCAGGGCCGCGAGCCTTGTTCCGGATTCAGCCGAAGCTCATTTCGCCCTGGGCGAAGCGCTGACCAAAGCCGCCCGCGACCAGGAAGCGCTGGTCAGATACACCCTGACCGTGATCATCGCCCCGAAACACCGCAGAGCGCTCCACAGCCGGGCGCTACTGTGCCTGCGCATGAAGCTTTACGCCCAGGCCCGCAAAGACTTGAGCCGGCTCATCGACCTCATGCCCGGAGTCGCGGACTATCATTACCAGCGCGCGACAACGCTCATGAAGATGAAAAGCGTCACCGAAGCCTATCACGACTTTCTGCGCGCCCACGAACTGGACAGCAAATATCCACGACCGACCCTGATCTGGAAAAAGGACTCGGTGCCGAAAAAGGTCGTGTAACCAAGAGAGGAAGCGCTCCGCTCCAGAACTCGCCGACTAAGCGCGAAACAGGCGGATCGCGGACTTCAACCCGCGACCCGCCTGCTTCGCGCCATCTCGTTTGAGCTTTTGAGGATTTTGCCCTCGAAAGCCCGGCTTCGCCGCCGGTCCCGCCCCTAGTCCGCGATCAGAAGACCACCCGGCACTTCATGCCCGCCGGCAGCCTGAGTTTGGGGTTGGGAAGCTCCAGCCGCACGCCGAAGGTCCCGCTGGCGGCATCGACGACCTTGTCCACGATCACGACCTTGGCGCTGTACTCGCCGCCCACAGGCTCTTCCGGCAGGACCGTGGCCGTGGCCCCTTCCTTGATGGATCCGATATACTGGACAGGAATGACCAGTTCGACGCTCAAAGGGTCGATCTGCGCCACGGTCAGAAAGGGTTCCTCGCCGACATAGCCGCCGGGCGCGCCCGTGCGCCTCACAACCACGCCTTTGATCGTGCTGCGGATGACCCGCATTTCGAGCTGCGCCTTGGCCTCGACCACCATCAGCCGGGCCAGCTGCAACTCGGTCTCGATCTCGTCTTTTTCATGCACCGAAATGAGTTTTTTTCTGGTCAGTTCCTCGTTGCGCTGGGACTTGCGCTGCCCGAAATCCACCTTGGCCTCGGCCGTGCGCAGGGCAGCGGCCTCGACCCCGGATTTGAGCCGGGCCAGGATCTGCCCGACCTCGACCTTGTCTCCCCGCTCGACCATGACCTTCTCCAGGATGCCCGGAACCTGGCTGCCGAAATTGACGGTCTCCCGAGGCTCGATGAGTCCTTCGAAGGGCGGCAGGTCCCCGGCCCGAACCGTGGCTGCCAGCATGCACAACAGTGCCAGAAAAAATCCGCGTTTCATCTTTGGTTCTCCTCGATGCGTATGGCACCCGCGTTCAAGCTGTTTCCGGCCCAAGCGCGGGGAAATGGACGTTGCTACTCGAACCTTCCGGCAAAGGCCATCAGGCTGCCCTGCGCCTGGTCCTGCCGGAACAGGTTTCGGCGCACCCGGGCGTTGTGCCTCTCGACGTTGCGCTGCATGCGCCGCAGCAGCCAACGCGCCGCGAATTGGGGCGTTCTCGTCCGGGCCACGACAAACATGGCCACGCGAATGAACGGGTCGCCCCATTTGCCCTGGAACAGGAAATCCTCCAGGGACAACATGCCTTCAAAGCTTCCGGGGTCGCCCTGGCGCCCGCACCGTCCGGCCAGCTGACGATCGATGCGCGCGGCTTCGTGGTATTCCGTGATGATGACATGCAGGCCGCCCGCATCCCGCACCTCGGGCGCGAGCATGATGTCCGTGCCCCGCCCGGCCATGTTCGTGGCGATGGTCACGCTTCCCGGCTGGCCCGCCCGGCTGATGACCCCGGCCTCCTCGGCGTCCTGCTTGGCGCTCAGGACCAGGTGCGGCAGCCCCGCTTCCCGGACGCGGGCGGCGAGTTCCTCGGAGGCCGCCACGGTGCGCGTGCCGACGAGCACGGCCCGGCCCTGCCGGTGCAATTCACCGATCCGCTCCACCACGGCCCGCCATTTGTCGTACCGGGTGGGAAAAACCCTCTCCTTGAGCCTGCGCCGGATCACCGGCCTGTGGGTGGGCATGAGCAGCGTGGCCAGTCCGTAGACATTCCACAGCTCGTCCCTCACCTCGCGCGCCGTGCCGGTCATGCCCGCGAGCCGCAGGTATCTTCTGAAAAAGCGCTGATAGCTGATCTTGGCCAGGGGTTCCCGGCGCTGGGTCAGCTCGCACCCCTCCTTGAGCTCGATGAGCTGGTGCAGCCCCTGCTCCCAGGAACGGTCGGGCATGACCCGTCCCGTGAATTCGTCGATGATCTGGACCTTTCCGTCGCGGACCAGATACTGTTCGTCGCGGCGAAACAGGTGCAGGGCCGTCAGGGCCTGATGCACCGCGCCTTCCCTACGCACCAGGCCGCTCCACAGGGCTCCCAGCCGACGCGCAGCGTCCTCGATGCGGCTCCGACCGGCCGGAGTCAGCAGGACATGCCGCCGGGCCTCGTCGAGCTCGAAATCCCTGTCCCGAACGAAACCGCCCGCCAGGTCCAGCGCCTGCTCCAGGAACTCCCGTTCCTCCCTGACGCCCGAGGAACCGGAGATGATGAGCGGAGTCCGCGCCTCGTCGATGAGCACGCTGTCGGCCTCGTCCACGATGGCGAAATGCAGGCCGCGCATGAGCAGCCGCCCGGCGCGGGAGCCCTGCCCACTCAGGCTTTCGGCCTGAACCATGATCGGGTCCGGCCGGTCGGCCAGGGTCAGGCGGTCGCGCAGGTAATCGAAGACCAGTTCCTTGTTGGTGGCATAGGTGATGTCGCATCCGTAGGCCTGCCGACGCTCATCCGGTGACTGCCCGTGCACCACGCACCCCACGCTCAGGCCCAGGGCCCGAAACAGGGGCGCGGTGTTCTCGGCATCGCGGCTCGTGAGGTAGTCATTGACGCTGATGACGTGCACCGGTAGCCCGGCCAGGGCCGCCGTGGCCGCAGTGAGGGTGGCCGTCAGGGTCTTGCCCTCGCCGGTCTCCATCTCCGCTACCATGCCGCGCAGCATGACCAGCGCTCCCATGACCTGGCTGTCGTGGTGGCGAAGGCCCAGGATGCGCGCGGAAAATTCCCGGATCAGGGCGAAGCTGTCCGCCACATGGGCCGCAAGAAAACCGTCGGTCAGCAGACGCTCGCGAAGCGGGCGGATCTCGGCGGCCAGCTCCTTTCCGCTCAAGCCGACCAGACGCAGGCCCGCCTCGCCCACGGCCGCTGTCTCCCGCCGCAGCCATCCGCCTTTTCCGCGCAGCGCCAGGGCGCGCCCGTGCAGACGGTGCGCCTGACGCTCAAGCCAGGTCTCGATCCGGTCGGGCCGCTCAGCCCGGACGTCGCGGGTTGCCGGAGGATGAACCAGATGGAACCGACTACTCATGGTTCGCCACGCTACACGGCAAGACGGGTCAGCAGCAGACGCCGCAGCGCTCGGTAGGCCCGCCAGGCCAAAGGTTCGGGACTGTGCTCGAAACGGACGTAGACACGTTCCTCCACGTTGCCTGGCACGGGCCCTTCAAGCACCAGGTCGAACTGAAAGAGACGCTCCAGTACGTGGGGAGCCTCCTTTTCCCGGGGGTCGAGGGCGAACCGGCCGCCGCCGTCGAGGCTGAAGGCCAGGCTCGGCAGCACCCGGCTCGCGGCGGGCACTTCGCGGGACACCCGCGCCGGCAGCACCTGCCCGATGTTCTCGGCCAGCCGCACCTCCACGCTGCGGACATCCGAGCGCACACGCTCGATATCGGCCTGGGAGACCACGGTCCTGATTCGCATGCGCAGCGGGTCGACGATGTATCCCACGGGCTCGCCGCGCCGCAGAAAGCGGCCCGGCAAATCCGCCTCGTCCTGAAGCACGAAAATCCCGGAAGCCGGACTGCGCGCGACCAGGGCCGCCTGACGCTCCAGGGCGCGAGCGATCTCGGTTTCGATACTTTTCAGCTCCTCGTCCAGCATGCCCGTCTCGGCGCGGTCCCTGTTCATGCTCATCTGGCGTCGGGCCCGAAACTCCTCCCGACGGGCCTGCAGCAGCCGGACCTGGGTTTCCAGCAACGGGTCGGCGCAGCGAATGAGAGGATCCCCGGAATGGACAGCGGTCCCGCCGGGAGTGAGCACGGCCTCCACCATCCCCCCGGCAGCGGCGTAGACCCGGGATTCCTCCGAAACCCAGACCACGCCTTCGGCGCTGGTGTACAGCGGCACCGGGACCAGAGCCAGAACCCCCGCCAGCAGAGCCAGAGGAAGGACCACCGTCATCATGACGCGAAGGCGCTTGCGTTGCATATGCGTATCCTTGACGAGAAAACCGGCCACGCGCCACGTAGGCATGACGAGCATCATGAACACCGACCAGATGGCCAGGACAATGCCCACGAAAAAAAACTGCCCGGCCACGAAAAGCACGATGCGCACGGAAATGAAAATCCGGTAGCAGAAGGCGGCCACGGCGTAAAAGAGCAGCCAGCGCGCCTCCCCGGGGCTGCGGGCCGGTGATTCGGCGCTGTCCACTCCCAGCAGATACCGTTTGAAAAGGTAGCCAAGATAACCGACGCCGCGTTGCGCCAGGTTGGGAATCTCCAGCCAGTCCGAGAGAATGTAGTAGGCGTCGAAACGCAATAGCGGGTTGCCGTTGAAGAGGATCGTCGACACCCCGGCCACGAGCAGGGTTTTGTAGGCCAGAGCGCGCACGACTCCGGGCTCCACGTTCAGCCAGACCAGAAGCATGACGGCGGCCACGAAAAGCTCCACCATGATGCCCGCCCCCCCAACGAGCATGCGCTGACGCTTGTCCCTGAAAGACGTCGACGAGGACGCGTCCACGTACGGCAGGGGCATGAAGACGAGCAGCATGATCCCCATCTCGTGCACCTCCCCACCCTCCTTCTTGACCATGTAGGCGTGGCCGAACTCGTGCAGGACTTTCAGCACGGGATAGAGCAGGCTGATCAGCAGCAGATTCTCCATGCCAAGCAGCGCGTCGGAAAAATCGCCTTGCAGGGCGTCCCAGTGCAGCATGGCCAGGACGGCAGACGCGGCCACCACAGCCATCCAGACCGCAAAGGCCTGCCAGCCGAGAAACGGGCGGACCAAGGGCATGGTCCGGGTCAGGAAGCGGTCCGGGTCCAGGAGCGGGAAGCGCAGGGACAGGGGCGAGGCCATCTGCGTGAACAGGCGGCTGCGCCTGGTCTTCACGCTGCGCTGGTGCAGGTCCGAAAAGTCGAGGATGGCGCTGGTCTGCAAGAGATCGGCGCGATACAGGCGGGCCAGGAGCTCGATGACCTCGTCCTGGGTGGGCATGTGGTCCCCCAAACGGCCGCAGACAGCCTGCCAGATCTGATCCAGAGTCCGGCGGCCGTCCATCATGCCCACCAGTTGGTAGGCCTCGGAGGAAAAGCGGTGATGGCGTCCCGTGAAGCCGTCCTGGATCACGTACCAGTCCTGGCCGCGATACTCGTGGCGCTCGATGCGCACATGGCTGCGCAGGCGCGGCTTGAGGGGGGCGACCCTGTACCATGACGGGCTGAGCAGCGAAGCGCTCATGCGCGCCCCTCGCCGTGGCGTCTCAAGGCAGCCATTTCCAGAAAAAGAGGGTCAGCCATTCGCGCATGTCCCGGATCCAGATCTGGACCAGTTTGCGCCGATCCACGGCAACCTTTCCCACCCCTTCCATGCCGGGACGCAGGGTTTGATCCACGCTGTCCAGCGACGCCTCCACACGGAAATGATTGCCGCCTTCCTCAGCCCTCGCGATGGGCGTGATCTTGCTGACCGTGAACCCGAACTCCTGGCCGGGCAGGGAGAAAAGAACCAGCTCGCCGCGCTGTCCGACCCGGACGTCGGCGATGCGGCGCTCATCAATCTTGAGGATGACCCGGTAGGAGTCCAGCGGCGTGACCTCGAAGAGCACGTCGCCCTGTTTCACGGCGCTGCCGAGGCGTTGGCTCAGGTCCCCGCTGACGATGAGGCCGGAGAACGGCGCCGTGAGCCTGGTGCGGGCCAGTTGCGCGTCGGCCAGGTCCAGTTCGGCCTGAACCTGGTTCAGCTGTGCGCGAATGATGCTGGACTGGGCCCGGTCGTGCTGGGACACGGCCTCCTGGAGCTGCTGCTCCAGCTGCCGCAGGCGGCTGGCGGTGACCATTCTGTCCAGGCGCAGGTCCCGGTCGTCGAGAAGGCAGAGCTCGTCGCCCTCGTCCACCAGATCGCCGGCCCGGAACGGAGCCTGATGGATGAAGCCATCGAAGGGCACGGTCACGGCCCGGCGGATACCCCCTTCCAGGGCGATGTCCGCGCGCAGGCGGTAGTCCCCGTGGGCAAAGAAAAGAAACAGGGCCGCGCAGGCCAGCGCCGCCACGGCAAGCTTGCGGCCGTAGTGCCGGGGGCCGAGCAGCCGCCCGGCCGCCTCGGCCAGGCTGGCGCGGACGTGGTCGAGAACGGAGCGGTCGGCCTGGCGCTTGGCCTCCAGGATGGGACCTGCCAGGGCCGCCACGGCCCGGAAGAATTCCGCGTCGCGCTCCGTGAAGGGCTGGTCCGCGGCGCGCTCCACGGTCAGGGCCCCGTAGTAGCATTCCTGTCCGTACAGGGGCAGGGTCAGGACCGAAACCATGGCCTGCTGGCGCGAGAGGGCCTCGTGCTCGCGGCAAATGACCGTAACGTCGTCCGTGGGCCAGGATATCTCGCGACGCTGCAGCAGGGCTTCGTCCATGACCCGTTCGATGGTCCGGGTCAGGTTCATCTTCAGATCGACCTCGGCGCTGTGGGAAACCGCTTCGAGGGCGACGGACCGCCCGCGCACCAGGCCCAGGCTGACGCGTTCGCAGCCAGAGGCCGCCGCCAGCTCGGTGACGAAGGTCATGGCCGCCTCGCGGCAGGATGGGCGATCCAGGGTCAGGGCCAGCATGTCCACGGCCGTTCCGAGACGCAGCAGGCGGGCCTTGTCCTCGTCGGCCTCCCGGCGGCGCAGGAGCAGCTCCAGCCACGAGCTGCCCCACTGCAACTGTTCCATGGCCCGGTTCAGATCGGCCTCGCCGCCCGCCGCCAGCTCCATGGCCACCACGGCGAACAGCCTGTCGTCCACCCGCACGGGGTAGACCATGGCGTACCGGTCAGCGGCGTCCAGTTCCAGCACCAGGCCGCGCCCGTCCTCGACGACCCGCTCCAGTCCCTCGGCCAGCCGGGCCGGGTCCGCGCCGCCATACGGCCACACCGCAGCGGGGGAGAACTGCCCGTCCTCCCCTTCGGTGACCAGAATCCCCTGGATCACGCCTGGGATCATGCCGCTCTGCAGCCCGATCCATCCCTGGCAATACTCCCGGATGCTTGAGGCCGACGAAAACTCGGCCCACGACAGGACAGGGCCTGCGCCGGTCGGCGCGGAGTCCTGTATGGTGGTGTTGCTGCTCATAATGATGAAACCCGATCAACGGCGACGCCGGTGCGGACAGAAGGCCAAACCCCTTGCCAGACGCTCAGTTAACCAGCCATCTGGCCAAAAAACAAGGGAAAATCGGAATCCTGCGCATGAAGGCCCGGCACGCCGCCGCGCCGGGCCTTCATGCGCAGGTCCGCGTCCCGCCCTATTGCGGCGTGACGTCGGGCATTTCGAAACTGATCACGCCGAAACGCTTCTCGTACTCGTTCATGGTGTTGGCCAGGAGAATGGCCAGGCGCTTGGCCGCGTAAGGGTTGATGATGACGCGGTCGGAAAGCTCGATGACCAGATCCTTCTGCGACGGGTGCCAGTTCTTGTTGACACCGAACATGAGCGCCACTTCCTCGCGCGTGCTCGACACGTTGCAGACGTTGGCATACGTGGTGCGCATGCGGCTTCCGTCCCAACGGATCTGGGCCGCCTGGTCTTCCGCCTTTTCCTGGGGCGTCTTGTCTTCCATTGTCACGTGTACACTCCTTGTATGTTGCAGGCTCCGTATGAAAAAGGCCGGACTATGCGTCCGTAGCCCGACGTTTCTTCTCGAACGTGAATTCCGTTACATTGACCAGCCGCGCAGGGGAAGAGTCCGTCTTCTCCTCGCCTTGCAGCCGTTCCCCATCCCAGCTCCAGCTCCGGCCCTTGGGCCTGGCGAAACTTTCCAGCTCCTCCGAGGCCAGCCGACGCTTTTCTTTTCTGCCACGGGCCGACAGCGCGCCCAGGCAGGTCAGTCCGGCCACGGCGCCCTGGAGACCCGTCGCCTCCGCATTTTCCTGGGCCGCAGAGTGCGCTTCCACCTGTCCTGACACCGGCACGTAAGGCTCGCCATCCAACTTCCTCGGGCCGAAAACGGCGGCCCGAGGCCCGGTCACTTCCTCCGCCGCCTCCTCCTGCTCCCGCACCGGGGCGTCCGCCGGAGCCGCGTCCTGTCCGGGCAGCGTCCGGGCCGCCGGAACCGACTGCCCGCCATGATGGCTCACGCGGCGGGAGTAGCTCGATTCGGACCGCACCTGTTCGATCTCCAGGGCGTCGGGCGCGGGTTCGGGGATGAGGGACACACCTGGCCCGACGGCGCCTCCACTGGAGTCGCCATGCGATTCCTCGATGCTGAAGAGGTCGACCATGGTCCGGCTGATCAGATCACCCAGAGCGATGACCTCGTCGACCTTGCCGCCGCTCAGGGTCACCTTGCCGTATTTGCCGACCATCACGTCCTCGGACAGATTGCCGTAGAACAGGTCCGATCCCGCCCCGCCGAACATGAAGTCGTTCCCGGCCCCGCCGACGAGGGTGTCGTCTCCGTCGAACGAGCTGTAGCGGCCGAGGGTCCCGGCCTCGTAAAGCTCGCCACGCATGAAGGCCACACGACCGGCGTCGCCGATGAGCACGTCGTTGCCCGCGCCGCCGCGCAACTGGTCGTCGCCCCCGCCGCCGACAAGGATGTCGTCGCCGGAGCCGCCAATGAGAATGTCGTCTCCGTCACCAGCGGGTACCGTGGATTCCACGGAAAGCAAGGTTTGCGGAGTCTTCGACCCGCCTCCCGTATCCGATCCGCCATCGCCGAAGAGAATGGCGCCGCTGTCCCAGGCCGAAGCGTCGATGGTGTCGGAACCGCCCTCGCCGAAGGCGATCAGGAACCCTTCGTCGGCAGCGGCAGCCGTGATCGCGTCGTCGCCCGCACCGGCCCTGACCGTGACGACCCGTCCGGACAGGACGCCCGTGATGGTGACGCCGTCAGCGCCGGAACCGAACAGGGCGTTGATGCCGCCGCTGAAGCTGTCGTCGAAGCCGATGATCCCGGAACCGCCCGCGTCGCCGGTCATGCCGGAGATGTCGCGGTCGGTGAAGACCACGCCGGCGCGGCCGGTAGTGTTGCCCCGGTCGCTGACGTTCAGGGTGTTGATTCCCCCTCCTCCGGCCAGCACCAGATCGCCGCGTATTCCGTCCAGGTCGCCCAGATTCGTCGGTGCGTCGGAGGAGACGTTGAAAGTGTCGTTTCCATTCCCTGTGGTCAGAAACATGGTGGACTCGGCCGCCGTGCCCCGCACGTTGACGACGTTGTCGCCGTTGCCGAAGGAGATGTTTACGTTCTCGATCCTGACGTACTGGATGGAGCCGGACATGCCGGTCATGGTCAGCGTGGTTCCGTCGAGGGTGCTGCTGTTGGCGCCCGTGTTGCCGGAGTCATCGATGACGAGGGTGTCGCCGCTTGGATGATCGCCGCCATCGATGTCGAGCAGGGCCGTGATGCCGTCCATGGTCCCGCCCGTGCTGCCCGACGCGGTGGCGTTGCTGCCGGTGTAGATGACGTCGTCGCCGCCGCCCGTGCGGATCGTGGTCGTGACCGCGATGCCGGGAACGACCACCGTGTCGTCGTCATCGCCGACTTCGAGCAGCACGGATTGAGCGGTGATGGTTCCGTGCAGGTCGATCAGGCTGCCCGCGCCGGGGTCCGCATCGCCGTGATCGCCGACGATGCGCACGGTCCCGTCGGCCATGATGACGCTGCCGCTGTGCAGGATGACGTCATCGCCGGAGAGGAGAGTGACATTGCCGCCAACGCTCTGGATGATCGCGCCGTTGAGGACGGTGATATCGTCTCCGGGTCCCGCGTGATCCGTGGATGTGATGGTGATGTCCCCGTCATTGGTCACGCCCGTCGAGACGACGTCGGCCTCGATGGTCACCGGACTGCTGGCGGTGATCCTGATGCCGCCGCCGGCCGAGGTCAGCCCGCTGGTGCCGTCGCCGGCGTTGCCCACGATCAGTGCGCCGTGGTTGTGCACCCACATGTCGCCCGATACGGACCCCTCCAGACGTTGAACCTGAATGTTCAGGGCGTCGTCGGACTGTCCGATGTTCTGATCGGAGCGGAAGATGACCGCCCCGGCGATCACGGCGTAGGCGCCAGAGGAATTGGCGCCGAGAATGCTGCCCTGGGCCGCGAGATAGGCCTTCTTGTTCAGTGCCGTCAGCAGGACCTGATCGAGGCGCAGGTCGCCGATCGCCTCGATCAGGTACACGTTTTCGGCCGAGGAGATGTTGACCAGGCCGTCGGCCGTGACGGACGAATCGATGTCCAGGTCGTTGCCGGCTGCGCCGATGCCTCCGAGCTGGGTGTTCAGGGTGATGGAGTTGGCGATGACATCGGGGTCCGGATCGTCGTTCGCGTCCAGAATGGACACGGCCGCCGCCAGGGAGGCAGTGCCGCCGGCCCGGACGCGGCCGATGTTCATGTCGCCGCTGACCTCGTTCACGAAGATGTCGCCGCCAGCGGTCATGTCGATCACGCCCAGGCCGGGCTGCGCGGCGTCGAGCAGGGGCAGTTCTGTGTTCAGGGCGTTGCCGTCCTGTCCGATGGAACCCGCGGCGGTCAGGATGACGGAATTGGCCCGGATGTTCCACTCGCTGTCGTTGTTGCCGTTGAAGATCGAACCTGTGGCCGCGACCACGACGGAGCCATCCTGCGAATATATCCCGTCGATGAACAGATCGTGTCCCACGGCCGATAGATGGATGTCGCCCGTGGCTCTGGCGGTCAGATTGCCGGCCTGCAGGTCCACGGAGACGGGCCGGGCGGACGTGCCGATGGCGGCGTTCGCCCCTTCGAGAATCACCCCTCCACTCGCCCCGCCGCCGGTCACCGCGGTTCCGCCGCCCACGGCGTAGATGCCCGCGGCGCCCTTGATGCGGATGGCGTCCCCGCCGGACACGCTGTCGATGTTGATATCCAGCTCGCTGCCTAGGTAGACATGGGTATCGCCCGTGATGGAGATGCTGCCCCTGGCCGCAATATCCACATCGTCATGAAGCAGGACCTCCAGGGTCTTTGCGTTGCTGCCGGGGTCGAAGATGTTGACGATGTTGCCTGCCGCATCGCGGGCGATCATGTCGTCGCGCTCGGCGGCGGCCAGGATGAGCCGCTCTTGTTCCGTCAGGGAATCGGCATTCATGGGCAGGGTGAACGTCGCATGGCCGCTGATGCCTCCCACTCCGCCGTTTTGAACGACGATGGAAACGTTCCGGGCCGTGATGTTGGCTTCCTCTATCTTCGTCTCCGTGTCCGTCTTGGCCCGCAGCAGGGACGGATTGAAGGTCGTGCCCAGTTCGGCCTCGGTCCACGCATGGCCGGCCATGAGGGCCTCGTATTCCGAACTGCCCACGACCACATGGTAGGCATAGCCGGCGATGCGCGCGTCGCCCAGGGCGCCGTAGACCGCGTGCAGATCGTGATACTCCAGCGTCCGCTTGGCCACCAGATCAGCGAGATCCTCATCGGTCCAGCCGACGGACCGGTAGTAGTCCAGTTCCAGATCCGACAGCCGGACCTCGAAGGCAGAGTCGTAAACCGACGGATCGGCCTGCTGCTCGCGGTAGTTCCAGTAACTGTGGTATTCCCTGGTCTTGAGTCCCTCATAGGCGGCGATGTTCTGCTGCGCGGCTTCGTCGGCGCCCGTCGCGAGTGTCAGGCGCATGCTGCTCCACAAGGCCTCAAGGTCGGCAATGGCCCGTTCATCGCGGGTGTTGTTGCCGTTGGCGTCGGTCAGGTTGCCGTCGAGCACCTGGATATACACGTCGCCGCGCACCGATCGCACCGTGTTCAAGCCCAGGTCTCCGCTTGTTTCCGCAAGATGGACGTCGTCCATGGCCGAGACCGTCAGGCTGCCCGACCCGGAGACGCCGCTGTCGATGAGCAGAGACTGGATGGCCGAACCGATGCCGCCCGCCCGGGAGGACAGGTTGATGGAGTTGCCGCTGACCAGCGATGTCCCGCCGGCGGCGGTAATGGAACCATAGGCGCCGATGGTCACGTCGCCGTCGGACGCGTTGACCGTGCCGACGTTCAGGGCGCCGGTGAATCCTTCGATGAAGATGTCGTCTGCGCTGCTGTCCGCATCCAGAACTCCGCCCGCGAGATCGACCTGCAAAGCCCTGCCGGAGGAGCCGATACCCGTGGCGGCGACAAGGTCGATGTCCCTGCCCTGAACCTGGCCGTTCTCCGTGCTCGTGATCGTACCGGCGCTGGTGATGGCCGTCGTGCCGGCCACGTTGACGAGGGAGCCGGCCACGATGACATCCGTCGCGGAGTTGATGGTGATGCCGCCCGTATCGTAACCGATGAACTCGATGTCGATGGGGTAGTCCGCCTTCATGCTGTTGTTGGAATACGTCACAGAGCCCTGCGCGTAGACAAGGACATTGTGGTATTCTGTGGTGGAAAAGATCCACCACCCGGTCGTCGTTGTGTAGCTGTAACCGTACAGATACTGCTCAGCAGCGAGGTTGACGCTCAGCGGGGTGATCTTCGTGGGCGTGCCGGTCAGCGAGGTGTTCCATTCCACGAAAGTTCCGCTTCCTGTCGGCACAGGCCCCCCCACGTTGACGGTCCAGACCTTGTCAGGCTGCTGGCCGGGATCAGGCGACAGCCAGTCGATGCCCCAGAAACTCGACGTGATGTATTCCTTGTAGATCTGACGCAGTTGCGTCTGCCCCGTCACGTATACGTAGCGCTGTCCTGCCGCGGGAGTGTAGCCGTCGGTCAGCGTTCTGCCGCTGGAGTCCGAGGTCGAAAGCAGCGTCCCGCCGCGGGTCACCGTCTTGCTGATCGTGTCGCCGATCCGGGTGTACGTGGTCACGGTGGGCTCGACACCAGGTTGAAAAACGCCGGCAGGAGAGTATGTGTCGACCGTGTCGACGATCTTGATGATGCCCTCGATGCCGTCTCCGCCGGTGTCGATATCGTTGATGGTGACGGCGTAGCCGGTATTGTTGTTGATGGTGACGCGGCCGAAGCCGTCCACGGTCTTCAATACCGCGTTGGCATTGGTGTTCATGATCTGGCCGGTCAGCAGCATGAAACCGCCCTCGATGGCGACGGAGTCGACGACGATCGAGTCCGTATCCCGGTCATAGCGAACCTCGATACCCTGCCCCTTGCCGTCGTCGCTGGTCAGGGACAGGTACCTTCCCGCCAGATCATTGGCCTTGAACGCGTCGATATCTCCATCGAGAGTGGCGGCCAGCGTCACGGCGCGGTCGGGTCGACCGCTCTGCACGATGCCGTTCAAGTTCAGATAGCGCGCGGTGAGGAAGATGTTGTTGCCGGCGACAGTGGGCGTGTTCTGCGAGCCGTAGGGCTCTCCGGCGGTATTGTAGAACCCTTCGCTGGTCAGCACGAAATCGCGGCCGGCAGAAATGTCGATGCTCTTGGCCGCCACGGCCGTCTTGCCGGCCTCGCCTTTGATGAGGACGCTGCCCTTGGTGTCGTGAATGGTCACACTGCCCAGGCGGTTCACGATGCTGCCCGTGATCTCGATGTCCGGAGCGGTGATGCCGCGGAATTCCTCCTGCTCCGGAAACGTCGGATTGAAGGTGCTCCTGATGGAAATGGCGGGTTCGGTTTCCCCCGCGTCCGTGCCGATGGCCGCGAATTGCGGGGTTGGACTGACCTGGCCGGAAGCGTACAGGAAATCGTAGACGCTTTCGATGTCCGCGTTGCTCGTCACCGGCAGAACATTGAAGAAGACCATGCCCCCCTGGTTCGTGGGGATGATCACGTCGCCGACCCGCATATAGTACGGGCTGGCGTTTTCGATGACCACGCCGGTGTCGTTGTTGGCGTAGAGATTTCCGGTGCCGGTCAGGGTTCCCGCCGAAACCTCGATGTTTCCGGAACTGGCCTCGATATCGGACACGACGATGTAGGTAACCAGCAAATCCTGCTTCGGGGACAGAGGGGTATCCTCGTTCAGCAGCCCCGGATCACTGGCGTCGATCAGTCCGAGTTCCAGCGCCTGCATCTTGAGCTGGGTGATCTGGGCGTTGTAGCCCGCGATGGCCGCGCCATTGCCGTAATGCTCGGCCTTGAGTTTCTGCAGCCGGCCGATCTCCTTGGCGATGTTCACACCCAGATCCTCGACGCTCAGCGAATACGAGACGCCGGAGGAAATGCCGGATCCGCTTACGGACACCCCGCTCACCCCGGATGCCGGGGCGAGCGTGTCCTTCATGGACAGTCCGAGGGTCAACCCGTCGGCGCTGATGGTGGCGATCTGGTACACGCCGTCGTTCGAACCCGAACCGGAAACCGTGATGGTCTGCCCTTCCAGGAAGCCGTCGGCCAGCCAGCTGCCCGTAGAGCGGGTGATGGTGTCGCGCCCGCCGTAGACATTGGCGAAGGTCAGCTCAGGAGCGCCCTGCACGGTGGTAGTGTGAATGGTGATGGGCCGTGGGTTGGAGCTGGTGATGGCCACCCCTTGCGCGGTGCTCTGCGCAGCGGAAAGGGTTTCGTTGATCAGCGTATGTTCTTTGGCCAAATACAGGGTGTTGCCCGATATGCTGTCGATCCTGAAGGAGGAATTATTGCTGGTCGTGTTGCTCACATTGATGAACATGCCTGCTTCGAATCCGTCATCCGCCCACGCCGCGTCCTGGCGAGTGATGGTGTCCCGTGGATCGGTGTGTGTCAGGCCGAGGTCGACGGTGGTCACGATGTCCTGCAACGTCGCGGCCACGATGGTCACGCCGAAAACCTGGCCTTCATCCGTCAGGGAGTCGGTTTCCACCAGAGTGAGGATCGAACCGCTGACCCCGGCGACAGTGAAGAAGCCGGCATTGTGCTGCGAACCCGTGACCTCGATGATCTGCCCTGCGGAAACGCCGGACCAGTCCAGCCCGTCGTTGCGAGTGATGGTTCGAGTCGCTGCGTCAAAGGACATGGTCCGGGAACCGAGCTGGACCGTCGCGTAGTCATCATAGGCCTTGATCGCGGATGAAACGACGCCGGATGCGTCGGCCGGCAATGGCTCGTTGAGCGTGATGACATTACCGGCAACTTCCTTGATCGTGTAGATCCCGGCATTGGCCGTACCGCTGACGATCAGGGTTTGACCCGCGGCAAATCCGTTGCTCACGAAAGTCTGGTCGCTGGTGGAGCGCGTGATGGTATTGGCCGATGCGTCGAAATTCAACGTCACCGAATCCGTCGCCATGACCGTCATGGCCGCCGCATACGCGAACATGATGCCGGGATTCTCCCCGGACGAGTCGCTGAACCAGTCGAAATTGCTCGAGGATATGGTCAATCGGGTGTCGGTCACCCCTGTTATCAGATAGGTGCCGTCATTGTCGCTGTTCGACGAACCGGATATGCGCAGATACTGGCCGACTTCAAAGCCATCGACGATGAAGCTGCCGCTGCCGTCAGGTCGGTCGATCCATGCCGTATTCCCTTGAGAATCGATATCCAGCAAAGGATAGACACTGCCTTCCACCGCGACGACGGGTTCTGCCGCTCCCCGGATCGTCACGCCGAGCATGTTCTGCGCGTTCGCTGCAAGCTGCGACGATGACGCGTTCAGATACATGATCGCACCGTCGCCCGAGAACCCGGAAATCTTGTAGAAGCCGCTGTTCGTTCCGCTGTCGTCAACAAAAATCCACTGGCCGGCCAGGAACCCGTCCTCGACGAAGCTGCCCGCGCTGCGGGTGATGGAGTTGTCCGCCGTCTTGATCGTCAGTTTCGGGGCACCGGTCATGACAAGGTGCGAAATGGTCACGCCGGACGCGGACACGGTCCCGATCACAGGTTCATTTTCGCCGCCCAGGGGCGTCTCGGCGTTCAACGTGATGGTCGAACCCGTAATGCTTTTGATCAGGTAGGCCCCGTCCAGATTTCCGGAGCCGGAAATCTGGATGTACATACCGGCGCTGAAACCATCTGTAATCCAGTTGCCGCCATCGATGCGTTCGATGCTGTCCTCGCCCGAGGTGCTGGTGAAGACCAGCCCGGGGGTTCCGCTCATGGCAGGATTGTTGGGTTCGCCAAGAGAGCCGTCCACGACCAGGAACTGCTTGTTGTTCAGTCCCGCCTCGACCGTGCCGTCAATGTTGACATTCCGGTCCAGGTTGTCCTGCTCGCTGCCTCCGCTCTCCTTCAGGGACACGGAACCACTCGAACCGGTGAAGAGGGAGATCAGACCGTTGGCGATGTCCTCGGCCAGACCCATATAGGCGTCCTGATAGTTCCAGTTGCCCGATACGGAGCGTGTTCCGCCATCGACCGTCAGCAGCACGTCCTGATTGCTGCCGATCCATGCATCCTCGGCCACATCGATGCGGGAGACCTGATTGACGACGGCGTCGGCCGTGGGATTGGACCTGATGGGGAAGGCCGTCTTGTTCCAGAGATCGGTACGGGCGGCGACGGAGACGGCCGAGCGTCGCAGGTTGTCCGCGCTGCCGCCGACCGTGATGGCTATGTCGCCCGCGGCCTCGATGGCAGCACCGTCCATGATGGTCACGATGTTCTTCGGAGAGGCGTGCGCCACGGAAATGCCCTGCGCATAGCCGGCCGCGCCATAGGTCTTGGCGTCGGCCTGAGCATGCAGATCCAGATCGGTCCAGTTGGACACGGCGATGCCGCCGCCGGCCTGCAGGGTGGCGTCGCCGACAACGATCTCGGCCGTGTTGGTGTCGTTGTAGATGTAGGACTCGGTCCTGGCCGTGGCCACCGCGCCGCCGGCGTCGATGGTGGCCTTGTCCCTGGCCGTGACGTCGTTGTGCACGGAAAGTCCGATATCGCCGCCGCCCACTCCGTCACTGACCAGGACGCTCGCATTGTCGCCGATCCTGACACGCGTTTCGTTGGCGATGGTGGTCGTGCTCGCCCCGGCCGGGAAGGCCCCGACTCCGCCCGAGGCGGAAATCAGATTGTAGCCGGTCAGCCAATCCTTGAGCACCGTCGTGTCGGCCTCCACGGACAGGGCCTTGGCCGTGACGGCCGCCCCCTCGCCGATTCGCGCTTCGACGTCGATGTCCGTCGTGTTGCCGATTTTCGCGCCGGGAGCGTCGACAACGCCGCCAGACGAGCTGTCGGCGGATCCGTTGAAGAGGGCTTCATGGTCGGCGAGGATGGTCAGGCTGCCCACGTTGATGCCGGTTCCGCTCCCCTTGGCGCCCACCGCGGCCAGGGTCGTGTTCGTGCTCGAGGTGTGGGCTTCGGATGCGGACACCGAGACCACGCCGCCGGAGCCGGAAACGGCCGCGGCCAGATTTTTCTCGGTGCCCCCGGCCTCGACGGTCAGCGCTCCGCCCGTGACGCTCACGCCGTCGGCCAGATACGAACCGACGTTCGTGTCGCTGGAGGATGTGGCCGTGTTCCCGCCGACCGCGACAATGCCGAATGACTTGCCGTTGGCCGTGCTCGTCTGGAAACTGTCGAGATCAGCCTGGATGTGCGCCGAGCCGGCGATGTCCAGAACGCTGTCCGCATCGAGATATGCCGCGACCTGCCCGTTGCCCCTGGCCGTCGCTTCCGTGGCGTTCACCCCGAGAAGCAGCCCGCCGCTGGAGCCCGTGGCCGACGCCGAAGCGGACGTCCCGCTGCCGGGCAACTCCTGCCGGGCGCTCAGCACGAGGTTTTCAGCCGCGATCCGGGAGCCTTCCCCGGCAAAGGCCGAGATGACCGGTGCGACCGTGGCCGTAGCCGTCGACCCGCCTGCGGCCGCGCCGCCGACATTGACGCCCGAAGTCGCGGCTACGGCCTGCGGCGTCGCGGACGCACCGATCGTCACGGTTCCACCGGCCTCGACCTCGGCTCCGGGGGCAAGCTTAGCCGTGACCACCGGCGTGACGGTCGCAGTGGCCTTGTTCACGCCGACCGCGACCAAACCACCCGTTGCCGCCTTGACGTCGGCATCGGCCGAGCCGTGGGCATCGGACTCAATGGTCAGATCGTCATGCGCGAAGACGAGAGAGGAATCGACATGCGTGGTCACGCTACCGCCGCTGACCGCCGTGGCCACCATGGCTCCGACCCCGACGCCGCCGATGGTGACGCCGTTGCCGTTTGCCCCGGATTTGTTGTTGGCTGCGGAGGAAACGACCAGGTCGCCGCTCGTGGTCGTGACCTCGGCCCCGGTGGCAATGCCCGTGTCGACGATGGCCGCGGCAGTGGCCGTGGCCACGGCGCCGTTACCGGCGACCAGGCCGCCGCCGGAAGCCCCGGCATACGCCTCGGCGCCCTGGTCGACGAGACTTCCGTCGACGTTCACGTTGTGGCGTGAGCGGAGTTCGATGGAACCGGCTGCGACATCGGCGCCGCTGCCGATGTACGTGCTGATCTCGGGCGAAAGCTTCGCGTCGGCCAGGATGACTCCGACTCCGGCGATGCCAGCGGTGATTCCCTCGCCCTTGGCTTTGGCCTTGCCTTTTGACGCCGACGTGACCGAGAGCAGGCCGCTGACGGCGATGATGGCGCCGTCTTCGACGAAGGCTTGGATCACGGGTGTAACGACGGCATCGACATCCGCGCCGTTGCCCGCGAGGGCGCCGCCGCCCGAGGCGTTGGCGTAGGCGTCGGCGTTGATGTCCGCTGAGGACTGCACGGCCAGGCTGGCCGCCGTGATGTCCGCATCCCCTTCCACATACGCCGATATTTCCGAGCCGATTTCGATTTCGGACAGAGAAGCGCCGATGGCCAGCCCGCCCACAGCAAGGCCGAAGGCGTCGGTTTCCGCCGTGATCGTGGCGCCGGCCGCGACGCCGACCGCTCCCGCGACATGGACGTCGGCGTCGCCGATATGCGCGTCCACGGCCGTGCCGACGGTCGCGTCGGCGGAGTTCACGCTGCCGGAGAGGATGCCGCCGCTCAGCCCGTAGGCGCTGGACGACACATCCACGGTGGTCTGCGCGCTGATAGAGACGTTGCCGACCGTTCCGCCGATATCGACGTAGTCGCCGATATACGCGGAGGTAGTGCCACCGATGGAGTTGGAGACCACGGAACCGCCGGCTGCCGCAACGCCCACGGTCGCGCCCAGGCTCATGCCCGAAACCGTGTAGTCCGAAACCGCCGTGACAAAGAGCGCGTCGGCGGCGTTCACTGCGGCCTTGAGGCTCGCGGAAGTCCCGCCGATGCCGGCCAGGACCGTGTCGGCGACGGTGTTGACCACCACCGCCCCGCCCACGGCGGCGTAGCCTCCGGCCAGGCTGAAGGCCAGGGCGTCGATGGCGGCGGTATCAAAAGCCTCCACCGTGACGTCGCCGTCCGCGGAAACCGTGGACTCGCCGACGATACCGGCCTGAATGGTCGAGGACAGCGTGTTGTGCACGGCCGAGGCGTTGGCGGCGACGCCCGCCGAAGCACCGAAACCGGCGGCCAGGCTGGCGATGGCCGCATCGGATGCGGCTGAAACCGCCACCGAGCCGCCGGTCGAGGTCGCCGTGGAGTCGACGATCTGGGCCGCGACGGTGCCGTGGATGGCGTTGTCGGCCACGGCCGCGCCAAGGGCCGCCACGCCGCTGGCAGAGATGCTGCCGGCGAAGGACACGATATTTGCGTTGGCGTTGACCTCGTTTCCACCCAGGGCGGAGGTCAAGGCAGAGACCATGCCCGCCGGAGCGGCGATGGCAGAATTGAAATCGGGCACCACGAGGGGGGCCGTCTCGGAAGCCGAAAGCGAGATATTGCCCCCGGCGGTGACGGTCGAATCATCAATCTTTGCCGTGACGGTGTTGCCGAGGTCGTTCAGGGTCAGGGAGGCGTTGGCCGCGCCGAGCCCTGCGCCGGCCACGCCGATGGCGTAGGAGCGGATGATGTCCGAAGACTCCGCCACAAGGGAGACCGCGCCTGTGGCCGACACTTCGGAACCCGATATGGTCGCGCTGACCTCGTTGGCGATGAGGTTCTTGGACACGGCCGCCCCGCCGGCTCCAAAGCCTGCGGCCGACAGGCCCATGGCCACGGAGTCGATGGTCGAGGCGTCCGTGGCCGACAAAGTCAGGGCCCCCACATTGAGGCTATGGACGCCTGTGACATTTTCGATGGAAGCGCTGATCGTGTTTTCGATCTCGTTGATGGTCAAGGACAGTTGCGCCGCAACGAGGCCCGAACCCGCCACGCCGCCGACGAAACTCAGGATGTCGGCTTCCGAGGTCGCCAGAATGCTGGCCGCGCCGGTGCTGGTCAGGCTCGAACCCGACACGTCGGCGGTGATGAAATTGGTGATGTGGTTGTAGCCCACCGTGCCGCTTATGGCAGCTCCGCCGGAACCCGCCAGGCCAAGGCCGATGGAGGTGATGGCCGAGGAATCCGTGGCCGACAGGGAGGCCGTGGTGTGGGCAGTGACGCTCGAGCCGTTGCTGATGGACGCGTCCACCGTGTTGACAATAGCATTGCCGAAACCGGTGATGTTGAGGGCCACGCTGCCACTGACGCCAACGCCGGCGGTCAGGGCGGTGATGCCGGACGAACTGGATGCGTCCAGGGCCACGCTGCCCGCGCTGGAGGTCACGCCTGCATCATTGATCTCCGCCTGCACGGTGTTGGTGATGACGTTGCCGGTCAGCGCGCCGCTCGCGGCCACGCCGCCACCCGCCACGCTGACGTTGACGGCCAGAATGTTGGCGTCCAGGTCGATGGGGGAATCGGCAAGGCTCGCCGCAAGGTCCGCCTGGTATTGGGCCGGAACGATCCAGGCAGGAACGATGTCAGTCGGTGCCATCTCCTGCGCGGAAACACGAATATCGCCAGCGGTCGTGACAGTGGAACCCGTTATGGCCGACCGGACATCGCTGGTGACCATGTTACCGAGAACGCCGACATTGACGGCCACGCCGCCTGCTCCCACGTTGAGCGCGAGAGCGCGGATGGCCGACGACGATTCGGAACGAACGCCGAGCGATGCATCGCCGGTCATGGTCGATCCGCTGATCAGGGCCTCGGTGGTATTGACAATGACATTGGTGGACAGCGCCACGCCGACCCCAACGCCGCCCGCCGCGACGCCAAAGGACAGGGCGTCGATGACGGAGCTGTTCTCGGCCTCGATCGCCATTGCCCCACCGGCATGAATCACCGAGCCCGCAACCGCCTCGGCCATGGTGAAACCGGTGATAAAGTTGCCTGAGAAGGCGACATGGACACCTACACCCCCTGCGGCAACCCCGCCCGTAAGGGCCATGATCTTCGCATTGGAGAGCGCCGTGATGTCCAGAGTTGAGCCGCTCGACACCCTGGATGCGTCCACCCTGGCATCAACCGTGCTATCGATCAGGTTCCCCGCCGCCATGACCCCGACGCCGACAGCGCCACCCGCGACCCCGATTCCCAGAGCGCGGATGCTCGCCGTGTTTTCGGCGGTGATCGCCACCGCTCCGTCGGCATCAACAACGGAATCATCTTCAACAATCGATTTGACGATGCTGGTGATGTCATTGCCGTAGCCGACCACGTCCACGGCCACCGCGCCGCCCGCCACGCCCACATTGAGCGATGTGATGCCCGAACTGGAAGCCGAATCCAGTTCCACCTTGCCGCTGGTCGATGTGACGGCGGAGTTGTCGATCCTCGCCTCGGTGGTATTGATGACCAGGTTGCCCACCAGGGCCACGTTGACGCCCACGGCTCCAGCGCCCACGTTGATGGTGGCCGACAGGATGTTGGCATCCAGGTCGATGGGGGTATCGTCAAGAATCGACTCAAGATCCCCCTGGTACTGGCCGGGGATGATCCAGTCGGGAATGTCGACGGGGGCCTGATCCAGGGCGGAAACGACGATATCCCCTTCTGCCGTGACGGTGGAATCCTCCACGGTCGCCAGGACGCTGCTGGTCAGCGCATTGCCGAGCACGTTGACGTTGACGCCCACAGCCCCCGCGCCCACGTTGACGGCCAGGGAACGGATGATCGCCGAAGACTCGGCCAAAACGCGCAGCGAGGCGGCATCGGTCAGGGTCGAACCGCTGATCAGGGCCTCGGTGGCAGTGACGATGACATTGGCGGAGAAGGCCACACCGACCCCGACAGTGCCCGCGGCCACGCCGAAGGCCAGCGCGTCGATGACGGAGGTGTTCGAGGCCCGGGTCGTCATCGCGCCGCCGACGTCGAGTGTCGAGCCCGAAACCAGGGCGCTGGTCGTGCCGGTGATGACATTGCCGGTGAGCGACACCAGCACGCCGACAGTGCCGGATGCCGCAACGCCTCCGGCCAGGGACAGGATGCTCGAATCGCTGATTGCCTCGACACCAAGGGCCCCGCCGCTGGTCACCGTGGATCCGGAAATCTCCGCCACAACCGTATTGGTGATCACGTTCGCGGCGATCAGGGCACCCACGGCCACAGCGCCCGATCCGGCCACGCTGACGCCCAGCGAACTGATCCTCGACTGATCCGTCGCGCTCAGATCCACCAGGCCATCGGCCTTGACCGTGGAGGTGCCGCTGATGGTCGAGGTGACGGAATTGTCGATCACGTTCCCAAAGCCCGTGGCGTTCACGGCCACGGCACCCGATCCGGCCACGCCCACGGTCATGGATATGATGCCGGAACTGGCGTCGCTGTCGAGGACGATGTCGCCCGCGGTGGACGTGACCACGGAGTCCGTGATCACGGTCTCGACGCTGCCCTTGATGTCGTTGCCGGTCAGGACTGCGTTGACCGCCACGGACCCGGACGCGGTCACGCCTATGTTCAGGGCCAGGATATTGGCGTCCAGATCGATGGGGGACCCGCTCAGGGCGGCGTCCACATCGTCTTCGTTTTTCTGACTCCCCAGATTCCAGGGAGTCAGCACGCTCGGTGCCAGATCCCGGGCTGTCAGGACGATGTCTCCGGCGGCGGTCACCGTGGACCCGGAAATGGTAGCTGCAACGCTGTTGATGATGGCGTTGCCCAGGGCCGTGACCTGCACGGCCGCCGAGCCGGACCCGGCAACGCCCAGGGCCAGCGCCCGGATGATCTCGGTGGACTGCGCAGTCAGGGCGAGCGTCGAGCCGGTATCAAGGCTCGAGCCACTGACGGCGGCATCCATGGAATTGTCGATCACGTTGGCGGCCATGCCCACGCCCACGGCCGCGCTGCCGCTGCCGGCGACCCCGAAGGCAATGGCGTCGACGATGGAGGCGTCAGTGGCCGAAAGCGTGACGGCGCCGACGGCATCCACATCCGAGGCGCTCGCTCCCGCCATGATTGCGGCCTGGGTGGTGTTCGTGACCACGTTGCCGGCCATGGTCACCTGCACGGCCGTGGAGCCGGAAGCGGCCACCCCACCGGCAAAGCTGAAGATGGTGGACGCGGACCTGGCCGTAAGGTCCAGAGTATCGCCGCTTGTGACCGTGGACCCGGAGACCAACGCATCCACGGAGTTGGTGATCACGTTGGCGCCGATGATGGCGGAGACCGCCGTACTGCCGGAAGCCGCCACGCTCAGGCCGACCGAGGTGATGTGGGACTGGTTCTCGGCGGACAGCGCCACCCGGCCGCCGCTTTTCACGGTGGATGCCGAGGTTATGCACGACTCCACGACACCGGTGATCACGTTGCCGAAGCCGGTGGCCTGCACCGCCACCTGGCCCGATGCGCCCACGCCCACGGACAGGGCCAGGATGGCCGAATCGGTCAGGGTGGTCAGGATGACGTCGGCGGACGGATTGAGAACAATTCCGCTTACGGTGTGTCTTCCCGCCGTTACCGTGGAGGCCGATATGTGCGAGGAAATGTCATTGGTGATCGCATTGCCCGTCAGCACCCCGCTCACGGCGACCTTGCCGGAACCGGCCACGCTCACGTTCACGGCCATGATATTGGCGTCCAGCTGCACCGGGGATCCATCCAGGGCGGCGGACAGGTCGGCGGCCACCTCCGCAGGCACGATCCAGTCCGGAAAGATGCTCGGTGCCAGATCCTTGGCCGTCAGAGTCACGCTCCCCCCGGCCGCCACCGTGGAACCGGTGATACCGGCGCCGATGGTGTTCGCCACGAAATTGCCCAGGGCCGCGATGGAAAGGGCTCCGGTGCCCGCTCCGGAAACGCCGAGGGCCAGGGCCCGGATGCTGGAGGAGGACTGGGCCAGCACGGCAACGTCCGCCGCCGCATTGGCCATGGAGCCGTCGGCGTTCACGCCGGCCTTCACTGTCGAAGCGGCGATTTCCGCCGTGACGATGTTGGAGACCGCATTGGCTGCCACTCCGGCCGCGCCGGCGTAGCTGCCGCCGCCGGAACCGCCGATGGCCAAGGTATCCACGCTCCGGTCATTGAGGGCCTGCACGGTCACATCCCCGCCCGCCGTCACCGTGGCGTTGCCCGAGATTCCGGCATAGACCGTGGTGGTATCGGTGTTCACCGCAACGCCCGCACCAGCGGCGAATTCGGACGAAGCCGCTCCGCCGATGGCCAGGTTCACGACGGAGGAATGGGCGCCGGATTCCAGGCCGACCGCGCCGCCGGCCGTCACCGTGGCCCCGTTTATTTCGGTTTCCACCGTGTCGCTGCGCACGACAGTCACGTTGGTCAGGCCGACGCCGGCCTTGCCGCCCACCGCGAACGCTCCGGCGCCGCCGACCAGCAGCGTGTCGGAGGCGGCATGAAGGGTCACGTCGCCGCCGACCGAAACCGTCGATCCGCTGCCGATGGAAGAACGGGTCACATCGGTGACCGTCACCACGGCGGCCGAACCGGCAACACCCGCCGTGTCGCTGCCGATCCCCAGACCAGCGGCAAAGGAAAAGATCTTTCCGGCCGTATCCGCCTGCAAGACGACGTCATCCACGGCATTCACGGTGCTGTTGCTGCCGATATAGGCCTTGGTACGCCGCCCGATCACCTCCACGTCCGCCGCAATGCCGACGCCCACGGCTTTGGAAACCCCCAACGAACCGGCCACGCCCACCTTGAACAGGGAATCCTCGGCACGCAGTTTGACGGCCTGGCTGACCGCCGCCCCCGTGGTGGAGGCGTTGATGTCGGCCCCGTCGCCGATGTAGGCCAGAGTGTCGCTGTCGATGGTTTCGGTGGTTGCGGAAAAGGCCCCGCCCACCGTCTTGCTGCTCACACCGCCGCCACCGGCGATGCGGAAAATCGTGTCCGAAGTGCCGGCATCGATCACGATGCCGTTGGCTGACAGGCCGTTGCCGCCGGAAACCCCGTCGCCGTTCCCCTGGGCCGAAACCGTCGCGCCATCGCCGATATAGGCCTTGGTGGTCTGATCGATGACCCCCACCGCCCCTGACGCCCCGAACCCCACCGTGTTGCCGTACGCCACGGCCCCGGCCACCGAGACCACGAAGAGCGAATCGTCCGCATCCAGAAGCAGGCTTCCGGGCGTGGTCACCACGGCGTCGGCGCCGATGTAGGCCTCCACGTCGTTGGTCACCACCTGAACCGAGGCGGAACCGGTCATGCCGATCTTGCCCTTGGTCACGGCCCCGCAGGCCGCGACGGAGATGATGTCCGTGTCCTGGGAAGCGGTGACGGCGATATCCCCGGCGGCATCCACCACGGCATTGTCGCCGATGAAGGCCTTGACGGTCTGCGTCAGGGCCACCGCATCGGCCGCCGCCCCGAACCCGCCGATGCCGGTGGCGCCGCCGGAGTAGGAAACGGCCCCGGCCACGGACACATCCAGCAGTTTGCCCGAAGCGTCGATGGTCACATCCCCGCCGGCATCCAGGATGGTGTCGGACCACAGTCCGGCCTGCACGTCGCTGTCGACCAGGACGAGATCTGCTGAACCGGCCACGGACAGCTTCCCCTTCTTGGAGCCGCCCCCGCCGGCGCTGACGGAAACAACCAGGTCATCGCTGGAGGCGACAGTGGAGACATTCTGCGCCGAAATCACCGCCTCCTGCGCATAGGCCTTCACGTCCCGGTCCAGATCCTGGTAGGCGAAGGACCCGGCCAGGGCCGCGCCCCCATCGGCCTTGCTCATGTCGATGCCCAGGGCCGTCGAAACCGAAACCAGCAGGGCCTGATTGTCGGCCGTGATGGTCAGGTCTCCCGCCGCATCAAGGTGAACGCCGTCGCTGACGTAGGCCCGGGTGACATCGCTGACGGTGTTGACGCTTGCCCCGCCGGAGATGGCGATGCCGGCCACCTGCGTGACATTGGTCGGCTCTTCGCCGAACAGGTTCGGAAGGCTCTCGCCGTCCAGGGGATCTTCCGGGGAACTGCCCGTCTCCTCCTTCTTGGTGCCGCCCGAGGCCTGGGAAGCGGCCACCGTGACCGTGACCAGCAGTTCATCCGAGCGGGCGTCAAGCGTGACCGCCCCGCCGGATGTGATGGAACCCAGCGCCGAAACGCCGGCAGCAGCCGCCACTTCAACGGCAAGGGCCGCATTGAGCGTCACGGTCTTGCCGTCGGCGGAGATGGACACAATGCGATACAGACCGTTGTTCCCGGCGGTTCCCGAAACCTGGATCAACTGTCCGGCTCGGAACCCGTCGGCTGTCCAGCTTCCGCCGGAGCGGGTGATGTCGTTGCCGGCAAAAGACAGAATGGGCGCGCCTGAAACCGCAGGCTCGGCGCTGTGGGACGTATCGCCGACAAAGGCCTCGGTGGTGTTGTCGACCTGATTGAGCACCACCGCGGCCCCCACCGATGCCGTGCCGCCCTTCTGGATCGCGCCGGCGATATTGATGTTCTGGTAGGATGTGGACGCCGAAATATCGATATTCCCCGTTGCGGCGAGGGTGGCCGTGTCTTCCACATGGGCGACGGCTTCATGAGTGGCGTTGTTCCAGGCAAAGGCCCCGGACACCCCGAACTTTTCGGCGTTGCCGCCGGCCTGGGCGATGTTGAGCATCCAGTCACTGACCGTGGCCGAGACAGTGATGCCGCCCGCGGTGGCCGTAATCACCGCGCCGTCATCCACCAGGGCCGTGGCCCCATTGATGAAGGTCTGGCCGTTGTACGTGCCGCCGGCCCCGCTGCCGGAGCTTTCGTTTCCAGCGGCCCCGCCTTTCTTCAGCAGCGCGATGACATCCTGGATCTTGCCCAGCTTCATCCCGGCGATGCTGATGGTGTCCATGTCGGCGGCGGCTTCCACCACGACGTTATCGCCGGACACGACCGCGCCGCCGCCGATGCCGGCGCTGGCCACATTGTCCACGGACTGCACGTTGACGATGCCCGAAGCGGAAAACTTGCCGATGGCGTTCGGGTCTTTCACCTGACCGGTTTTCTTGTCCTTCTCGGTCTTGGACGCGGAACTGGCCTGCACAAAGGTGGTGGCGATGCTGGTGGGCACCACCTTCAGATACCCGACCAGCAGCTGCACCGGCTCAAGCAGTTCGGCAAGGGTTTCCGAGCTGTAGGTGGACAGCTGGGTCAGAGTATCCTGGGAGGCGGAGAAATCTATGGTCCCGGTGCTCGAATCGATGCTGGGCAGGTTGAAATCGATGCTGGGCGCGGTGATGTTCTGGTCCAGATCCGCAAACCAGGTCATGAGCGTGATGAAATCGCTGACGACCTTGAACTGGCTGGGCACCACGGCGTCGGCCGTCACCGACACGCCGCCGCCGGAAATCACCGTCGCGTCCGCTCCGATACGGGCGTCGGCGGTATTGGTGTAATCGGTCACCGCCACGGCTCCGGCGATGCTCACGGCGGCATTGAGCTTGGCCGCCGCCGTGGAGATCACCTTGAAATTGTCTTCGGCCCGGGCGGTCACGACGATGTCGCCCGCGGCAGTGACGACGGCCCCGTCCGCGATGGAGGCTTCGACGTTGTTGTCGCTCACCGCAACCGCCACGCTGGCCGCCATGGAGAACTGGCTGAACCCGGCCTTTTGATCCTTGGTTCCGGCCAGTTTCTTCGTGACTGCGCCCATCATGCGTCCGGCAAGGGGAGGTTTGGCCTTGACGGCCGAGGCGGCGCTGACCCGATCGACCACGTTGACGGACTCTGCCGCCACGGACACCCCTGCGACGGTAGCGGTCACCGTGCCGCCGATATGGGCGCTCGTATCGGAACTGTACGTGGCCACGGCAACCCCGATGGCCTCGCCCATGTTCTTCTGGGGCGTAATGACGACGCTTTTGGCTGCCGTACTGAAACTGTTGGTGGTTTCCGCGCGCACGGCCACGCAGTCCGCCTCGATCACTGCGCCGCTGTCCACGGCGGCTGTATTGTTCGAGTCGGCCACGCCCACCGCGATGAACAGCCCGGGGCCGCTGGGAATATGCAGCACTTTCTGGGCGATGGTCTTCTGGATGCCCTTCATGGCCGCCGAGGTCACGTTCAGGGTATTGTCCACCGTGGTGGTCAGGCTGAAATCCCCGCCCGCCGTGATGACGGCCCCATTTTCCACAATGGCCGACGCCGTTGCCGTGGACGACCCCACCGACACCCCGAAAATCAGGCTCGGAGTCTTCAGGGTGGTGTTGGCGACGGATTCGGCCTCAACCACCACATTCCCGGCCGCGTTGATCGTCGCGCCGAGAGTGATGGTGCTCGTAGCCTGGGCCAGAAGTACCTGGGCCACATAGCTTATCGTGTTGAACAGGCCGACCCCGTCGACCTGTCCCAGAAGCTGATCGGAGACATCCCCGGCGGTGAGCTGTCCGCCACTGCTGTTGAGAGCGGAAGCGATCCGGGCCACCGAGGCGCTGTCCGTGATTTCCCCGTTCAGGGTGTAGACCCCGTCCAGCGTCAGGGTCCTGCCGTCGGCGGAAACGGCTGCGATCAGATAGGTGCCGTCGTTGTTGTCCGTATCGGACACGGCGATGTACTGGCCGGCGGCAAAACCGTCGTCGGCCCAGCTGCCGGCGGCGCGGGTGATGGTATCGGCGGTGTCGGTAATGACGCTGACATCCTCGCAGCGTATCGTCTCGTTTGTCAGTTCCTGACCGGAAACCAGGCGCAGGGTCTTTCCGCCGTCAATGATGTCGGCAATGACATAGTCCCCGTCGTTTGCGGCGGATCCGGTGACGGTGATCTCCTGGCCCACGGAGAAGCCGTCAGTCACCCAGCTGCCCGTATCCCGGGAAATGGCGTCCTGGGTGATGCCGTTGTCGGTGAAGGTCAGGCTTCCGACCCCGGCCAGGACCCCTTTGTTCACGAAATAGAGCGCCGGGGCGCCCGTCATTCCCTGGCTCTGGTCCACGATGGCGATGGGTATGTCGGCGGCCGAAACGGGGTCGGCGGTGACCGTGAACCCGCTGCCGGTTTCCGCCAGTAGCACGAAGGTGTCCGTCAGGGTCAGGGTGCGACCGTCGGCGGAAACGGACTGAATCTGGAAGGTGCCGTTGTTGACCCCGCTGCGGGGGGAAAGGACGGTGATGTTCCGCCCTTCCTCGGGCGCTTCGTCCGTGAGCACCGCGCCCTCTTCCAGGATCAGGTTGAGGTCGTCCAGGTAGGCGATGCGGTAGGTGCCGTCATTGGATGCGGAGCCGCCGACGGCAACGGTCATGCCGGCGGAAAACCCGTCCTCCACCCAGCTGCCCGTATCCCGGGAGACCATGGCCCCCTGCTCCGCCGTGGCGGCGGCGAAGGTCAGGGACGGAGCGCCGATCATGGCCGTGACGGCCGTGATGACGGCGGCCTGGGAATCCATCGCGGCCAGGCTGTCCGTATCCATGAGGGTCAGCACGGCCCCCTCGACCGCCGCGATTTGGTAAACGCCCGCATTGGCGCCGGCGACCGAGATGTACTGTCCCGCCTCGAACCCGCCATCCTCCCAGCTCAGGCCGTCGGCGCGCTCGATGGTGTCCGCCGCCGCGCCGTTGTCCCTGAAATGGAAATCGCCCGACAGCGTGATCGTGGCGGTGGATCCGGAGATCTCGATGCTCTGTCCGGCCTGGAATCCTTCCCTGATCCAGCTTCCCGAATCCCGGACGATGGTGGAGACGCCCCCGCTGGTGGCCAGCGTCAGCTGGTCCGCGGCCGTCATGCCGATGAGGGAGGCCACGCTGGTGGACGCTTCGGTCTGGATTTCCCGGGTCAGCTCGTAGCCGCTCTCCAGGGTGATGACGGCGCCGGAGATGGAGGCGATGCGATAGATCCCGTCATTGTCGGCGGAACCGGTCACGCTGATGTACTGACCGGCCACAAAGCCGTCCGCTGCCCAGGTGCCGACGGCGCGGACGATGGTGTCGGCGGCGCCGTCGATGTTGTTGAAGGCAAGCTGCAACTCGCCGCTCAGAGCCACGGCGGAGGCCACGGAAGCCGAATCCGTGGTTTCGTTGACCAGGGCGTATTCCGCTCCCAGAGTCAGCGTCTCGGCCGTGAGCGAGTCAACCCGGTAGATTCCGTCGTTGGAGGCCGTGCCGCTGATCCGGATCAGCTGGCCGGCGCTGAAACCGTCGGAAATCCAGCTCCCTCCGTCGCCGCGGGTGATCGCATCCGCCGCCCCCCCGCCGCTGTCGGTGAAGGCAAGGGAGGTGTTGGCTGGCAGCAACCCGCTCACCAGCCTGTCGACAAAACCGCTCAAGGCGTTTTCGTCCACCACCAGTTCGAATTTCTTGATGGTGGTGGCATCGGCATGGATCAGGACGTTGTCGGCGTTCAGCGTGGCGGATCCGATGTCGATGGAGGCCTCGGCCTTCTGATAATTGAACACCGGCGTGGCCGTCAGCCAGGTCACTTCCACCCCGGCGCTGGCAATGAGTCGGATATCCTGGGCCGTCGTCAGCACGGCCCCGTCGGCGATGGTGATGGTCGGCGCGGTGATGAAGATGCCGGTGTCGCAGGTCACGACGGCGCCCGCCGCTACCGCCACCGTCCCCTGGGACGCCAGCAGGGTCAGGCTGCCGTCCATGTCCAGGCTGTTGACGGAAACCACATCCTCCGACTGGTCGCCGGGGGTGACGATCACCGACTCCACGCTGGTCATGCCGCCAAACTGAAAATTGTAGGTCGTGCCGTTGAAGGTGATGCCGGTGGAGGAAAGAGAAATGGTGTCCGCACCGGTCCCGCCCACGATCATCAGGGTGTCGGAACCGCCCGCTCCGTCCAGAAAATAGTTGTCGGTGGTGTTCAGGGAGAGGCTCGCGCCCCCACCGGTCAAGGTGAGGCCTGCAAGGTCGAGAGTGAATGTGTCGGCGCTGTCGGTGCCGGTGACATAACGGTCCTGCAGCAGCCAGGCGTAATCGTTCTGATTGGCGAACAGCGTGACGCTTTCGATGGCTCCGGCGGCGTATTCCAGATCCCAGTCGCCCCCGAGTTCGGCGCTACCCGTGGCATCGATGGAGGCCGCGACATCGGCCCCGGTCAGGGAAGCGAGTTCCCGGACAAACCCCACGCCGTCCTGTCCCGCCGCGATGCCGCAGCCGTAGAGCAGAATGTCGCCGTTTTCGCTCAAGGCGGTGTTCCAGGAACGCAGCTCACCGGAATGCAGCGAGAGGTTGTCCCCGGACAGAATCGTCGTCCCGAGCCTCAGACTTCCATCATCCCCGTGCGCGACAAGGTGCAACGCATCGATGCCTTCCCGGTCCCGCAACAGGGACGAAATCTGCTCGAACCCGTCCCGGGACGCGTCCAGCACGTGGACCTCGTACTGGGTGAGATTATCAGAAGAAGAGCGCAGGCTGTCGAGGAGGGAGTGGTAATCGCCCACGGACGGATCGACGAGAACCATCTCCGTGGGGCCCTCCTGCCCGGGGCCCTCCTGCCCGGGACCCTCCTGCCCGGGGCTGTCCTGCCCGGGGCTGTCCTGCCCGGGGCTGTCCTTGGCAGTGGTGTCGTCGGAAGCGACGACGGCAGGGTCTTGGGTCTGGACCAGGGGCTGCTCGATGGCCACCATGGCGTCCTGCCCATGAGGGCCGGGATCGGGATTTTCCATGCCCAGATCCGCCGAAAGCAGAATGCGGGGCTCCAGGGTCTCAAACCTCATCTTTCGGCGGGGTTCGACCGGAGAAACGGAGCCACGCCTCATGGCGGCGAATCTTTCGCGCAGATGCTTCAGCATTCCCATACCCTCCAAGTGGTCGGCAGCGTGAACGAGCCTATTTCACAAGCCAGTTTTCCAGATCCAGCAAATCCTGTTCGGTCAGGGTTCCTACAGCCTGCTTGAGCCGCAGACTGTTCAGAATGTAGTCATAGCGCGCCTGGGCATGGTCGATGCTGACCAATGCCAGGTCGCGTTCGGCGTCCAGGACGCTGAGGCTGGTGAACAATCCGGACATGTAGCCTTCCTGCTTGGCTTCGAGGGCCAGCCTGTTGGCGTCAAGGGATTGCGCGAGCGCGTCCACCCTCTTGAGCGAACTGTCGACACCGAGAAAGGCCGAGCGGGTCTTGCGCGCAACCGACCGGGACTGCTTGATCAGATCCTGCCGGGCGATGCCGACCTCGTGCCGCGCGGAGCGGGCCTTGGAAGCGACTTCCCCGCCCTGATACAGGGGCAGGTTGAACTGCACGCCGATCTTGTACGTGTCGACCTCGCTACTTCCACCGAAAAGCGAATCCTCGGTGTTCTCGTTGTCGAAAGCACTGACCAGATCCAGCGTGGGATAATGGGCGGCGTTCTGACGCTTCACTTCAAGTTCGGCCACTTCCACGGCCTTTTTGCTCAGCTCGATGGCCGGGTTGCCTTCGAGGGCTCCGGCGAGCCAGGAATCCAGGGTCGGCGGTTCAGGTTTCTTCAGCGTGATGTTCGGTGCCAGAGGGATGAGGTCGTCCACGGGCGCGCCAGTCACTTCGCTCAAGGCTTGCAGGGCGTCGTCAAGCCTGTTGCGCGTCTCGATGGTCTGGGCCTCGGTGGCCGCGAGGCGCGCCTTGGCGTCGTAGAGGTCGGTGATAGGGATGAGGCCCATGTCCGAACGGCCCTGGGCCAGCTCGAAATGTTTCTCGACGGCGGCCTGCTCGACGAGGGCGTAGTCAAGCCGATCCTTTGCGGCCAGCGCCTGGAAATAAAGGTCCGAGACGCGGGTGATCAGTTCCTGCCCGGCCAGGACGAACTCCAACTCCGAGCGGACGCGAACGACCTCGGCCTGCTTCCACCCGGTGTACGAGGCCCAGTTGAACAAGGGTTGCGTCAGGTTCACCCCATAGACGGTCGTTCCATATTCGGAACTGCCGGAAGCGTAGACCTCGTTGTCGCTGCTGACGATGTCCTGGCTCTTGTGCATATAGCTGCCTGTGGCCATCACCGACGGGAGCATGGCGGCCAGAGCCTGCCGTTTTCCTTCCTGGGCGACAAAGGTCCGGAATTGATAGCTTTGAAATACAGGATCGTTTTGAACGGCCTGCCTGTACGTATCCAGCAGGCCCGTCGCGACAGCAGGCGTTGAAAAAGAAAGGAAAGCAAAGAGCGTGAGTAAAAATTTAATGCAGCGAACCAAAAAAATACCATTCAAAAAGGAAATAATCAGCCTCATTGCTTCCTCCTGAAAAATTTAACCGCCTGTAATGCATAAAAAATATGAAAAATTATTGAACTTAAAAATAAAAAACGTTTGAAAAATGGACAAATACTATATACAATAATAAATACATATTGATATTTATTATTAACTATATAGAATACTTATAAATACTAGACACATCGCAGTGAAGACATGCAAATTTTTATTCATTTTGTATCAAAACTTGTAAATAATACTCCTAATTATCAGGTAGTTGCAAGTGCATTTATGAGCACCAAAACGATCCCCTCCCTCCCAATTTTCCAGTCCATGAACACTACGCCTCCAGTTCGAGATGTTTGCCGCATTGCCCATGTATTTTATGCGTCGTGACAAAAACTTTTTATGATCTATATAGATCGATAGCAAATCCCATAAAATATTTTTTTCGCAATTCACGCATCAAACACACATAAATTATTAAACAACACATTAATTATGTATTATTCTATTTTATGTAAAATACAGAATCACATATTAAACTTTTTTGTTTTTGCTTATTGTGAATGGCGAGAATGAAATATTAGAATTAATGGAAAAGAAAGAAATGAAAAAGTGTTTGAATTAAAATTCAAGCTTTTTTCTTTCTAGTGAGCGGTGTAATAATACAAATTTCTGTCTTTAGTCGTGAAGAATGAAATATTTATTTTCTCCTATTCAAAACGACTTACATATTTTTTACATTTTAGATAGTTAACAAATTTACTTTTTCATTGACTCACGCCAAAAAACATCTATTTTTATGCTCAGTGCTGGATATGGCGTAGGGGAGACTTTGTTCACAAAATCATTCATCCACGTGGATAGTCCCGACTTTGTTTCCTTTTTTTGTCTAACAACTTGTCTATTTTCTCAAAATGGAAAGCAAATAATGAGGCCATCCCGTCACGCGGAAGAACCAAGACCAAAGAATCCGACATATATTGCGCCATGAACACTGATGCCGATGAAGATCCGGAAAGTTTTTTTCTACGTCACCTACTGTCGTGACGGAAAAATCTGCGTGAAAAAAATCTGGCTTCTACGCAAGAACAATATGAGCTAAAGTATTACATTGATATTCTAACTATAGCAATAAGTGAATTATGGCAAAAACAGAACACTTTGGACTTGATTTTGAGATATTTGCGCGGCTTATCGACAATCTTTACGATGAAGTCATCATTTACGACAAAAATTATCGCATGTTGTATGTAAACAAGGCGTGCGAAAGACATTACGGTTTCACGCAAGAAGAAATGGTCGGACTGCCGTTTTGGGATGTGGTCGAAAAATATGCCGGATGGGACCGCCCAGCCCTGCCTGCGATTTATGAACACAAACGCCCCATCAAACAGCAACAAAAAACGTTCCTGGGGCTCGAAGTCCTGACCATCGGCGTGCCTATTCTCGATGCCAAAGGCGAAATCGAATACGTAGTGCTCAGTGTCCGCGACAACGTCCACAAAGGACAAATCCCCAGCTTGGACGACCTGAACAATACCCCCATGGCGGGTGAAGTATCGCGTCCGGAAGACCTGATTTATCACAGCCAGGCCATGGAAAATGTCATCCAATCGGCTCGCAAGGTGGCGAGTTTGAGCGCTCCATGCCTGCTTCTTGGTGAATCCGGTTGCGGCAAGAGCCTGCTGGCGAAATTTATTCATGCGAGCAGCGTCCGCAAGGACGGGCCGTTTGTGGTAGTCAACTGCGCCGCCATCCCGGAGCAGCTGTTCGAATCCGAACTTTTCGGCCATGTCAAAGGCGCGTTCTCCGGCGCGACCACAGCCCGGGGAGGCCTGTTCGCGAAGGCTAAAGGCGGCACCCTCTTTCTCGATGAAATTTCCGAACTGCCACTCCCCATGCAAGCCAAGCTTCTCCATGTGGTTCAGGAAATGGAATACCGTCCGGTGGGCAGTTCGACCACTGTCAAGGCAGATGTGCGGATTTTAACAGCTTCAAATCGCAATCTGGAGCGCATGGTCTTTGACCGCGCTTTCCGTCAGGATCTTTTCTTCCGGCTGAATGTCTTCGACATAACGATACCTCCGCTCCGTGAACGCCGCGAGGACCTGATCCCGCTCATATTCTACTTCCTCAACCGCTACGGAGAAAAATACGGAGAAGTGAAGCATCTTTCTCCCGAAGCGCTGACGACCCTTAGCCAGCACCATTGGCCGGGTAATGTCCGCGAATTGGCTCACCTTGTGGAGAGATTGGTGGTCACTACCGAAGGCAAGACCATCACTGTCGACCATCTACCTACGACCATTTACCAAAATACCTCCACTCTGCCGGTTATCATCTCTCACGGTTCACTCGAAGCGACGATGGAAGCCGTAGAACGAAAAATCATCCTCGACGCCAAGGCAGCCCATGGCAGTTCACGCAATGTGGCCAAAGCCCTGGGAATCAGCCAATCCCGCGCCACACGCCTCATTCGCAAATACGGTTCAAACTCCGAGTCATAATCGACTCGCGAGTCATGATCGACTCAAACTGAAAAACCCAACCCGACTGGCCCGTCAAAACCATCCGAGTCAGAAATGACTCAGTCCTATCATGCATATTAATTGGGTAACCAACCAGCTTTATTAGACATCTCCCTGAATTTAAGTAGTATTTTTTATTACTCATAAACTACTCTTTGTTGGCATGTCAGTTGCTAAATGCACTACAATTCACAGAAAAAAATCCATGCAATTACGCAAGGAAGAATTTCGGCGAATTGGCTAAGGCAAGGAAATATCACATTCACCTATTCCAAGCAGCGATAGAGCATTCACACTCCATGAGGCGTGCGAATGTTCACAGGAGCTAAAGACTCGGGATACAGGGTGAACAAGCACATGCTTTCGAGGGGAATAACATGTTCAAGAACCAAGTAGTCATCGGATCGCTTTACGCCTTGCTTGCCACAGTCCTGTGGGCGGGAGCATTCATCATCGCCCGCCTTGCGGTCGGAGAAATTTCACCCATGACACTGGGGGCCACCCGCTGGGGTATGGCCCTGCTCATCCTTTGTACATTCACATTGCCCAAGGTGAAACGTGAATGGCCCATCGCCAAGACTTTTCTGCCGCAGATCATCGCTGCCGCCGCATTCGGCGTGGCTGCATACTCCCCCCTCAGTTACTTTGCAGCGCAGACCACGTCCGCCATCAACCTGTCGTTGCTTTCCGTCACCACGCCAATCTTCATTGTCATTATTGCCGCGACAATGGGGCAGAAACAGTCTCTCAATACATGGGCCGGTTGCATTGTGGCGCTGCTTGGTTCCTTCTATCTGGTCTCAGGCGGCGACATCGACCAGATCCTGGGCATGAGCTTTGCGGCGGGAGACCTTCTCATGCTGGCCGCGGCTATCGGTTTCGCCGTCTACAGCATCATCCTCAAAAAGACCCCCGAAGGACTTTCCAGCATAACCATAATGACGCTCATGTCATTCTTCGCGGTGTTGATGCTCATCCCCTGCGTCATATGGGAATCGACTCAACCAAGCATGGTCTTTAATCTCAACTTTGTGGTCTTCTTCTCCATCATCTTCTCCGCCATCTGCTCATCGATCATCGCATGGTGGACCTGGAACATTGGGCTGACCAAGGCCGGACCGGAACTGTGCGGCATGATCTACTACTCCCTTCCCCTGTGGGGAGGAGTATTCGCCTACATCTTCCTCGGCGAGAAAATGAACTCCGTGCACTACATTTCCGGCGCGCTTATTATCGGCGGCATAGTCTGGGCCAGTCGAGGCGCAAAGAAAGCGCCTGCAGAGGCAGACCAGCTCGCTGTCAACGAAGCATAAACAACCCAAAATTCTTCATCCGGGGCAGGGTTATCCTGCCCCGAACCGAATTCTTCCCGCGCCAGTGGCGAGGGAAAGGGGTTGGCGCGCCCATCCATCAGGAAATCCTTACGTATTCGCTACTGTGCAACAACCCTGCATGCACAATATAAGGGACATGACATGAATCAGCACTTCAAACAACTCATACACTTAACTGTGAATGGCGAAATTCAATCCATTCTCGTGGAAGCGCACTGGACACTGTCCAAGGTCCTGCGCAATGACTGCGGCCATACTGGCCTCAAGGAAGCGTGCGGAGAAGGTGCTTGCGGAGCATGCACCGTTCTCATTGACGGAGTTGCCGTGCCATCCTGCATGATCCTGGCCGTGGAGCAGGAAGGTAAAAACATCGAAACTATCGAAGGTTTGAGCAAAAATGGCACGTTGCACCCTATCCAGGAAGCGTGGCTCGAAGAGTATGGATCACAATGCGGTTTCTGCTCTCCAGGCATGATAATGAGCACCAAAGCATTGCTCGCTCACAAATCTAACCCGACCGATGACGAGATCAAAGAGGCTCTGGGCGGCAATATCTGCATCTGCAACAACTACGAGCACATACTCAACGCCGTACGTAGCGCAGCCAAGAAAATGGCGCAAAATGCAGGAGGTGATGCGTAATGGCGAATTTCACTTCCATCGGCAAGAACGTCCGTCAAAAGGACGGACGAGCCCGTGTTACGGGTGAGGCCAAGTATTATGCCGATTTCATCCTCCCCGGCATGCTTCAAATTCGCATTTTACGCAGTCCCCTGCCCGCTGCCGACATCGTGTCCATAGATACGAACGCTGCCGAAACCTATCCTGGCGTGCACCTGGTCATGACTCACGAGAACTACCCGAAGGCGTTCCGCAAATCGCTCTACTACGTGGGTGACCTTGTGGCCGCGGTGGTGGCCGACGACGAGACTATCGCCGAAGAGGCCATGGCCCTCATCAAGGTTGAATACGAAAAGAAAAAGCCGGTTTTAAGCCTGGAAGACGCCATCAAGGACGGGGCTCCTCAAGTGTTCGAGGGAGTCGATAACCTGCAGGACTGGGCCTTTCATGCGTTCTTGAGCGACCGCGATCCTGAAACCGGGTTATTCAGGACCAAGACTCCATCTGATTACAATGGCTTTGGCGAAATCGAGAAGGGTTTCGAGGAAGCTGATTACGTAATTGAACAAAAGCACCTCAAGTATGCCTACTGCAAAGGGCCCGCTATGGAACCGCGCGGGTGTTCCGTTGATTTCGACGGAACGAAACTTCAGGTCTATACGCACTCGCAGGGCATGCACGATGAAAAGCTTTGTCTCGCGCAGGCATTGGACATTCCGTCGTCCATGGTCAACTACATCTCGCCTTTCACTGGATCCAGCTTTGGAGGCAAGAATGCCTTTCCGCTCGATCGCAACATTGCGTCTCACTACCTCGTCATTGCCGGACTGGCCTGCCTCGATCTCAAGAAACCTGTTCATTGCCCCTATTCCCGTGAAGAGGAGATGGTCAGCGGCTGGTCGCGTGGTTCCGATACCGACGTGAAAATTGGTTTCAAGAAGGACGGGACCCTGACCACCATGGACATGACCCATCGACAGGAAACCGGTGCGGGAGGAGACAAATATCCCGCCAAGAATGCCATGCTCGCCACTGGCGCAGTCCTATATTCCCGGAACTGCAAGCACCTGCGCGGCAAGATCCAGTATGTGAACACCAATCGATACCCGGCCGCAGGCTGGCAGGGCTACGGCGCGCCCGAGGGCACCTTTGCCGTTGAAACCACCATGGACATAGCCGCCTACGAACTTGGCATCGATCCGGTGGAAATCCGCAAAAAAAACTGCATGCGTTCAGGTGACATCGACTCCGGCTGGGATCCGCTCACCTATATCTCCGCGTTTATTTCCTCCTCCGGCATCCGCGATTGCCTTGATGCAGGCGCAAAAGCGCTGGACTGGAAAAACACGTGGCAGCATCCATCCAAAAAATCCGGACGCATCCGTCACGGCATGGGCGTAGCGATCTTTGCCATGGGCGCGGGCCGTCCAGGTCCGGGAAATTCTTCCGAAGCCATGGTTAAAATCTTTCCTGACGGCTCCGCTTCTCTGGTCTGTGCCGTTGCCGACATCGGACAAGGCCAACACACGGTCCAGTGCCAAATCGTAGCGGAGGTCCTGGGCTTCCCTTACAAAAAGATCGGGCTGGTCTGTCGCGATACCGACTCCACGCCGTTCGCCACGCTCGTCTCCAACAGTTGCGGTACCTGGATCCAAGGATGGGCCACCTATGAGGCCGCCATGGATGCCAAGCAAAAAGTTCTCAAGCTCGCCGCCGGACACCTGGGCGTCAACGCCGATGAATTGAGTCTCAACGAAAACGGCATCTTCCTGACCGCTGATCCGTCAAAAGGGTGCACCTTTACGGAAGCCTTCGGCAAGCGCGGCCACTATGGCGGCGTCCACGAAGTCACCGGATACTACGTCAACAACTCACCGCACCCCCATGGCCTCAAAAACGGCAAGGAGGACCAGATTTATATCCCCAAGGAAAAAGGGGCACAGTTCATCTCTCTGGACGTGGACACCGAGACCGGCATGATCTCCAACGTGCTCGTTACCATGGTCCAGAATGTGGGCAAAGCACTCAACCCGAAGATCGTCGCAGGCCAGCTCCTCACGTCCCGTCATGGCGTGGATAACGCGATGCTTGGCAACGACTGCATCGTGGACAAGCGAAACGGCTGGCTCATGACCCCAAACTGGGTGGACTATCGCCACTGCACGACAATGGATTGCGACGTCCATCCCATCGTCATCGAGAAACCGGGCGACCCGACACATCCCTTCGGCGCTACGGCATGCGGGGAAGGCGCAGCCTGCCCCACGTTGGCGGCCTTTTCCAATGCCATCTTCAACGCCACGGGTGTCCGCATTATCGAAACGCCCTTCTCTCCTGACAAAATTCTCAAGGGCCTCGGGAAGATCACGGATAAAAGGAGGAACAAATAATGAGACGATTCGAACACTATAACGCGACAAGCGTGAGCGAAGCCGTCAAGCTCCTCAACGAAAGCAAGGGACCCGCCTACATAATCGCAGGCGGGAGCGACCTCATGGGATGCCTTAAGGATAACCTCTGGATGGAAGCGCCGGAACGTGTGGTCAATCTCAAGACCGTCCCCGGCCTCAAGGAAATTTGCGTCACGGATGGCGACCTGCACCTTGGCGCGCTCGCAACCCTCACCGAGATCGAAAAATCCGAAACCGTCAGGGAGCAATGGCCGGCATTGGCCGAAGCCGCCCGCAGAACGGCCTCGCCGCTGCTGCGCAACATAGGAACCATCGCCGGCAACATCTGTCAGGAAAACCGCTGCTGGTACTACCGCTACCCGGATAAAATCGGGGGGCGCATCGATTGCGTGCGCAAGGGCGGCACCCGTTGTCTGGCTGCAGCCGGAGACCACCGCTTCCACTCTGTCTTTGGCGCCGTGAACAAGTGCATCGCGGTCAACCCCAGCGACACAGCCCCGGCCCTGGTCGCCCTGAACGCAGTGGTCCAGACCACCAAACGGGATATTCCCATTGAGACGTTTTTTTCCGCTGAAAGGAGAAGTGGCTCAGTTTGTTTGAACAGATTCGCCTGATTTTTAAGTGGAATCTCCGCCTTTCTTACATCGCCAATTTTACCTGAGGCATCCGATCGGCATAAGCCTCGTCAGGCGTTTTTCTGCCTAA
>JBFWJY010000023.1:0-62076 GCA_050252955.1 Desulfomicrobium sp.
TATTTTTCAAATTTACGTTCTTGTTCTTCTTGATATTTTACATACCTTCGAATTTTATCAGCATCTAATCCGACTGTATCAACGCAGTAACCACGTGCCCAGAAATGATTACCCCAATAGGGTTTACGCTTCAGTTCCCGGAATTTGTTGAATATCCGGATGGCAGTTCGCCCTTTGACTGTCCCGACGAATTTGGAAATACACACCTTCGGCGGGACGTAAGTTAAGAGATGCACATGATCTGGTTGGACGTTAAGTTCCAAAATTTGGCAGCTTTGGTGTTCACAAAACGCACGAATGCACCGATCTGCCTCAACCCCAACCGCCCCTCCCAATATCCGGAATCGATATTTGGGAGTCCACACGATATGATATTGGCAATACCATATCGTGTGAGATAGCTTGAAAAAGCGACCCATGGTCTTCTCCTTGTTCAGTTGTGGGGACAACGAAACTCTGGAGATATCATGGGTCGTTCAACTGGCATAGCCGTTGAACTCTGACCAGGCCCAGAGGGCCTGGATTTCTATGCTGATATTAAATAGAAATACATCGACAAATTATAAACTTTATTTCATACGCATACTTGAATAATCAATGGCAGATTCATATATAGTCATCAACTGATCATAGTTTTTTTCAGCGCTGTAAAAATTTAAATAACAATTCTTAGCATTTTCTCCCATGCACTGACAAAGACCAGAGGATTCAATAAGCGAGCAGACTTTCTCTCGCAACATATCAATATCATTTGGAGGGTATAGAAAACCATTGACACCATCCTGAATCATTTCTCGTCGAGGACCAAGATCAGACGCAATGACAGGAGTGGCATTAGCAAAACTTTCAAGAATTGTGAGCGGAAAACCTTCATAGCAAACTGAAGGAAAAATCAAAAAAGCAGATTTTCTAATCATTTCAATACACTTTTCATGCTCTAATTGACCATGAAATTTAATATTGCCATTAGCATTACGCTGAAGTTCGCGTTCGAGAGGACCGCTACCTACAATATCTATGGGATAATCAATTTCATTCCAAGCTTTTAAGAGCAAATCAAGCCCTTTTTCCTTAGAAAGCCGTCCTATATATATTGCACCATGCTTATCCATACTATTATTATAACAACTAACATTTACAAAATTTGGCTTAACAAAAATACGATCTTTAGGAATCCCGCCAGTAATAAATTTAGATTTTCCAAAAGATGTGAGAGCTATGTAGGCATCTACCCACGGAGCCAAAAACTTCCGATTTCTGGTGCCCTGATAAAGATAAAACTGTGCACAGTTTTTAATTAAATCATTAGAGGAACATCGGTAGAAAAGCATCCGGTAAGGTGAAGCGCTAAGACACTTTTCGCAGACTTTTCCATTTCTCAAAAATTGGCCTGCGGGACATACCAACCGGTAGTTGTGTAGAGTAAGACAAGTCGCGACATTACGGTCTTTTGCAGCTTTAAATATTGAAGGCGATAAAAGAAATTTATAATTGTGAACATGCATGATATCAGGTTTAAACATTTCAATGTGAGCAGCAACAGCATCATACCCTTCCGATGACCAGCATATATTTTTGAAGGCTTTGATTTTTCCCCAAACGGTTATCTTAGAAATTTCGTCATTCGTTCGTTCGTAAACAAAAACATCATGACCGTTACGACTAAGAAGTTCTGCCTCAGTCCGCATGACCATAGATTCGCCACCAACAGCGTAATTACCATAATGGTTATGCACTATTAAAATACGCATTAAATTCTTTCCAATAATTTAAAACTATTGATCGCAGTATCGACCATTTTATTCATAGATAAATTATTATCATAATAATTCTTAGCTCCAAAACCTAAAGTTTGAATTTTAAATTTTGAAGAGTTATTTAAATAATTGGTAATTTCATCTATATTATGAAAAATTTTACCATTCAATTCATCTTTAATATATCCATATTCAACACCCTGAACAATATCACACCTTCTCTCGATAGTAAAAACAGGTTTACCATACGCCATAGCTTCTACTACAGACAATCCACAACCAGCAGGCTGAAAATATATATCTGCAATGCTAAATAATTCACTTTTTATCAAATCATCATACACAGATCCAAAATCGTAAACATTTTTAGATTTAATTAGATCAGATTTATATTTTCCGTCACCAATGACTATTAATCCAAATTTTTTTGCATCAAGACTTTGAATTAATCTATTTAACAAATCTATTCTTCTTATATTTGAATTGAAACGTGCACAAAAAATTAAATTAATTTCAGTATATATTTTATTTCTTTTTTTAATTTCGACTAATTGTGTAGATGTAAATATCTTATTAAACGAAAAATATTCAATTGTGTTATTTAATGAGATTGATTTTAAATTTGGAATCCTATTAGTCCACATAATTTTTTCTGATTCAGTATAAAACCATGCCAAATCAGAAAATTTATACATCAATTTCATAAATTTAGAAGTGTGTATTTGCTCTTGATTATATTTCTGTACTCGAATTCCATGGCCCCAAACAATTATTTTTACCCCAAAAATTCGACTATAAATAATAATGAGCCAATTAGTTATCAATTTTAACTCGCCACATAAAATAATTGTATTGTATTTCTTTAGTAAAGGAAAAATATTATACAAAATTAATTTTCCAATACATATTTTTTTTAAATAAAAAACTGGAAAATCTGATGTATAAAAACCATTCGTACTAAGATATTCTACGTCTTGATAGACATAAAGATCAAAATTAATCTTTTGACTTAGTTTTTGGAAAAATTTTTTCCTGTAATGAGGCACAAAAGGCTGAATAATTGCAACGTCATTATTTTTAAAATTGCTTATTGACATGATAAATCTTTGTATTCTTCAACTTTCATATTTAACAGAAAACCTAATTTTCCAGACTGTGTTGACATGATCCGAAGCCAACACAATGCTACCACACGTAAATCACAATAACGTAAACTAAGAATTAAATTTTTTCCTGTGGCGAGAAAAACCCAGCCCAAAATTATCCAAATAGATTTAAATCGACCCATAAATTTAACTTTTTGATAAGCAAAACCCCAGCCGCCTCGATAAGTTCTTACAAGGTGCCAACGTATTTTACTTCTTTCAATTGGCTGAAATTCAGTAACAATTGCTTCGTCGCACCAAACAAAGTTTTTTTTTCTTTCTGTTAACCAATTAAAAAGGTCTGAGTCTGATCCACCTACGCGATTTAATGCAATATCAAATGGACCTTTGCGTTCCAGCAAACATTCTCTTTTTACAAGAGCATTGCCTGTGCCCTTTGTTTTTTTATTCATTACTGTTCCAGTATAGAAACGTTCTCGGGAAAAAAAACTTTTTTGCCATACTGGGAAATCTTTCGGAAAGATGGGAATAACAGGCCCCCAAACACCATCCGCTTCAAATTCTAACATAGTTTTATAAAGATGAGATAGCCATTGAGAGTCAGCCACCTCGTCATCATCTATAAATGCGATATATCTGCCCTTAGCAAGCGAAACAGCGTGATTTCTAGCACTTGCGATTCCCTGACAAACCTCAACTGAATATAAAAAAGGAATCCCTTTTGAATTAAAAATTTCTTTAAAAGCTTCAGCTACAAAACGTGCTAATTCAGATGAATCATTATCGACAACTATTATTTCATAATTTTCAAAAAAATTAAGATTTAACAATGAAGAAAGACATTGACCTAGCAAGTCATTACGACGATACGTACAGATGCAAATTGAAATTAATATATTGTCGTAAATTTTGCTATTTTTAATAGAGCTATCAACCATCTTACCTCCAATAATACGCACTATATTTGAGATTTCGAATTCGAAAAAGAAATGCTATTATATTTAGTGTGAGCATAATAAGAAAAGTAAGTATACATAAACCAAATCATTGAATTTGAAAGAACTCCTGTTTCAGTGAAATTTACCAATATAAATATTATAAAAAATAATAACAAGTAGTTGCAATTTCCATACTTGAAAGAATAAGCATATTTCAAAGAATAAAACATATTGATCAAAAATAATAGTAAACCCACAAACCCGACAGACAATACAATTTCTATAAAACCGTTATGCGAATGACTAGCCTTGTAATAAGGCATATAAGACCATATTACTGCAGAAGGTCCATCCCAACCATGCCAAAATGCTTGATAACCATATCCGAATAGAGGTTCACGAACAATTGATTTATATGCTAACGACCACAAATAGTCTCGACCTGACAAATTTGACTTCCCTATGCTTGATTCATAATTTAAATAATGAATATACAACGTTTCAAAGTTGAAAATAAATATTATTGATAAGAAAATAATTACACATGTTGCAAAAATTAAACGATACTTATTTATATATTTATTAAATATTTGAAAAAAAGCATATGCGGCGATTATAAACATAACAAAAAATGAAGTTCTTGAATTACTCAATATGACACAATATGCAGATAACCCTAAAAATAAAAACCTATATGAGATGTAAAATTTAATAAAGTTTAATGAAAAAAACAATATTAACATTGCTACACATGAATATATTCCTAGTGTATTAGAATTCGAGTAAATTCCAGACCAATAAAAATCAACAACTGAACCAGTACCACCGCCTGTTAACAATAGTCTGTTATTAATAATAACAGACAAAATCAAAACAACAAAAAAAGAAACACTGAAGAACTTTAAAAAATCTTTAATCTGAAATAAAATAGTCAAAGAAATTGCCGTCAATGAGAGCATGAAAAAAGTTAAAAACATATATAGTGACAATTTTATGTTCCAAGCCCAAAAACATGACATAAAAACCAAACAAAAAACATATAACATGCTTTTGTTATTCATAAAGACAATTTTAAAATTTTTAAAATTATCTTTTATATAAAAAATTGCAAAACAATAAACCGCAAACCGAATAAGATAACCTATTTGTTCTATTATTAGTGAAGAAAGACCAAAAACTGTAAATCCATTTTGCAAATTTAAAACACTAATACAAGTCAAAATAAGATATAAATATTTCATTTAAATATGATTTCTTAAACAATTGAACGTTTATTAATCAAATATAAAACTTGCATAAAATTTATTTTATTTCGTATACTTAACGACTTACTCATAATAATTTTATATATATCAATATCATTCTTTAAAAATTTAGAATTTTCAATATTAGTATTTTCAATACTTTTTTTTACAAAATTATCCCACTTTGTATCTTTAATTATTTCTAACCAATCACTCCAAGGACCTTGGTTTCCTTTAACTATACCAAACTGCTTTGCAAATTCACGGACAATAAATATTAAAAATTGTATCGGAACATTTAACAAGAAATTATAATACGGTAATCGCCCATCAGCATGTAAAATCCACTTACTTTGCTTTAAATATGGTTTCATAGCAAAATGAAATAGCTTTCTATTAAGTTTCCAGGAATTTGGCACTGAAGCACTTACTTTTACAACTTCTTTACACAAAAACGGCTCATAACTTTTAAACAGCCTACGATTCACATATAAACTAGGTATTGTACACTGCATTGACTCAGGGTAAATGACAAACCATTCACCAGCGCTATCAGGACGCAACTTATATATTTCATCAAATCTTTTTTTTCTTCTATATTGAACTTCATCTAAAATATCATTTTTTATTAAAATTGAATCATTTGTTTTTATAAAACTTTCTTTTTTAACAAACAAGTCTGGAACAAACTGAAACCTTCCTTTTTTAGGTTGTTTTTTGGCATAAAGTAACTTTAACAATGTGTCAGACAAGTATCCACCAAAAACAGCAGAGTAATCTTTTAAATTGTATTTTTGTGCAAAGCATAGACTATGCGCATGAATATATTGATGACCGCTACCAACTAAATCGCTTGCTTTTGATAAAATATCAATATAATGAAATTTTTCTCTAAAAGCAGGGATGAATTTTGCATCATAAACATTCGCTACCTTATTTGCGATTATCCCCTCCCTATTCATATGATCGAGAAAAATATATGCGTCTTTTTGTAAGTTGATAGGCAAAATTCCCGATATCGCGCGCGAATCTTCTCCTGCACTTATAAACTGCGCCACATTTGTCATTTTCCCTGTGACTCGCTCAACATACCCTGCGATCCCTTCGCGTAAATCCACCGCAGCTTCTTTAATATTTTTATAGCTATTAACTTCATTTGGTTGCCAGTAATTTTTTACTTTTTGACTACCTAACATAAAATTAATTATACTAGCTGGAGGCAACTGGAAAATATCCGTATACGATGTATATGGATATGTTACGACGTCATTAATGATAAAATCAGCGAGAGAAACGTGATCCAAATCATTTGACTTTTCGCAAGCACTAGCTAATGCATCTATATGCGTTCCTACAAACAATTCATTATTACTTTCATATGAGTAAGCAGGTATAAAAGCCATCAAATCAGTCAAAACAGTTATTTTTTTTATTTTTTTATCTATAAAAAGCAAGTTGAAAGGTCCGCTCAGATCTTCATCCCATTTAATGTTATCATCATTAACCCAACGTTGATAAATTAGTTTACTAGCTGTATTAGAATCATCTTCTATTAAAAAATCATTTCCAGAAAAATATAAAACTGGCCCCCCTATAACGATAAAAATGTGCTGTTCCGTTTCATACGGTTGGAAACCTCGGTAATGCCCCTGGCTAACCGCCAACGATCCCCACTTACCATGAAATTCAACAATTGCAGGTGGATTTTCGTGATAGATTGATTTAATACATCTACTTAATTCACCTTGCTTCTTAGTTACCGAAGAATAAATGTAGTCACTCATTTAAAAATCCTTACTTTTATAAAGAGTCATCAGTACTAAAAATAAATTTAGCAAAGAACCCATTACTGAAAAACATATGACTCCAATCAAATCAGAATCATAAATAATAAATCCAAAATACAGTGACAAAAACCTCACAACAACGCTAACTATCTCAAATACTAGAAAAAAACCTTGTAATTTAAGCGTTGCAATCGCAGAAACACTTGGCCTATTAATAAATGCAAAATACATCCATAATGACAACCACCGTGCGTACTCACCTGCAGCACTCCATTCAGATCCAAAAGCTTTTGAAAAAAGAAACGGGCCAAAAAATATGACAACCGCAAAAGGGATCAAACCAACAGAAGCTAAGGCTAATGTTGCTTTAAGAATTAATTTATAACAGCTTTCTTTATTATGAAGTGCTTCTGTAATTCGAGGGTAAAAAACATCGCTTACTGACTTACCGATCAAAATTGATGGCAAACCTATCACACTTTTTCCCAATGAATAGTAACCTGCTGCGGATGGCCCAAAATAACTTGCAAGCATTAATATCGGAAGACTTTGTGATAATGTATTGATTGTGACTTGTGGTGCTCGAAACAATGGAAAATCGCGATGTCTAATAGCTAGAGCCTTTATACTTTTTATTAAAGTTGATGTTTTTTGTTGTTTCTCTGATTGGCTATACATTATATTATCTAAATTTGTTTTTTTAATACCTAGCCATAACAGAAGCGCATGCAACCCGTATCCTATAGTCGAAAGAAAAATCAATACAGAACCAAAAGGATAGAACAAACCGCTCACTACTTTGGATACATTTAATACAAAGGCTTGAAAAACAGCCACTCTTGCAGTAATTTGAAATTTTCTTTTTCTAATTAGCCATTGTTGCAGAATTTGTTGAAACGACGCCAATAACATTGACACAGGAATCAATAATAGAAAGTCATTTATACTCTGTAATTTAAAATTGCTCACAATAAAATCATCATAACATATAAACATTACTGCCGTTATAATCGCAGTACTGAAAGCTATAACAATGCTAAGTATACATATATTTACTGCATCTTCATCATTTACTTGCAGAACAATCGATATTGGATAAGTCATTGCGGCAATTACTGTAAAAATACTTAACACAGCTATAAATGTACTCAATATGCCAAATGATTCAGGGCTATATATACGAGTTATAACTGGCGAAAATAACATCGAAATTGCTTGCGCACCAGCTGTTCCAGTAGCTACTACAGCAACATTGCGAACAAATCTTCCTCGTGTTATTTTTTTTAATTTATTTAACAATCAGACCTTCTTTTAAAGCACACATAAATTAAAGACAATTCTCTACATTTTATGCTTTTAATCGAAAATTTGGTGACTACAACCGCCAGACTCCCACACCACACTCCTCCGCCACCCCAACATCCACCATCCCCTTCACATCCACCAAACAACACTTCGCCGCCAGCATCCCCCCAAACACACCCACATCCATCCCCCGATACTCCCCATGCGCCACAGCCAGCACCAGCGCCGACAACCCCTTCATCTCATCCAGCCCAACCAGCTCGATCCCGTAATGCTCCCTGGCCTCGGCCGGGTCGGCGATCGGATCGTGCACCAGCACGGTCACTCCGTAGCTCTCAAGCTCGGCGATGATGTCCACGACCTTGGAATTGCGCAGGTCCGGGCAGTCTTCCTTGAAGGTCAGGCCGAGGACGCCGACCTTGGCGCCCTTGATGTTCTGGTCCGCCGCGATCATGAGCTTCACGGTCTTTTCGGCGATGAACTTGCCCATGTTGTCGTTGATGCGGCGGCCCGCCAGGATGACCTGGGGTTGGTAGCCGGCCATTTCGGCGCGGTAGGTCAGGTAGTAGGGGTCCACGCCTATGCAGTGGCCGCCCACCAGGCCCGGACGGAAAGGAAGGAAATTCCATTTGGTGCCGGCTGCCTTGAGCACGTTCAGGGTGTCTATGCCCAAACGATCGAAGATGATGGCCAGCTCGTTCATGAGGGCGATGTTCAGGTCGCGCTGGGTGTTCTCGATGACCTTGGCGGCTTCGGCCTCCTTGATGGTGGCCGTGGGGTGGACTCCGGCGGTGATGATGGAGGCGTAGAGGCGGGAGACCTTTTTGAGGGTCTCCGGGGTGTCGCCGGACACGACCTTGGTGATTCTGGTGACCGTGTGTTCCTTGTCGCCCGGATTGATGCGCTCCGGGGAGTAGCCGACGAAGAAGCCCGTTTTCCAGACCAGGCCGCTCTCCCGCTCCAGGATGGGCACGCAGACCTCCTCGGTCACGCCGGGGTAGACCGTGGACTCGAAGATGACGACGGCGCCGGGCTTCAGATTGCGGCCTACGGTCTGCGCGGCCTTCTCCACCGGGGTGAGGTCGGGGCGGCGGTCGGAGCCGATGGGCGTGGGCACGGCCACGATGACGTAGTCGGCCTCGCGCAGGCGGGCCGGGTCCGTGGTCGGTTCGAAATGGACGGACGCGGCGAAGCCCTGCGCATCCACTTCGCCCATCGGGTCCCGGTGAGCCCTGTAATCGGCGACCTTGCGCTCCGAGAGGTCGAATCCGATGGTGCGGACATGCTTTCCAAACTCGATGGCCAGAGGCAACCCGACATAACCAAGCCCGACAATAGCGACAATCTCAGAACCCATAAAAATCTTCCTATCCGTGAAATGTTTCCTTCCATCGAGGCGTCACCGAGCTCCACCACTTTTCGTTTCCGTTTACCCGGCAGATTTTCCTGTCCTGCACCGGAATTGGAATCGCTACCTACGCTGTTCAACTTCAAGATCAATTTTGAAATCAGGATTCATCCTACCCTCCGGGATCATATCATTTTGATACCCATCCGGATTCTCCCGCTGCCAGTTCCAGGCATCCCGCACCATGTCCTCGATGCCAAGCTTCGCTTCCCACCCCAGCACCTCACGCGCCTTGCGCGCATCGGCGTAGCAGACCGCCACGTCGCCTTGACGGCGCGCGGTGATGCGGTGCGGCACTTCAATGCCGTTCACGGCTTCAAAGGTACGCACGGCCTCCAGCACGGAATAGCCCCGGCCAGTGCCTAGGTTGAAGACGGCGTAGCCGGGCTTAGCCTCCAGGTGCTCCAGGGCACGCAGATGGCCCTCGGCCAGATCCATGACGTGAATGTAGTCGCGCACGCCCGTACCGTCCGGGGTCGGATAGTCTCCGCCATAGACCGACAGCTCGGCCAGTCGGCCCGCCGCAACCTGGGAGATGTAGGGAAAGAGGTTGTTGGGTGTGTCCTGCGGGTCTTCCCCGATGAGGCCGCAGGGATGTGCGCCCACCGGGTTGAAGTAACGCAGCATGATCAGGTTCCAGGAAGGGTCGGAGGCGTGCAGATCGGAAAAAATCTGCTCAATCATGAGCTTGGTGCGGCCGTAAGGATTGGCCGCGCTCAGCGATGCGTTTTCGGGTATGGGAAACTCCTCGACCGCCCCGTAAACCGTGGCCGAGGAGCTGAAGACAAGGTCGCGGACACCATGACGCCCCATTGCCTTGCAGAGAGCCAATGTGCTGCCCAGATTGACATCATAGTATTCAAGAGGTTTCTCAACTGATTCCCCCACGGCCTTGAGGCCGCAGAAATGCACTATCGCGTCGATGGAATACGTCGAAAAAACCCGCTCCAGGGCTGCCTCGTCCCGTACGTCCGCCCGTACAAAGGCCACCTCGCGACCAGTGATCCGCCCAAGGCGATCAAAGACCAATTCATGGCTATTGGCCAGACTGTCCATGACCACCACGTCGTATCCGCTCCCCAGCAAGGACGCGCAGGTGTGGCTTCCGATGTATCCGGCTCCGCCGGTGACGAGAACTGTCTTCATGGTTTCCCAAAATGTGGATGTGAAAATATACACGCCAAGAGGAGCTACTACACTCCCAACTCCGCAAAATGAAAGCATAATGAATGCGTAAGGAATACGGAATTATCACCGCGTACAGACCGAACGGCCTTCGCTTCTGTCCACTGTCATTCGCGGGGAACTACCTTCAAACATGGGCTGCGGGGTATTATTACGTAATAAATACCGACAAATACCATAATCCGTAGATTTGAGCCCCGCACCCTGTTATCATTTTAAAGTAATCCAAAAGTGGCCGGGCAATGGATGGCCGCATCTGCCATGAAATTCAAACTTAAACTCGCGAGCACACCGCAATGAGATCCTTTTTCCTCACCCTGGTCCTGCTTCTTCATCTTGCGCCACTTCCGGGGGCTGCTCAGCAGGCCCTGCCCACGCCGATGTCGAAAGAGGAAATAGCGCAGAGCAAGACCATGGAGCAGACCCAGGCGGCAATCGATGTCAGCTTGAATGTGTATTCAAAACATGACGCCACTGTCGCACTGTACATCCAACTCGCCACGTTGGCCGTAGGAGTAGTGCTTCTTATACTTTCAGCGACTTTCATGGTATGGGCTGTCCGCAAACTGAAGATCATGCATCATCTCCATCGCCGTAGTATGGAGCGCCGAGAATCTATTCGATATCCCATGGCGACAGACAAATCCGTGGCTCTGTTACACACTCCGTCCGGCGACATGACGGGCGCTCCTGTGGACATCAGCGAAAGCGGTATCCAGATAGTCTTGAAAAATGCAGTCTTTCCACCCCCAAAAAAGGTCACTCCCGGCGCGGACAGATTCAGGCTAAGCCTCATGCTGCCCGACAATCCTGCTCAGTCTTTCCTTGACGCCACGTGCACTGTGGCCTGGATCAGTGGACAGCGCTGTGGCCTCCGCTTTGAAATTCCAATCCCTCTGCCCCCCCTTTTCGAGCGCCAGCTCATTCTGGGCGGAGCGACAGCGTGAAACCGACGCCCCCCAAATACTTACGCGCTCTAAGTTGGCTCACCGCCCTGATGCTGACGGGCTGCCTCCCATCAAACACGGATAATATCGGCGCCCTCGTCACTCTGGGCCTACTGGAGGAGACATCCTATGTGTTGGTTCCGTTCGTGGCCCAGGAAAACGACTATTCCTGTGGTCTGGCTTGTCTGGTCAGCGTATTAACCTACTGGAAGGATCCGGTCAGTCAGCGGGAGCTGCTGCGCCAGACCCCGCCCGAAAGCAAAGCCACCGGATACAATGTTGGGGAACTCAAAGCGATTGCCACAGGCAGGGACAAACAGGCTTTCGCTCTGTTGAGCACGACGACATTTTTGGAACAACAGCTGGGCAGAGGCCGTCCGTCAATTGTACCGCTTGAGATGGAATACAACCACTACATTTTCAACTTCATGCGCAAAATACCAATCTATGGCCGATTCTACTCTTATGTGAGCGATAAATTCGTGCCGAAGTTCAGCCATTTCGTGACTGTTTTCGCCACTTCCAAGCATACCATATGGGTCATGGATCCCATTTTTGGGATCAAACCCATTCCTCGGGAAGAATTCATCAATATGTGGGATGCTAAAAAGCGGGCGACACTTCTTCTGGCTGGCACTTGAGCAGCGATGTCGATGCATGCAAGAGCAAATTAACGTAATAAATTCAGATAAGGAAGAAATCGATGGAGACTAATAATGCAGAAAAACAGATTACGGCTAGAATAGCCGCAAGCAAACACGAATTTTCAACTGCAGAATCTTTGATTGCGGTACGCAAAGGAAGGCATATTCAAGGAAAGCACAAAACCGCAGCGGTCGAGCGCCTGCTTAATGGTGAAGATCTTTTGGCTCTGAGCAGCGAATTTGGAGTGACCGCCGGACGAATACTGTGCTGGAAGAAACTCTACGGGCCGGATGAAGAAACGCATACAGGAACGTCAGAAGGCGACGACTTGATTCGACTTCTGAAACGAGAACTGGAACTCCTGCGGCAAAAAAACGAGGAACTCCGCAACGAACTTCGCCGCATGGGATGCACCCCTCGGACCCGGAAAGCTCCGAGAACGCGGAGCAAGACTACGTAATTGTCTTCAGAAACCCTTGCAGATTAATTTTGACATTGGCCAGCCCCAGTTTCTTTCGGATGTTTTCCCGATGCGCCTCTACGGTACGGGGAGAAATATTCATGATATGAGCGATTTCTTTGGACGACGCATCCATGCGTATCAGGTCCGCCACACGCATTTCCTTTCCCGTGAGCACCGAAAGCACGGGCATGCCACCCTTGGCACCACCAGACACCTCCCCCTGAGCAGCCACAACATCAATCGAAGAGACGGTGGTAGCCCCCGGAAAAAAAACGCTTTCAGCCCGATACCTGCTCAAAGCATCGCTCAGCGTTTTCCGAATAACATCCGTTGGACAAGGCTTGGTGTGAAAACGAAACACCTCGCCTGTATTTACTGCCGCAATAGCCGTGTCCACATCAGCATACCCGGTCAGCATGATCCGTACTGTACGCTGTGAAATTTCCCTAACCCGAGTAAGAAATTCAATCCCGTTCATGCCTGGCATCTTCAAATCGGCGATGACAACGGCATATGGTCCTGAACTCCTCAAGACTTGCAACCCCTTATCTGGCCCGAGTGCTGTACGTAGATGAAATGATGTGCAGAGCACCGTCCGTAATCCTTCTAGAATATGAGGATCGTCGTCAACTATGAGAATTTTATCCGTCACACGCTCTCCACATTAACCAGCAACAGGTGCTTAGCAATGATAAAATTTAAAAAAGAATACTCATGTACAAATAAATAATGATAAATAATTTTTAAATGTCAATAAAATGAATATATATAAATATACATCAATCTTTTAAGAGATAATATTCAAATCGAGCGCATTCTCATCATTCACTTCAACAAAATATCATAAAAAGCCAGCCGTTTGAACGAGGGCAATAACCTCAGCCCGAACGCTCCTACCAGGGAGCCCCAAAAACTCTCTTTCCACCGCCACGAGAAATAACACGGGGCACCATGCCGTCATCAAAAATTCAACTCATAGGGATTCGTTTCGATACGATGCCAATAGCGTAACAGCATTTCGAGATTTCTCCATACCGACAGTACAAAAACCGCATTTTCTACGTATTAAAAACAATCGTATTCCACAAACTATCCGTTATGATTCTTGAGTCGGCCACTTCCAAGCCTAGGCCGTGCACGTCGGCACCGAGTCCAACAAAAATAAAGACCGTGAGCGACTGAACCGTAAAACACACCACCAGACCGGAAATCAAGCAAAAATGATCATTCTTAAGAAAACAGATCTACGACCTGGAAAATCATAAATTTCGACTATGAAAGCCAAGATACTATTCATCGACGACCAGGAAAATATCCTCCAAAGCCTCAAACTCAGCCTCAGGAATATGCGTTCTGAATGGGACATGAGCTTTGCGCAAAGTGGACAGGAGGGACTCTCCATGTTCAAACAAATCTGGCCAGATGTGGTGGTCACAGATATGCGGATGCCAAATATGGATGGAGGCGTAGTTCTGAAGGATATACAAAAACTCAAACCAGATGTTGGAAAAATCATCCTCTCTGGCTACTCAGACAAAGAAACAGTGTTTAAAAACATACAACATGCCAATGAATATCTCAGCAAACCATGCAAGACAAGCAGCCTAGTAGAAGCGATCAACAACACATTGAAGTCGAATATGATGATTGAAAACGAAACGATAAAATATATGGTCGCGGAGATCGAAACAATACCTTCTTCACCTGAAGCTCACAAAAAACTCATTAACCTCCTCTCTAAAGACGACACAACACCGGAAGAGATCGGAACAGCCATCAGCCAGGACATCGCACTTTCGACGATCTTGATGCGCGTCGCCAATTGCGCATTTTTCAACTTCCCCACCCAGGCTCAAAACATCACTCATGCCGTTAAAATGATGGGGCAGCAGACCCTGCTTAACATCACAAAAGCATCGCATCTTTTCGAAAACATTGGAAGTTTGGAAAATCCGAGATTCTCCATCAACATGCTATGGGAGCACAGCCTCAGAGTTGCCCAGTTTGCAAAGACTATCGCGATTGACGCCGGATTATCTGAATCACTCCATAACGACTGCTTCATGGCCGCAATGTTCCACGATATCGGCAAATTCATCCTCGCATCGCGCATGGAGCGTGAGTTTTCCGAAATCATCACCATAGTGGAAGAAGAACAGTGCCCCGTTAACATCGCAGAACAACGGGTTTTGGGCACAACCCACGCGGACATTGGAGCCTACCTTCTCGCGCGATGGGGGTTCAGCTATTCTCAGATCAGCATAATCCGAGCGCATCACGATGAAAACGTCGTGACAGCCGCAACGCCCACACCTCAAATGATCCTCTTTATTGCCAATTGCATGGACCACGAACTTGTTCGCCTCAGAAATAGATTCAATAGGAATTCATTTGATTTTATAATGAATTCAAACATTATGATTAAATCTCAAATCGATTCTTGGCGCAACCTGTGCAGCAATGAAATACATGGAGCAATTCAATGAACAGAAGAGTTCTTTTTGTTGATGACGAAGAAAAAATACTTGAGTCGTTTGTAAAATCTTACAACAATGACTTTAATATCACAATTACAGCAAGTCCGAAAGAAGCAATAGAGCTAATACGTAACGGAAACAATTACGCCGTAATTGTTTCAGACTTTCGCATGAATGAAATGAACGGAGTTGAGTTTTTAAAAGAGGCAAAAGAATCTTCTCCTAAATCACTGCGCATTCTTTTAACAGCATATGCAGATTTAAAGCTATCACTTTTTGCGTTTAATAATGATATTATATACAGACTTATCGAAAAGCCTTGCAGAAAGACAGAACTCCTTAAACACCTTAACGATGCATGCGCTATATTTAACGCATCATTTAAGAAAAAAAACATACATGAAATCATATCTCTCATAGAGAGCGGCAACTACTCAAAATCAAAAGACAATATAGACATAGTGAAACTATTCGACGCAATAAATGAACAGCATACAAATATAATAATAGACAAGAATCTATCATTGATAACCGAATTCACAGATTGTAACAATTCAACAATATTTGATTTATACTTATTATGCGACTCATTATTATTCACAATAATACTGGAGTACACAATAAAGGAATCTTTAATAAGGGCAATGTATAACTCTACAGTGAAAATTAATATAAAAATAGATAAAAAAATCAACATATACATTACTGGAGAATTTGAAAATAAAAAATTAGACAATCCTGCGTGGCTTTCTTCACATAGTATTAACTTAATATTAAAAGAGTTAGGCGGAAAAATACATGAAGATGCTCCGTGGGACATGAATGACTTTAGTACTAAAATGATTAAAATCGAATTGCCAATTGACAATTATTACCATTATTAAACAAATAAATTAATAAATTGCATGAGTTCTATATCGCTGAACGATACTTCTTTACGGATTCTTTTGGTGGATGATGATGAAAAAACACTCAACGCGCTCAAATTATTCCTGCGGCGTACCTTCACCATAGTCACCGCCATCGATCCATTCAAGGCCTTGGATATGATCAGGCGCGACCCACGCATCGCCATAACTGTCTCTGATTACAAGATGCCCGGAATGGATGGAGTTACATTCCTCACGCATGTCCGGAACATCTCCCCACACACCATACGCATTCTTCTGACAGGCCAAGCGAATACAGACGTGGCAGCCATGGGTGTCAATCAGGGACAGATCTTTAAATTTCTTGTAAAGCCCTGTCCGCAGGCTGAGCTTGCGGACGCACTACAAGAAGGCCTCAAACAATTCACCAGAATGGTCACAGAACGGGAGGTACTCCAAAGCACCGTGCACAGTACCGTACGAGTTCTGTCCGAAGCTCTCGGACTGGCCAATCCCGAAGCCTTCGCACGGGCCGAACGAATCCGCAACTTAGCCCTGCGCCTTGCACAAACCCTTAGCCTGCCATCCACCTTGGATCTGGAACTGGCAACAATGCTTTCCCATCTGGGATGCTTAGGCTTGCCCCGGACAATATTTGACAAACTCAATCGGGGCATCCCGCTGACTCAAGACGAAGAGACCCTGCACGCCAGACACCCTCGCATCGGCGCACTTCTTATCGAGCGCATTCCGAGGCTTGGCTCCGTGTCTTCCATAATTGCCGATCAGCTTGCCCCCTTCTCTCCGAATATGGACCAGAAAACCGCTGTTCTCAATTTAGCGTGCAAATTCGACATGCTTCACAAGCGCGGCATTCCAACCTCCGAAATCTTCCAGAGTTTGCTTCACAGCGATCCGCCCTACCCACCGCACTTGATAGAAGGGCTGAAGCATACCGTGCACAATATCCGGAAACTCGTGCGCAAAGCTGTCAAAATCCGCCAACTCAAACAGGCCATGATTCTGGACAGCCATATTGAGACCAGCGACGGTTTGCTCCTATTGGCTAAAGGAGCGGAATTGACCGAATCCAACATTCTTCGACTCATTGAAATATCCAAGCACAAAGAAATCGTCGAACCGATCTACATCTTCGCCCCGCCGGCATAAACGTTCCGTTATTATACGAACCCGGATTCCGCGGTGCGTAATAGAAAGAGACGAATAATGAAAAAAACCGCCCTCTTTGTGGATGACGACCAAAAGCTGCTAGACTCCATTCGCGTCAGTCTCCACGCACGCTACCTCGTCGAAACCCAAACAAACCCGATCAGCGCCATTGACACATTACTCGCGGACCAGCGGTTTTCGGTGATCGTGTCCGACTACCGAATGCCCGGCATGGACGGAATATCCTTCCTGTCACGCGTTCGGGAGATCAACCCAGACATACCCCGAGTACTGCTGACTGGACAAGCCGATGTCGCCGCCGTGAGCAAGGCTGTCAACGAAGGAGAACTGTTCCGCTGCCTGATCAAGCCTTGCTCGCAGACCGAACTTCTCGGTGCCCTGGACGCCGCAGTTCGGCACCACAATCTGGTGACCTCAGAGCGCGAACTGCGCAACCGCCTGGAAATGATCATTAAAGGCACGGCTTCCGGGACCTGGGATGTGGACCTGAGCCGTGATTCGATCTGCATCAACGAGGCTTGGGCCGACCTCCTGGGCGACCATGGATTAACATCCCAAAAAATCACGTTCAGGCTACTACGACGCCTCGTGCATCCCGAGGACAGGAAGCGCGCCACCCAGGCATTTCTGGCTCACTGCGAGGGGCACGCGGACAGCTTCTCAACCGACGCGCGAATGCGCCACCACAACGGCACATGGCGCTGGATCCGCGCCTGCGGCAAGATCACCGAAACCGACAACAATGGAAACCCTAAACGGGTTTCGGGCATCATCATCGATGTCAACGAAGAACTCAATGCCAAACAAGCTTTGGCTGACCAACTGTCCTTCCTGCATGAAATACTCGACGCTCTGCCAAACCCGATTCTCGTTAAATCCGAAAACATGCGCTTCATCACTTTGAACCGTGCTTATGAAAAATGCTTCGGCGTCACACGTGACGAGATAATCGGCAAAACGGTCTGCGAGGCGGGCCATCTTCCCATGCTCAAGCGCCTAGCATCTCAACCTCTGGAGGAGTGCATCATAAAACGTTCGGAAATATCGAACAAAGAGGTCAACTTCATCTTTACCGACGGCAAGGAGCACAATTGCCTCTACTCAAGCCACTCCTTTCGTGGCAAAGGCGTCGGGCACGGAGGCATAGTCAGAGTTATCGTCGACATCTCGCACCAAAAAATGATCGAGCAACGACTGGCCCTGCAAAATAAAAATCTGGCGGAAAGCAGGGCAAGACTTCGTCACCTCAGCCAAACGGACTATCTGACGGAACTGGCCAACAGGCGCTACTGCATGAAGAGACTTAACGAAGCAATCTCACTGGCCACTCGTCACCGGCATCCCCTTAGCGTCCTCATGGCCGACCTTGACCATTTTAAATATATCAACGATGTCTTTGGGCATGATGCAGGAGACTTGGCAATTCAGGGCTTTGCCCGCATCCTGCGCTCCTTGTGTCGAAAGGAAGATCTCCCCGCACGGGTAGGAGGAGAGGAATTCCTGGCCGTGCTCCCCATGACCGAACTTGAGAAAGCTTTCGCCTTGGGATCACGAATCTGCGAAACGTTACGAAGGGCCGATCTCATGAACAAAAAACACCTCATCACCGTAAGCATCGGCATCGCCCAGTTTACAGAGAGTGACACTCTGGCCTCGTTATTGGAAAGAGCCGACCAGGCATTGTACCGAGCTAAGAAACAAGGCAGGGATCAAGTCTGCGCGTGAATATAGCAATAACTCCTCCCCCGTTCTCCCGGCGATCCCGATAGCGCCACACGATCTTGCCCACAAATACATCGCGCGGTTCGGAGCGCGCCGACATCCTCCCGCCCCACTCCGCCGGCCACTTTCAGGATTTTATGAATCCATTGCAATTACATCAGGCTTCCCAAAGCAATCCCCAGAAACTCAACGCAAATATTTTGATACAACAAAATTATAACAATTTACAATGATCACAAAAAGTCAAAACAAACAGAATGCAAAACATCAATATGAAAGAAAAATAAATACATCCATAACGTTTGCCGTATTTATTATTTCAATCATCATAACATCTTACACACTAATATTCTTATACGACTCAGAAACAAATCTTACAAAAATAAGAATAAATCAATTTGAAAATAGAGTAAAAAGAATATCTTTCAATATTGACTTTATATTATCGTTAACACAAAAAGATACTAAATTATTATCAGAAAACGCACATATTATTAATTATGCAAAACTATTCAATGAAAAGTACTCAAACAACATTATAACTCATAGTGAAATTAGTCCATCGCTCAAACCAGCAATTAATCTCTTAGAAGAAATAAGCATACAAAATAAGTTAATTTATTCTTACGAAATTTATGACAATAAAAAAAATAAAATATTATTTATAAGCAATAATAAAAATCAAATCATTGGATCAACATACATCAACCACGAAACACTGGAAATTTACAACAATGACAACAAAACCAAAGAACTGCTTGAATGCGAGACAACATCGTCGACTCCGACAATCGCCATCTCCAGACCGATCATCTCCAACGGCCAAATAGTAGGATCGTTCCGCGTCCGAATCATAGCATCCATTTTACTGCGTCGATTTTTTAATAATGAACAAGAAGAATTGCAGGAACTCATATTCCTGCAACACGATAATTGCCGCAAACTGTCATCTACTATAGGCAATTATGATCTCCCCGATTTTTTCTCCGTAATCCAAAGTACCGCTACACGCATCAACACACCCAGATATCTCGACAAGCGACTGTCCAACTGGTCAGATGAAAGCATTGCCGTTATCGCTCCCATCAATAACTCAGGCTTTTCGATTATCGCCATTATTCCAGCGGAAAGCATTTTCAACTCCAAAACGATGCCAGTGGCTTTTCTTGCCGCAGTGCTTAGCATACTGCTTCTTGCTGGCTTTGGATTGGCAATTCGGCTGAATACAACAAGAGCGTTCCTGCGAGCCCAACTGGAGGAAAAAGAAAAATCCGAAGCACAGCTTCGCAAACATATGGACGAGTTCAACACGCTCTTCAACGCGCTCCCCGGATACGCTTGGCAAAAAGATATCGATGGTCGACTTGTAACAGCCAATGCAGCTACCTGCCGCTTCCTGGAACAACCACTGGAAAACCTGATCGGAAAAAAGGCTCACGACATATTTCCTTCGGACTTGGCAGATGCTTTTCGACATTTCGTTGCGCCTCTGCTGAGCGGCAAGCAACGGTTCATTGAAGAAGAGCGCGAACTGGTGTGGCAAGGAAAAGTTCTAGATTTTTCCACACGCGCTGAATCGATCCTCGCCGACGACGGCACAGTGTGCGGCATTATCGGCTTATCAATGGATATCACCCAGAAACGGCTAACCGAGAAAAAGCTGAAACGTCATTCCGCATTACAAAAAACAATCCTTGATTTGGCTATCACCCTAGTCAATCATCCCGCAACGGAAATGGATGAGGCAATACAAAACGCTCTAGGCATGATAGGCGCATTTTGCGATGCAGACAGGGCCTATGTCTTCCGATATGACTATTCAATGGAGCACGCCATTAACACTCATGAATGGCGCATTCATGATACATCTACCAGCAGCGATCTACGGCGTAAGCTTTCAAAGTCAACACTTGAAGCCCTTGCCAGATTTCATCGGGCAGACAAAGAAGTCTACATCCCGAGCACGGAGTCCCTCACCCTCGACAGCGCGATACAGACAAGTTTACGACGCCAGGGAATCCATGCCTTTATATCCATTCCCATCATCCATGATTCACAATGCACCGGTTTTGTCGGATACGAATCGATGAGAAAAGATAAGATTTGGGAAGAAGAGGAAATCAACCTCTTGAAAATTGCCTCGCAGTTGCTGACAAATGCCGAGATGCGCCGCGTGCATGAATTACGTCTGATTGAAGCGCGGTCCATCGCCGAAGAAGCATACGATGTGATGGAAAAAACAATCCAAGACAGAACGCTGCAACTCACCCTCGCCAACCAGCGTCTCAACTCAGAAATTTATTTGCGCATTCAGGCAATTCAGAATTTGCAGATCACTCTGAAAGCCATTTCAGCCATACTCATCGCCATAGACAACGACAACTTCATTGCCCAATGGAGCCATGCCGCCGAACGCTCATTCGGGCTACAATACTCACAGGCAATCGGCAAAAAATTCCAGCATCAGCCCATTCCCTGGAACTGGGACGTCATCGACCGCGCCATCCAAGAATGCCGGGCCGAAAAAAGTGCGACCAAGGTCAGCAACGTGAAATTCATTCACGCAAATGGCTCCGACCGCTTCCTCGTTGTTACAGTGACCCCGCTTCTTGATGACGTCGGCGCCATGACGGGATGCCTACTCCTCGGAGAAGACATAACCGAGATCAAGACTCTGGAAGCACAACTGGCCCAAGCTGCGCGCCTGGAAGGCCTAGGCCAGCTTGCGGCAGGAATTGCACACGAAATCAACACGCCAATCCAATATGTCGGAGACTCGCTGACGTTCCTCAATGAATCCTACCAAAACCTCGACAAGATACTCGCGTTCGCGACCACGAAGTGCGGACAACGCATCCATAATTTTGACATCCCCTGCCACCTCAACATGTTACTTAAAGAAGCAGATATCGACTTCATACGTGAGGAGGTGCCAAAGACATTTACTCGGATAGAACAAGGGCTCGAAAAAATCTCGTCCATAGTCAGGGCGATGAACAGGTTCTCGCCGTGCGATATTTCCGATAAAACGATGTCGGATATAAATGAAATTGTTGAAAATGCCATCACGATAACTCAAAATGTATGGAAATATTCAGCTGATGTAAAAGTTCACCTCGAAGACGGTAAGCTGTTGATTCCATGCATGCATGGAGAAATTGGCCAGACATTGATTAACATCATAATCAATGCGGCGCATGCCATCGAAGATGTTGTCAAAGGAACGAAGGTAAAGGGTCTTATTTACATCACTACTAAGAAAAAAGAAAAATACCTAGAAATTCGCATCAAGGACACAGGCCCAGGGATTCCACCAGATATAGCAAACAAAGTCTTCAACATGTTTTTCACGACAAAGCCCATCGGCAGGGGAACGGGCCAAGGACTCGCGCTAGCGCACCACACCATAGTCACCAGACATAAAGGAACTCTTACTTATGAAACCACCCCCGGCCAAGGAACGACATTTATCATTACGCTTCCATTTGACCTCAACACTATGACACCAGAATGAGAATTGACATGCAGCCAATAATTCTCTTTGTCGACGACAATCCATATCTCAAACTGTCCGTGAATATTCACTACGGACAGAGTACGCGCAAAAAAGACAAGCAAACCGCATTATCTACGAATTAACAACACTTCTTTTTCAACATAATCCCAGATAGATAAAATCAAAAAAAACAAACTCCGCAAAATGTGGTCAAAACAGTCCGCATCCGCATATAACAGTAACAACAGATAGACATGCAAAGAATGTATAAATGACTGTATTTATATTAATCTTCGGCATGACTATTAAAATTAATTGACCAAGGCGATGCAAGCTCATTTTAAAAAATCATCTATTTGAATGGGCAAGCATGCATTAGCAATACTTACTATTTATATTTATTTCAAACATTTTTTATCGCAAAAGTGGTTTTAAAATCGCATCCACTCATGAACATTACCACTTGTCCTTGTCATACATCCTGACACTTGACGAAATCACTAAAAAAAATACGCATAGAAAATTCTGTAAAAAGACATACTTTACATACACTAAACATGAACCAGACTCATAATGACCATCACTACAAAATACTTTTAGAAATTGCGCTATCAATTAGCGGAGAATTTGACCTGCAAAAGCTCCTTCGCAAATGCATGTCAATCATTTTAAGCAAACTAAACTGCACATCAGTTGGTGCGTTGCAATTTTCTGATGAGAAATTGCAATCTGTCATGATCCTGCCAATAGCAAACCAACGTTCCAGTGAATGGATGCAAGCAGCTCTTGACCAAGCTGACAGAATGGAACCGGCGCGACCAGAACACCTCGCCGTCGAACACGACGGCATGACCATGCACATTTTTCACCTGCAGGGATTCGGTTCCCTGGTCCTAGCCAGGAATCAAAAGTTAGACAAACTCTTCATCAAGGAATTCCAGCCGCTGGCAAATATGTTGGCCCGGGCCTGCATGGCCTGTCGCGAAGAGGAGCGGCGACAAGCAACCGAACTGCAACTGGCGAGTCTGCAGGCCACTCAGGAGTCCCTTTTGAACAATCTGCCCTTCATGGTCTGGATGAAAGACAACCAAGGGCGCTACACTGCCGTGAATAAGGCATATACAGAACATCTGGGAATATCTTCCCCAGACGTGATCGGCAGGACCACAAACGAGATATGGCCAACGGTTAAAGCACAGACTTTCATGGCTGATGACGCCAAGGTAAGGGCCACCGGAACCCTTCTTGAAGGCCTGGACTCGGAGACGGATTCAGACGGTGAGACAAGATGGTACGAATATTCCAAACGCCCCCTCTGGGGCAAGAACGGCGTCATCGTCGGCACTACCGGCTTCCGCTCGGAGGTGACTGACCGCATCCGAATCGAACAAAATCTCGCCTACCGCACCGCCTTCCAAAAAGTGGTCATGGACCTGGCCATAGATTTCGTAAACACCCCGCTCATGGAACTGGATCAAGGCATCAATAACGCTCTGGCCATGATTGGAAAATTTGCTGAAGTCGACCGAGCCTACCTATTTCGATACGATTTCAAAGCAAGAACCATGAACAACACCCATGAATGGTGTGCTCCCGGCATCAATCCCGAAAAAGACAATCTGCAAAATGTTCGCTTGGACCAGGTGCCGGACTGGGTCGCCGCCCACTGTCGGGGTGATCTGGTGCATGTGGCTGACGTATCAGCGTTACCGGAACACGACCCCTTGCGCGGAATTCTGGAGCCTCAGGGCATTCGGACCCTCATCACATTGCCTCTTTTCCACAGTTCCAATTGTTTCGGGTTCGCGGGATTCGACGCGGTACGAACGCAAAAAAACTGGAGTCCAGACGAAATCACGTTACTTAAAGTCATGACCGTGCTGCTGACCAACGCTGAAAACCGTCGTCTGCACGAACAGCGTCTGGTGGAGGCTCGGGCCGCAGCCGAAGCGGCCAGCCTGGCCAAGAGCGAGTTTCTGGCCAACATGAGCCACGAGATCCGCACCCCGCTGTATGGAACAGTCAGCATGATTGAGCTGCTCAAAGACACCCATCTGAACACGACGCAAATGGAGCTTCTTGAAATGGCTGAGTCTTCGGCCGAGAGCCTCCTCAACGTAATCAACGATATCCTTGATTTCTCCAAGATTGAAGCCGGCAAGTTGGAACTAACCCCCCGGTTGTTTGACCTGGAGGAAGAATCATACCGGCTAGCTGGTCTGGTCTCGGCCAAAGCCATGGAAAAGGATGTCGAGGTGCTGGTTCGGCTCGACCCAGCGGCACCGCACTTGGTCGAGGCCGATAATCTGCGCCTGCGCCAGGTGCTCTCCAATCTGCTCTTCAATGCGGTCAAATTCACCAATTCAGGCCATATCCTGTTAAATATACAATGTGTCGACATAGAGGAGGGACGAACGACCCTCCTCTTTTCAGTCGAAGACACGGGAATCGGCATACCCGCAGATAGAATTCCGATCATTTTCGACCAGTTTGCCCAGGTCGACGGCTCGACGAGTCGACGCCACGGAGGCACAGGACTTGGACTGGCCATCTGCCAACAACTGGTCCAGCTCATGGGAGGAAACATCACCGTTTCAAGCGCCGTCGGCAAGGGGTCAACCTTCTCCTTTGAACTCAAACTATCCTGGAAGCGCCTTGAAGAGCACCCGCCAGGGGGACTTTTCACTTTGCGCGGACATCGTGCCCTCATTGTTGACGATATGACCATCAACCGCAGAATCTTGAGCGAATATCTCACGAATTGGGGCGTAGAGCACGACTCTGCCAGCAACGCCCTCGGCGCTTTGCGCCTCCTTGCACAGGCGGCAGAGGCAGAGCGACCGTACAGCTTCATACTCCTGGACCACGCCATGCCTGGCATGGACGGCCTGGAATTAGCCCGAACGCTCTATGCCAACGGGGAACCTTCCTCACCGCGAGTCATCCTCATGTCATCCAAGTGGGGCGCTTTAAGTTCCGACCAATGCGTTGACATGGGTATATGGGCGTGCCTGCCCAAACCCGTGGCAGCTAGCGATCTGTTCAACGCCATAGGAGAGTGTCTGCTTGGCCAGCGTGGACAGGGATGCGCTACAGACGAAGAAACCGCCTCGGAAAGAGAAAAGGAAGAACCCAAACCCGGCCCCGCACGCGGACACGTACTGGTGGTGGACGACCATCGCATCAACCGCAAAACGGCAGTCCTATTACTTGAAAAGTTAGGATTCCGGGTAAGTACGGCCGAAAACGGCCTGGACGCCCTGGGCAAAGTACGTTGCGAAAATTTCGACATGGTCTTCATGGATGTGCAGATGCCGATGATGGACGGCTACGAAACCAGCCGGGCCATCCGCGCCATGGGAGGAAAATTCGCGAGCATGCCCATTATCGCCCTGACCGCCAACGCCATGGACAATGACAGAGAGCGCTGTCTCGATGCGGGCATGTCTGACTATTTGCCCAAACCTCTGCCTTGGGACCGGCTACTGGCAGTTCTGCAGAAGCATGAACGTCCGCGCACGCAGGAGACCACGCCCGAAGTGGAGCTTATCGATTTTCATCACCATGAGTTCCTGAGCCGCTACAACCTTGAGCTCGATATAGCCCGGGAAATCCTGCAAGATTTCCTTACCGACGGCCCATCCACCCTGGACGACATCCTACGCGCCATGAAGCGCCGCGATGCGAGCACAGCAGCTCTGGCCCATCGTTTCAAAGGTCCGTGCTCTTATGTGGGTGCCCAACGCCTGCGAAGCCTTTGCACGAAGATAATGATCGAAGCAGAGCGCAACCATTGGGATCAGACCAAAACCCTGGCCCAAGATCTGGACTCGGCCTGGAGGGACTTCACCACTGCGGCCCGCTATTGGCTTGATGGTACGGAACAGTTGGCCTCCAAGGAGTAGATCATGAAAGCGCTCATCGTCGACGATGAAAAGCTCAGTCGCAGAACCCTTGGCTTTTACATGGAGAGGCTGGGGTACAAGGTCCTCATGGCCGAAAACGGTCGAGAGGCCTTACAATATTGGCATGACGAGTCGCCAAAAATCGTTCTGACTGATTGGAACATGCCTGAAATGGATGGCGCTGAATTGTGCCGAACCATCCGGCGGGAAGAGGGCGAGGATTACACCTACCTGATCATGATCTCCTCACGAGAAGATTTGGCCGATCTAGTGACCGGATTCGAAGCGGGAGTCGACGACTACCTGACCAAGCCTGTACATAAGGACGAATTGGCCGTGCGAATCAAAGCCGCTGAGCGAATTTTCTCCATTCAGGACAAGGACATGGTCATCTTCGCTCTGGCACGGCTAGCCGAAACGCGCGACCCGGAGACAGGCTACCATCTGGAACGTATTCAGAGCTATTCTCGCCTGCTGGGCCAAGCGCTGGATCAACACGTTTTTCCGGAAATCAACCGCCAATTCATTGAGACGCTCTACGCAACGAGTCCGCTTCACGACATCGGCAAAGTCGGCATCCCGGACCGCATCCTGCTCAAGCCGGGACACTTGAACGACAAAGAATTCGCCATAATGAAGTCCCACACAACCATCGGCTACGAGACCTTGAGTAGCGCCTACCGAAAAAATCCCAGAGCAGCGTACCTGCGCATGTCGGCAGAAATCGCCCGATCCCACCACGAACGCTTCGACGGATCAGGCTACCCCGAAGGCCTGACTGGTGACGATATCCCTCTTTCTGCCCGCATTGTTGCATTGGTCGATGTCTACGACGCGTTAATCTCCAAACGGATATACAAAGAAGCATTCAGTCACAAGAAAACTCGCGGTATCATCATAGAGTCCCGGAGCTCCCATTTCGACCCCCGACTCGTGGACGCATTTTTGGCCATCGAAGAGGACATCCACGAAGTGGCCCGCCGCTACAGAGAATAACTCGTCTCTCCCTCCGAGAAGTGGCAGAATCAATTCCTCAGGCCCTTGTTCCGCTGAACGCTGAAAATTGGGCAACCTGAACTGACAATAGCCCATAAAGACACGCTTTTGCGCAAGAGGAAAGCCCATTCAACGAATCGCAAAAATCACGACAATCACAGCGTAAAACTTCGAAATAACCGAAGTTCACGTCTTTTATTGCAAACGATGCGCCTATCTTTTCAATTAAAACATATAATATACGTATTTTATACGCATTAAATATATTTTTATAATTAACAATACATCTGTATAATATTAAATATGCAATTGGATGCGAAAAATCGACACATCAAACTAAATTATAAATTTCTATGAAAAAATAATAAATCAATATTTTTATATAAAAATACTAAATCTTCACCGATGACGAGTTTAAAAAAGGCTCTCATCGTCTTAGCGAATCGACGGACATTTTTCTGAAGTTGGATCCACGCTCATAACCGATTCGGCCATATTTCAAACTTCGAGCCAATGAACCGCCCCACCCGGAACAACAACCCATTGGCGAAGAAAGGCTGGCAGCAGACCGAGTTAAGGAGAACCCCATGTCCACGACAATCTTACGAGACATACTTCTCTCCCTGCTCATCTTGACATCGCCTGTAGCCGTTTTGGCAGGCAACAATGGATTTCACGACGCCGGGGAACAACTCGGAGTCATGAAATCCAGAAGCGAAATCCGAACTGGCACGTCTGGGGAACATATTTCCATCGGCATGCTCCTCGTCCTTGGCGGCATCCTCGACAACGAACAAGGTCTGCAGATACTCGAATGTGCGTCTCGAAATGGCGACAAAATCGCTATCGCAGCCCTTTACAGCGTTCATGCAAGCGGAAGCCACGGCGTGCCAAAAGATATGAAGCGCGCCGATTACTGGGCCATGCGGGGAGGCATTACAACACCGCGCAACCAGGCAAGGCGAGGACACACTCCCCTCAAGGCCCTGAGGCGGTTGGATGCAATAACGAGCACAGTTGATAAGACTCTTTCGCCGTGTGACCATGACAATGCGCAACTGAACCCCATTGAACATGATGCCGTAGCTGGTGACATGGCTGCAGGCGACATACTCTTTGACCTATACATGAAGGGAAGATATTCACCTTGCCCGAAAGTTAAAGCTGCCCTAGCCAGACGAGGTCTAATGACAAAAGCTGACACGGGAAAAGAATGAGAATACCCGCTGTCTGTATATGTCAAAAAAAAAAGCGTCCGAGGTGCTGAGTCGCTGCCGCCAGACAATGTCCACGGTCTGTTCGGTCTTTTCCAAGGTCATGAACAGGCGCAGGCAGTCTATCGCCAAGCAGCGACCCGAACGCCCAGTCTCATGGCAGCCACCAGGGATTCGGGCGAGTCCAGCTTGGCGATGACATCCGAAAATTCAGGCGTAGCTGGCAAGCATCAAAGCTATTCCGCATCGGGCCAGCGCGAAGGAGTTCTTCTCGCGCCGCACAATACCCGCTCGCTCAAGCATGCAAACTCGACGTTCCAGCTCGCCCTGCCCCCACTCCAACAGACCGCGCCAGGCCAGACATCGGGCAGTAAGATCCTTCATTCAACCTCCCCGACTGATCCGACATCATCGCTAACTGCGACAACCGTTTCCACCACATGATGGACATAGACGCCTACATGGGTCACACCCTGCGGCAGCGGCGTGAGAATATGTGCAAATGAGCCAGGGATATTGAGCACCTTGGGCAAGAGCATCGCCAGCCGAGACCTACAAGAGCTATCCTGCAAATAAATCTAGATAGATGCGAAATTTCAAGCATCAATACTGATATTATTTATCAAAACATCATCGCATTGGCTCGACGATACATGCTTCAATATATTTTACCAAATCATCAGATTTATAACGTACATTTCTTCCAAATTTTATATATACAGGAGGCTTTTTCAAATACCTCCACTGCTGAAGAGTTTTAACACTAATTGATAAAAAATCAGCCGCTTCTTTTTCACAGAACAACTTTACTTCATTAGTAAACATTATTTCAACTCCTTGTTAAATTACTTCAGTGGTTAATAGTCAAAAACTACATTTTCAACCCGGACAGAAGATTTTTTCTATTGCTCTGAAATTCCGGAGTATCATCGCAAGCATTGAAATTATTTTCATTGGACATAGACATTTCAAAATTTTCTACATATTTATTGCAAATATTTATATAATTTATATAATACTCACTATTAACATTATAAAAATCATATATTATATCGGATAAAATTTTATTTTTTATATCCGTATCGTAAATATAAAAAATAATTTTACTCATTATTGCCTGAAATTCTTCCAAATAATCACAATTATACAATTCGAAATATTTGAAATTTTCTTTATATTTTTCAAAAACATCACAACAGAAATCATCTGGACAACAATTATTTAAATCATTATTTTTACTGCGATTCGAAATTTGCGACCTGTTATTCACACTTATTTCTTCTTTGTTATTTTTTTTGACAATTGTATGAATTTCTACATATTTATAAAATAGTGTACTAAGATACACATCGGCTCTTCCAAAATAAGAATCCTTAGATCTTTTTGACAAAAAATTATGGGAACAGTTTGCGATCCACTCCGAGTCAATAACTTCCTGTGTTAAATTAGAATAATCTTTATTTTTTACAGCAAATCGTTTCATATTATAATTTGAACGCTTTTCACGAACACCCTCGAATCTTTCAAATGCTTCATTAGCGGCTCTTCCGTCCGGATAGCGGACTAAATCAGCATCAGTACGCCACTCTTCTTCAATTATTCTGTCAAATTCTCGATCTTTTAAGTACAAAGATCCCTTGAGGCGAATATTATAACCCCCATTTGGATTTTTAATACTGATATAATTGTAACCTGTCCGCACAACTTCATAATCAAAACTTTCGACATAACCGACCATTGATGACCGATTAGTCACTTCACCTTCCTTAATACCATTGATCACTATGTCGTGAATTATGCCCCTCGAGTCTGGTTCAAATTCAAAACCTTCTCGCTGCCGAGACTTATCAACATAAACGCGTGGTCCTGGTTGTAAAATTCTGGCCCGCATCGGATCATTAGGATCTGCCCAACCATACTGATGGTTGAGCAGATCCTGCATAGTCCCAAATGTCTGTTCCCAACGAGGAGGAGCAGGATTGAAGCATTTTCCTGTTTCCAAGTCTACGCGTGCGATGAGCATATGAACGTGAACACCGCCATCAAAGTCGCGATGCAATACTTCACAATGACAAAAACGTTCAATATCAAGGCATGCGAATGCAAGAATTCGCCACAGATACATTGCTTCAAGTATTTGCTGATCCGTCGGTTTGTCAGTTACGGCCCAAGCGACTACGCCACTTGTGTAAACATTCGGGTTGATCAGCGAATTTGCCACTTTGGCGACAAGGTTTGGCGAACCGTACAAAACAGAAACCTCTTTTCTTTTCTCACCAGTCCAGTCATAATCACCTATAAGATAATCAGCTGCTTTCTGCGCATCCCCACGGCCTTTATTCAAATACTTTATAAGCATAGTTTTTCTACTCTTTATACGCTGCAAATCTGTGAACCAACTCGCTAAGCGTTTGGTCGAATGCAACGAGCGTGAACACTACGGGAACAATATCTTCCTCTGTTTTGTACTTGGTCACCCAGTTGGCAAGTTGGCTCAATCTGTTACTCATCTTGGCAACTTCAACCATCAGCTCTCGGTTTACTTTCGGAGCAGGCCGTTTGAGAGCATTGGGCTCGTCCTTCGGAACCTGCACTTCAATCCCATATTCAAGAAGAATTTTTCTGATCAAAGTCGCAACTTTCATACTCTTTGATTTTGCAGCAGCTGTAATCATAGCTTTTTCATCTCGACTGACCTTAAAGGAAATCTCTTCAGTCCGTTTCTCTGCTCTACGCCGTACGGGAACATAAACACTCATCGCTATTCTCCTCTCTTCTGTCTTGAAAAAATTTCAACACATAATAAAATTTATCTTGCTCAAAAAATAAAAATATATTAACAATATTAATATACTGTTTTAAACCTTTTAAATCGAAAAAAAGGCAATAGAAAACACTTATATCAAATATAATATTTGATATTATTCATATATTGATATGATATATATCGATAAAATATAACATACCAGACAAACAAATACCAACAAAAGAAAATTTACATAGGCTTCCTCACTCTCAAATAAAATTTGAAATCACAGAAATTCCCACTATAGCCCGCTCAAAAAAAAATGCAAGCAAAATTTTCGATCCACCCTACTCAAATTTCCAAAAACAGGGCCTTGTCGTATTATTTTTCTCATCATTAACGCTAGTTGCAGGAAAAAACTTTTTTTTGCACGCACCTTGCCCCCTTAAGAAAAACTATCTTCTCAAGAATCCCCGCAGCGCACGATCGAGAACTTTCTTTATGAGTCGCCCAGTAGCTGTCGCCTGCTCACAGAGCAATTACTTCCAAAACAGAACGCTTTCAGGTGGCCAGGAAAGGCCCTCGAAAACAAATTGCGGCATCATATCCACGACCGCACCTGCCGATTGAAGTGTCATACATATCTGCGTTCATGATTGTCTGATTCAACATGTACTCCAAATACGAAAGCCCAGGAGCTTGCAACTCCAGGGCTTTTCGTTCGCTGTTGTGTTTAAAGGCTAGGCCAAACCGAGCAGATACCAGTAGGGGGCGAAACTCTGCTCGACCAGCTGAGCAAGCTGCTGGACGAATGGACCGTAGTTCGCGTCTTTCCCCGCCTTGTCCAGATTCTGGTAATACACGAGCCGATCCTCAACCGGGATGATGGCGGTCGGAAATCCTGCCCGCATGAGTTCCAGATTCATGGCGAGCCGCGAAGTCCTGCCATTGCCGTCCCGAAAGGGATGAGTGATGACCAAGTTGGCATGCACCCTGGCTGCCCTCTCCACAGGATGAAGATTCTGGGCCTCGCCACGGTACCAATCAAAAAAGTTCTGCATGTGTTCATCGACAAGGAGATGATCGGGCGGCGTATGCCCTGCACCGGAGATAATGACGTTGCAGCCGCGATAACGCCCGGCTTCGTTGTCGAGCCCACTCAGGACAAGCTGATGAAGACTCTTGAGACCGCTCTCATCGAGCAGGACATTCTCCTTCGCGAGATTTTCCAGATGGATGATGGCGTCGGCATGGTTAACGGCTTCGAGATGATGTCGCAGCAGTTTGCCGCCGATGGTCAACCCATCCTCAAGCACCACCTTGGTCTCAATGAGGGTTAGCGCGTTCCCCTCGATGGCGTTGGAATGGTAGGTGTACCTCAGCACCATGTCCTTTCGCAGACTCCGAAAGAGGCCCGGAGCAAGCGGAAGATGGTCGTCGAGCCTGGACTTCAGTGCGTCCAGAGTGGCGAAGGCGTCAAGATGCATGGCATGTCCTTTTTTGGCTTTGGGATTTGGCAAACGCCCTGCCCGTCTGTGTCCAGCGAACCAACCACGGCCACGTTTTGGAATCACCTGTTTAGCAGACATGCTTACAATCGGACAGACAATTTCGATTTAAGAGAGGGACCTGTGTATACTGGCTTAGAAAAGTTGCAGCCCTCATCCCGAACCCCGATCAATTGAAGCCCCCCACTGACCGGACATGCAAAAAATCCAGACTGCGGCCATAGGTGCACCCAAATATTTGGACGGGCCATTGCCGGCAACTTTTCACCTCTCCTGGAGGTGCCCCCCCAAAAACAAGGATGGTGGCACCTGCAATTCTTTCCATGGTCAGCCCATACTTCTTGGACACGCTTGTCGCTAAGCAGGATCAAACCTACGAGAGTCGGAATCTCCCAATGCTAGAGGAATTGACGCACCCATATGTTTGCAAAGTCAAAGACGGTGCGGGGAAGCGTGTGGGAAAGAAAAAAAGGCCTACAGGTGCTTTTCCTGTAAGCCTTTGCTTTTCCTGGTCGGGGCGAGAGGATTCGAACCTCCGGCCCTCGGTTCCCAAAACCGATGCGCTACCAAACTGCGCTACGCCCCGAAGAGGGCTGGATGTACACAGGCGTGCTTCACACTGTCAACAGCTTTCTCTTGCGGGCTCTGGACAGCCTTGCGGCCAGGCCGTAGAAGCGTGCCATGCGACCGGTCATTGTTTTGCTCACCGATTTCGGCAATCTCGACCCGTATGTGGGACAGATGAAAGGCGTCCTTTCGCGCGATGCCGCCGATGCGCGCATCGTGGATCTGTGTCATGAAGTCCTGGCGCACAACATCGTTCAAGCGAGCTTTTTGTTGCAGGCCAGCCACGTCCATTTTCCGCCCCACAGCATCTTTGTGAACGTTGTCGACCCGGGCGTCGGCACAAGCCGCTCCATTCTGATCGCCCAGCTCGATGGCCAACTTTTCCTGGCGCCGGACAACGGGCTGCTGTCGTTTCTGATCGACAAATCCGCCTCGTGGTGGAAGGTCGATCCCGAATTGGAAACCGCGAGCGCCACGTTCCACGGTCGGGACATATTCGCCCCGCTGGCGGCGCGCCTGGCCACGGGCGCAACGCCGCAATCCATGGCTTCGCGCACGGCGGCGAGCGGGATCGTTCGCCACGACATAGCCTGGGCCGAAAACGCAGGGAGGATTCTCGACTGCGCGGTTCTGCATGTGGACCGATTCGGAAACTGCCTGCTGAACCTGCGTGCAAAGGATTTCAACTGCCTGCGCGGATGCTGGATGCTGGGCGACGGCAGGACGGTCACGCAATCCTCGACATACGCGGACCTCAAGCCAGGGCAGATCGGTCTTCTGACCGGCAGCCAGGGGGTCATGGAACTGGCCCTGAACCAGGGCGACTGCGCCCGCCTGCTCGACCTCAAACCCGGACAGAGCATCCGTCTCATCCGAAAGGACACCCCGCACCCGTGAATCCCCTGCACGACTTCCTTGTCGCCCTGACTTTCCTGACCCGCCTGGGCCGGGCCCGCATCACCACCAACGAGGCCATCAGCCGCTCCATGCCCATGTATCCGCTGGTCGGCGCCCTGATCGGACTGATCCTGGCCCTCGTCTCCCAGCTGCCTCTATCCACCTGGGTTCTGGCCTGGACCCTGACCGGGCTCAACCTGTATCTGACCCGCGGGCTACACTGGGACGGATGGGCGGATCTGTGGGACGGATGGGGCAGCGGCGCCACGGGCGAACGCTTCTGGGCCATCGTCAAGGACAGCCGCATCGGGGCCTTCGGAACCATGGGCCTTGTTATCGGCCTGGGGACGCAGACCGCGCTCCTTGAAGCGGCCGTCTCGCAAAATGCGTGGGGGGCGGTGCTCTTCGCCCCAGTCTTCGGCCGCTTCTGCTGCCTGGTCATGGCGCGTCTGAGCCACCGGCTGACACGCTGCGGCCTGGGCGCGAACGCCATGCAGGGCGCGACCCGATACGCCCTGATTCTGGGCGGATGCACCACCCTGCTTCCGGCGCTGACCCTGTCGCCGACGCACCTGGTCGCGAGCCTCGCGCTGTCCGTCGCCCCGCTGGCCGCGCTGCTGACGCTTGGCCGCAGGCACGGTGGCGTGAATGGCGATTTTCTGGGAACCGCCATCATCGCAGGAGAAATCTGCGCCCTCTTGCCCCTGGCCCTGCACGGCTGACTCCCCTTTTTGCTGAACGAATATTCAGCGCCTGCGCGAGCGGTCGCAGCCCCTTGCCGAGCCGACAGTCCCGGCGCCCTTCATTGACCACAGGCATGTTTTGCGTTAGCAGCGCCACAAACGCCTACATTAAGTGGCCACTCAAAGTCTCACGGATTTCGGACCACGCAGGCGCAATCCATACAGGAGAACATAATGGACTTCCCACAACTCAAGATCGGCGATCTTGTTGCGAAAATCCCCATCATCCAGGGCGGCATGGGTGTCGGCATCTCTCTCTCGGGGCTGGCTTCGGCCGTGGCCAATGAAGGCGGCATCGGCGTCATCGCCGGCGCCATGATCGGCATGGGCGAGCCCGACATCGGCTCCAACTACCGCGAGGCGAACATGCGGGCGTTGGCGACCGAACTGCGCAAGGCGCGCGAAAAGACCAGCGGCATCCTGGGCGTGAACATCATGGTCGCGCTGACCAACTTCAGCGACCTGGTCAAGACTTCCATCAAGGAAGGGGCGGACGTCATCTTCGCCGGCGCGGGCCTGCCTCTGGACCTGCCCTCCTACCTCAAGGACGGAGCCAAGACCAAGCTCGTGCCCATCATTTCCTCGGCCCGGGCAGCCAGCATCATCTGCAAGAAATGGCTGTCCAAGTTCGACTACCTGCCCGACGCCTTCGTGGTCGAAGGCCCCAAGGCCGGTGGCCACCTCGGCTTCAAGCCCGAGCAGATCGACGATCCCGAATTCTCCCTCGAAAAGACGGTTCCCGAAGTCGTGGAGGCCGTGCGCGAATTCGAGGCCAAAGCCGGTCGTCCGATCCCGATCATCGCCGCCGGCGGAGTCTGGGACGGCGCGGACATCCACAAATACCTCAAGATGGGCGCGGCCGGCGTGCAGATGGGCACGCGTTTCGTGGCCACCCACGAATGCGACGCGGATATCAAGTTCAAGGAGTCCTACGTGAACGCCAAGGAAGAGGACATCCAGATCATCAAGAGCCCCGTGGGCCTGCCGGGTCGCGCGGTGGACGGGCCATTCCTGCAGGACGTGAAGGCGGGCCTCAAGAAGCCCTTCAAATGCCCCTTCCACTGCATCAGCTCCTGCGATTTCACCAAGAGCCCGTATTGCATCGCCCTGGCCCTGGTGAATGCCAAGAAAGGGCTCTTGAAACACGGTTTCGCCTTTGCCGGAGCCAATGCCTACCGGGTCAACGCCATCGTCTCCGTCAAGGAGCTGATCGAATCCCTGCGTCAGGGATACATTCAGGCGGCCACGGCGGCCGGCGCGGCCTAGGCGTTTCGCCGCCGCAGTCTTGCACGCCCGGCCCCATGGCCGGGCTTTTTTTTCGCACGCTTCTTGCTTCGGCACCGCCATGACGCGCCCTTTTCATTTCAAACTGGAAAAAATCCTGGAATACCGCAGGCAGCTCGAGGATCAGGCCAAACTGGCGCTGAGCCTGACCAGACAACAGATTGCGGAGCAGAACACGCGCCTGGAAGCCCTGAGCGCAGATCTTCAGGCCTGCCTGCTCACGCTGGGCACGCTCAAACAAATGACCCAGGCGGAGCTGTGGCTGTGGACGGGATGGCGCGAGCGTCTGGAACTTGACAAAAAACACGCGCAGGCAAAACTGGACGAGCTCAAGCACCTGGCGGAAGCCCGTCGGCTCGAACTGGTGGCGAAGGCCAAGGACCGCAAACTCCTGGAAAAACTCCGGGCCAAACAGGCAGAAAAACATGTTCAGGACGAACAGCGAAAAGAACAGAAAGAATTCGACGAAACAGGCACCCTCCGGCACGGGCGCGCGATTTTCTAGGCTGGTCCAGGCCATCGTCGCCCTCGCGGTGGTCAAGCTGGCCGCCATCTGCCTGCTCTGGATTCCGCCCACCGCCCCGGAAAGCCCCTTGCTGCAACCCGTGGTCATCCGCCCGGCGGTCGCCGCGAGCCTGGCGCTGGCCCAGGAATCGGCGGCACCCGCAGAACAGCCGCAAGGCAACGCCTCCGATTCTGAAGGCCAGGGCAACCAGCCGCAGGACATCACCGCCCGCGAACAGGCGTTGGCCAAGAGAGAAGCGGAACTGCGCGTGCTGGAAGCCCAGGTCGACGAAAAGCTGACCACCTTGCGCGAGCTTGAAGTCAGGATGCAAAACCTCATCGACTCCGCCGGCAGCATCCAGGACGAGAAGATGGCGCACCTCATCGACGTCTATTCGAACATGAAGCCCAAGCAGGCCGCGCTGGTCCTGCAAACCCTGGAAGAGCCCATCGCCGTCAGAATCCTGGCGGGAATGAGCGGACGCAAGGCCGGGGAGATCCTGTCCTCGGTGCGGGCCGACCGCGCGGCCGCGCTCTCCGCCGCCCTGACCCGGTTGCAGACCGGCGAAAGCGGGAACTAGCATGCCGCGCATCCGCCTGACCGTGGCCTACGTCGGCACCAACTACCAGGGTTGGCAAGTGCAAGGCCGAGGTGCCACCGTCCAGGGCACCATCGAGAGCAAACTGGGCCGCATCTGCGGCGAACCGATCCGGGTCCACGGCTCCGGACGCACGGATTCGGGCGTACACGCCCTGGCCCAGGTGGCCCATTTCGACGTGCCCGAGTCCAAGAGGCATATCCCCTGGAGGCAGGCCCTGAACGCCATGCTCCCTGACGACATCGCCATCCTTGAGGCGCGGGAGGCGCAGGACGACTTTCACGCGCGTTTTTCTGTCCGCTCCAAGCGCTACGCCTACACGCTCTGGACCGAACCCGGCTTCACCCTGCCCCAGCGGGCCCCCTTTGTCTGGCCCGTGCGCGGGCTTGATTTCGAGGCCATGGACCAGGCCGCCGGTGTACTCGCCGGAACCCACGATTTCGCCGCCTTCCAGAACGCCGGCACGGAGATAAAGGGCACCGTGCGCACCCTGGAGCCCATTGTCCGCACCCAGGGACAGCACCCTGCGGAGTGGATCTTCCGCTTTCAGGCCGATGGTTTTTTAAAACAGATGGTCCGCAACCTCATGGGACTGCTGGTGGAAGTGGGACGCGGCGGGCTGGCCCCCGCGGATGTCCTTCCCATCCTCGAAGGGCGTGATCGCCGCAAGGCCCCGGCCACGGCCCCGGCCCGGGGGCTCACCCTGGAAGAAGTCATGTATTAATGAATTTTGAAAACCAGCCGATTCATTAAGAATGTTCTGACAAGTTTCGACCGTTCGACACCGTAAGCGCCAGTGCAGAGGTTTTCATGGCCTTAAGCGACCTGCAAAAACTCTTCGTCGTCTCCACAGCCACCCAGATGTGGCAGCAGGACCTGCTCATGAACGCCTATTTCCAGGGCTCCGCCGTGGGCGCGAACCTGCGCGAGATGATTCTCGGACAGCAGCCGGTCAAGCCTCTGACCAACCCCTTCGACGAGGCCATCACCGGCAGGCTGCGCTCGGACAGCGCGGCCATCCGCCGGGCCGGCAAGAACGTGCAGGAAGCCTCGTCCATGGTCGGCATCGCTGCCGGCGCGGCAGGCGCGATCAAGGGCGTCCTGGAAGAAATGCGGAGCCTGGCCCAGCAGATCAAGGACGGAGACCTGGCCTATTCAACGGATGTCGCGAATCAGTACAACGCCCTGCGCGACAGCATCACGCCGATCATCGAAGGCACCTACCACAACGGCATCGCCGTGCTGGACAAATCCCAGTGGGGCACGGACCAGATCAGCGCAGGCGGCAAGGTGCACATCCAGTCGCTGCCCTCGGCGGCGGGAGGGGGCGGGTTCGACGTTGTCTTTCAGGAATTGGATGAAGCCGGTCTGGCCGCCCTCGACGGCGGCAATCTGGAAGACAATCCGGCGGGAAGCCTGCAAACCGAACTGGACAGCCTCTCCACCCATATCGGCGACATGGCCACCCTGGAAGAAATCTACTCCCAGCGCGAAAACGGACTGACCTACCAGGCCACGGCCCTTGATTCCCAGGCCGACCTCCTGGACCAGGCCGTGGAGGCGCGGCGGCAGACGCCGACCCTGTCCCTGGAGGAAATCCTGATCCGGCTCCTCATGCGCGATACGGGGACCCTGATGGATGAACTCAGCTGAGTCCCTCACGCAAAACCATCAATTCATTTTTCCCTTGCCTGCGCAACTGGAACGGACCTAGAGTCTTTCCAAACATGCCATCAACACCGGAGGAATCCATGCCTGTTCGTACAAAATCACCGTATCCGACGACCATCCTTGTCCTGGCCGCGGCGTTGCTGCTCATGTCCGCCACAGTCCGGGCGCAGAACAACCTGTTGCAGCAGGGCCTCGGGCTGCTGTCCTCCGGCGGCTCACAAACCGGCTCCCTGTCCCAGGGCGAAATGGGCGACGGTTTAAAGGAAGCCCTGCGCGTGGGCACCGAGAACGTGGTCGCCAATCTGGGCCAAACGGACGGCTTTTACACGGACAAGGCCATCCACATCCCCCTGCCGGGACAGCTCGCCACGGTGCAGAAGGCGCTTAAGGCAGCCGGGTATTCGAGCCTGGTCGACGATCTGGAACTGAAGCTGAACCGGGCCGCCGAACAGGCCACGCCCAAGGCCAAGGCTCTTTTCGTGGACGCCATCTCGGCCATGACCATCGAGGATGCCCAGAAAATACTGAGCGGCCCCGATGACGCGGCCACCCAGTATTTCCGCAAGGCCATGGGCCCGGGCCTGGCCACGGAGATGCAGCCCATCGTCGACGCCACCCTGGCCGAGGCCGGAGCGGTGCAGGCCTATGACAACATGATGGGACAGTACAAAGCCCTGCCCTTCATGCCCGACGCCAAGGCCAACCTCACGGACTACGTGGTGGAAAAAGGCATGGACGGCATCTTCCATTACGTGGCCAAGGAAGAAGCGGCCATCCGCACCAACCCGGCCGCGAGAACCACGGATCTGCTGAAAAAGGTTTTCAGCAAATAGCCAAAAAACATGAGGGCGAAGCCCCCCGGCCTCGCCCTCACCGACCTTGGGCATCCCCAAGGCCCATCCCATCCATCACGGCCGCCTAGTCCATCCCGTCCACAACCTCCAGAATCTCCCGCGTCTTCTCCTCCATGAGCGCCCGGTCCCCGCGCGACTCGACGTTGAGGCGCAGCACCGGCTCGGTGTTGGATGAGCGCAGGTTGAAGCGCCACCGGTCAAACTCAAGGCTCAAACCGTCGGTTTCGTCACGACGTCCCCCCTGGGCTGCGAACCGCGCCTCCACGGCGGCGATGGCCGCGCCCGCATCCTTGACCCGGCGGTTGATCTCTCCGCTGGCCGGATAGGCGGCCATGGCCTCGTCCACCAGCTCGGCCAGCGACTTGCCCGTGCGCGAGATCTGCTCCGCGACCAGGAGCCAAGGGATCATGCCCGAATCGCAGTAGGCGAAATCACGGAAATAATGGTGCGCGCTCATCTCCCCGCCGTAGACCGCGTCTTCCAGGCGCATGCGTTCCTTGATGAAAGCGTGCCCGGTCTTGGACATGATGGGCCTGCCCCCCGCGGCGCTCACGGCGGCGATGGTGTTCCAGGTCAGACGAGGGTCGTGGATGATGCCCGCTCCCGGAACCTTGCGCGCGAACGCCTCGCCCAGAAGACCGACCAGATAATAGCCTTCGATGAAGCGCCCGCTCCCGTCGAAGAAAAAGCAACGGTCAAAATCCCCGTCCCAGGCCAGACCCAGGTCCGCCTTGCGTTCGAGCACCGCCCGGGCGGTCAGTTCCCTGTTTTCCGGCAGCAACGGATTGGGCACGCCGGCCGGGAAATTGCCGTCGGGGGTGTGCAGCAGCTTATGGAATCTGAAAGGCAGCTTGTGTTCGAGCAGGTCGACGATGCCCCCGGCTCCGCCGTTTCCGGCATTGACCACGATGGACAGGGGGCGCAGCACATCGCGGTCCACATAGGACAAAAGATGATCGATGTAGCGCGGGCGCATGTTCACCTCGTGCAGCTGGCCGACCCGCTGCGCGGTCCTGAATTCTCCGGCGGCGGCCAGATCGCGGATGGCGAAAAGGCCCGTGTCCCCGCTGATGGGGCGGGACTCTTCGCGCACGAATTTCATCCCGTTGTAATCCTTGGGGTTGTGACTGGCGGTGACCATGATCCCGCCATCAAGGCCCTGATCGGAAACGGCGAAATACACTTCCTCGGTGCCGCACTCGCCCATGGTGCACACATCCACACCTGAATCGCGCAGGCCGCGGATCACCGCGCCCGCCATGGCCGGGCTTGAAAGGCGGATGTCATGGCCGACCACCACGCGGTCGGGATTCAAAAACGCGGCGTAGGCGCGGCCGATGCGATAGGCCAGGCCTTCATCGAGTTCGTCAGGAACGCGACCGCGAATATCATAGGCCTTGAAGCAGGAAAGATTCATGACACAGACTCCTTAACATGCAGACAAACAAGGAAATGCCGCGAAACAAAAAACCGGACAGATGGCTACCAAGCCGGGGCCGTCCGATGCAAGCAAAAAGACGGATCGGCCCGTGCCGGCACTACAGCTGGTTATGCCCTGCGGGCGTGCATGTCGACAGAGAGTTGCCCCGGCGGAAATTCGTGCCGTGGGATTGATCCTCATGTTGACGCAAACAATAATTTTTACTAAATGATAACCATTATCGAAATCAACCGGACGGAAGCCATGACACCGCAGGAACAAACAGCCGCCTCCCGTCTTGAGCACATGCTCGGGAAACTCAAGGCCCTCAAGCTTCGGGTCACGCCGCAGCGTCTGGAAGTGCTCAGGATTCTGTCCGCGAGCACGGGGCACCCTCGCGTAGAGGAAATCCACGCCCAGGTGAAGGCCGCGTTCCCGACCACGAGCCTGGCCACCACCTACAAGACTGTGGCTCTCTTGAAAGAACTGGGTGAAGTCCTGGAGCTGGGATTTGCCGACGGCGGCAACCGCTACGACGGCAACAAGCCCCACCCCCACCCGCACGTCATCTGCACCCGCTGCCACGCCATCATGGACCCGGACCTGTCCATGCTGCGCGACATGACGGAGGAGGCGGCCCGGGAGACAGGCTTCCGCATCCTGACCCACCGCCTCGATTTCTTCGGCCTGTGCCCGAAATGCCAGGAGAAAGAATGACGTTGCGCCCATTTCCAAAGAATAGATCCTTGCCGACATGTTTCCGTGCCGATTTTACGATGCGCCGTGCGCTGCGTTGCCATTCACGGCCAATATGCTATGTCCGAAACACCCTTCCACAGACACCATGAACAGGAGGATACCATGAGCGACAAGAAGAAACTGACCACCAACGCCGGCGCGCCGGTGCCGGACAACCAGAACGTCATGACCGCCGGACCGCGCGGACCGCAGCTCTTGCAGGACGTCTGGTTCCTGGAGAAGCTGGCCCACTTCGACCGTGAGGTCATCCCGGAGCGGCGCATGCACGCCAAGGGTTCCGGAGCCTACGGCACCTTCACCGTGACCCACGACATCACCAAATACACCAAGGCCAGGATTTTCTCCGAAATCGGCAAGAAGACGGAACTCTTCGCACGCTTCTCCACCGTGGCCGGCGAGCGCGGCGCGGCCGACGCCGAGCGCGACATCCGCGGTTTCGCCGTCAAGTTCTACACCGAGGAAGGCAACTGGGACATGGTAGGTAACAACACCCCGGTCTTCTTCCTGCGCGATCCCCTGAAGTTCCCGGACCTGAACCACGCCGTGAAGCGCGACCCGCGCACCAACCTGCGCAGCGCCAAGAACAACTGGGACTTCTGGACCAACCTGCCCGAAGCCCTGCATCAGGTCACCGTGGTCATGAGCGACCGTGGCATCCCGGCCAGCTACCGCCACATGCACGGGTTCGGCAGCCACACCTTCAGCTTCATCAGCCCAAAGAACGAGCGATTCTGGTGTAAATTCCACTTCCGCACCCAGCAGGGCATCAAGAACCTGACCGACGCCGAGGCGGAAAGCCTGGTCGGCAAATGCCGCGAAAGTCACCAGCGCGACCTCTATGAGAGCATCGAGAAAGGCGACTTCCCGCGCTGGACCATGTACGTGCAGGTCATGACCGAAGCCCAGGCCGCCAAGCTGCCCTACCATCCCTTCGACCTGACCAAGGTCTGGTATCACAAGGACGCGCCGCTGATCGAGGTGGGCGTGCTGGAACTGAACCGCAATCCCGAAAACTACTTCGCCGAGGTCGAACAGGCCGCCTTCAACCCGGCCAATGTCGTGCCCGGCATCGGCTTCTCGCCCGACAAGATGCTCCAGGGGCGCCTCTTCTCCTACGGCGACGCGCAGCGCTACCGTCTTGGCGTCAACCACCACCTCATTCCCGTCAACCAGGCCCGCTGCCCCTTCCACAGCTACCACCGCGACGGGGCCATGCGCGTCGACGGCAACCACGGCAGCACCCTTCACTACGAGCCCAACAGCTACGGCGAATGGCAGCAGCAGCCCGACTACTCCGAGCCGCCCCTGGCCCTGGACGGGGCGGCGGCCCACTGGAACGCCCGCCAGGACGACTCCGACTACTTCACCCAGCCCGGCAAGCTCTTTCGCCTCATGAGCCCCGAGCAGCAGGAGGCCCTGTTCGGCAACACGGCCCGAGCCATGGGCGACGCGCCGGACGAGATCAAGATCCGCCACATCGGCAACTGCCTGAAAGCCGACCCGGCCTATGGCGCAGGCGTGGCCAAGGCCCTGGGCATTGGGCTGGACAGAGTGCCGAAATAATCGGCCAATCGCGCATAAAAAGCCGTCCTTCGTGGGCGGCTTTTTTTCGCCCGGCAAAGCCTTGCGCAGCCCCCCGGAAAGCGCCGCGAGAACTTCCTGATCTCCGAATTTCGGGTGAACCGGCTTCCAGGAACCACGGGCATGACGTCGCCAAAAATAAGATTAGGCTTGTCAGAATTCCTGTTTCCGAATAACGCAATCAGTATCCATTCCCATCAATAGAGGAGACGCTCATGCTTGCCCCGAAATACCGCGCCTTCCGTGACGCCGTAGCCGCCTTTGTGCCCATGGCGCGCATCATCACCGATCCTTTGCGCCTGCTGGCCTATGGCACGGACGCGAGCTTCTATCGCCTCGTGCCGAAAATCGTCATCAATGTGGAAAACGAGGCCGAGGTGGCCCGCATCCTTCGCCTGGCATACAAAAGCCGCATTCCCGTGACCTTTCGCGCCGCCGGGACGAGCCTCTCCGGCCAGGCCGTGACAGACTCGGTGCTGATCCGCCTGGGTGAAGGATGGCTAGGCTGCCGCGTCTATGACCAGGCCCGCCGCATCGACCTCGAGCCCGGCATCATCGGCGCCCACGCCAACCGCACCCTGGCCCCCTTCGGCAAGAAGATCGGCCCGGACCCGGCCTCCATCGACAGTTGCAAGATCGGCGGCATCCTGGCCAACAACGCCAGCGGCATGTGCTGCGGCGTGGCGGAGAACAGCTATCAGACTCTTGAAGAACTGCGCCTCATCCTGGTCGACGGCACGGTCCTGGACACCGGCGACGACGAATCCAAGCGCAAGTTCCGGGAAAAGCATCCCGAAATCGTGGAAGGACTGGCAGACCTGCGCCGTCAGGTCATAAGCGCCCCGGAGCTTGAAGCGCGCATCCGCCACAAGTTCAAGATCAAGAACACCACGGGCTACAGCCTGAACGCCCTGGTCGATTTCGAGGACCCGTTCGACATACTCAAACACCTCCTGGTCGGGTCCGAAGGGACGCTGGCCTTCATCTCCAAGGTCACCTACCGCACCGTGACCGAGCACGCGCACAAGGCCTCGGCCTTGATGCTCTTCCCGGACATCCGCACCGCCTGCGAAGCGACCATCATTCTGAAGAAGCAGCCCGTGGCCGCCGTGGAACTCATGGACCGCCCGGCGCTCAGGTCGGTGCAGGACAAGGACGGCATGCCTCCCTATCTGAAGGAACTGAGCGACACGGCCGCAGCCCTTCTGGTCGAGACCAGGGCCGAGGACAAGGCCGGGCTCGACGCCCAGATAAAAACCATCAAGACAGCCCTGGCCGGAGTGAAAATGGTCCGCGAGATCGAATTCACCCCCGTGCCGCAGGAATTCGCCAAGCTGTGGAACATCCGCAAGGGCCTCTTCCCGGCCGTCGGATCGGTGCGGGCCACCGGCACCACGGTCATCATCGAGGACGTGGCCTTCCCCATCGAGCGACTGGCCGACGCGACCCTGGAGTTGCAGGGCCTGCTCAATAAATACGGCTATTCCGAGGCCATCATCTTCGGCCACGCCCTGGAGGGGAACCTGCATTTCGTCTTCACCCAGGATTTCGGCGACCCCAAAGAAGTCGAGCGCTACAGCAAACTCATGGACGACGTGACGGTGATGGTCGTCGACAAGTACGACGGCTCCCTCAAGGCCGAGCACGGCACGGGCCGCAACATGGCGCCCTTCGTGGAAATGGAGTGGGGGCAGGACGCGTACCGGCTCATGCAGGACATAAAACGCATCTTCGACCCGCTGACGCTCCTCAACCCGGGCGTCATCCTGAACCCGGACCCCAAGGCCCACCTGAAGGACTTGAAGCCCCTGCCCGCCGCCCACGAACTGGTGGACAAGTGCATCGAGTGCGGGTTCTGCGAGCCCATCTGCCCCTCCAAGCACATCACCCTGACCCCGCGCCAGCGCATCACGTCCTGGCGCGAAATCCAGCGTTTGCAGGGCAAGCCCGAACACAAGGCGGAGCTGGCCAAACTTTTGAAAGCCTATGGCTACCAGGGCGACGACACCTGCGCCACGGACGGGTTGTGCGGCACGCGCTGCCCGGTGGGCATCGACACGGGCAAGATGACCAAGGCCCTGCGCGCCGAAAGCGCGACCATACGGCAGAAAAAAGCCGCCGACTGGATCGGGGAACACTTCGCGGGCGTGGCCAGGACCGTGTCCGGGGTGTTGCAGGCCGTGGACGCGGTGCATGCCGTGGCCGGGACCAGATTCATGGACGTGTCCTCCGAGACCCTGCATCGCCTGTCGGGCAAACGCGTCCCGCGCTGGAACGCCCAGATGCCGAAGGGGCTTGGCCGCATCCGGCGCGCAAAGGTGAGTGAAGGCAACCCGCTGAAAGTGGTCTACTTCCCGAGCTGCATCGCCCGCAACATGGGGCCGGCCCGCTGCGAGAAGATCCGTCCCCTGCCCGAGACCACGGCGAGCGTGCTGCGCAAGGCCGGATACGAGGTGGTCTTCCCCGAGAACATGGACGCGCTGTGCTGCGGCCAGGCCTTTGAGAGCAAGGGCTTCGTGGCCCAGGCCGACGTCAAGAGCGCCCAGCTCGAAGAGGCGCTCCTGGCCGCAAGCCAGGATGGACTCTACCCCGTGCTGTGCGACACCAGCCCGTGCCTGAAACGCATGCGGGAGGTGCTGGACCCGCGTCTCAAGATCTATGACCCGAGCGAGTTCGTGCTGGAATTTTTGCAGGACAAGCTGACCTTCACCAAAAAGAACAAGCGCGTGGCCCTGCACGTGACCTGCACCTCCCGCAAGCTGGGCCTCGACGGCAAGCTGCTGGAACTGGCCCAAAAATGCGCCACGCACGTGGTCGTGCCGGAGGACATCTTCTGCTGCGGCTTTGCCGGGGACAAGGGCTTCTCCGTGCCGGAACTGAACGCCTCGGCCCTGAATACCCTGGCCGAGAAGGTCCAGGACTGCACCGAAGGCTATTCCACCAGCCGGACCTGCGAGATAGGCTTGGCCCTGCACGGGGGCATCCCATACCGCAACATTCTCTATCTGGTGGATGAATGCACGGGCTGAGGCAAACCCGGACCATTGCATAATACGCGCAACAGCCGTAATGAAGCTGTCGTGGCCTGGGCATTGCCCGGGCCACGACATTTCCCTTTTTTCCAGAAACTCTCGCGGAGGCTCCCCATGTTTGGCATAGGCGTTCAGGAACTGCTCATCATTCTGGCCATCGCCCTCGTAGTCTTCGGGGCAAAAAACCTTCCGCTGCTCGGCACCAACATGGGTCGGGCGATCTCCAATTTCAAGAAAGGGATCAGAGAACAGGAAGTGATCGACGTCACCGCGGAATCAAAGGACACGACCAAAACACGTTCGTAATCCCACCCCTGACGCGCGGGAAACCTCGCTTCCAACCAATCCGCCTTTACGCGAACATCCCTTCGGCCCAGTGTCGAAGGGGTTGTTTTCAGCCATTTCAGTGCAAGACTTTACGTAATTAAAAGGCATTTGCCGCTCCGTGCCCGGCTTGCTACGATTTATCAAATTATCCGATGCGCCCCGGTACGCGCGCGTTCCCTTCACGACCTAATCCCGCCCATGCAACCGACCCCAAGGAGTAGTCATGCGCACTGTTCTTGTTTTTCTCTTCTCCCTCATGCTCACAGGCGGCGCCCTGGCCATGGAGGCCTCGGACAACGCCGCATCGCACCCCCTGCCTGTCGGCAGTTACATGCCGGACCTGCTGCTGCGCGGCGAACTGAGCGACGAGCACCGGGCGCATCTGGGATTCGCGGGTCCCGCGCCCCGTCATCTTTCCGAAATCAGCGCCAGGACAGTCATCCTCGTGGCCTTCAGCATGTACTGTCCTCACTGCCAGCGCGAAGCCCCGGTCCTCAATGATCTCAACGCGCTCATCCAAAGCCGGGGCCTGGCCGACGACGTCAAGCTCATCGGCGTGGGCATCGGCAACTCGGACTTCGAGGTGCAGGTCTTCCGCGACAAGTACGCAACCACCTTCCCGCTTTTTTCGGACCCGGATTTCACGGTCAACAAGGAAATCGGAGAAGTCGGAACCCCGTTCTTCTATGTCCTGGCCATGGACCCGGAAAAAAAGGAAATCCGTGTCGCCAAGACGCTGCTTGGGCGCATGGACTCGGCGGAAACCTTTCTTGAACAGGCGCTTCAAGCCTGTGAAAAAGGAAAATAGCCCATGACGCGACACCTGTTTGCCTACCTGATCCTTGCCGTGTCCCTGGCTCTTGCTCCATCCCCGGCCTTGGCCCAGGAGACGGGCATACCAACGGAGCGAATTTTCGAAACAGGCCGACTCAAACCCATCGACAGTGAGCTCAAGGTCAAAATAGGAGACCCGGCCCCGGACTTCTCCCTGCCGGCCATCGACGGCGGCATGGTCGCCCTGTCCGACTTTCGCGGCAAAAAGAACGTGGCCCTGTCCTTCGTGCCTGCGGCCTGGACCCCGGTCTGCTCGGGCCAGTGGCCCGGCTACAACATCGTGCGGGACATGTTCGAAGAGGCCCAGACCGCGCTCATCGGCGTGAGCGTGGACAACGTGCCCACCCTCCATGCCTGGGTGCAGGAGATGGGCGGCGTGTGGTTCACCGTGGCCTCGGATTTCTACCCGCACGGGCAGCTTGCCGATTCCTTGGGCATTCTGCGTTCCACCGGCGAGGCCGAACGCTCCCTGTTCCTGATCGATAAACAGGGGATCATCCGCTACATCGACGTGCACGACATCAACTCGCGCCCGGACCTGGGCCCGCTCATAAAGGCCATGCAGGCGCTCAACTAGGCCGTTTCGCATCCGGATAAAAAACGCCCCGGTCCTTACGGCCTCGGGGCGTTTTTTCTTGGCATACCGCGCAACGATTCTTAATGGAAAAGGACCTCATGCCACTGGGCATGCAAACCCGACAGCAAGGAGACGTCTGATGGAACTCCTCGAAGCCATCCGCACCCGCAGAAGCATCCGCAAATATCTGGCCAAACCCGTTCCCGAAGACATGATCGAGACCATCCTGCGCGCAGCCATGGCCGCGCCTTCGGCCGGAAACCAGCAGCCCTGGCACTTCGTCGTCATCACGGACCGCGCCAGGCTGGACGCCATCCCCGCCTTTCACCCCTACAGCAAGATGGTCATGCAGGCCCCTGCCGCCATCCTGGTCTGCGGCGATCCCGACGGCAAGAAATGGCCGACCTTCTGGGATCAGGACGTGAGCGCCGCCACCCAGAACATGCTCCTGGCCGCCCGCGACCTGGGCCTGGGCACGGTCTGGGTCGGGATCTATCCGGAAAAAGACCGCATGGATGGTTTTCGCAAGCTCCTGGGCATCCCGGAAAACATCATCCCCTTCTCCCTCGTCCCCGTGGGTTGGCCGGATGGGCAGTTCGAGGCCGTGAACCGCTTCCGGTCGGAGCTTGTCCATCGCGAAAGCTGGTTTTGATCCCCCGGAATCGCGCAGAAACGGCCCGTGACCTCATGGGGTTCACGGGCCCGCCATCCCCCCTGTCCCGCCGCCTCGGCAGGCGCGCGGACAGAACGCAAGCAGCCCGAGAAATGACGGGCCGCTAAACTATATCTTCTGCTCAACCAGCTCAAAACACGGAATGCACAATGTCTGTCCGGCAAAGCGGCGGGTACGCGACTCCATGGTCGTCTCGCCGCAGTGCTCGCAGGTCATGCTCTGCAATATCCGAGGGGGCCTGGGCGCGCCCTGCTCCATCTTTGTCACCTGAAACATCTCGTCCAGGGGCAGGGTCATGAAACGATTCAGCAGGCTGGCGCGAAGTTCTTCCAGCCGCGACTTTTCCGCTTCGGAGCCCTTGCCGCCGCCGATCTTTCGCATCAATTCGGCCATTTCATCGTCCATGCCCCCGCGAGAGTCAGGGTTGAGCAAGGCTCTCACGCCCCGGCCCGTCTCGCGGCGAAAAAAGGAAAAGGCCATCTTGCCGTGATCGCGATGAATGAGGTTGCCCTTGCCCATGGTCGTGCCCAGCAGAAATTGCAGGGCGTCCACGCCGCACATGTCCGTCTCGACCACGGCCACGATCTCCGTGTCTCTGGGGTTGTCAAGTTCGCGCTGGGCCAGTTCGGCGGCGCGGATGCCGATGGCCAGGCCCGGACAGCTGTGTCCGTGGAAGGCGATGGTCGCGTCGATCTGTTCGGGTGAAATCTGGCAGGACATGAACGTCTCCTTTTAGTTTTGGGGGATGACTATGGAACGGCCGTCAATGCGGTGGATGTGCACCGGCAGGCCGTAGACTTCATGGATGATCTCCGGGGTCACGCAGCACGGCGTGCCCATGGCGTGGATGTCTCCATCCTTGAGGAAGATGGTCTTGTCCGCGTGGCGCAGGGCCATGTTCAGGTCGTGCATGCTCATGACCGCCGCGATGCGGTGCTCGTCCACCACCCGGCGGATAAGAGCCATGATCTCGACCTGATTCTTGAGGTCCAGGGCGCTGGTGGGCTCGTCGAGCAGAAGCAGCGAGGGCTCCTGCACCAGGGCGCGCGCGATGCAGACTTTCTGCAGCTCGCCGCCGCTTAGCGTGTCGATGTGGCGCATGGCCTTGGAACACAGGCCCAGGGTGTGCAGGATGGCGTCGGTCTTGCGCAGGTCGTCCTCGCTCATGCGCCAGCGGATGTGCGGGGTGCGGCCCATGAGCACGGCGTCGAAGACCGTCAGGCGGGAGGCCTCGTTCTTCTGGGAGACATAGCCGATGTCGCGCGCGATGTCCGAGGGGGAGAGGGAGAGGATATCGCGCTCCTCCACCAGGATCGCGCCCGAAGCCGGTCGCAGAATGGCGTTCATGCATTTGAGCAACGTGGTCTTGCCGACGCCGTTGGGGCCGAGAATGGCCAACAGCTCGCCGCGTTCGAGGCTGAAATCGATGTTCCGCAGCAGCGGATGGCTGTTGTAGGTGAAATTCACCCCGCAGACCGAGAGCATCATGAGCGCCGCCCCCTGACGATGAGGTAGAGAAAGGTCGGGGCTCCCAGAAAGGCCGTCAGCACGGACACGGGAAGAAGGTGCGGAGCCATGGCCATCCGGGCCGCCGTGTCCGAAAGGAGCAGCAGGAGCGCCCCGCCCACCAGGGACGCGGGCAGCAGAAAGCGATGGTCCGCGCCGATGACGCGCCGGAACATGTGCGGCACCACCAGCCCCACAAAGCCGATGATGCCCAGAAAGGCGATGAGCACGGCCGTGACCAGGCTGGACAGGAGCATGCCGACGATGCGCACCCGTTCGACCCGCACCCCGAGGCCCTTGGCCGTCTCGTCCCCGGCGTCGATGGCGTTGTAGTTCCAGCTGTTGGCCAGAAAATAGAGGCAGCAGCCCAGGGTGAGCACGGACATGAGCCCAAGCTCCGCCCAGGCGGCACGGGAGGTGTCTCCAAAGGTCCAGAAAACCATGGCCGCGAGTTGCACGTCCGTGGCGAAATACTGCAGGAACATGGTCCCGGCGGTGAACAGCGCGCCCAGGGCCACCCCGGCCAGGACCATGGTCTCGGGCCTGGTCCCGCGCGTGCGCGAAATGGCGATGATGACGCCGGAAGCGACAAGACTGCACAGAAAGGCCGAGACGGTGGTCACGTAGGGACTGGTGATGGTCACGGCCGTCCGGCCCGAACTCATCAGCCCCGAGTCCAGGACCATGACCGAAAAGGCCGCGCCGAAGGCGGCGGCGTGGGAAATGCCCAGGGTGAAGGGAGAACCAAGGGGGTTGCGCAGGATGGCCTGCATGACCGCCCCGGCCACGGCCAGCCCCCCGCCCGCGACCATGGCCGCCAGGGACTGGGACAGGCGGATGCCGCGCACGATGGCATCGACGCGGGCGTTCGACCCTTGGCCCAAAAGGCTTGAGAGCACCTCACCCAGGGGCAGCCCCGCCGCGCCGACGCAGAGGGACAAGAGCAGCGCGCCGGCCAGGGCCAGGGTGCATACCACAACGACCAGGGTCTTCCAGGCCAGGTAGCGCTTGTACTCTTCGGGCACGTTGCCGTGATCGGAATGCATCAGAGCACCGGGACAAAGGCCAGTTCGGAAAAGGTCCGGTTCATGTCGTTGAACACGGGCTTGCCGACCACAAAGGAATAGATTTCGTCGGCCTTGGCCTTGGGGTCGATGTCCGCGAAGCGTTCCGGGTAAAGGGTCTTGCCCACGAAATAGGCGTTGGCCAGGATGGATTCGAAATTCTGCGAGTACCAGTTGTAGGGCAGCACCCCGTAAACCCGCCCCTCACGCACAGCTGTAAGGGTCGCGTAGGCGGGGTCTGTGCGCAGCTCGTGCAGCCCTCCGGCCTCCGCGCCCATCTGCAGGGTGGAGAGGTCCAGGAACAGATGGTCCGGATCCCAGGCCACGATTTTCTCCTTGGCCACGTCGGTGTTGCTCAGATCCCTGCCCGCCCCGCCCTCTTCGCGGGCCAGGTTGCGGGCCTGCACGAACAAAAAGGGCGGATAGGTCGGCTCCGTGGACTGAAAACCGTGCGGCCCCTTGTAGGCCACGCCGCCGATGTAGGCCGTGGGCCTTTGGGCCTGCGGGATATCCGCAGTGCGCCGCGCCAGGTCGGCGATGGCCGCGTCAAAATAGGCCACAAGGCTCTCGGCTCGCTCCTGCCTGCCCACAATCCGCCCCATGAGCCGCAGGGTTGCGTAGAAAGCGTCACGCCGCCCGCCCAGATCCCCGGCGTCGAGCACGACCACGGGCAGGCCGGTCTTGTTCTGCAGCTCCACCGGATCGTGGCCCATGGTCGCGTAGGTCTTGAAAATGACCTGCGGCTGTGGATCAAGGGTCAGGATCAACTCCGGATTGTCCTGCCCCCGGAACTGCCCGAAGATGGGCATGGACTTGAACTGGGGGTTGGCCAAGGCATAGGGGCGCGAATCGAACCGATTGCGCTTTGATTCGATGTCGTCCACGGCCACGGCCAGATCCTGGGCCCGCAAATAGGTCAAGAGGCGCAGGCAGCCCGAACCCGAACAGATGACGCGCGACACGTCGTCAGGCAGTTCATGCGTGCGGCCCAGGACGTCGGTCACGGTCAGCGCCGAAACGCAAGGCGAAAACGATAGAGAGAACACGACCAGGATGAGAGCACGAAGTAGCATTGGAGCCTCGCGGGAGGTGATCGTTGCAGACGGTTGGATTTCAAAAAAAACGAAGGCGCGGAACGCCACGGGCGTCTCATTCCGACAAAATCACTCATAAATTCAGTATGTAGAAAAATTCAAAAACCGGCTTTCGCTGTAATCCATTCCTTACGTGTAATCAATACAGAAAACGTGTTATTTGAAACACATCATTTGAACCGCGATATCTCCAGCGCGGCCCGTGCCCGCTCAAACGGCGCCAGGGCAGAGCGCGCAGGCTGTGCGGCAAAATTTTGCCGCACGGTGCATGACTCTGAGAAACACCGCTGATTCGCAGAGATCACACCGGCTTGTACGATACTATCTTTTGGGAAGAACGAAAGGCGGGCAAAGGCGGAAGCAGAAAACTCAGGTCAGCTTCAGTTCGTATTCGGCCAGCTTGTAGCGCAGGGTGCGTGGGCTCACAGCCAGGATATCGGCCAGGCGGGCCTTGCTGCCTCCTGCTTCCGCCCAGGCCCTGATGATGGCCGCGACTTCGGCCTGGCGCACCGCCGCTTCCAGGGTCATGACGCTCTGGCCGCACTGCGTCGCGGGCAGGCCGGTGGCCAGGCGCATCTCCAGGGGCAGATGGGAGGGTTCGATGAGCGGCTCGGCGCACAGCAAAACAAGCCGCTCCGTCAGGTTGCGCAGCTCGCGCACGTTTCCCGGCCAGGAATAACCGCACAGGGCATCGAGCGTCGCCGGAGCCAACCGCACGTCGGGCTTGTGATAGCGGTGCCGGTACATGCCTAGGAAGTACTCGGCCAGCGGAGGGATGTCGTCGACACGCTCCCGCAGGGGGGGCAGGGTCACGGGGATGACGTTCAGACGATAGTACAGGTCGGCCCTGAATTCACCCGCCTCGACCATCTTGTGCAGCACCCTGTTGGTGGCCGCCACGATGCGGGCGTCAAAGGGCTGGACCTTTTCCCCGCCCAGTCGGCGGAACGTCTTCTCCTCCAGGACGCGCAGGAAATCGACCTGGTTGGGAGGGGGAATCTCGCCGACCTCATCCAGAAACAGGGTGCCGTCGGCGGCCAGCTCGAAGCTGCCCTTGCGCTGACGCTGGGCGCCGGTAAAGGCCCCGGACTCGTGACCGAAAAACTTGTCGGCGAAAAGCTCCCCCTTGAGCACGCCGCAGTTGACGGGGACGAAGGGCTTTGTCCTGCGTCCGGACAGCTGATGCACGAGACGGGCGAAAAGCTCCTTGCCCGTGCCCGATTCGCCGTAGACCAGGATGGTGGCGTCGGACCCGGCGACCTGTGTGGCCAGACGGTAAAGATCCCGCATGGTCCGGGATTGAATGACGAACTTGCCCAGACCGTCTTCCGTTCCCAGCTCCAGAACCTCCACGCCGGAGTCCGAGGAAGTTTCCGGCAATTTCTTGCCGGATCGTGCGCGCCCTCCATTTTCGGGCTGTTTGACAATATCCGGCTGAAATTTCATCGAGTAACTCCTGTTCCACGCGCTTTGCGATGACCGAAACGCCTGCGCTTCGGGATTTCGCCCGGGGGCTCGCAACTTGAGAAAAAAGGCACAATCCTGCCGTATGCGGCAATATTTTGCCGATTACTCCCTGCGCCGGGCCACGTCAACACAGAGCCTGCCTGTATTTTCGCGCTGGCATGCTCCTTGCGAAGAAGGGGCTCTGGATGCGTTGTGCATCGCGGTGCAATATCAATCAATTCTTGAAGAACGTGTAAACGGGAGCGAAACAGGAATGAAACTGAACACGAAGTGGATGCGAATTCTGGGAGGGGCCGCAATGGGCGCACTCCTGTTGGTCACTTTGGCTTGGGCGAGCAACAACCCTGAACTCGCGGACGAAGCGGCCAAACAGATGGCGGAAGCCACGGGCACGACATCTGCCCTGCCGTGGTGGGCCTGGCCTACCATCCTGCTCTTTTTCTGTTTTATACTGGGCATCATCGCCGTCCTGGCCGGTGTAGGCGGCGGTGTCCTCTACGTGCCGCTGGTCAGCGGATTTTTCCCCTTTCATCTTGACTTCGTGCGCGGCGCGGGTCTGCTCGTGGCCCTGGCCGGGGCCCTGGCCGCCGGACCGGGCCTCCTGAAGCGCAACCTGGCCAGCCTGCGTCTGGCCCTGCCCGTGGCGCTCATCGCCTCCAGCTGCGCCATCGTCGGAGCCTTCCTGGGTCTGGCCCTGCCGGGCCACATCGTGCAGATGTGCCTGGGCGGCACCATCATGGGCATCGCCATCCTGCTGCTGGTCTCCAAAAACACGGCCCGTCCCGTGGTCACCAAGCAGGACGCCCTGGGCATGGCCCTTGGCATTCAGGGCGCCTACATGGAAGCCAACGGCGAGATCGTGGAATGGAAGACCCACCGCACCATCATAGGCCTTCTGCTCTTCATCCTCATCGGCATCATGGCCGGCATGTTCGGTCTGGGCGCCGGCTGGGCCAACGTTCCGGTCCTCAACCTGCTCATGGGCGCTCCGCTCAAGGTCGCCGTCGGCACCAGCAAGTTCCTGCTCTCCATCACCGACACCTCCGCCGCCTGGGTCTATCTGAACCAGGGCTGCGTCATCCCGCTCATGGCCATCCCCTCCATCGTCGGCCTGATGATGGGCTCCTTCGTCGGCGTACGCCTGCTGGCCAAGGCCAAGCCCGCCTTCATCCGCTACATGGTCATCGGCGTGCTGCTTTTCGCGGGCGGCAAGGCTCTGGCCAAGGGCCTGGGCTTCTAACACACTTGAGAATCAAGGAGAAAAGACATGAATAGACCCGATACCAACGCGCCAGCCGAACAGATCACCTACGCGAACATCCTCTTCTACGGATGCTGGGGCGGCCTTGCGCTCATGCTTGTCACATACGTGCTTTACGTCACCGGCATCATGGCCCCCTACGTGTCCATGGACAACGTCATCAAATACTGGGCCCTGCCCGTGGGGCAGTACCTCGCGGACAACAACGTCCCCACCGGATGGGGCTGGGCCACGCTGCTCAAGAACGGCGACTTCCTGAACTTTCTGGGAATCGCGCTCCTGGGCGGCCTGACCATCGTCGCCTACATCCCGGTCACCCTGGCCTACCTCAAGAAAAAGGATTTCGCGTTCGCCGTGATCGCAGCTCTTGAGGTGCTCGTGCTCTGCTTCGCGGCTTCCGGAATCGTCGGGGGCGGCGCGCACTAAAGGAGAGGCACGTGCTCAAACGGATTGAAGAATTGATCGGCACCGACTGTCCGGACCTGCCCTCCCTGCTGGATGGGCTGCCCGTTGGGGTGGCCCTTCTGGACAACGACGGACATGTCCTGATGCTCAACAAGGCCCTGGAGGCTCTGACCGGCTACCGCCGGAAGGAAGTGCGCGGCCTGCCGTGCAGGCATGTCCTGCGCAGCCGCGCCTGCCTGCAGGACTGCCCCCATGGGCGCGAAGCCGCCGAAGGAGTCGGAATCGAGACCGATTGCATCAACCGTCACCACCGCAAGATTCCCGTGCGCATCACCCCGGTTCGCGTCCTGGACGGCAACAACCGCCCGATCTGCATACTCGACGTGGTCGAGGAACTGACCGCCTTGCGGGAGATAGAGGCGCGACTGTCCCAGGCGGCGGATCAGGGCCAGATCGTGGGGCGCAGTCCGGCCATGAAAAAAATCCTTGGGCTCGTGCCGGTCATCGCCCAGCATGACACGCCCGTGCTGATCACCGGAGAGACAGGAACCGGCAAGGATCTCCTGGCGGAATCGGTGCACCGGGCCTCGCCCAGATCGCGCGACCCCTTCGTGCGCTTCAGCTGCGGCCCCATGCCCTCCGAACTGCTCGACGCCGAGCTGTTCGGACGCATGCAGGGCCCCGACGGAGAACTCAAGCCCGGCCGCTTCCAGCAGGCCCAGGGCGGCACCCTGTATCTTTCCGAGATCGCGGACCTGCCCCTCTCGCAGCAAAGCAGCCTGGTCAGGTTTCTGGACGAAGGCACGATTCTGCCGGTCGGCGCGGAGAAGCCCATGCGGGCCGGAGCGCGGCTCATGGCCTCAACGGCCGAGTCTCCGGAAAAACTGGTTCAGGATGGCCGTCTGCGCGAAGACCTCTTCCACCGCATCTCGGCCATCCGCCTGCATCTGCCCAGGCTCAAGGACCGGGGCGAGGATCTTGAATTCCTGCTCCACCATTTCATGAACTATTACGCAGGGCGGTTCAAAAAGAACATCACCGGCATAAGCCCCAGGGCACAGCGCCTCGTGTATGCCCACGCATTTCCCGGCAACGTGCGCGAACTGAAGAATATCGTGGAATTCGCCGCCATGGTCTGCAACGGCGAGACCATCCGGACCGAGCACCTGCCCGTGCATCTGACGGGCGGCGTCGACAACGAACCGGCAACCCGGACAGCGGAAAAAAGCCGCAAGGCCGGCCGCAAGAACACGGAGGAGCGATAGCATGGAACGCCGCGTGCTGGTCACCGTCACCAAGGATGAAGTCGCCCCCCGCTTCGATCTGACGACCGAAGTGCTTTTCCTGACCATCTCCGAAGGCGGAGAAATCGTCTTGCGCAAGTCCTTTCTTCTGGCTTACGCTTCCGGGGACGAACTGTGCGATCTGGCCCTGTCCAGGGACATCGGCACCATCGTCTGCGGAGGCATCGAGGACGAATACTTCCATTATCTGCGCTGGAAGCGCATCGACGTCATCGACTCGGTCATGGGTCCGGTGGAACGCGTTGTCTCCCGCCTGGCGGAAGGAACACTCAAAGCCGGAGACATTCTCTACGACCGGGCAACGGAAACGACATGAAAAGAATCCTGTCCGGCCCCATGGACGCCATCAAGGCCGATCTGGCCACCGAAATCACGTCTCCCGACCGCTACAAGCTGTTGCGGCGCAAGATCGTTTCGCTCATGGCAGTGGTCACGCTGCTGCCGCTGCTCTCGCTGGCGGCCATCAACTATTACGAGCACCAGAGCTCCATGTCGGCGGAAATCCAGGCCCCGCTGCGGGCGCTGGTGGGCAAGGCCAAGCACTCCTTCGAGCTGTTCCTGGCCGAGCGGACTTCGGCGGTGAGCTTCATCGCCTCGGCCTACTCCTTCGAGGAACTCTCCGACGACGCCAACCTGCAGCGCATCTTTCAGGTCATGCGCCGGGAATTCACCGGATTCGTCGATCTCGGCCTCATCGACAACGCCGGAAACCAGCTCAGCTACGCCGGCCCCTACGACCTCAAGGACCGCAACTACACCTCCCAGGACTGGTTCCATCAGGTCCAGTTCAAAGGGACGTATGTCAGCGACGTGTTCATGGGTTTCCGCAAATTTCCCCACGTGGTCATCGCCGTGCGGCACACCACCGAGAGCGGCCAGTCATGGATTCTGAGGGCCACGCTCGACACCATGCATTTTGACCGCATCATTTCGGCAATGGGCCTGGAGCCGGGCAGCGACGCCTTTCTGGTCAACCGAAACGGCGTCCTGCAGACCGAATCACGCAGGTACGGCACCGTGCTGGACATGCTGCCCTTCAGTCTGCCTCCGACCAATTTCGAATCCAACGTGCAGGGCATCCGCGACCCCGATCAGCGCGACATCTACATCGCCTCGGCCTTCATCGCCGACTCGGACTTCGCCCTGGTCGCCATCAAGCCCAAGCCCACGGTCTTCAGCACCTGGTACACGGTGCGTCTCGATCTGCTGGTCATTTTCGTGCTTGGCGTCAGCTTCATCTTCATAGCCGTCTACCGCTTGACCAGCGTGCTCATCAATCGCCTGCGGGAAAGCGACGAGCAGCGCCTGGGCGCCATCCACCAGATGGAGCACTCCCAGAAGCTGTCCTCCATCGGGCGCCTGGCCGCCGGCGTGGCCCATGAAATCAACAACCCCCTGGCCATCATCAACGAAAAGGCCGGACTGATGCGCGACATCATGAATCTCAGGCCTGACTTTCCGGACAAGGAAAAGTTCGCCAGGCAGATCGAAGCCATCCTCAGATCCGTGGACCGCTGCCGGGGCATCACGCACCGCATGCTCGGCTTCGCCAAGCGCATGGACGTCAAGATCGAGGTGCTCGACGTGAACGCCGTGCTGGAGGAGACCCTTGGCTTCCTGGAGCGCGAGGCCCAATACCGCAACGTGGAACTCAAGCGCGAGCTCTCCCAGAACCTGCCCAACATCGCCACCGACCACGGCCAGATCCAGCAGGTTTTCCTGAACATTCTCAACAATGCCCTGGCCGCCGTGCCCGATGGCGGGAGAATCGTGCTGTCCTCCTGGAACGTCGATGACCATTACATCGCCATTTCCATCGAGGACAACGGCTGCGGCATGTCCGACGAAACGGCCAAAAACATGTTCGAACCCTTTTTCACCACCAAAAAGGAAAAAGGCACCGGCCTTGGCATGTCCATCACCTACGGCATCGTCAAACGCCTGGGCGGGGAGATCAAGGTCAAGAGCAAACTGAACGAGGGCACCACCATGACCATCCTGCTGCCCAAACATCCTGTGGAAGGTTAATCATGGAAATGAACACGTGGAACATTCTGCTGGTGGACGATGAAGTCGATTTCATCACCACTCTGGCCGAACGCCTGGAACTCCGGGGGGTCGACGCCCGGGTCGTCCATGATGGGGAATCGGCGCTCAGGGCGGTCAGCGACAACGTGCCGCAGGTCATGGTCCTGGACGTCATGATGCCGGGCATGAAGGGAATCGATGTTTTGCGGAGGGTCAAGGCCGAGCATCCGGACGTGCGGGTCATCCTGCTCACCGGGCAGGGCAAAACGCGCGACGGCATCGAGGGCATGCGCCATGGAGCCTTCGCCTACCTGACCAAGCCTCTTGATCTTGAAGAACTGCTCCGCACCATCAGCGAGGCCATCAGCTCTCCCGAGGGGACAACTCATGCCTGAAATCTCCAACGATGCGCGATTCATGGGCACCGTCACGGCCCAGAGCATGCACGAAATGCAAAACATCCTGGCCATCATCCGCGAGTCGGCGGGGCTCATGGGCGACATCCTCAAAGTCAACTCCCGGGTCGACTTCAAGCACAAGCCCAACATGCTGAAAACACTGGAAAACATCACCTTCCAGGTTGACCGGGGCAAGGGCCTGCTCGACGCCACCAGCAAGCTGGCCCATACTCCCGACGCCGACCTGCTCGAATGCTGCGACCTGACCGCCTTTTCCCGGACGCTTGGCCAATTGGCGGACCGCTACGTGCGTCTGAAAGGCACGTCCCTGAAATTCACGCTTCCGTCCACAGCCCTGCCTGTCTCGGTCGGCGCCCTGCAGGTGCTCATGAGCGGCTACAAGGCGCTGCAATGGGCGGTGGGCGCGGGCATGAAAGACGGCGTGCTGCGCGCCGATCTCGAAGCGGGAGCGGATTTTCATGTCCTGACCATCTCTCCGCCGCAAGGCGTGAATCCCGACCAGGACAAGGTTCCCGCTCTGAGCGCGATGCTCGAACCGGGACGCGCGGAGTGGGACGGCAGGCGGCTGCGGCTTTTTTTTCCGACGAAACGATAAGACCTCAAGCGCGGTAGAAACACATGGACGAGCCCAACATTCTGCTCATCGATGACGAAGAGGCATTCGTGACCACGCTGCAGGAGCGGCTCGAAATGCGCGGATTCCAGGCCAGGGTGGCTTTCGACGGCCAAAGCGGCCTTGATCTGATCGCCGAGGACCCGCCGGACGTGGTCGTCCTCGATCTGCGCATGCCCGGAATCAGCGGGACGGAGGTATTGCGGCGCATTCGCAGGCAATGGCCTGGAATTCCCGTGATCATGCTCAGCGGACATGGGTCGGACCTGGATTTCGAGACCTGCGCGAACCTCGGGGCGGCCATGTACCACAAAAAACCCCTGGATCTCGACATGTTGCTGGAGAGCATCCGCACCGTGACCCAGGGCAAACCACCGCTGAGGTAGGCCAATGGTTCGAGTCCTGGTCGTTGACGACGAACGCGATTTCACGGACCTGCTCTCCGAGCGTCTGCGCACGCGGGGCATGGAAGTCCGGACCGCGTACAACGGACAGGAGGCTCTGGACGTGGCCAAGACCTTCGCGCCGGAAGTCGTGGTGCTGGACATCACCATGCCGGGCATGAGCGGCCTCGAAGCCATGGATGCCCTGCGGACCGAAAAGCCGGCCCCGGAAGTGATCCTGCTCACGGCCGACACGACCCTGGGCACGGCTGTGGCAGGGATGAAGGGGGGGGCCCGGGACTATCTGACCAAGCCGACGGACATAGAGACCCTCGTTTCCGCCATAGGCGAGGCTGAAGGACGACGGATGGAAAACATGTCCCGGCAGCGCATGGCCGAAACGGCCAAGCTCGCGGCCCTGGGGGAACTGGCCACGGGCGTGGCGCACGAGATCAACAATCCGTTGCAGGTCATGCTCAACGAGGTCGGCTGGATCGGAGAGGTTCTGGACGAGGCAGCGCTGGAGGAAAAGAGCAAGGAGCAGATTCTCGACTCCCTCGATCTGATCCGGCACCAGGCCCTGCGCTGCAAGGCCATCACCTCCAAGCTGCTGACCCTGCGTTGCGCACTGGATGCCAAGGGAGCAACCGTCAATCTGCCTGATCTGGTGCAGGATGTCCTTGATGCCCGGCGGGCGCAAATCGAGCGCATGGGCGTCAGGGTCGAAAAAAGCTGGCCCGCGCGGCTAGGAAAACTCCGGCTGCCGGCTTCGGAATGGGAGCAGCTTCTGGGCAATCTGGTCGACAATGCCCTGGATGCTCTCGAATCGACACCCACCGAGGAGCGGCTTCTGGCGATACAGGCCGATCTGGAGGATGCGGAATTCATCATTTCCGTGCGGGATTCAGGCTGCGGCATCGAAGAGCATCTGCTGACGCGAATTTTCGAACCCTTTTTCTCCACCAAGGAGGTGGGCAAGGGAATTGGTCTGGGGCTGGCTATTTGTCACGGCATCATCGAGGCCATGGGAGGGAACATTTCCGTGCGCAGCACCCCTGGGCGCGGATCGACCTTCACCACAAAGGTGCCCATGGCCGTGCATGCGCACAACGAACATAACGGGCCGGAAGATCCGGCATCTGCCAAGGAGGAATGAACATGAACAAGATGAAGCTTCTGATCGTGGACGACGAGAAGGATCTGTGCCGCATTCTCGCCGACCGCCTGAATATCCTGTACGGCGTGTCCCCGGATGTGGCCCACTCCGGCGATGACGCCCTGGAGATGGTCAAGAAGAACAA
>JBFWJY010000024.1:0-21941 GCA_050252955.1 Desulfomicrobium sp.
CCTGTCCGAAATCGAGGACGATCTGCCCCTGTGCCTGGCCGATCCGACCCAGGTGCACCAGATCGTCATGAACCTGGCGACCAACGCCTTTCAGGCCCTGGGCGAGGGCGGAGGGCGCATTTCCATTCGTCTGGAACGGATGGCCCTGGATCGCGACGATCCGCAACTGGGCAACCTGGCTCCGGGAATCTACAGCAGGCTGTGCATCGAGGATGACGGGCCGGGCATAGAGCTTGGCATCCAGGACAAGATCTACGATCCGTTCTTCACCACCAAGGGCAAGGGCGAGGGCACGGGGCTGGGGCTGGCCGTGGTGCACGGCATCGTGCGCAACCACGGCGGAGAGATCAGGCTCATGAGCGTCCCGGGATTGACCCGCTTCGACATCCTGCTTCCGACCTTGAGCGACATCTGCCTCCTGCCCGGCGAATGCAGCGCGACGCTGCCCATGGGCACCGAGCGGCTGGCCTTCATCGAGGACGAAGAGGATCAGCTGATGCTCATCCCCAGGGTTCTTGAGCAGTTGGGATACACCGTGCATCCGTTCCAGAATCCCGCCGAGGCCATTGCCGTCATCCGCGACGAGGGGCTGCCTCTTGATCTGGTCATAACGGATTTCGACATGCCGGGCATGAACGGCTTCGACGTCGCGGGAATCTTGCAGGAGTGCAGGCCCGAGCTGCCCGTGATTATGGTCTCGGGCCGCAAGCAGGCCGAGGAGTTTCTTGGCCAGGCCGGAAACATCAAGTTCTTTCTGAGTAAACCCTACAACAAGGACATGGTCGGACGCGCCATCCGCGATGTCCTGGACAAGGAAGCATGATGGCCAGAATTCTCATCATCGACGACGACCCGCAGGTTTGCGAAACGCTGCAAAGCCTCATTTCCCGTCTTGGACACGAGTGCTCGGCGGCGCATGCGCTGAGGGACGGCCTGGCGCAGCTGGGACGTCTGGAGTTCGATCTGGTCTTTCTCGATGTGCGGCTTCCCGATGGCAACGGACTCGACGCGCTGGGGCAGATACGCGGGCAGGCCGATCCGCCGGACGTGATCGTGCTGACCGGGCAGGGCGACCCGGAAGGGGCCGAGTTGGCCATTCAGGGCGGGGTGTGGGATTATCTGGTCAAGCCTTCCCCCATCAAGCAGATCAAGGATACCTTGAACCGGGCCTTGGCCTACCGTCAGGAAAAAAAGGCCATGGGCAAGGCCATGGCCTTGGATCTCAAGGACGTGGTGGGCGAGAGCAACGTCATGCGGCAATGCTATGAGCGCGTTTCCCAGGCCAGCGGGTCCGATTCCACCGTGCTGGTCACCGGCGAGACGGGAACGGGCAAGGAACTGCTGGCCCGTACCATCCATCGCAACAGCCTGCGCTCGGAGCGCGCCTTTGTCGTCGTGGATTGCGCATCGTTGACCGAGTCCCTGCTGGAGAGCATTCTTTTCGGCCATACCAAGGGGTCGTTCACCGGCGCCGCCCGGGACAGGGTCGGGCTGGTCAAGCTTGCGGACCAGGGCACGCTCTTTCTCGATGAAATCGGAGAGCTTCCTCTTTCGGCCCAAAAGACGTTTCTGCGGGTTCTGCAGGAGCGCAGGTTCCGGCCCGTGGGCTCGAACCAGGAACTGCAGAGCGATTTCAGACTCATCTCGGCCACGAACCGGGACCTCGTGGCCATGGTCAAGGCCGGAGAGTTCAGACAGGACCTCTTCTACCGCATCAACACCATCCAGCTGCATCTGCCCCCTCTGCGCGAACGCGAGGAGGACGTCATCACACTGGCCCGTTACCATATCGACAAGCTGTGCCGTCAGCGCAACATCCCGATCAAGGAGATGGATCCGGAACTGGTCGGGATGCTCAAGCGCTACGATTGGCCGGGCAATGTGCGGGAACTGTTCAATACCATAGAACAGGCATTCGTCTTGTCGGGAGCGGAGAAAACGGTGTACGCCCAGCACCTGCCGCAGGCGGTGCGCATTCGTGTGGCGAAATCCATTTTGGGCAAGTCGCGGGCGGATGGGGAAGCGGGGCCGGAAGATGCGCTGGATGAGATGGAGGAGGCCCTGCCCACGTTGAAGGACTTCAAAGCGTCCAAGGAACGGGAATATCTTTTGCGGCTCGTGGGCAGCCACGGCAAGGATATTCAGAAGATGCTCCAGGTTTCAGGACTGTCCAGGTCCCACCTGTATGCCATGCTCAAAAAGCACGATATCGAGGCCTAATAGTCCTGCTCTTCATCCTGCTCTTTTCCGAGCCAATATTCCTTCCAGGAATCAACGATATATTCCGTCTTGACCAGGACGCTGTCGCCGTCATTGATGCGTTGCTTTTGCATCGAAGTCAGCAACTGTGACAGCTGCATTGTTTCGTTTCGAGACAATCCCCGGATCACGCCGTTTTTTGTGATGCTTTTTCCTTTCATAGTACACCTCCGGATACCTATATATAAAGCAGTCTTGTCTTTCATGGCAAGCCGCCTGATCTCTTTTTGTGCAAAAATATTGCCAACACTTCGCGCCAACCCTGAACGGGATTTCACTGCGCTAAAATAAGCTCCGCTTTCCAACACCTTGCGTCTGGGCTTTGGTCGTGTTGTCCGCCGGACCAGCCGCGTGTGCCCATTTCTTGATGTGCAAATTTGAAACACCGACCGCGTCATCGCGATACGGTTTGTGCAATTTTGAAAAACGTTTCCCGCTGTCGGTCGCCCATCCGACGGCAACGGGTTTTTGGTTTGGGGCGGGAGCGAGGCACACTGGAGAAAAATGGTTGTTTAGTCAACCAAATTGTATTACACTCCAAAATCCAACTTGGGTCCGAAAAATCGGACATGTGGTACACGTTTCCGCCAAATGCGTGGATCCCTGTGCCGAGGAAGGACGCGGCGGGCTCGGAATTGCCGGGGCTTGCGGCTGTGCAGGGCAAAATTTTGGAAATCACGTAAAAATTTTGTCCGAAAAAAAAGACTGGAGGCCGAAATCCTGTTTTTTGACCTTTAACCGGCTAATTACGTGCGTTAACCGGATTGAGGTTGTATGTTTGCATTCCCGAACTAACGTGCTATTTCCAGGATTAAATACATGTTGTCTTTTTTTTCAGACAAACCGGAAGGGGGGCTATGAGCAATATGAAAAGTGTCTCATAATGTCATTTTATTTCAGTTGATTAGGCAGTTTTTGTTGAGTGGCACAAAACTTGTTTAAAGCGTTTGAAGGCTCGAAAAGCGTTACGAGAACGCTTGAAAACAATAACTTGGTTTTTAGGAGAAGATACATGGCTAAAAATATGAAAACCATGGATGGAAATACCGCCGTCACCCATATCGCCTACGCGATGAGTGACACGGCCGCGATTTATCCGATCACCCCTTCCTCGACCATGGGAGAGATCGCCGATGAATGGGCCGCGCAGGGGCGCCTCAATATTTTCGACCAGAAGGTCATGGTTCGCCAGATGCAGTCCGAGGCCGGCGCCGCCGGCGCGGTGCACGGCTCTCTGGCCGGCGGAGCGCTGACCTCCACCTTTACCTGTTCCCAGGGCCTTTTGCTCATGATCCCGAACATGTACAAGATTTCCGGCGAACTGCTCCCGGGCGTCTTCCATGTCAGCGCGCGCGCCGTGGCCGCTCATGCCCTGTCCATCTTCGGCGATCACCAGGACGTCATGGCCTGTCGCCAGACCGGCTTCGCCATGCTGGCCTCCAGCTCCGTGCAGGAATGCATGGACCTGGCCCTGGTCGCGCATCTGTCCTCCATCGAATCGAGCATTCCCTTCCTGCACTTCTTCGACGGCTTCCGGTCCTCCCATGAAATCCAGAAGATCGAGGTCATCGACTACGAAGACATCAAGAAGATCGTCAATTACGAGGCCATCGCCGAATTCCGCGATCGCGCCATGAGCCCGGCCAATCCGTCCATCCGCGGCACCGCCCAGAATCCCGACATCTACTACCAGGGCCGCGAAGCCTCCAACGTCTACTACGATCAGCTCTCCTCCATTGTGGTCGAGCAGATGAAGAAGGTCGCCTCCATCACCGGTCGCTCCTACAAGCCTTTCGACTACGTCGGCCACCCGCAGGCCGAGCGCGTCATCGTGGCCATGGGCTCTTCCTGTGAAACCATCGAGGAAGTGGTGCGTCACCTCCTGGCCAAGGGCGAGAAGGTCGGCCTGGTCAAGGTTCGCCTGTATCGTCCGTTCCTGCCCGAGTACTTCCTGCAGGTTCTGCCCGCCACGGCTTCCGTCATCACCGTGCTCGACCGCACCAAGGAGCCCGGCGCCAAGGGCGATCCGCTCTACAAGGACATCTGCACCGCCTACATGGAACGCGGCGAAATGCCCGAGATCGTCGCTGGCCGTTACGGTCTGGGCTCCAAGGAGTTCACCCCGGCCATGGTCAAGGCTGTCTATGACAACATGTTGGTCGCCCAGCCCAAGCATCACTTCAACGTGGGCATCGACGACGATGTGACCCACACCTCCCTCGACGTACCGGCCTTCGCCGACACCACCCCGGCCGGCACCGTGCAGTGCAAGTTCTGGGGCCTGGGCTCCGACGGCACCGTCGGCGCCAACAAGGAAGCCATCAAGATCATCGGCGACAACACCGACATGTACGCCCAGGGCTATTTCGCCTACGACTCCAAGAAGTCCGGCGGCATCACCGTTTCCCACCTGCGTTTCGGCAAGGAGCCCATCCAGTCCACCTACCTGGTCAACGCGGCCGACTACATCGCCTGCCACAAGGCCAGCTACGTGCACACCTACGACGTGCTCGACGGCATCAAGGACGGCGGCACCTTCGTGCTCAACTCCAACTGGACCGCCGAGGACATGGAGAAGGAACTGCCCGCCTCCATGCGCCGCACCATCGCCAAGAAGAACCTCAAGTTTTACAACATCGACGCGGTCAAGATCGCGGCGGAAGTGGGCCTTGGCAACCGCATCAACATGGTCATGCAGACCGCCTTCTTCAAGCTGGCCAACGTCATGCCCTTCGAAGAGGCCGTGGCGCTCCTGAAGAAGGCCATCAAGAAGGCCTACGGCAAGAAGGGCGACAAGATCGTCAACATGAACGTCGCCGCCGTGGATCAGGCTTCCGCCAACCTGGTCGAGATCAAGGTCCCGGCCGCCTGGGCCGACGCTGCCTGCGAATGCGCCTCCGAGCAGGACGTGCCTGATTTCGTCAAGAACGTCATGCGTCCCATCCTGGCCCAGAAGGGCGACAGCCTGCCGGTCTCCGCCTTCGAGCCCGACGGACTCTTCCCCGTGGCCACCTCCCAGTTCGAGAAGCGCGGCGTGGCCATCAACGTGCCCGAATGGATCCCGGCCAACTGCATCCAGTGCAACCAGTGCTCCTTCGTCTGCCCGCACGCCGCCATCCTGCCCGTGCTCCTGACCGAGGAGGAGATGGCCGACGCTCCCGAGACCTTCGAGACCATCGACGCCATCGGCAAGGAATTCAAGGGCATGAAGTTCCGCATCCAGGTCAACACCCTGGACTGCATGGGTTGCGGCAACTGCGCCGACATCTGCCCGGCCAAGAACACCGCCCTGGTCATGAAGCCCCTCGAGACCCAGACCGGACGCGAAGTGCCCAACTACGACTTCTCGGCCACCGTTCCCTTCAAGGACAACCTGGTTCGCCGCGACACGGTCAAGGGCAGCCAGCTCCAGAAGCCGCTCATGGAATTCTCCGGCGCCTGCGCCGGCTGCGGCGAGACCCCGTATGTCAAGGTGCTGACCCAGCTCTTCGGTGAGCGCATGGTCATCGCCAACGCCACGGGCTGCTCCTCCATCTGGGGTGCTTCCGCTCCGACCACCCCCTACACGGTCAACGCCGAAGGGCATGGACCGGCCTGGGGCAACTCCCTGTTCGAGGACGCCGCCGAATTCGGTTACGGCATCCAGATGGCCTATGCCCAGCGTCAGGCCAAGCTGGCCGACCTGGTCGCCAAGGCTCTGGAAGGCGAACTGCCCGAGGACCTGGCCGAAGCCTTCAAGGGCTGGCTGGAAAATCGCGCCAACGCCGAAAAATGCAAGGAATTCGGCGACACGATCACTGACATCCTGGCCTTCATGAACCGCGACGAACTGCTCGAAGCCATCTACGAGCGCAGCGAGCTGTTCGCCAAGAACTCCTTCTGGATCTTCGGCGGCGACGGATGGGCCTACGATATCGGCTATGGCGGGCTGGACCATGTTCTGGCCTCTGGCGAAGACATCAACGTTCTGGTGATGGACACGGAAGTGTACTCCAACACTGGCGGGCAGTCCTCCAAGGCGACCCCGCTTGGCTCCATCGCCAAATTCGCTGCCGCAGGAAAGCGGACAGGGAAGAAGGACCTCGGACGCATGGCCATGAGCTACGGCTACGTCTACGTGGCCACTGTCTCCATGGGCTACGACAAGCAGCAGCTCCTGAAGGCTTTCCGCGAGGCGGAAGCCTATCCCGGACCGTCCCTGATCATTGCCTACGCTCCGTGCATCAACCAGGGTATTCGCAAGGGCATGGGCAAGACCCAGCTCGAGTCGAAACTGGCCGTGCAGTCCGGCTACTGGCCGCTGTATCGCTTCAACCCCCTGTTGTCCGAAGAGGGCAAGAACCCCTTCACCCTGGACTCCAAGGCTCCGGACGGATCCATCCAGGAGTTCCTGGCCAGCGAAAACAGATACGCCTTGCTCGAAAAGATCGCGCCGGAAGCTTCCAAGAGCCTGCGGACCCAGATCGAGCAGGATTATCTGCAGCGTTTTGAAATGTACGAATACCTCTCCAAGCAGGTTCCTTCGACGGCGAAAGCGGCTTCCGCTCCCGTCTCCGGATCCGCTCCGGGCGAGGGTTGTACATTGACGGCGACGGCGGAGCATTCGGGGGCCAACAAGCCCGCCGAGCCCTGCGATGACGGCCGCGCCGGCAAATAGGTAAAGGCAAGCCGCCGGCCCGGGAGGGTGGGGTCCCATTCGGGCCGGCGGTCCATTCATCAGTTTTATTGGAGGGAGATATGTCAATTCCTGTTTTGGCAATGGTGGCTTTGCTGCCCATCCTGGTTGCTCTCGTCCTGATGGTCGGCATGCGCTGGCCATCGACGAAAGCCATGCCCCTGGCGTGGCTCGTGTGTGCTCTCGGCGCCATCGGCGCATGGAACCTGCCCGTCGGCTATGTCGCGGCTCTTTCCCTGCAGGGTATCGTGATCGCCATCGGCGTTCTGATCATCGTCTTCGGCGCCATCATCATTCTGTACACCCTGAAGTACTCGGGTGGCATGGAAACCATCCAGTACGGGATGCAGAACATCAGCCGTGACAAGCGCATCCAGGCCATCATCATCGGCTACATGTTCGCGGCCTTCATCGAAGGCGCGGCCGGTTTCGGAACGCCCGCCGCCCTGGCCGCTCCGCTGCTGCTGTCCCTGGGCTTCCCGCCCCTGGCCGCCGCGGTCATCTGCCTTGTCTTCAACTCCTTCCCCGTATCTTTCGGCGCGGTCGGAACGCCCATCCTGGTCGGCTTGAAGTTCCTCGGACCGTTGGCCAACGGCGCGGTCGAAGCCGGCACCGTCGGTTTGAACTTCACCGACTTCGGTTCCTTCGCCAAGGTTATCGGCCAGTGGGCGACCGTCATGCACGGGCCCATGATCTTCATCCTGCCCATCTTCATGCTGGGCTTCCTGACCCGCTTCTTCGGCAAGAACAAGTCCTGGAGCGAAGGCTTCGCCGCCTGGCAGTTCTGCATTTTCGCCGCCGTGGCCTTCATCGTTCCCTACCTGACCTTCGCTTGGCTGGTCGGACCGGAATTCCCGTCCCTGATCGGTGGCCTGGTTGGCCTGGGCATCATCGTGGCTGGCGCCAAGGCCGGATTCTGCGTGCCTAAGGATTCCTGGGATTTCGGCCCGCAGTCCACTTGGGACGCTGAATGGACGGGCACCATCGCCACTGCCACCAGCACCGAGTTCAAGCCCCACATGAGCCAGTTCAAGGCATGGCTGCCCTACATCCTCATCGGCGCCATCCTGGTCGTGACCCGTATTCCCGAACTGGGCCTCAAGGGCATCCTGGCCGCCCAGAAGATTCCTTTCAACGATATCCTGGGCTATGCGGGCGTGTCCGCCTCCATTGATTACCTGTACCTGCCCGGCACCATTCCCTTCATGCTGGTCGCCATCCTGACCATCCTGATCCACGGCATGAAGGGCGAGGCCGTCAAGCAGGCCTGGACCGAATCCTTCGTCAAGATGAAGGCTCCGACCATCGCGCTTTTCGCCGCCGTGGCCCTGGTTTCCATCTTCCGCGGTTCCGGCGTGGCCGATATCGCACTGAACCCCAACAGCTATCCCTCCATGCCTCTGGCCATGGCCAAGACCGTCGCCGCTTTCGCCGGCAACGCCTGGCCGATGCTGGCCTCCTATGTCGGCGGCCTCGGCGCCTTCATCACCGGCTCCAACACGGTCTCCGACCTTCTGTTCGCCGAATTCCAGTGGGGCGTGGCCCAGCAGCTTGAAATGCCCCGTCAGATCATCGTGGCCGCCCAGGTCGTCGGTGGCGCCATGGGCAACATGGTCTGCATCCACAACATCGTGGCTGTCTGCGCCGTGACCGGCCTCATCGGCCGCGAAGGCATGATCCTGAAGCGCACCTTCTGGCCCTTCCTGATCTACGGCATTGTCGTAGGCATCGTCGCCAGCTTGATGAGCTTCGTCTTCCTGCCGCATCTGTTCTAAGTCACAGGCGGTCCCGAAGGTTCGCGCAAGGCTTTCGGGACCGCGTTTCATGAGAATCCGTAAGAATCTCACGCAAGGAGAGAATAATGATTTCGACGAGTCTGCTCACTGAGTTCACAAACCTGCTGGGCAAGGAAAATGTCCTCGACAGCGAGTCCGACCGGCACTCCTATTCATATGATGCCGCCGTGCTTGACGCGGTCATTCCGGAGCTGGTTCTGCGTCCGACAAACAGCGAACAGCTGGGCAAGACCGTGGCTCTGTGCAACGAGAACAGCCTGCCCATGACCGTGCGCGGCGCCGGCACCAATCTGAGCGGCGGCACCATTCCCACCAAGGAACACGGCGTGGTCATCCTGACCAACGGCCTCAACAAGATTTTGGAGATCAACGAGCAGGACCTGTACGCCGTGGTCCAACCGGGCGTGGTCACCGCCAAATTCGCGGCTGAAGTGGCCAAGCGCGGCCTGTTCTATCCGCCGGATCCGGGCTCCCAGGCCGTTTCGACCCTGGGCGGCAACGTCAGCGAGAACGCGGGCGGTCTGCGCGGCCTGAAGTACGGCGTGACCAAGGACTATGTCATGGGCGTCAATTTCTGGAACGCCGAAGGCGAGTACGTCAAATCAGGCGGCAAGACCGTCAAATGCGTCACGGGTCTCAACATCGCCCAGCTCATGGTCGGTTCCGAAGGCACGCTTGGCGTGTTCGATGAGATCATCCTGAAGCTCGTTCCGCCGCCAGTGGCCTCCAAAGCCATGCTCGCCGAATTCGACGACATCGCCAAGGCTTCCGAAACCGTCGCGGCCATCATCGCCAACAAGATCGTGCCCTGCACCCTTGAGCTTCTGGACAACGCGACCATCAACTACGTCGAGGATTTCACCAAGGCCGGCCTGCCCCGAGACGCTGCCGCCATTCTGCTGATCGAGGTCGACGGCGGGCATATCGCCCTGGTCGAGGACGACGCCGAGAAGGTGGTCGAGATCTGCAAGAAGAACGGAGCCCGCCGCGTGCAGATGGCCAAGGACGCCGCCGAGAAGAACAAGCTCTGGGAAGCCCGCCGCAACGCGCTGCCCGCTCTGGCCCGCGCCCGTCCGACCACGGTTCTGGAAGACGCCACCGTGCCGCGCAGCCAGATCCCGGCCATGATCACGGCCATCAACAACATCGGCGCCAAGTACAAGCTGCAGATCGGCACCTTCGGCCATGCCGGCGACGGCAACCTGCATCCGACCATCCTGACCGACAAGCGCGACAAGGAAGAATTCCATCGCGTGGAGCAGGCCGTTGACGAGATCTTCGATGTGGCCCTGTCCCTGGGCGGCACCCTGTCCGGCGAACACGGCATCGGCACCGCCAAGTCCAAGTGGCTGGAAAAGGAAACCTCCAAGGCGACCATCATCTACTCACGCAGGCTCAAGAAAGCGGTGGATCCCAACTACCTGCTCAATCCCGGCAAAATCATCGGAGGCTAGTCATGACTGCAGACGTTCATCAACTGGCCAAAATGCTGCACGAACTCGACGACCAGATGGTCGCGTGCATGAAGTGCGGCTTGTGCCAGGCCGTTTGTCCGGTGTTTGCCGAAACCATGAACGAGGGCGACGTGGCGCGCGGCAAGATCGCGCTCCTCGAAAACCTGTCGCATGAGATGATCAAGGATCCCGAGGGGGTTCAGAACAAGCTCAACATGTGCCTTTTGTGCGGCTCCTGCGCCGCCAACTGCCCAAGCGGCGTCAAGGTGCTGGACATCTTCCTCAAAGCCCGTGTCATCGTGAACACCTACATGGGCCTGCCCGCCGTCAAGAAGGTCATCTTCCAGGGGCTGCTGACCAAGCCGGCGCTCTTCAACTCGGTCCTGGACGTGGCCTCCAAGTTCCAGGGCGTGTTCACCAAGACGGCGAGCGATGTCATCGGTTCTTCCTGTTCGCGCATCGTCAACGCGCCTGTCATCGGCGAGCGGCATTTCATGCCCCTGGCCAAGAAGCCGCTGCGCAAGCTGGAGCCCTCCCTGAACACCCGTCCCGGCAAGGGCGGCTACCGCGTGGCCTTCTTCCCCGGCTGCGTCATCGACAAGATCTACCCCAAGGTGGGCCAGGCCGTGCTCAAGGCCCTCAGGCACCACGAGATCGGCATCTACATGCCGGCAGGGCAGTGCTGTTGCGGCATTCCAGCGCTGGCCTCCGGGGACAAGGACTCCTTCGACAAGCTCGTGCTGCGCAACCTGGAGCTTTTCGAAAAGGAGAACTTCGACTATCTGCTCACGGCCTGCGCCACCTGCACGGCGACCATGCACGAGCTGTGGCCGCTGATGTCCGGAGACAAGACCCAGAGCATGCAGGAACGCATCGCAGCCCTGTCCGCCAAGGTCATGGACGTGAATCAGTTCATGGTCGACGTGCTCAAGGTGGCCATGCCCGTCGAGGGTCACGGGACCAAGGTCACGTACCACGATCCCTGCCACCTCAAGAAATCCATGAAGGTTTCCGAGCAGCCGCGAGCCCTGCTCAAAAGCAACCCCAACGTGGAATTCGTGGAAATGTCCGATGCCGACCGCTGCTGTGGTTGCGGTGGCAGCTTCAATCTCCAGCACTATGATGTCTCCAAGCAGATCGGCACGATGAAGCGCGACAACATCGTCGCTTCCGGCGCCCAGGTCGTGGCCACGGGTTGCCCGGCCTGCATGATGCAGATCTCCGACATGCTGTCCCAGAACAAGGACAACGTCGCGGTCAAGCACGTCATGGAAATCTACGCGGAAACCCTTTGATGAGTCGGGGCGTCGACGCGGAGGCGGAAGCCTCCGCGTTGACGCCTTTTTGATCTTCAGCAGCTGGTTGAAATTTCGTTAAAAAAAAGTCATTGACTAATCAGTCTCTTTTTTTCACAAAACAACGGATTGGGTAACCAACCAATTTAACGAGTCGCCGTGTGACGCACGGTGCGTGTCGGAAAAACCGGCTTTCAAGGAAGCACTATGGCCAGAAATCTCTACATCACGGCAACGGAATCTCGGAGCGGAAAATCAGCCATCGTTCTGGGCGTCATGCAAATGCTCCTGCGCGACATCCGTCGGGTCGGTTTTTTCAGACCCATCATCAACGATGTGCCCGACCGCAAGGACCACGATATCGACCTCGTTTTGTCCCAGTTCTATCTGGGTTTGCAGTACAACGAGACCTACGCCCTGACCATGCGTCAGGCCAAGGAGCTGGTCAACGCGGGACAGCACTCCCTGCTCATTGAAAAGGTCATCAACAAATACAAGGAGCTGGAGAGCAAATGCGATTTCGTGCTGCTTGAAGGCACGGATTTCGAAGGCACGAGCCCCGCGTTCGAGTTCGACATCAACGCCGACATCGCCGCCAATCTGGGCAGTCCGCTCCTGGTCATCTCCAACGCCTGCCAGAAGACCGAGCACGAGATCATAAGCTCCACCAAGCTGGCGGTGGAATCCTTTGCCGACAAGGCCGTGGACATCCTGGGAGTGGTCATCAACCGCACCGACGTTCCGGATCGCGAAGCACTGCGCATCGCGCTCAAGAAGTCCATGAACAAGCCCGACACCCTGCTCTACATCATCCCCGAGGTGGCCATCCTGGGCAAGCCCACGGTGGGCGACGTCATGAAGTGGGTCGGCGCGGAAGTGCTCTACGGCAAGGAGAATCTGGGCGGGCAGGTTGACGACATCGTCGTGGCCGCCATGCAGATCGAAAATTTCCTGAACTACATCGAGCGCGGCAGCCTCGTGGTCACGCCCGGCGACCGTTCGGACATCGTGGTCAGCAGCCTGGCCTCGCGGCAGTCGTCGTCCTATCCGGACATCGCCGGCATCCTGCTGACGGGCGGCATCCGTCCCGGAAAGAGCGTGGACCGGCTCATCGAGGGCTGGACCGGGGTGCCCGTGCCGGTGCTCCTGGGCAAGGAGGCCACCTTCCAGACCGCGCGCCGCCTCTACAACATGTACGGCAAGATCGAGCCGGGCGACCAGAAGAAGATAGCCTCCGCCCTGGGCGTGTTCGAGGAGAACGTGGCCACGGATGAACTCAGGCAGCGCCTCGACACCCGCAAATCGACCAAGGTCACCCCGCAGATGTTCGAATACGGCCTCATCGAAAAGGCCAAGAAGCACCGCCAGCATATCGTTCTGCCCGAAGGCGGGGATGACCGCATCCTGCGCGCCGCCGACATCCTGCTGCGCCGCGGCGTGGTGGACCTGACGATTCTGGGCGATCCCAAATCCATTGCCTCCATGACCTCGCAGCTCGGGCTCAGCCTGACCGGCGTGAACATCGTCAATCCGGTCGCGTCCCCCGACTACGCCGATTATGTTTCCACCTTCATGGAACTGCGCAAGAAGAAGGGCGTTTCCAAGGAAGTGGCCTGCGACTGCATGGTCGATCCGACCTACTACGGCACCATGATGGTCTTCAAGGGCCAGGCCGACGGCATGGTCTCCGGCGCCATCAACACCACGGCCCACACCATCCGTCCGGCCTTCCAGATCATCAAGACCAAGCCCGGCGCGTCCATCGTGTCCAGCGTGTTCCTGATGTGCCTGAAGGACCGCGTGCTGGTATTCGGCGACTGCGCCGTGAATCCGAACCCGACCGCTCAACAGCTGGCCGAGATCGCCATCAGCTCCGCCGAGACGGCCCGCATCTTCGGCGTCGACCCGCGCGTGGCCATGCTGTCCTATTCGACCGGTGATTCCGGCGCGGGCGGCGACGTGGACGTGGTCATCGAAGCCACGCGCATCGCCCGCGAAATGGCCCCGAACCTGATGCTCGAAGGTCCGTTGCAGTACGACGCGGCCATCGATCCGGACGTGGGCGCCAAGAAGCTGCCCGGCAGCCAGGTCGCGGGCCGGGCCACGGTCTTCATCTTCCCGGATCTGAACACCGGCAACAACACCTACAAGGCCGTGCAGCGCGCCGCCAACGCCGTGGCCATCGGACCGGTCCTGCAGGGCCTCAACAAGCCCGTCAATGACCTGAGCCGAGGCTGCACCGTTCCCGATATCGTCAACACCGTGGCCATCACGGCCATTCAGGCCCAGGCCGAAAAAGGTTTAATATAGCGAGGTAGTTATGAAAATATTTGTCGTCAATTCCGGGAGCTCCTCCCTCAAATACCAGCTCATCGACATGGAAAGCGGGGCGGTCATGGCCACCGGCCTGGTCGAGCGCATCGGCGACGCCATGGGCAAGGTCAGCCAGAAGAACTGGCCCGGGGCCGACCGCGAAACCGAAGTGGAGCGCGAAGTCGCTTTCCCCAATCACCGCGCGGCCATGCTCACCGTGGTGGAGCTGGTCGCCGGCGCGGAGACCGGCGTCATCGCCTCGACCTCCGAGATCGACGCCATCGGGCACCGCGTGGTGCAGGGCGGTGAGACCCTGTTCAAAAGCACGCTCATCGACGACGACGTGGTCGAGAAGATCCGCGAAAACTGTCACCTGTCCCCCCTGCACAACCCGGCCAACCTGGTCGGCATCGAAGTCGCCCGCGAACTCTTCGCCGGAGTGCCGCAGGTGGCCGTGTTCGATACCGAATTCCACCAGACCATGCCCGCCGAAGCCTTCATGTACCCGATCCCGTACAAATTGTACGAGGAGCTTAAAATCCGTCGTTACGGCTTCCACGGCACCTCGCATCGTTATGTGGCCCAGCAGGCTGCGGCCATGCTCGGCAAGGCCGCGGACGAGGTCAACCTGGTCACCCTGCATCTGGGCAACGGTTGCAGCATGGCCGCCGTGCGCGGCGGCAAGTGCATCGACACCTCCATGGGCCTGACCCCCCTGGCGGGCGTGATGATGGGCACCCGCAGCGGCGACATCGATCCGGCCATCATTCCCTTTCTGATGAAGGAGAAAGGGCTGAACATGGGCGAGATCGACGACATCTTGAACAAGCAGAGCGGCCTCAAGGGCATCTGCGGCATGAACGACATGCGCGACATCCATGCCGCGGCCGAGAAGGGCGACAAGAAGGCCGCCCTGGCCGTGGACATGTTCGTCTACCGCATCAAGAAATACATCGGCGCCTACTACGCCGTGACCGGTCCCCTGGACGCCCTGGTCTTCACCGCCGGCATCGGCGAGAATGACGAAGTGGTCCGCGCCCGCGTCTGCGCGAACCTGGAACATCTGGGCATCAGCATCGATACCGCCCGCAACGCGGGCCGCAAGAAAGCCGCCACCGCCGTGCACTCCGACGGCAGCAAGGTCGCCATCCTCGTCATCCCCACCAACGAGGAACTGGCCATCGCCAAGGCCACTGTCAGCGTCCTGAAATAAGTACGTCCCTCCCCCCCCTTGCACCTTTCCGGAAACGTGTTTCCGGGAAGGTGCATTTTTTTGTCCCGTTCACGATCCTTCCTTTGCCAGCGCCTGCGTCTTGATATGTATTGTTTTCTTGACCATGATATGCCAGCAGTCAGGCGGTGGCATGCATCCGGCACAGTCAATGGAACATTTCGGAGGTTGAGTGAAAAGATTCGCGCTTGGAATGATGGTGCTCGTTCTTGGAGCATATGCGGCGTCGGCCTATATCCTTGGCGGACAGGCCCGCGACCGGTATTTTTCGACCCTGAAGAAATACGAACGCTACGGATTCGTCTCCTTGTCCAATCATGGCTACGAGCAGGGAGTTTTCACGTCTCGGGCCAAGACCCTGGTTGAATTGCGACTTCCCCGCGAGGCCGGGGAAACGGGCGGGAACGCGACGCGGTTCGTCATCGACCATGCGCTTCGGCACGGACCGTTGACCCGCGTCGAGGGCGGGCTGGCCCCCGGCCTGGCACGGATCACGAGCACCCTCGAATCCGTGGCCGAGCCCGACTCACAGAAAATTTTCAACGCGCTGCCCGAACTGGCCCGCACCGTTTCGGAGGTTCATGTCGGCTTCGGGGGCGATGTCGCCGGTGACGTGCGCATCCCGGCCATCGACCGGAACATCGACGGCGAGCATGTCGCCTGGGGCGGGCTGGATCTGCGCGCCGAGTACGCACCGTCAAGCCGCAGCCTGCGCGGCCAACTGGACATGCCGAGCCTGGTCGTCAAGGCGGGGGAGGGCAGCACGGACCTTCAGGCCCTGACGGGCGAGTTCGACCTGGTCGAAGTGCTCCCTCTGGTCTACGCCGGACGCGTCGACGTCGGAGTCTCGACCATGAGCATCGTTCCCGCCGATGGCGAGGATGTTCGGGTCAGGAATCTGCGCTTGTCCTCCAACAGCAGCTGTGACGGCGCCTTGTACCACTTCGTGCAGAATTTCGGGGTGGAGAGCGTGACGGTGGGGGCGTCCTCCTATGGTCCCGCTTCCTGCGAAATGTCGGGCAGAAACATCAACGCCACGGCGCTGAGCGAATTCCAGGCCAGCGTGCAAGAACTGTATCGCGAGATGGACGGGACGGAGTCCGATCTGCTGTACGACCGGGTCGGACAGCTTTACGCCGGACTGTTCGCCAAAGTGCTGGCCGGAACGCCGGAACTGGCAATGCCGCGTCTGCGGATCGTCACTCCTTCGGGCGAGCTGACAGGCGCTTTTTCGGTCAAGCTGCTTGCTCCTGTCGCGGACACGAATCCGCTTTTGCTGTTGCAGCATCTCGAAGCAGGAGCGGAATTGGCCGTGCATGAGGAGCTGGTCAAGGGGATGCTGCGCGTCGGCATGGAAAAGGAGTTTGACGGCGAGAACCTCGAAGAGATGGTGCGGCTGCGTTACGCCGAGCGGATCGAGCCCCTGGTGGCCCAGAATCTGCTCGTGCGCGAGGGCGGGGTCCTCAGCGGCAAGGCTCTGTTCTCCAACGGCCGCCTGACCGTGAACGGAAAGGAAATGCCCCTGTTCTGAGGCGGATTCTTTTTCAAGGACGCTTTATGTTTCGTTTCATCCATGCCGCCGACATCCATCTGGACAGCCCCCTGCGGGGCCTTGAGTCCTATCCCGACGCGCCCGTGGAGCAGATCCGGGGCGCGGCGCGGCGGGCCTTCGACAATCTGGTCAATCTGGCCATCGAGGAGGCGGCGGCCTTCGTCCTCCTGGCCGGGGATCTTTTTGACGGGGACTGGAAAGACTACAACACGGGCCTCTATTTCACCCACCGCATGGGCCGGCTGCGCGAGGCGGGCATCCGGGTCTTTCTGGTGTCCGGCAACCATGACGCGGCCAGCCCCCTGACCCGCGCCCTCAGCCTGCCGGACAACGTGACCCTTTTCTCCCACAAGAAGCCTGAAACACGGATCATCGACGAACTGGGCGTGGCCATCCACGGCCAGAGCTTCGCCGGACGCGGCGTGACCGAGGATTTGAGCCGGGGCTATCCGCAGGCCCTGCCCGGCCTGTGCAACATCGGCCTGCTGCACACCAGCCTGACCGGCCGCGCCGGGCATGAACCCTACGCGCCGTGCACGCTGGAAGGTCTGGCTTCAAAGGGCTACGATTACTGGGCTCTGGGACATGTGCACCAGCGCGAGGTCGTGCGTACCCATCCGTGGGTGGTCTTTCCCGGCAACATCCAGGGCCGTCACATCCGTGAAGCCGGGACCAAGGGTTGCCAGCTGGTGACCGTCGAGGACGGGCGGGTCACGGAGGTGGATTTTCGCGAGCTCGACGTGCTGCGCTTCGCGCCGTGCCGGGTGGAGCTGGGCGGTTGCGAGAGCCTGGAGGGAGTGGCGGACCGGGTGCGCGAGGCCCTGGAGCGTGAACGGCAGGGCGCGGACGGTCGCCCCCTGGCCGCGCGCGTCATCCTTGAAGGCAAAACTTCCCTGCATGAGCACATACATCGCAACGCGGAGAAGCTGCGCGAAGAGTGCCGCGCCGTGGCCGCGGACCTTGGGGATGTGTGGCTGGAAAAATTCCGCATCGCGACCAGGCCGTTGGCCGAAGGCCCGCTTGCAGGGGATACGCCTCTGACCGGACTTATGCAGGCCGTGGCCGAACTGCGTCTCGATTCCCCATCGCTGACGGAGCTGGTGCCGGAATTCGAGGCCCTGCGCTCAAAGCTGCCCGCTGAACTGCTGGGGGAGAATGATCCCTTCAACCCGGACGAGGAGGGGCTCTTTGCCGTGCGCGACGAGGTCCGCGACCTGCTCATGGCCAGACTGGGGGAGGGCGGCCATGATCATTAAGCGCCTGGACCTCAAGGCCTACGGGCCGTTCAGCGATCGCGGGCTGGATTTTGATTCGGCGGTGCCCGGCCTGCATATCGTGCACGGCCCCAACGAGGCCGGAAAATCCAGCGCCATGCGCGCCCTGCAGGCTCTTTTGTTCGGCTTTCCCCTGCGCACCGGCGACAATTTTCTGCACCCTTACGACCAGCTCCTGGTCGGCGGCTGCCTGCGCCGCGCAGACGGCGGCGAACTCTGTTTCTACCGCCGCAAGAAGAACAAGAACGATCTCTTCGACGCCAAGGATCAGCCGCTTCCCCCCGACTCCCTCGTCCCTTTCCTGCAGGGATTGGGGCAGGATCTGTTTGCCAGCATGTACGGCATCAACCACGAAACTCTGGTCCAGGGTGGGCAGGGCATCCTCGATCAGCAGGGGGAGGTGGGACAGGCCCTGTTTGCCGCCGGGGCGGGATTTGCCTCTTTGAAATCCGTTCTCGCCGGGCTTGACGCCGAGGCCGACGAACTTTTCCGGCCTCGCGGCGTGAACAAGGCCATTACCCAGGCCCTCGGGCATTACAAGGAATTGCAGGCCCGCCTGCGCGGCGTCAGCCTCGGCAGCCAGGAATGGAAACGGCAATGCGCCTCCCTGGCGCAGGCGGAAGACGAGCTGCGGCTGCTCACGCAACGCAGTCAGGACATCAGGCGTGAACTTCACCTGCTGGAAAGGCTCAGCCGCTCTCTGCCTTTCCTGAGTCAGCGGCGTCTGCTTCTGGAGAAACTTCAAGCGATGGGTGAGGTTGTGCCATTGCCGGAGGATTTCGGCACGCAACGCCGTCGGCTCGAAGAAGAATTGCGGGCCGCGCGGGCCAGGCTCCACGGGACGCAGGAGCGCCTGGCCGAGTTGCACGGCAGGCAGGCGGCGATTGGCCTGAACCGGGGCGTTTTGAATCTTGCCGACGATATCGAAGATCTGCATCTGCGCCTGGGCGAATACCGCAAGGGGCTGCTGGATCGGCCACGTCTCGAAGGCATGCGCATCGCCTTCAAGACCGAGGCTTCGAACCTGTTGCGCCGCATCAGGCCGGACCTTGATGTCGAACAGGCCGAGAGCCTGCGGCCCGGCCTTGCCAAGCGCAAGACCGTGCAGGCGCTGGGGCAGCGGCATGAGGCCGTGCGCCAGGAGGTCCGGCAGGCCGAGGAGCGCTTGCGGGAAGTGCGCCGGGAACTGGGCGGCAAGCAGGCGGAGCTGGCTACTCTGGGGCAGCCTGCCGACGCCGCATCCCTGCTGCGGGCCGTAAGCGAAGTGCTTAAAAAGGGTGATCTCGACGCCGAACTCAGGTCGCGCCAGAACGATCTGCTGCGCATCGAAGCCGGCTGTCAGGCCGCTTTGCAGAGGCTCGGGCTTTGGAACGGAACCCTTGCGGAAGCTTTGCTTATCGGCCTGCCTCTGCCGGAAACCGTGAACGAGTTCGAGGCTGCGTTCCAGTCGGCGGACGAGGAGCTGCGGCTGCTCGCCTCGGAAGAGGACAGGACGGTCCAGGCCTTGAGCGTCCTGCACAGGGATCTGCGCGCCATCGAGCATGCCGCCGTGGTGCCTACCGAGACGGAGCTTCAGGCCTGCCGTGCCCGCCGCGAGCAGGGCTGGGCGCTTTTGCGCAGACAGTGGCTGGACGGAGAAGACGTGGCAGAGGAGAGTTCTCTCTACGCCTCCGGACACCCCTTGCCCGAGGCCTATGAGCAGAGCGTGACCCTGGCCGACCGGACAGCGGACCGGATGTACCGGGAGGCGGACCGGGTTCAGAAGCATGCCCAGCTCCTGGCCGGGATCGAAGCCGCCGAGGCCGCTTTGGCCGGGCTGCGGCAAAGGCGGGAAGCTTCGCAGGCAGCGAAAGAGGAATTGCTTGCCCGCTGGCATGAGCAATGGGCCGGGGCGGGGATCGTTCCCCGTGGACCGCGCGAGATGCGGGCCTGGATCGTCAATTTCGAGGCCTTGCGCTTGCAGGTCGAGGAGCTGGACAGGACAAGGGCCGAGGTCGACGCCAAGCAGCGGGGGCGGCAGGAACTGCGCGCGATGCTGGATCAGGAACTGGCCCTGGTCGGTGAAGAGGCGGAGCCGCCCGGAGCCGGGCTGGGCGAGGCGTTGCGCAGGGCCCAGTCCGTGGCCGAGCGGCTTCGCGACGGCGCTGCCCGGCGCGAGGCCCTGCAAAAGGCCGTGCGTGAACTGGAAGCGGCGGCGGAGCGGGCCGAAGCGGGCCTGGAGACTGCCCGGCGCAACCTGGAGGAATGGCGGGCGGCCTGGGAAGAGGCGCTTGGCTTCATGGGGCTGTCCGGCAATCCCTCTCCGGCCGAGGCTGCCGATTATGTGGACACGGTCCAGGAATGTCTGGCCAAGCTGCATGAGGAGTCCGAACTGCGCAAGCGTCTCAAGGGCATCGATCGCGACGGACAGGCTTTTGAGAACCGGGTACGCGAACTGGCCGCGCTGGTCGCGCCGGACGCGGCCCGGCTCGATGCCGCACTGGCCGTGGCTCAGATGAAGGGCCTTTTGGGCCAGGCCGTGCGTGAGCACGCGGTCTGGTCGCGGCAGGAAGAGGAAATTGCCGCCCTGGAAAGGCAGGTCCTCGCCGACCGGGAGGAATTGCGGACTCTGGAAGAGGGCATGGCCGCGTTGCGCGCCCAGTCGCGCTGCGCCGACGACGACTGCATGATCCTGGCGGAAAGGCGTTTTGCGGACTATGCCCAGGTGCGCGGCAAGCTCGACGAGGCCGAGTCGAATCTGGCCGCCATGGCCGAAGGCGGCACCCTGGAGGATCTGGAAGCCCAGGCTTGCGCGCAGGACACCGACGCCCTGCCCGGAAAGATCGCGGCCTTGCGCATGGAGCTTGAGCAAGAGATCGAGCCGCGCATCCGTCCCCTCGCGGAAAAGGTGGGGCAGGAAAAGAGCGAACTGGCGCGCATGAACGGCGATGACGCCGCCGCCCGCATCGCCGAGGAAATGCAGGAGACCCTGGCCGGCATCTCGCGCATGACCGACCGCTATATCAGGCTGAGGCTCGCCTCCAGGGTGCTGCGGGCGGAGATAGAGCGTTTTCGGGCCGCCAACCAGGGACCGCTGCTGGCCATCGCGTCAGGCCTGTTCGCCAAATTGACTCTGGGCTCCTTCGCCGGGCTGCGGGCGGACATCGACGAGACCGACCGGCCCGTTCTCATCGGCGTGCGCGAGAGCGGTCTGCTGGTGAAAGTCGAGGGCATGAGTTCCGGGACCAGAGATCAGCTCTATCTGGCTCTGAGGCTGGCCAGCCTGGAACTGCGTTCAAAAACCACGGAGCCGATGCCGTTCATCGTCGACGACATCCTGATCAATTTCGATGAAGAACGCTCCCACGCGACTCTTGAAGCGTTCGCCGCCATGGCCGAGCGCACCCAGATCATCATGTTCACCCATCAGGCCCACATCGCGGAATTGGCCCGCTCCCTGGGACAAAAGGACCGGGTGTTCGTGCACGGGTTGTAATTCTTGGGCAGGGCGTGGTCAAAAATTGTTGGGGCAAAAAATTTTTTGCCCCTACGCAACGTGATGATCCGCGTCGTGACGAATTTGTTGTCCCCACGCATCGCGATGATCCGCGTCGTGACGAATTTGTTGTCCCCACGCATCGCCACGATCCGCGTCGTGACGAATTTGTTGCCCTGCCGACACCGCCGATGATCGCCAGACGAAAAACCGTGGGGGCAAAACATTTTTTGCCCCTACGCAACGTGATGATCCGCATCGTGACGAATTTGTTGTCCCCACGCATCGCCACGATCCGCGTCGTGACGAAATTGTTGCCCTGCCGACACCGCCGATGATCGCCGGACGAAAAACCGTGGGGGCAAAACATTTTTTGCCCCTACGCAACGTGATGATCCGCATCGTGACGAATTTGTTGTCCCCACGCATCGCCATGATCCGCGTCGTGACGAAATTGTTGCCCTGCCGACACCGCCGATGATTGCCGGACGAAAAACCGTGGGGGCAAAACATTTTTTGCCCCTACGCAACGTGATGATCCGCATCGTGACGAATTTGTTGTCCCCACGCATCGCCACGATCCGCGTCGTGACGAAATTGTTGCCCTGCCGACACCG
>JBFWJY010000024.1:21951-57578 GCA_050252955.1 Desulfomicrobium sp.
GAAAAACCGTGGGGGCAAAACATTTTTTGCCCCTACGCAACGTGATGATCCGCATCGTGACGAATTTGTTGTCCCCACGCATCGCCACGATCCGCGTCGTGACGAAATTGTTGCCCTGCCGACACCGTCGATGATCGCCGGACGAAAAACCGTAGGGGCAAAAAATTTTTTGCCCCAACATGCACAGCCATGATCCAAGGGCTGGGCGGTCCCGTTATCGCTGCCCCTCCTCCCTGACCCGCATTCCGTCCTTCAGCGTGTCCGGCGGGTGGAGGATGACCGTTTCGCCTTCGCCCAGGCCTTCCCGCACCTCTGCTTCCAGTCCGTTCTCACGTCCGACGACGACTTTTCGCAATACCGCCTTGCCCCCTTCGAGCACGAAAGCCCGCCATTCACCGCCGTGCCGGAAAAGGGCGCCTGTGGGCACCTGCAGCACGTCCTCCCCCTGCCATGTCACGATGCGGGCCTGCACTCCGTAGCGGTCTCCCAGCAGCACCCCCGGCGGCGGGGCGTCGACGAGTTCGGCCCGCACCTTGACCCGTTGCTCCTCCACGCCGATGGCCGAAACCTTGGTGAACCCGCCGGGTTCCACCACCGTGACCCTGGCCGCGAGGCTGCCTTCGCCCCCCCAGTGCTCGATGCGGGCAAGCGCTCCGGGAGCAACCGCCACCGCGTCCGTTGACAACAGTTCGATCTCGATCTCCAGATCATTCGGGTCGCCCACTTCCATGATGGGAGTGGACGCGGTCACGGCGCGGGCGTTTTCCTCCATGACGGCCAGCACGTATCCGCTCACCGGGGCAAGGATGGGAACGCTCTCGCCGTTCTCCGGTATCGCGCCCCTGGTCAGTAGGGCCCTGGCGGCGGCGGCCTCGTGCTCGGCCACCTGCAGGGCGAAGGCAGCGGCCTGTACCCCGCGTTCCAGAACGCGCACCTGATTTTCGGCCCGGTCCCATTCCTGGCGAGCCACAGCCCCGCTTTGAAGCAGCGCGTCCATGCGCCCAAGCTCCGTGCGGGCCAGTTTCAGACTCGCGTCCACGCGCAGGGCCTCGGCCCGCCGAGCCTTGACTGCGGCCTCGGTCGCGTCCACCCGCGCCAGGGTCTCGGCTCTGGCACGCGGGTCCAGGAAGGTCGAGGCCACGGGAGTGAGCACGGCCAGCACGGAACCGGCTTCCACACGCGCCCCGGCGCGGAGCTCCACGCGCTGCAAGTGTCCGGTCGTGGGCGGGTAGACGAGGTAGCGGCTGCGGATGCGCGTCTTGCCCTCCTCGGTCACGCTGACGGTCATTGGCCCTTTGGCCACGGAGGCTGTCTGCACGGGCAGGGGGCTTGGCCAGAATCCGTAGGCCAGCAGGGCGGCCAGGATAAGGAGTACGGGGATGAGGATGCGCCACGGTTGGCGCTTGCGTGCGGTGTTCATTCGGGAGCCTTCAGCACGGAGAGCAGTTGCAGGTTCTTGATGCGGCGGCCGACCACCACAAAGGACGCCAGGGAAGATGAGAGAACGATGAGCACGGCCGTGGCGTAGGCGCGATCCGTCAGCACCAGCGGCATGCGCACGGACTCGGTGTTGGCCGTCATGACCAGGATGCGGGCCAGTTCGGTCCCGATCCACAGGCCGGGCAGCAGGGCCGCCAGGGTCAGCACCGCAAGCTCCGAAAGCAGGACCACCGTGGTCTCGGCCTCGGAAAAGCCCAGCACGCGCAGGGTGGCCAGGTCGCGGGTGCGTTCGGACAGGGCGATGCGCGCGCCGTTGTAGACCACTCCGCAGGACACGATGATGGCAAAACCGAAATATACGGCCTGGACCACGCCCATCATGTCACCCATGGCCGACTGGAAGCTCTCCCGCGCCGAGGATGTGAACACGGCCGAAGCGATGGTCGGGGTATCCGACACCTCTTGCAGAAAACGGTCGCGGCGGCTTTCGTCGAGGACGAGATGCGCCCCGCTTATGACCCGTTCCTCACCCATGAGCCGCCCCAATGCGTCAAAATCCATGTATGCCCCCACCCCGGCGAAATCGGTGATGGTCCCGGCCACGAACGTTTCAAGCACAGGCCGCCGTCCTTCCTGGACCTCGATGCGCACCGGGTCGCCGGGGATGAGCTCCAGCACCTCGGCCAGCTTTTCGGACAGCAGGAGGCCCGACAGGGGCAAGTCCACGGTCCGCCCCTTGTCGTCGAGAAGAAGGTTCAGGCGCGCGCCTGGCAGGCGGCCGGTCAAACCGACGCGGCGCTCAAACAGGTCGCTGACGATGCGCCCCTGGACCACGCGGAAGGGTTCGGCGTGCATGACTCCGGGCATGGCGGCCAATGCGTGCAGGGCGGACGGGGAGCCTGGTTCGATGAAGGTCACGGTGGCGTCCTGGCGCTGGGCCAGGCGCCACTGGAAATCCATGAGGTAGTCGATGCCGTCGTCCATGGCACCGGGCACGATGGGAATGGCCGTGGCCATGGCCAGGCCCAGGGTCGTGAACAGGGCCTGCCAGGGTTTGCGTTCCAGGTTGCGCAGGGCCATTCCCTGGGTCGGGGAGAGCAGGCGCGGCAGTCCCAGGCGTTCCAGCAGTGAAGGCCCGAAACGCGCCGGAGGCTCGGGTCGCATGGCCTCGGCCGGGGGCAGGCTCACGGCTTGGCGCACCGCGCCCAGCACCCCCGCGAAGGACGCCCCGGCGCTGGCGGCCAGGGCCAGGCCTAGAGCCCACCAGTCGGGCCTGAAGACGAGGTTCGGAAACTGGAAGAAGCGGTGGTAGATTTCCACCAGATTCTGCCCCAGCCACAGGCCGACCACGGAGCCCAGGATCGTTGCGGCCAGCACCGCCGCCAGCGCGAACTGGAAATAGTGCCAGCCCACGGCCGCCGAGGAGTAGCCGAAGGCCTTGAGCTGCGCGATCTGTTCGCGTTGCAGGCGCACCAGTCGCGTCAGGGCGGCGCTGGTCATGAAGGCGGCGATGGACAGGAATATGATCGGAAAGGCGATGGCGAAGCCTTTGAGCATGGCGATGCGGTCGTCGATGAGCTTGGTCGAGACGTGCTCCGAGCGGTCGAAGGCCACCAGCGCGCCATACGGGGCCAGGATGCGGTCCAGCTCTTTTTTCACTGGCCCGGTTTCGGCCCCCGGGGCCAGAGTCAGGATGACGCTGTTGAAGGCTCCGCTCAGGTCGTAGGCCTCGGCCAAAGCTCCCTCGCTCATCCAGAAGGTGCCGTAGCGGCGGCTGTCGGGCACGGTCTCGCCGGGCCTGGTCTCGTAGACATGCTCCGGCGAGATGCCCACGCCGACGATGCGCAGCGTGGTGCGCGCCCCGTGCATGGTGGCCTCCAGGGTGTGGCCGGGCATGAAGCCGTGGGCCTTGGCGAAGGGCACGCTGACCACGACCTCGTGCGCGCTGTACGGCTCGGGCAGGCGGCCCAGGCGCAGATGCGGGCGGTTGACCTCGGTCTGGCGGCCGTCGGGAAGGGACAGGACCAGCCCGTCGCCGGGTTCGCGCAGGCCGGGCAGGTGCAGGGTCAGGGTGCCCTTGATCCGCGTCTCCAGAGCCGCCGTGCCGTCGATCATCTTCAGACGAGTCTTGATGGCGTTGGGGGCGCGCTTGAGGTCGCAGAAGACATCCGACAGCCGGTGCGAGGCGTAGTATTCGTCCCGCGCGGTTTCCAGGGACATGACCAGTCCGCGGGCCATGATCATGACCATGAGCCCGCAGGCCATGACCAGGGCCACGGCGGCCATCTGCCCCTTCATGGACCACAGGTCGCGCCGGAGTTTCACGTTCAGGGCGCTCACCAGACCAACTCCTCCGCCCGGCGGCGGGTCCCGTTTGTCCGGATGTCTGTGATGCGACCGTCCGAGAGCAGGATGACGCGGTCGGCCATGTCCGCGATGGCCACGTTGTGCGTGATGACCACGGCCAGGGTGCCGAGATCCGCGTTGATGCGCTCGATGGCCGTGAGCACCGTTATGCCCGTGCGCACGTCCAGGGCGCCGGTGGGTTCGTCGCAGAGCAGCACGTCGGGGTTCTTGGCGATGGCGCGGGCGATGGCCACGCGCTGCTGCTCGCCGCCCGAGAGCTGGGACGGGAAATGGTCCAATCGGGGAGAAAGGCCCACCAGGGCCAGGGCTTCGGCCGGGTCCATGGGATCGTCCGCGATGTCGGTGATCAGCGCCACGTTCTCGCGGGCCGTGAGGCTGGGGATGAGGTTGTAGAACTGGAAGATGAAGCCCACGGATTCGCGGCGGTAGGCGGTCAGGGTTTTTTCGTCGGCGTGGGTCAGGTCCCGGCCACGGTAGGACAGGGTGCCGCTGGTGGGGGAATCGAGGCCGCCCAGGATGTTGAGCAGGGTCGACTTGCCGCTGCCCGACGCGCCCAGGAGCACCACCAGCTCGCCCGGAAAAAGGTCCAGGCTGACCCCGGCCAGGGCCCGCACTTCCACGGCCGCGCCGGAATGATAGACCTTGGTCAGGTCTTGGGCGCGGAGGAGTGGGACGGGCGGTGGTGTGGTCATGTCAGGGGGCTCCGTGTTTTGTGCGGTTTTACTGAAGCACAATGGGGCCTTGAGGTCAATTTGCGCGGTGGCACGTCCATATTGTCCATGCCGTCCATTCTTGTAAAAGTGAGGCAGAGCGGAAGAGCTTGGGTTTGCTCAGGGCGACGCGTTCCGGTTCGCTCCGGAAAGGTCTCTCGAAACTCCTTCGCGGGCCTCGTAAGGTTTACCCGTCGCGTGCAGGGCGATTGAGCGTGAAAAAATGGGAGGCGACGGGAAAACCAACGATGCCTGGCTCAGTCAGACAGTCGAGAGCCCTTTCCGGAGCGAACCGGAACGCTTGGGCTTGGGCATTGGTGGCGGGAGACAGTTTGGCAGGTGTGGGAGCCGCTGGCGCGGTCCGGACGTCTTGGCTTGAGTAATGGGGGAAATCATTATCGCTGGCATGGGGGGGGCAAAAACTTCCCGCCAGTGCGTCAAGGTCCGTTGTCGATGCGGTCCTCAGCCGCGTCGGCTGTCTGACGGAGCCAGGCAACGTTTGTTTAATCGTTGCTTGAAGGGCTGTCCGGTTTTTTAGCCCAGCACGCAACGATTCAACTCAACGAGGCCGGTGAAGGAGGTCCCGCGGGGCTGAGGACCGCATCGACAACGGGCCGCGTGCCGAATATCAGCATTCATGTAGCTCCGACGGAACCCAGAGCTACACTGCAAAATGGAGCAGGAGGGTTACTGCATGTGACAGCTGTTACAGGCCAAAGGGGCGTCGCTGGGGCCCTGACGTTTGAGTTCGCGGTGGCAGCCAACGCAGCTCTTTTCCTTGTCCTGGGTGGTGTGGAAGGTGCGGTAGACCGAGGAAACTTCCGTGCGGTCCTTGATGTTGTCATGACACCCTTCGGTCATGCAGCTTTCGATGGCGTATGTGTCGGCCACGGTGTGGTGGCACTGCTGGCAGGCGATGTCCATGTGCGAGGCGTGATTGAAGGTCACGTCCCCTTTCTTGGGCGTGTAGCCTTCAAACTGCTGCGGGCTCATGGTCACGCTTTCGGGAATTTCGAAAGTGGCGCTCAGGGCGACCGCTGCGCTGCCTAAAATAAGAAGTCCGACCAGGGCCAGCGTACGAAGACGGTTCATTGTTTCCTCCTTGAATGTTCCAGATCCGGCCCCCATGCCTTGTTGGTCCCGACGACGGGAAGGGCCTGGGGGGTCCCTCGCAAAGTTTTTTCTTTATATTCTTAGCTGCTGGAGGGCAAGGTCTCAAATGTGAATGTTCTCACGAGGCCGCCCTGAGGCGCGAATTCGCGTATAATCCGGATTTGTGGCGGCTTCTTCGTCTTGACAGGGGCCCATCCGCAAGTAGGACTTTCTCCGTGCCAAAAGATCTCGCCGTCTATTCGCTCGGCGAACGGCCTTCACCGAATCGTACCAAGGAGAGCTCATGCCCGATCCGCAGCCTTTGGAACCGCTGGTGCAGATGGATATCATCAAGGTCACGGCCAGCGGCCCGGCCCATGAAACCGACGTCGTGGCCACGGAAGTTCCCGTGACCATCCTGAACGAAAATACGGAAATCGCCACCCTGATGTGCACGCCCGAACATCTGGACGATCTGGCCCGGGGCTTTCTGCATACCTCCGGGCTGCTTGGCGATCCGGACGATTTTTTGTCCTGCGAAGTCGATCCGGCGGTCTGGGCCGTGCATGTGCGTCTGGCAGTGGCGGTGGAGCCGGAGCAGCTCTCCCGGCGGACCTACACCTCCGGCTGCGGCAAGGGGGTCATCTTCGCCAGCGCCCTGGAACAGGCCGGGAGCGATCCGCTGCCCCTCGGCTTCTCCCTGCCCGCCGGACGCGTGCAGGAACTGGCCAACTGGTTTCGTCGCTATTCGGACCTGCACCATGCCACGGGCGGCGTGCACACCGTGGCCCTCAGCGTGGAAGGTCAGGACCCGGAGCTGATCCGCGACGACGTCGGTCGCCACAACGCCGCCGACAAGGTCGTGGGCCGGGCCCTGGCCCTGGGCGTGGACCTTGCACGCACGGTCATGATCACCTCGGGGCGCATTTCCTCGGAGATCGTGCACAAAGGCCGCAAGGCCGGCATACCCGTTCTGGTTTCCCTGGGCGCGCCGACTCATCAGGCCGTGCTGCTGGCGCGGGACATGAACCTGACCCTCATTGGCTTCGCCCGTCAGAACCGGTTTTCCATTTTCTCGGCCGCGGAGCGGATTCTGTGAGCGCGTGCCTTCGCCTGCGGGCGACACTGCGGCTTGTGACGGTGGCCGTGCTGCTGTTGATGGGCGGATGTCTGGAACAGGATGTACGCCTGCTCGATCCCGCAGCGGCCGTCGAGATCATGCGTCAAAACAAAGACAATCCCGCCTTCGTCATCCTGGACGTGCGCACCGAGCAGGAATTTCGGCAGGGGTACATCCAGGGGGCTGCGCTGCTGGACTACTATGCGCCTGATTTCCGGGAACGTTTCGCGGAACTGGACCGCGATGCGACCATTTTCACATACTGCCGCAGCGGCAATCGCAGCTCGCACGTGCTGAAAATGGCTGACGATCTCGGGTTCAGGAATGTTTATGATCTGCGCGGCGGGATTCTGGCCTGGAGAGAAGCGGGATTGCCCTTGTCGAAGTGAAGGGCGAACCCGGCCATTGCTCCGGGTTCGCGCGCGTGGTCCGGAAAATCGAGGCCGTTATAGCGTGATGACCTTGTCCGCCAGCTGCTGGCTGGTGACCACATCGAGCATGTTGGTGACCTGGCCGACTTCCTTCTGATCCATGAGTTTGAAGAACTCCAGGCAGGTGCCGCAGACCAGAATGGACACGCCTGCGGCTTCGAGTTTTTTGAGCGCTTCGATGGCCGGGTTTGTAGCCGTGGCAAGTTTCACCGCGCCGTTGACCATGATGATGCGCCACAGGGCGTCGCCAAGCTCCGGCAGGGTGTTCAGGAAATTGCCCATCAGCCGGGAGCCCAGCGTGTCGTCTCCCTGGCCCACGGTGTCGGATGTCAGAAAGACCAGAATTTTGGGCGTGCCGACCTGTTTGGGCTCCGCTTGCGCCGGTGGCGTCTGAACGGCAGGAGAGGCGTCTGCGGAACCGGCCTGCGAGGCCTTGATGGTCCACAGTTTGCCGTCTTTGCTCGTCTCGTCGACGCGCATGCCCTTGCTGGCAAGATAGCGGCTGACGTTGTCCATGGCCGCTTCGTTGTCGACGATGACTTCCACTTTTTGAGGCGTTTGCTCGTCCAGAAGCCGCTTGCAACGCAATACGGGGTTGGGGCATGGTTCGTTTTCGCAATTGAGGACGATGGGCATGGTGGAGCTCCCTTTTTTTTGGGGATGATTGACGCGGCCCCGGCTTCTGGTCAAATCGTTTAAACCTATATGTTTTTTATTTTCCCATCGAAAAATTCGATCCTCTCTCGGTCCGATAAGGAGTTGCATGGTGCGGATTCCCGTTTCTCCCAGGTTTGTTGGTGCCGCTTTGGCCTGGCTTGTGCGTCTGTGGCATCTGACCCTGCGTGTGGAGCGTATCAATACCGCTGTTTTCACGGACCCGCAGCTGCGCGCCAAGCGACCGGTGATCACGCTTTGGCATGACGAGATTTTTCCGCTCATCCCGTCCCACGCCGGCGAGCGCATGGCCTGCGTGGTCAGCCAAAGCCAGGACGGTGAAATCCTGGCCACCGTGCTGAAGAGTTTCGGCTTTCTGACCGTGCGCGGCTCAAGTTCGCGCGGCGGCATGCGCGCCCTGATCGCGGCCAAGCGGGTCATGGACGAGCAGGGCGTGGGCGTCATTTTCACCGTCGACGGTCCGCGCGGTCCGCGCCACAAGGTCAAGCCCGGCGCGCTTTTCCTGGCCCGGCACGCTGGTTCGCCCATTGTGCCCGTGCGCGTGGTGATGAGCCGGGCGAAAGTCTTTCATCGCGCCTGGGATAAATTCCAATTGCCGTGGCCGTTTTCCAAATGCACCATCATTTACGGCGATCCCGTCGTCCTGCCCGATTCCGGGGACGATCCCGAAGCAATGCGGAGACAGTGCGAACATCTTGAACAGATCATGAACTCTCTTGGAAAAAAAGCGTGAGACATATAGCCTACAATGCTTTCATGGCCATGGGCTCGTCCGTGTCGCTTGCGCGGCTGCATGCCCTGGGACACGGGATCGGCAAACTTCTGTGGGCCGTTCTGCCCTCACGCCGCAAGGAGACCACGCTCTGCATGCGGGAGCGCCTCGGCCTTAATGAGCGTGAGGCCAGAGCGCTGGCCAAGGCCAGCTTCCGGCACAACGCCTGCTCCTTCCTGGAGCTTTTCCACGCCCGCTACATGGACCACCGTTTTCTGGAAGAGCGCATCGAATACGAAAATCCGGAACTTTTCGCCCGCATGGGTTCCACATTGCGTCCTGTCGTGGGCGTGACCGGGCATCTTGGATGTTGGGAACTTTTGGGCGGAGTGCTCAAGCGCTTCAACACCAAGACCGATTGCCAGGTCGTGGCTCGCCTTCCCAAGGACGCTGCTCTGGCCGACCTCTTGATGCACATGCGCACCCAAAGCAAAATCCGGGTGCTGCCCCATCGCGAGGCCGCGACCGAGGCCTTGGGAAAACTGCGCAGCGGCGGACTCTGCGCCTTTCTGGTCGACCACAACTGCAAGAGGGCCGAAGCGCAGTTCCTGCCCTTTCTGGGCAAGGTCGCCGCAGTGAACAAAGGGCCGGCCATCCTGGCCCTGCGCGCCAAGGCCGAGGTCTGGCCCTTTTTCCTCGTTCGCCTGCCCGATGGCCGGTTCCGGGCCGTGACCCTGCCGTGCCTGGACACCGCGACCCTTGAGGGCGGCAGGGCGGAGCGCATCGAACAGATCTGCCGTTTTTACACCGAGGCCGTGGAAAAGATGGTGCTGCGCTATCCGGAACAGTGGTTCTGGATGCACAGGCGCTGGAAAACGCGGCCCTGACCGGATTTTTCCAACAAGATGAGGTGAACATGCCCATGAACAGCCTGCTGCATGCCGCCCGGGGCGAGGCCCCTGTGGACTTGCTGGTTCGTAACTGTCAGGTGGTCAACGTCCTTTCCGGGGAAATTCATCCCGCAAGCGTGGGGGTGAAGAACGGGACCATCGTTGGTTTCGGGGAGTACGAGGCCGAGGAGATCGTGGACGCCTGCGGGCGATACCTCTGTCCGGGGCTGATCGAGGGGCACATCCACATCGAGTCCACCCTGCTCGATCCCGTCCGTTTCGCGCAGGTGGCGGCGGCCCACGGCACGGCCGTGGTCGTGTGCGATCCGCACGAGCTGGCCAATGTCCTGGGGCTGGACGGGATCAGGTGGCTGCTGGAGATCACCCGCGACCTGCCCCTTGATATCCGCTGCATGATGCCTTCCTGCGTCCCTGCCACGCACCTGGAGACCGCAGGCGCGACCATCACCGCCCAGGACATCGCGGCCATGTTCAAGGAATATCCGGGACGCATTCTGGGCCTTGCGGAGATGATGAACTATCCCGGTGTATTGTATCAGGATCCGCAGGTCATGGACAAACTCGTCGCGGCCGGGGACCGTCCCGTTGACGGGCACGCTCCGGGCCTTACGGGTTTCGACCTCAACGCCTACATCCTGGCCGGGCCGGGCAGCGATCACGAAGCCTGCCACCTGGACGAGGCCCAGGAAAAGCTGCGGGCGGGCATGCATGTCATGATCCGCGAGGGCAGTTCCGAAAAGAACCTCTTCGACCTGCTGCCGCTCATAAACGACTTCAACAGCCAGAACTGCTCCCTGGTCACCGATGACCGCCACTGCGACGACCTGTTGCGCGACGGCCATCTTGACCACACCATCCGGCTGGCCGTGAGCCGGGGGCTGTCCCCCTTGCGGGCCATTCAGATGGCTTCCATCAACACCGCCCGTTATTTCGGCCTGCGCCGCAGAGGGGCCGTGGCTCCGGGCTACCGGGCCGATTTCGTGCTGCTGGATGACCTTGAGACGTTCTCCATTTTTCAGTCCTATCTGAACGGAAAGGTGATCGCGCCCGCTTCCTGGCGGCCCGCCGCGACGGACCTGACCGTGACGAGAAGCGTGCACCTGGGCGAGATGGGACCGTCCTGCCTCAAAATGCCCGCCCCGGCTGAGGGGAAAAAAGTCCGCGTCATCCGCACTGTTCCGGGGCAGATCGTGACCGAGACGGACATGGTCGAGCCGGTGATCCGTGATGGCCTGATCATGGCGGACCCCGAGGCGGACGTGGCCAAGCTGGCCGTCTTCGAACGCCATCACGGCAGCGGAAGAGTGGGTCTGGGGCTGGTGCGCGGCCTGGGACTGAAAAGCGGCGCCATTGCGAGCACCGTGGCCCACGATTCCCACAATCTGATCGTTGCCGGAGTCTCGGACAGCGACATGCTTCTGGCCGTGCGCACATTGGCTGAGTGCGGCGGGGGCTTCGTCTGCGTGCGCGATGGCTGGGTGCTCAATCTGGTGCCTTTGCCCCTGGCCGGACTGATGAGCGATCAGGAACCCGAAATGGTCGCGGTCGGGTTGGATGGCCTGAACGCCAGCGCGCGCGAGCTCGGTAGTCCGGAGAATATCAACCCCTTCATGCAGCTCTCTTTTCTTTCCCTGCCGGTCATCCCCCGGCTTCGTCTCACCGACAGGGGTCTGGTCGATGTCGAGGCGTTCGCGCAGGTTTCCTTGTCCGAATGATTTTTCAGCATTGACGGCCCAGGCCCTTATTAATAATCAGTCTCGTTTTTTACAACTCAATATCCGGAGCACATATGTGGAGTCGTCTGAGCCTGACCTGGAAGGTGTTGCTGATCATTGTTTGCGGGCCGATTGTACTGGCCTGCGTCATGGCCTATCTGCACATTGCCGATATCAAGGCGTCCGCGATCAACGGTCGGCTCAAGGAGAGCCGCTCCGTGGTCATGATGGCCGAATCGGTGCGCGAGGACATGGCGCACAAGCACAAAGTCGGCGTGCTTCGGTCCCTGGACGAACTGCGTGAAGACCCTGAGAAGCTGTTGCATGCCGTGCCCATCGTCACGGCCATGAACACGGCCGCGGCCAAGGCCGCCGAGGCGGGCTACGAATTCAGGGTGCCCAAGGAAAGCCCGCGCAACCCGAAGAACGAACCCAACGCCATGGAACGGGAGGTTCTGTCCGAGTTCTCGCGCACGAGCCTGCCGGAAAAAGTCATCGTCGAGAAGGACAGGCTACTGTACTTCAAGCCCATCCGTCTTTCCGAAGACTGCCTGTATTGTCATGGCGACCCCAAAGGTGAAATGGACCCCACGGGCGGCGTGAAGGAAGGCTGGAAGGCGGGCGAGGTGCACGGAGCCTTTGTCATCGTCTCCTCCCTCAAGGAAGCCAATGATGCCGTGACCGTGGCCGCGCTCAGTGTGGGCGCATGGACTTTCGGCATTTTGCTCCTGCTCGGATTTTGCGGGTGGATGCTGGTCAGGGCCAATTTGCTCAAACCCCTCAAGGCCACCGGCGACTTTCTGGAGCGCATGGCCACCGGCGACATGAGCGGGCAGGTCGAGGTTCGCAGCGGCGACGAGCTGGGCCAGATGCAGACGCATTTGAACAACATGGCGAGAAGCCTGCGCGGTATCGTGACCGACATCGCCGGGCGGGCCAAGGTGCTCATGGGGTCTTCGGCGGAACTTGAGACCATGTCCGACGGGCTGCTCAGAAACGCCGAAGAGTTGTCCCACAAGTCCAACACCGTGGCCACCGCTTCGGAAGAGATGAACGCGAACATGAACACCGTGGCCGCCGCCATGGAGCAGGCCTCCATCAACGTCGGCACCGTGGCCACCGCCGCCGAGGAGATGAGTTCGACCATCCACGAGATCGCCGGGAATACCGACAAGACCCGCGAAGTGACCGAGCGGGCCGTGGAAAAGGCCATCTCGGCCTCGGAGCGCGTGGATAAACTGGGCATAGCGGCCAGGGAGATCGGCAAGGTCACCGAGGCCATCAACGCCATTTCCTCCCAGACCAACCTTCTGGCGTTGAATGCCACCATCGAGGCTGCGCGGGCCGGAGAGGCGGGCAAGGGATTCGCCGTGGTGGCCAACGAGATCAAGGAACTGGCCAACCAGACCGCCACGGCCACGGACGACATCCGGCAGCGCATCGAGGGCATCCAGAGTTCCACCGCCGCCACCGTGGAGGAGATTGCCCAGGTCATGGCCGTCATCGGGGAAGTGCGCGACTTTGTCGGCACCATCGCCGCCGCCGTGGAGCAGCAGTCCGCCGCCACCCGCGAGATCGCCGAGAATGTGGGCCAGGCGTCTCTCGGCATCCAGGAGGTCAATGAAAACGTGTCCCAGGCTTCCACCGTCACCGGCGAAATCGCCAAGGATATCGTGCAGGTCAGCGAAGCGTCCGGACAGATCTCGGGCAACAGCACCGAGCTCAAGCAAAGCTCCGAGAATCTGTCCCTTTTGGCCGAAGCCCTGGAACAGCTGGTTGGAAAGTTCAAGCTTTAGATTAAGCTTGTTGTGAATTGTTTGTTACGACGCGCCTTTCGGGGCGCGTTTTTTTTGTGTCGGTGCGCTGAAAAAAAGAGGGGAGGGGCGTAGGGAGGACGCGTTCCGGTTTGACCCGGTCAAGGCCCGCCGAAACTTCTTCGCCGGCCTCGTAATGTTGAACCGTTGCGTGGCGGCGCATGAGGTCGAGGCCAGACGGATGGCAACGATTCAACAAACGATGCCTGGCTCAGTCAGACAGTCGGCGAGACTTGACCGGGTCAAACCGGAACGCTTGGGTTCGGCGCGCGCGGCAGATTTTTTGTTTTGCTGTGTTTTTATCGAGCTGTTTTTTTATGTCGGTGCGTTGGAAAGAAGAGGGGAGGGGTGTAAGGCGGCCGCGTTCCGGATCGTTCCGATCAAGGCCCGCCGAAACTCCTTCGCGGGCCTCGTAATGTTGAACCGTTGCGTGGTGGCGCATGAGGCCGAGGCCGGACGGATGGCAACGATTCAACAAACGATGCCTGGCTCAGTCAGACAGTCGGCGATCCTTGATCGGAACGATCCGGAACGCTTGAGCTTAACCGTGGAGTAGCTTTTTTGAATAGCGTGAGAAAAAGATTTGACATCTGATTAACTTTTGTTAATTGTCTGCACATGAAATTTGACGACTTCTTCCAGAGGGTAGCCAAGACCACGGGCATCTCCACGCAAAAAGAGCTGGCCGGATTGCTTGGCATCGAGCCTGCCGCCATCACCATGGCGAAGAGCAGGGGCGTGCCCAAGTCATGGGGGCTGAGCATCGCCGCCGCGTTCGGGGTCAATCCGGTCTGGTTGAAGACCGGTTCGGGGCCGGTTTATCAGAATGAGCAGGCGGGCACCCTGCTCGTGCCCAAGGTGGCCGCCAGGGCCTGCGCCGGAGGCGGTTCTTTCGAGCTGAGCGACATGATCGTCGACGAGCTGCCTTTTGACCGCTCGTGGTTGAGCAAAAAGGGCAATCCCGGTCGCATGGTCGCCATGGAAGTCATCGGCGACAGCATGTCCCCGGAGCTGGAACCGGGGGACAACATCCTTATAGACCAGAGCCAGAACCAGGTTGCGGACAACAATCTCTACGTTGTCGGCCTCGCGGACAGCATCCAGGTCAAACGCGTGCAGATCCGTCCGGGCCTGGTGGTTTTGTTCAGCACGAACCAGCGCTATTCGCCCGTCACCCTTCAAGGCGACGAGATCGATACTCTTCGGGTCATCGGTCGTGTTTTGTGGAGCAGCCGGGCCTACGCATAAGAATTTTTTTTGCCGGTCTGATTAACATAAGTTAATTCTCGATAAAGAGGAGGCATTTCATGCAACAGCGATTCTGTGAATGTGGTCATCCGGTTCTGGTGGCGTATGTCATCACGAAAAAGGGCATTCTGCACGTTTACCGCGTCAATTCACGCTTCGGCTCTCCGATGCGCTGTCCTTCATGCGGCAAGCATCTGGACATCAACACCTTGCGCTAGGCGTTCCGGGTTCGGGCAGTGTCGGCTCGTCATGGCTTTCGGTGGCCGGTCGGGCAGGGCGTCGAGGGTTGCGGGGTGCGGTCGGTGTTTCCGGATTTTCAGAGGCTGGAGACACGATCGAGGAAGCGGGCAAGAGCGGCGGCATGAAAAAAGGGAGAAGACAGTGTCTCCTCCCTGATTTCGCCAGTGGTGCGCCCGGCATGATTCGAACATGCGACCTACTGATTCGTAGTCAGGCACTCTATCCAACTGAGCTACGGGCGCGTCGAGAAAACGGTGTTTATGGGCAAGTGGTCTGAATGTCAATAATTTTGTCGCTAAAAAATTAGCCGTGTCGTGCGTTGGCGGACATGGTCCGCAACGCACGACTCAAGGCTTTGCTGCGGGTGTCAGGATGTAGCCGAGCCAGACATCCCTGTTGCCGAGCAGGGATCGGCTTCGCGAATGCTCCAGGATCGTCAGTCCGAGACGGTTGAACTCCCGGCGCAATTCCGAATCCGACCAGAGCTGGAATACTCGCCCGTCTTCGCTCTTTTCGCTTCCGCCCCAGGCCTTCATGCTCAGGTACATGGTCCCGCCGGATTTGAGCATGCGCATGATCTTGCGCAGCGCCTTGGAAAATTCGGGCTTGTCGAGGTGGACCAGGGTGCCGATGAGCAGGACGCAGTCATAGTGGATGGGCGGATTGTACTCGAACAGATCCGCAATGGCGACGGGGCAGTCCGAATGCTCGCTGGCCATCACGGCCAGCGATGGGGAGCGTTCCAGGCCCGACGGCGCGAATCCTCTGGTTTTGAGCCATTTCAGATCACGGCCCGAACCGCAGCCGATGTCGAGAATCGTACTTCCCGCATCCAGATGGCGCAGCAATGGCGCAAGAATGGGAGCGGGGTCCACGCGGTTGGTGCGTTCGAAGTAGGCCCGTGCGTTTGTTTCGTAGTAATCTGACATGCGGCGTTGGGTCACCTGCGAAAACAACCGGAAATGAAGACAGTGAAGTCTTCATTTCCGGTTGTTTTCGAAATGTGTTGCATAATTCTATTTTTTAGGAAGATCTCTTCCGAACTGATACGCGCTTCTGCATCTTTCTTTGCATTTATCTTTTTCCGGACCTTGAAGATCGTAACAGGAATCAAAGCACTCCCTGAAATCTTTCTTGTACTCTTCGTGAGCATCGTCTTTGTCCAAATATGTCTCGCGACAGTCTTTGATGCATTGCTCATCGCCCCCGCATTTGTCCATGCATCCGCCGTAGCCCATGAAAGCACTGGAAGTGAGAGGAAAGATCATCACCGCAAGCAGAACCAAGACACAACAAGCAAACCTTTTCACGTAAAAACCCCCTCAGTTTTTTGTTATCCGGAAATGAATCCGTTCATATCGTAAAATCTTGGTGGCTGCGACTTATTTCGCTTGATCGTCGTTGGACTCGGAAGCATTTTCCGCTTTGAGCAGCCAGCCCGAATACGACCAGAGGTATGGACGTTCATCCATGCTGCCCTCGTGGACGACAACGCCCAGGGGAGTTTCGAGCACATTGCCTTTTTCTCCGGACACCTCGGTTCCATTCTGGGTGAGAATGCCGTGATATCCTTGGCTTCTGCTGCCTGGCCGCAGGACGAGAACGGTCAATACCCATCCATCCTTTTCAACGGTTTGGGTCGTTGTCGTCGATTCCGGCAGAGGACTCCCCGTTTCCGGACGCGGTTCAAGATTGAACCCGTCCAGGCTCCGCGCGGATGCGAAGGAAGAAAGAAAGAGGCATGAACATGCTAAAAGAAAAAATATCCGTAGAAAATCTTTCATCTTAGAACCGTTCCAGCTAACCGTGACGCAAAAAAATAAACAACTTCAAAATGATGTCAAAGAATACCCGATCAGGAGGTAAAAATCAAACGTGCCGTGAAGTGTGGTGAAAAGCGCTCATTTTCAGTCGAAACCGGCAGCCGCTAATGCCGGCTCCTGTGAACGCGTCCGGGGCATCTTGGCAACCTTGCGACAACGGGCTACACATTGGATTCGTACACCCCTAAAAAAGGATGCTCGCATGTCTCTTATCTTCCGGTTGCCGATACTCGTGATGATTGTCCTGTCCCTTGGGGCCTGCCAGAAAGTCTACTATGAAACCATGGAGAAAGTGGGCGTCCATAAGCGGGACATCCTCGTGGACCGCGTCGAGGCGGCCCGCGACTCCCAGGCCGAGGCCAAGGAGGAGTTCGCCAGCGCCTTGGAGCGTTTCGCCAGCGTGGTCAATTTCGATGGCGGCGAGTTGCAGGTGGCATATGAACGCCTCAACGCGTCCTACGTTGATTGCGAGGATCAGGCGGCCACCGTCGCCGACCGCATCGACAAGGTCGAGGATGTCGCCGGGGCGCTTTTTGCCGAGTGGGAGAAGGAACTGTCCATGTACTCGAACGCCAAGCTGCGTGACCAGAGCGCCAGTCAACTGCGCGAAACCAAACGGGAGTACGGGAAAATGGTCGCCGCCATGCGCAAGGCCGAGAAGACCATGTACCCCGTGCTCGACGTGCTTCGCGACCAGGTGCTCTTTCTCAAGCACAATCTCAATGCCCGGGCCATCGCCTCCATCAAGACGGAACTGGCCACAGTTCAGCGGGATGTGGCCGCCCTCGTCAAGCAGATGGAAAGCTCCATCGCGGAAGCCAATCAATTCATAACCCAGATGCAGAAGAACTGAACCGTCTTCTTCCTCTGCGCGGGACAATCCTCATTCGCGCATCCTTTCTCCCGGCTGTCATGCTCGTCGATCCGGAGCCGCTGTTGGCTCCGGATCATCCCGGATGGAGCCGTGCGTCGTCGGCGCGACTCTGCGCATTCCTTAGTGCCGCTTGCGGCGCAGGAGCAGTTTTTTCGATTCCGAGACCAGAACGACCGTCATGGCTCCGGCCAAGCAAACTCCCAGTTCCCCCGGCCCCAGCGGCGTGGTGCGGAACATGGTGTTGAAAAACGGGACGTAAATGATGACAAACTGCATGCTCAAGGTGACGCCAATGGCCATGAGCAGCATGGGGTTGCCGAACCAGGATCGCGAGAACAGCGACTGAGTCTGTTTGCGCACGCACAGCGCATAGGCCATCTGACAGAACGTCAGCATGGTGAAGACCATGGTCTGCCAGGCGGCGGAGCCTTTGCCGCCCTCCCAGAACCAGTACCCGGTACCCACCGAGATCAGGCCAATGATCAGGCCCATGGCGAGGATCTGCCAGCCCAGCCCGCGCGCGAAAACGCCTTCCTGCGGATCGTAGGGAGGCCGGTTCATCACATCACGCTCGGCTTCTTCGAAGCCCAAGGCCACGGCCGGAACGCCGTCGGTCACCAGATTGATCCAGAGAATCTGAATAGGCAGCAAGGGCAGCGGCATGCCCATGAGCGGGCCGGCGAGCATGACGACGATCTCTCCGGCATTGCCGGTGAGGATGTATCTGACGAATTTGCGGATATTGTCGTAAATGCGGCGGCCTTCTTTGACGGCCTCGACGATGGTGGCGAAATTGTCGTCCAGCAGGATCATGTCCGAGGACTCCTTGCTGACGTCGGTTCCCGTGATTCCCATGGCCACGCCGATGTCGGCCGATTTCAGCGCCGGCGCGTCGTTGACGCCGTCGCCGGTCATGGAGACGATCTCATGCTGTGCTTGCAGCGCGTCGATGATGATCATCTTGTGTTTCGGCGAGACGCGCGCAAAGACGGACACCTCCCTGATTCGGGCCGCCAGCGCGTCCACGGGCATCGTCTCCAGATCCTGCCCGGTCAGAACCGTATCACGGGTGGTCAGACCCAAACTCTTGCCGATGGCGACAGCCGTCAGAGGGTGGTCGCCGGTGATCATGACCGGACGAATTCCGGCCTGCTTGCAGAGCCGGACGGACTCCATCGCCTCGGGCCGGACCGGATCGAGCATGCAGACCATGCCCAGAAAAATCAGACCCTGTTCATAGCGATCCGGGTGGTCCAGCTCGTCGTCCCTTATCAACCGGCAGGCCAGGCCAAGCACCCGGAGGCCGTTTTTCGCCAAGACGGTGTTTTCGGCTGAAATCTCCGCTTTTTTCCTTTCATCAAGCGGGCGGACGACGCCGCTGACGAGAATCCGGTCGCACGCCTCGATCAGGCCATCGGTGGCCCCTTTGGTCAGCACCAGGTGGCCTGCGCCTTCCTCCTGCCGTGCGGCGGCAAGGGCGGGATGCGCGGGTGACCCATCGGCAGGGGAGGGCAGGGCGTGAACGGTGGACATGCGCTTGCGTTCGGAATCAAAGGGCAGTTCGCGCACACGCGGCATCATGGCTTGCAGTTCGGATTGGACCAGCCCCCCCTGGTGGGCCGCAAGCACCAACGCGCCTTCGGTGGGATCGCCGAGAACGCCGCTGGGCGCATCTTCGTCGATGACGGCATCGTTGCACAGCGTTCCGGTCAGCAGGAGCAGATCGAGGTCGGCGTCATCGCCGCGCCGGGGAGCCCCTTCGCCCAGGGAGTAGCGGCGATCCGGCAGCACCGCGTCGGATACGGTCATTTTATTCTGCGTCAGCGTGCCGGTTTTGTCGGAACATATCACGGTCACTCCGCCCAGGGTTTCCACGGCCGGGAGTTGTCGGATGAGCGCATTCTTTTTGAGCATCTGCTGCGCTCCCAGGGCCAGGGCGATGGTCACGACTGCCGGCAGCCCTTCGGGGATGGCCGCCACCGCCATGCTGATGGCTGTCATGAACATTTCCTTCACGCCCGCGCCCTGGAGATAGGTCATGCCGGCGACAATGACGATCAGCACCCCGGCGGCCATGGCCAACGAGCGGCCAAGCTTGGCCAGCCGCTGCTGCAACGGGGTTTGTTCGTCCTCCACGTCCTGGAGCATGGTCGCGATTCTACCCAATTCGGTCCGCATGCCGGTGGCGGTGACCACGGCTTCGCCGCGCCCGTAGGTCACCACCGTGCCCCTGTAGATCATGTTCTTGCGGTCGGCCAGGGCAGGGTCATCGTCCGGCAGTTCGCCGGTGTCTTTGTCCACCGATTCGGATTCCCCGGTCAGGGCCGCTTCCTGGATTTTGAGATTTGCGGCGACGATCAGCCGGGCGTCCGCCGGTACGATGTTTCCGGCTTCGATGAGCAGGATGTCTCCGGGCACCAGCTCCTTGGCCGAAATCTGCCGCTCCGCGCCGTCACGCCGCACCCGCACGTTGGGCACCGTCATCTTCTTGAGGGCCGCCATGGCGTTTTCGGCCTTGAACTCCTGCCAAAACCCCAGCAGCGTATTGAGCACCACGATGACGAAAATCACGACGGCATCGACATATTCGTGCAGCGCCACCGAAATGACCACAGCCGCCAGCAGGATCAGGATCATGACTTCCTTCACCTGGGCCAACAGGATCTGCCAGGGCTTTTTCCTTCCCTTCTCGATCAATTCGTTGGGGCCGTGCAGCTCATAACGCCGCCGGGCTTCATCGCCGGCAAGGCCCATGTCCGACGATCGCAGTTCCTGCATGACCGCCGACCGGTCAAGCTGGTGCCAATTGCCCGGCGTCTCTTTGTACTCATTCATGATTTTTCCCGGCAGGGTGCTGTGGTTCTTGCCGATGGAGGAAGTTATCCGGAATTTCAGGATAACTTAATCAGAGAGCTCCACCATTTGAAAACAATGGCTTGAGATTCAACAGTCTCAAGCCGGTTTTCGAAGAACCCGTCAGAAAGGATGTGGGGTCTTCAACGTTCTCGCGCCCCCAGCGTCTTCGCGTAGTAATCTCCCAGAGCTTCGTGCAGCGCGTTGGCGGCCAGTCGGGTGCAATGGCGGTCTTCTTCTGGCATGCAGGCCGGCCCACCCAGGGCTTCCAGTACGGTTTCGCCCGTGATGGCAGTCAGCTCTTCGCAGGTCTTGTTCACTGCCAGTTCCGCGGCCATGGATCCGCTGATCTGGCTGGAACCGCAGCCGTCGGTGCCGAATCCCGCGTCACAGACCCGGTCGTTTTCGATGTGCAGAAAGATGCGGATGGTATCGCCGCACGTGCCGGTGGATGAACCCGTGTACTCGGCCTTGGGCGGCCGGCCGTGGTACGGCTTGTTGCGCCAGCGTTCAAACCCGGCCTGACCGTAGGCCTGAACCGCTTCGGCAAAAATTTTTTCCTGGAGTTCATTTGCGATGTCGTCAAAACTGGGCATTGTCTCGTCCGTTTGCTGAGTGATTCCATGTGTTCCCGCTGGGAACAGACCGATGCGGATTGCTAACACCGCTTCCGAAAATCGGCAACACCAGCCACCAACGACTTGAACATATACCAAAATGGTCAGAATTCTACGGCGGAGGAACAAACGGGGGAAAACCCTTTTTTTCGCGTTCCTTAGACCTCTTGCCCTTACTCATCTCAGCCCCCTTTCTCGCGCCGTCAGAGTTGCCGAGAAGTCCCATCCTCATCAGGTTGCGCTTGCCAATAGAGTGCGGCCCTTGTCGGTCAGCCGGTATTTCTGTTTGCTGCTGCGCGGTTTGTCGGGGATGGTCATCTCGATCAGGCAGTCGGCCAGGGCCGGTTTGAGGTAGCGCTCGCGGAAGGATTTGCGATCTGAAAGCCGCAGTGCGGATTGCAGTGCCTCGCGGCCCATCTCGCCCCGGATCGCGGCCAGCAGCTCGCCGACTTGGGGGGTGACTTGAGGGCTGACTTGGGGGGCGGAAGTAGTCATCGTATCCAGGATCATCCGCAGCATGAAGACGATGAACGGTGCGGAATCGGCCTGACGAGTGCTTTCCTGCAAGGCTTGGTAATATTCGGCCTGGTGCTCGAAGATCAGGCTTTCCACCGGGATGTAGGCGAACAGTGGATTCCAGTGGGCCAAAATCAGGCTCTGCCACAGACGCCCCATGCGGCCGTTGCCGTCGGCGAAGGGGTGGATGAATTCGAATTCGTAGTGAAAGACCGCGCTGGCGATGAGCGGATGAGCATCGGTGGCGGTCAGCCAGTCGAACAGGTCGGCCATCAGTTGCGGCACCCGATCGGCAGGCGGGGCCATGTGGATCACTTGGCTTCCCGCCATCACCCCAACGCCGCCATGCCGATACAGTCCTGCCTCGTCGATCAGGCCTGACATCAGAATCCGGTGCGCCTCCAGCAGATCCTTTTCCGATGATGGTCTCCAAGTATCGAAGAGGTCGTAGGCAGCCAGGGCATTCTTTACCTCCTGCACCTCTCGCGGCGGGGCGATGACCCGCTTGCCTTCCAGAATCGCGGTAATTTGGGCCTCGCTTAAGCTGTTTCCCTCGATCGCCAGCGAGCCTTGGATGGTGCGGATACGGTTGATGCGCCGCAGCCGCAAGACTCTCGCTTGATCGGTGAGCACGGTCAACCGACCGACGGCCTCGCCGACGGCGGCCACACGGTTCAGGATTTCCGGGGTGATGGTGTGGGGCGGATGGTAGGCGTTCACTGGAATGACATGCAGTATGCGTTTTCTGTTGCCCTTGGCGCATCTTCACCCTGAGCGACGCCGACTTCTTTCCAGTCGCGGCCTATGGACACGGGCACAGTTCTTTCTTCAGCGCTTATCGGATGCTTGGGGCAGACGTGGCGTAACATGCCGCATTCATAACAAAACTACCGCCATTTGACGAGGGTTTTGCGGCGACTTTGTCAGGCAATGCCAAGGTGTAAACACTTGAAAATACACAGAAAAAGAAAACCCGCCAAACAACCGGGCGGTTGTTTGGCGGGTAATTCTCAAATCGTGGTGGGCCGGGGAGAATCGAACAATTAAAATTGAGTCAGTAACCATAGAGTTTCAGCCAAAACAAAATAGATTCAATGCCCCCACAAATGCCCCCAAGTAACAAATCGTCGCCTAGAGGCTTTTTAATTTCTCCAAAATGTCCAAGAGCAGGCAGGTCAGCCGGTTGGTGGACTGGATGCCCAGAGAACATTAGGGTAGTTGGTGTGTCCGCTAAAGTGAAGAGCTCAATTCGTAAGCCCTTTTTCTTTTCCAGTACCATTCCCCGCACTCAAATCCACGCCCCGCAAGGCTTAGGGAGAAATCGATTGAGGTCATTTTTTCCGCACGCTTCCCGGCATGGCCTTTGACCCTAAAATATGTGGGTGAGTTGTGTGCGTCAAATTCTGCAAATTTTCCACGCCATGACGGGTTAGCTCAAGCAGCTGGCGACCGAGAATGGGCCCACTCCGAGCTCGTCGGAAGTCGCCAGACGCGTTTTCCATTAAGCAACCAGTTTCCATCAAAGTCTTCCTCTTTATTGCTGTGAGTAAACTCATGTCCAAGTAATAGAAGTGTTTGGTATTTTCGTGTTCTCGATGCTCGCCTTCAGTCGTCGCACAGAAGAAATCTGATTTCATCCTCGCTCAAGGCGTGCGTGACCGGTTTTGCGTTACGGGTTTTTCTGCCACGGTACGCGTTGTTTTGGGCCTGCTGGAATGCTTCCTCCAGATGCTGGTCCGTTTCCCGCCGACCGCTCACGCGGCGTCTGTCTCTCTGCTGCCTGCGGTCGTCGCTCTGCGCAGTCTCATCCATGCCAGAACGCGTGATTTGATGAGGAGGCGTAGTCATTTTTCATCCTTTTTGATGTAGTGACATCATTTCATGATTCAATAATTTATTAAATCGTGATGACTAAACGCTTTTCACGCCAATAAGAACTTTGACAAAGTGCTCTGTATGGTCGTCAACCAGCGTAATGGTCTGACTTTTTTGTTCTACATTATCCAGTACCAGGCGTGTGCATGTTTTCTTTCCTTGATTCTGCGATACGCAGATGTGATATACGGTTTCGCAAAAGCGGTAATGAACCGTGAATTCCTTCCATTGCGGATGGGGGCAGGGGGCGATGCGCAATCTGTCCACTTCGAGGCTCAGGCCCAGCAGCGATTCCATGATGAGGCGATACATCCAGGCGGCCGAGCCCGTGTACCAAGTCCAGCCCCCACGGCCCGTATGCGGCGCCGCGCCATAGACGTCGGCGGCCACGACGTAGGGTTCGCCCTTGTATATGGCCGCCTCTTCGGGGGTGCTGGCGTGGTTGACCGGGTTGATCATGTCGAAAATCTCCCAGGCGCGCGCCCTGTTCCCCTGGCGGGCAAAGGCCATGGCGGCCCAGATGGCGGCGTGGGTGTACTGTCCTCCGTTCTCACGCACTCCGGGCACATATCCCTTGATGTAGCCGGGGTTGAGGTCGGATTTGTCGAAAGGCGGGTCCAGAAGTTGAACCAGTCCATGCTCGCGGCGAACCAGGTGCCTGTCCAGAGACTGCATGGCCGTGTGCGCCCGCTTTGGATCTCCCGCCCCCGAAAGGACGGACCAGCTCTGGGCGATGGAGTCGATGCGGCATTCGTCGTTTTTCGCCGAACCCAGCGGGGTGCCGTCATCGAAGAAGGCTCTTCGGTACCATTTTCCATCCCATCCGCTCTCTTCGATGCTGCGGCCCAGTCTGGCGGCTTCCTGCCGGCACTGTTCAGCGAACGAAGAATCCTCTCGCCTATCGGCCAACGTTGCGAAAGCGCCAAGCACATGATGCAGGAAGAAGCCGAGCCAGACGCTTTCGCCTTTGCCGTATTCGCCCACCAGATTCATGCCGTCGTTCCAATCGCCGGAGCCGATGAGCGGCAAGCCGTGCGCGCCGAAGCGCAAGCCGTGGCGGATGGCCCGCACGCAGTGTTCGTAGAGGCTGGCGGTCTGGTCCGAGCGTTCGGGCAGATCGTAGCAGGATTCCTCGTCGGCATTCAGCGCGCGCATTCGCAGGAACGGGACGTTTTCATCCAGGACGCCGGTGTCTCCGATGGCGGCGACGTAACGGCAGGTCGCGAGCGGCAGCCACAGGAAGTCGTCCGAGCACTTGGTGCGTACGCCACGGCCCACGGGCGGATGCCACCAGTGCTGCACGTCGCCTTCCTCGAATTGCCGGGAGGCGCAGAGCAGGAGGTGTTCGCGGACCAGGCCTGGTCTGGCGTGGATAAGCGCCATGACATCCTGGAGCTGGTCGCGAAAGCCGAACGCCCCGCCCGACTGGTAGGTGGCGCTGCGTGCCCAGAGGCGGCAGGCCAGGGTCTGGTACAGGAGCCAGCCATTGGCGAGCACGTTGAGCGCTTGATCCGGGGTCTCGACATGAATGGCACCAAGTGTATGGGCCCAATGCTGCCACACGTTGTCGAGGGCGTGCCTCGCCGCCGGCGCACCCCTGAAGCGCTGGATGAGCTTTTGCGCATCTGCGGCGTCAGTTCCTACGCCCAGTTTGAAGATGATTTCGCGCTCCTCTCCGACTTCGAGTTCGAACCCGACCTGGATCGCGGCGCACGAGTCCATGGCCGCCCCCGTCTTGCCGGAGAGCCGGGTGCGGGTCATGGCGGCGGGCGAACGGAGCGAGCCGTTACGGCCCAGAAATTCCGTGCGGTCGGCGGTGATCGTACGGGTGGAGTCGTCTACATCGAAGAACGCCGTCCGCGAGCCGAATTCGGGATTGTACGGGTTGCACGCAAGTATGGCCCCGCTGTGCTGATCGATTTCCGTGGTCACATGAAAAGCGGATTTCGGCCGCAGGTCACCCAGCACCCACTCCACGTATCCGGTGGCGGAAATCCGCCGGAAACGTTCGGAGACATTGGAGACTTTCAGCACCGAGAATTTGATCGCCGCGTCCAGGGCGACATAGACCATGAGTTCCGAGCGGATGCCGCGTTCGGTATGCTCGAAGACGCTGTATCCGAACCCGTGCCTGGTGACATACGGTGTCGCCCCGCGACAAGGGCGTGGCGTGGGCGACCAGTAATGCCCCCGCTCCTCGTCCCGTAGGTAGAAGGCTTCCCCGCCCTCGCCGCTGACAGGATCGTTGTCCCAGGGGGTGAGGCGGAATTCGTGGGCATTTTCGCTCCAGGTGCAGGAGCCGCCGCATTCGGAGACGACGCTTCCGAAGAGAGGGTTGGCCAGCACATTGACCCAGGGCGCGGGCGTGGGCAGGTCCTGGGCGGTGGTGACGACGTACTCGCGTCCGTCCGGGGTGAATCCGCCCTGTCCGTTGAAAAAGGTCAGGTCGTGGCGAGGTCGCGGGGCCAACGGCAACGGCTCGGAGCGATGCGTTCTGCTCGGCGCAAGCATGGGAATCCGGATGCGCGTCACGGTGCGGCCGTCAATCTGCTGCGCCAGGGTCCCGAGGGCGTCGGAGATGACCACGCGCGCGACCGTCTGGATCAGAATGCGGTCATCTTCCGCGAAACGGTTGCCCGCCCGCACGAATATTCCGCCGGGCTGTTCGGTTCCTCCGGATTCGACCCCGGCCGCGATGAGATCCATGATCTGCTCATGCAGGACCTGCCTGTATCCGCTCTGATCCTCGTTCCAGATGACCAGATCGACTTTGAGCCCTTTGAGCCTCCAGTAGGCGTGGGCCTGCACGAGCTGACGGACCAGTTCGAGATTGGCGATGTCCTGGATCTGGAGCAGCACGATGGGCAAATCCCCGGAAATCGCATGGCTCCAGAGTCCGGACTGTCCCCGCCGGTTCTTGACGAGGATGCCCGGATCGGCCCGGAGCGCCGCGTTGGCGTAAATGATCGATCCAGCAAGGCGTCCGTAGAGCTGCGCGTCGGCCTCAGATGCGTTGAGCTGCCGCAACAGCACCTGCCCGTGCGTCCAGGCCAGGTCGAAGACCCTGTCAGCGATGCGGCGGTCCTGGTATTTTTCAATCAGGCGCAGGGCTTCTTCACGGGTTTCGCCGATGCCGGAGATGATGTTGAGCGTTACCGATTCTTCTGGCTCCAGGAGGATGCGGCAGCGGATGGAGACAATGGGGTCGAGAACCGATCCTTGGCTGCCCGAGAGCGCTCCGGAGAAAAACTCTCCCTTGCAGCTCATGGCCCGCGGATCGGCGGCGGTGTTCTCGCGTCCGATGAACTGCATGCGGTCCGTTTCAAAGGAGATATCGACGGGACGCACATCGTGCACGATCATCATGTGCAGCATCCAAGGCGGTTTTTCGTCCCGGGAGCGCGGCCGCCTGGTGCACAGGATGGCCTGCTGCCCGGGAATGATCTCGGTCTGGACAAAGAGGTTGCTGAAAGCGGGGTGCAGGTCGTCCGAGGCGGGGCTGGCCAGGGTCACTTCGGCGTAACTGGTCAGATCGAGGGTTCGGTGCGTGCGGGCCCGGTTGGTGATGCGCACCCGGCGCAGCTCGATATCGTCTTCAGGTGACACCGTGATCTCCGTATGGGTGTCGTAATTGTGGTTCCGCACGCGGAACTCGGCCCGGCCTTCCGAAAAGATGGCTTCATAGCGCTGTGCCTGCTTGCGCGTCGGCTGATAGGCCGTGGACCAATATTCCCGGCTGTCCAGATCGCGCAAATAGCAGAACGTGCCCCAGCTGTCGCAGGTGCGGTCTTCGCGCCACCTGGTTACGCTCAGCTCCTTCCAACGGCTGTAGCCGCCTCCGGCATTGGTGACCATGACGTGGTAGCGGCCGTTGGAGAGCAGCTGTACTTCCGGGGCGGGCGTGTCCGGGCGCGAGAACACGCGGATGTGCGAGCCCTCGCCGTCCGGGTCCATCTGGAGTTCGGACAGCTCGGAGGTGTGCGCATAGAACGCGGTGGTCTTGGGGATGCGCTCCTGCAGGAGCAGCATGGTCGCCTGGAACAGGGGGTCGGAGGCGAATCGTTTCTGCATGGGGCGGTCCAGCAGCAGGTGGGCCATGGAGAGCAGGCTCATGCCCTGATGGTGGGCCATGAAGGAGCGAACCACGACGCTTGCATGGCCGCGCGGCAGGCGCGAGGGGGTGTAGTCGATGGCCTCGTAGAAGCCGTAGCGGGTGCTGAAACCTTCTTCCGCCAGCCGGATGAGATTCCGGCACGCTTCACCCGGCGCGACCATGAGCGCCAGGGCAGAGGCGTAGGGCGCGATGACCAGATCCTCGGCCAGTCCGCGCTTGAGCCCCAGACCCGGTACGCCAAAGGCCCGGTACTGATAGTTCTGGTGCACGTCGATGGCGTTGTAGCCGCACTCCGAAATGCCCCAGGGCACGGAGCGCTTTTTGCCGTATTCGATCTGTCTGACCACGGAAGCGTTGCAGGTCTGGTCAAGAAGGGTGGATTCGAAAGTGGGCATGACCAGCATCGGCATCAGGTATTCGAACATGGAGCCGCTCCAGGACAAGAGGACCGGCTCGCCTCCGGCGGTGGTCAACAGTCGGCCCAGCGCGAACCAGCTCTCCTGCGGGATCTGCCCCTGGGCGATGGCCACGAAGGTGGCCAGCCGCGCTTCAGAAGCCAGGAGATCGTAGAAGCTGTTGTCCCGCCGGCAATCAGAGACATTGTAGCCGATAGCCAGCAGATGGCGGGCCTCGTCGCACAGGAATCCGAATTCCATCTGGGCCAGCACGTCGCATTGCAGAGCGAGGCGCTCGCTGGTCGCTATCCGCGCCAGTGCGTGTTGACCGGCCGTGACGACGCGGCTTTGCAGCTCCCCCCACGCATTGTAGTCCGAGGCGGTTGCCGTTTCCTGCCGGCGCATCATGTCCGGCAGAATTTCCTGGGCCAGGGTCGTCAATGCGCTCAAGGTCGGAATCCAGTCGAGAACGGGAAGATCCGGCAGGTTTTTGCGAACAATCGCAAGTTCCGTCCACGGGGCAAGACTGTTCAGTTCCGCCAGCGCGTCGCGGCATTGTTCGACAAATGCGTCGGCCCACCAGAGGGCGCTGGAGTCCGGGTCTGCGCCTGCGGCCCTCAGGCTTTCGATCAGGCCCACGGCCGATGCCTCCAGTCGTTCTAGCCGTTGCCGTGAAGCGACCAGGGTGAGCGGGCCTGGGCGCGAGGTGATTAACAGGTCGAGCTTGAGACCGGCCAGAGGGTCCACTGTCGATTGTGGCAGGGATTTAAGGGCCTCGGCCAGGATTTCGAGGGTGTCGCGCAAGCTCTCGAAAGTACGTGGCTCCAGGATCTTGCGGTCCTGGATTTCGAGCAAACCGGGTTTCAGGGTCAGCAGATGTCCGGCCAGGTTCCCGCTGTCCACGGAGGAGATGTAGCGCGGAGCCAGCGGAGCCAGGGTCAACGTGTCGTACCAGTTGAAGAAATGACCTTTATATCGTTCCAGCGTGCCCATGGTGCGCAGTGTCTTCATGGTGCGGTCGAGGAACTTTCCGGTCGAAATGATCCCGAAGTCGTTGGCGGAAAGGTTGGCCAGCAGCGCAAGGCCCATGTTGGTCGGAGAGGTGCGGTGCGCGACCACGGGGGCGGGGTGCTCCTGAAAGTTGTCGGGGGGGAGCCACTGGTCATCGGGGCCGACGAATGTTTCGAAGAAGGCCCAGGTCTTGCGGGCCATCCTGCGCAGAAAGAGGGTCTGATCCTTGGTGAGCGCGTCCTTGCGGCGCGGAATGGTGCGGCTGATCCACCAGACTAAGGCCGGGGAGAAAAACCAGAGCGCGAGCAGCGCTCCGGCCACCGGCAGCGTCTGCGGCGTTGATGCGGCCAGCGCGGCCGCCACGCAGATGGCCAGAAGCGGTCCGATCCACATGGCCCTGAGTGAACTGGCCAGGCCGGAGTGGGAGCTTTGCGCGTTGCTTGACGGATTCCATTCCAGCAGGCCTCGATGCGTGACCAGCATCCTCCAGATGGTGCGCAGAATCGCATCCAGGCTGAAGAACGCCTCGTAGGGCAGACAGGCAAGGGTGAAGGCCGCCCGCCCGAAATGTTGGCACGCCAGACCTGCCGACGCGGCGAGGTGCTGCCCTGGGGACACGTCATCGGGTTTCTTGAGGAAGCTGACCAGCGAGTCCACCAGGGACGGGATCAGAATGATGCCGAGCGCCACCGTGGTCCAGAACAGGGCGGCGGTCAGGACCGTCCAGCCCAGGATCAGAAGCAGGGTCAGCGACGCGGCGGTCAGGCTTCGCCGCAGATTGTCGAGAATCTTCCATTGGGACAGCATGGAGATGGGATTCCTGCACGCTCGTCCGTCCGCGCCGGGAACCCGGGTCATCAGCCACCGGGCGATCTGCCAATCGCCCCTGATCCAGCGATGCCTGCGGCTCACGTCCTCGCTGTAGCGGGACGGATACTGCTCATACAGTTCCACATCGCTCAAAAGCCCGGCCCTGGCATAGCAGCCTTCCAGGAGGTCGTGGCTCAGAATGCGGTTGCCTGGAAACCGGCCCTCAAGAGCCTGTCTGAAGATATCAACGTCGTAGATCCCCTTGCCGATGAACGATCCTTCGTCGAACAGGTCCTGATAGACATCGGAGACGGCGCTGGTGTAGGGGTCGATGCCGACCTCGCTGGCGCACATCCGCGCATACCGCGAACGATTCGCGCCGGGCAGGCTGACCGCCACCCGGGGTTGCAGGATGCCGTAGCCGGCCGTGACGCGACCGAGCGCCTCGTCGTAGAGGGCGCGGTTCAACGGGTGGGACATGGCGCCCACGAACTGGCGTGCCGAGTCGCGGGCCAGCTGGGTGTCGGTGTCCAGGGTGATGACGAATCTGATGTCCGGCAGGATGGACGCGTCGCCGACAATGGGTGCGAAGCGATCCGTCGCGTCAGTCGTTCCTTTGCGGAGCAGCGTATTCAAATCCTCAAGCTTTCCCCGTTTGCGTTCAAAGCCCATCCAGATCCGTTCGGCGGCGTTGAATCTGCGCGGACGATGCAGCAGGAGGAACGTGCTGCCCGTGTCGTTCGGATACCTGGCGTTCAGCGCTTTGATCATGTCCTGGGCCTGGCCGACCAGCGCCTCGTCCTCAGGCAGGGTTTCCTGGGCCGCGTCGGTCAGATCCGTGAGCAGGGCGAAGTGGAGGTGCCGGTCACGATTCCCCAGAAATCGTACTTCAAGATCGTTGATCAGTTCCTCGATGCCGCCAGCGCTGGTGAGCATCGTCGGGACCACGACCAGGGTCCGTCTTTCGGGCGGAATTCCCTTGGAAAAGTCCATGCGCGGCAGCAGGCGGGGAGTGGCCAGGAGCGTGGCCAGCCAATTGGCGAGCGACACCGCCAGATGGCTGCAACAGAGCACGAGGAGCAGGCAAAAAAGGCCGAGCTGCCAGCCGGTCATCCCTTCACCATGAGCCTTGGCCGCAAGAAAGGTGGTCAGCATGCCCGTCAGGAGCACGATGCCGCCGCCATAGAAGAGAAATCGTCTTCCAAGAACGCACAGCGCCGCAGCGGGCGACCGGCGCATCTGAGCCAGCCGCTCAAGCTGCGCCAGTCCGTCACCGATCAGATAGAATCCGACATGGCCCTTGCGTTCTTCGTCCTGACCCGCCGCAGCTTCCCGCGCCAACTCCAGCGCTCTGCGCGCCACCTCTGACTCGGAATAGGGGCATTTTTTTGCTATTTTTTCCACGACATGGCGATAGCGGTCCCGGGTGGAAAAATTCATCTGGCCGTAGATGGAAATGGGATCTTCGCCAAGAATGCTCTCGACAGCGCTCAGGGACTCGACAAAATCGTTCCAGTTGGTGGCGTTCAGGGAGCGCAGGCTGCCGATGCTGTTGCTGATGGAGATCTGGTCGGAGGCCTGCTGCTGGTTTTCCAGGCGCACCAGTTGGTCGATGGTCTGGCCGGATTCGGCCAGACGACGTTCGATCCATGACAGCGGGAGGGATTGGGTCGGTCCCTGGCCCTGCAAACGGCGGGTGAGCTCCGCGACAAACGAACTGGCCATGGGCGGGTCCGACCTGGCCATGTCGGCGATGGTCAGGATCAGGCTCTTGGGGTCGGTGGCGGCCACCTCGGTCATCAGATCGGCCCAATGGTCGGCGCTGTTGCGGTCCATCCTGCGAACGGCGAGACGGGTCGCGACGCGGCGCAGGTTCTCGATCAGGGCCAGGCGCAGCATGATGGGGATGGCCCACAGCTCGCCGAGTTTGAGGGATGTCACGGTCTGGTAGGCGGCCACGAAACGGCTCAGGTATTCCGGGTCCACGCGGCCGTCGCCGTGCGAGATCGCCTCCAAGGCGAGGTCGTACACGCGCGGCAGGCCAGCCGAGTGCCCGCCGCGCAGTTGCGGCAGCTCGCGGCTGTAGCCCTTGGGCAGATGTTTGGCGGCGGTGCGGATCTGCTCTTCGACGACGTAGAAATTGTCGAGCAGCCATTCTCCGGCCGGAGTCATGCGCCGTTCTTCCTTGACGTCCTCCGTCAGCAGTCTGTGCACGTCCCGCAGCACCCGCTCGTTTTCGGCCAGGCGCGACAGGAGGCGATCAGGGGTGCGTTCAGCGGCGAGCTGATGCATCCCCGCGAGGATCTTGCCATGCTGCTCCATCTGAGAGGCGCTGAACAACTCCGCCCGGAGAGGCAGCTCCTCTTCGCCGCTCTTTTCAGAGGGGCCGCGTCCGATCAGGCGTGACCAGAAGCCGGGGAATGCTTCCTTTTCGATGTTGCTGCTCATCTTCATGCGTGTAGTCTCCTTGAGTTAGAGCGAAAGCATGAGACTTGCCCTGGTTGCGGATGGATGCTGAGGTTACAGCCTCGGCGGAAGAGGGGCGGCTTGTCATGCGCGTGGAGCCTCATTTCCTGTCTTTAACGGCGATGCCGCTCAGCACGTGCGTCAGATTGTTGCGGTCGAAGGGCTTTGATACGTAGTCATTCATGCCGGCCATCAGGAACCGCTCGCGATCGCCGCGCATGGCATATGCCGTCATGGCGACAATGGGGATAGTGGGGTCAAAGAAGTTGGAAACGTCCGTCCTGATGTTTCTGGTGGCTTCCAGACCGTCCATGACCTCCATCTGCACATCCATCAGCACGCAATCAAAGGTGCTCTGTCGCATACGCTTCAAGGCTTCGATGCCGTTGCTGGCCGTATGTACGGAGTGTCCCATCCTTTTGAGCATCTCTGTTTCAGCAATGCGGCTTGTCTCATCGTCTTCGACGAGCAGAATTCGCAGCGATGGCGGGGCGGTACAGGCGCCAGGATGATCCGGGAGACTTGAATACGCCCGCCGCCTGAAAGGAAGCATCAGGTATGCGACGGTTCCGACGCCTACGGTGCTTTCAAAGGCCAGCGTGCCGCCCATGGCCGAAACAAGGCGCTTGCATATGGAAAGCCCAAGCCCCGCGCCCTGATGCTGGCGAGTGAAGCCTTCGCTGGCCTGGGTGAAGGGGGATCCCAGAGCCTCAAGCGTCTCGTCGCTCATCCCCGAGCCCGTGTCGATGACACAGAACAGCACGCGCACCGTGTCCGGCGGCAGGGGAAGCAGCGTGGACACTTCGACCCGGACCTCTCCCTGGTCGCAAAACTTCATGGCGTTGCCGACGAGATTGAACAGCACCTGACGGACCCGGACCTCGTCTCCGAACACGTCCCGCGGCACATCCGGCGCGACGTCGATGCGGACAGGCAGGTTCTTTTGAATGCTCAAGGGGCCGAAACTGTCGGTGATGGCGGTGTACGTTTCGGACAGGTTGAACGGTTCCTCGTTCAAGGGCATCCGGCCGGCCTCGATGCGTGACAGGTCCAGGATGTCGCTCAAGAGATGCGTAAGCCTGCCTCCGGAGCGGATGGCCATTTCGACGTACAAGTGCTGTTCGTCGCTTGTCTCGGTCATTTCAAGGAGCTGCATCATGCCAAGCAGCCCGTTCAACGGGGTTCTGATTTCATGGCTCATGTTGGCCAGAAATGCGCTCTTGGCCTTGTTTGCCGATTCGGCCGCGTTTTTGGCGGCCAGGAGTTCTTCTTCCATGTGTTTGCGTGAGGTGATGTCCAGGCAATGGCCGATATACCCGACGAACGCGCCCCGGGAATCGAAGCGTGGCGTGCCCTGATCCACCAGCCAGCGGTATTCGCCGCCGGCATGGCGCAGTCGGTACTCCATGCTAAAGGGTTCGCGTCGGTCAAAGGCCGTGACATAGGTCTCGATGCAGCGCGCCAGGTCCTCGGCATGCACCCCTTCGACCCAGCCGTTGCCGAGTTCCTGTTCCAGCGTGCGCCCGGTGAAGTCGAGCCAAGGCTCGTTGAAGTAATTGCACAGCTTGTCCAGCCCGGAAGTCCAGATCAGCGCCTGGCCGCAGTTGGCCAGAGCCCGGAAATGCAGTTCGCTCTCGGCCAGCGCGATCTCGGCCTGTTTCCGGTCGTTTATGTCGCTCAGTACGACGCGGCAGGTGGGGAGGCCGTCGTGCGGCCTCATGACGAATCTCAGTCTGGCCCAGGAATGGGCGGCGTCGGACTTTTTTATGCTCAGCTCGCAGCTTTGGGCTTCCCCGGTCGTGAACAGGAGATGCATGCAGCGGGCGAAGATGTGCTGGTCGTCGTCGAGGATGAAGCGGGTTATCCGCTGCCCGATGAGATCGTTTCGGGTCATGTTCAGCATTATTGAGGCGGTGAGGTTCAGCTTGATGATCCGCCCCTGTTCCGAGAGGGTGCAATAGCCCACCGGAGCAAAATCATAGAGGTCCAGGTACCGCTCATGCTCTTCGGCAAGTTCCTGATGCGTCCTGCGCAGCTCCTCATTTTGCATCTCAAGCTCGATCTGGTGCACGCGCAGTTCGTGCACCACCCGCGATGTCTCATCCGCAGGGAGGTCGGCGAGCCCCTCCCGTGAACCGGTCGCGCTCTTTCGGCTGATTTCTTCAGCCTTGCGACGCAGCAAATCCGGACTTCCGGATTGATTGATTCGGTCCTTCATGAGGCATCTCCTTCTTCGTTCGATTCTTTCGCGCTCAGGCTTTGAGTTGGTGCAAGGGGAACTCCTTGAAAACAATTGTGACGCCACTGGACGTGAAGAGGGGGGCATCAACGTGGATCTGCAAATCATCCGCCGCGTTCAGCAAAAAAAGTCCGGTCCTCGGTGTGCTTGTAACTCCGTCAACAGGACAGCCTAACTCTTTCATCCGCAAGGGCACGGAATATGTTGAAATACTTTCCGCACCCTTGCGCTCGTGCTATTTCACGATGATTTCAAAGAGAACCCGCATGTTTGCCTTGGCAGCAGCAGAGAGGCGGTCCTGGGGTGAGGCCTCGTATCTGGCGGGGCTCATCTCGCCGTAGCCGACAATGGAAAGCCGGTCCGCAGTGATGATGCCTTCATTGATGAGGTAATCCTTGACCGCGTTCGCTCTGCGTTCGCTGAGTTTCTGGTTGTACTCGTCCGAACCCGAGGCGGACGTGTAGCCGGCAATGCGGATGTGCGTTCTCGGGTTTTCTTTGAGCAGCTGGATGTTTCGTTTCAGAATTGTTTGTGCTTCCGGTTTGAGGGTGGATTTGTCGAAGTCAAAATGGATGTCTTCAAAAACGAGCACCTGAACTTCCGGCTCCGAAGCAACAGGAGCTTTCTGGATCATTGCGGGCGCGGGGGTTGCCTGGACGATCGGTTGGGGTTCCGGGGCGGGCTGCGCATCCGGCCCTCCGAAATAGTAAGTGACACCCAGGGTTGCTTCGATGTCGCGCCTGTCGTCCATGTCATCGATGTTCTGGAAAATGTGGATCTGGCGGATATCGGCCCGCAGGGCGGTGGATTCGTTCAGAAAGAGTTTGAGCCCCGCGCCATAATTGACGGTTGCGGCATTCCTGTCGTGCGTCCCACTGGGATAATCAATGTATTGTCCGCCAACGCCGGCGAAAACAAAGGGGACAAGCTGACTGTCAGGCAACAGGTTGAAGATGCCGTCCAGGCGATAATTGCCGATGTTGACAGAGCGGGAGTCGCTGTTTGTGTCATAGTCGGTGTTGATGTATTCCACGGATGCTTCAAGGCCTAAATATTTCGTGAAATTGTACCCGAGGCGAACCCCGTAAGCAGGGGCGTCATCGACATCTTGGTCATTATCAAACCACGTATAGCCGACATATGGAGTTATGAAGTATGATAGCCCAGGCTCTTGTGCAGAGGCCATGGTGCATGTCATCGATGAAAAAATTACGCACGCAATCCCCAGAAAAAATCTTTTCATTTTATTCTCCTTATGTATTAGAGTGTTCTTCTTCCCTGAATGAAGTTAACGAGGATTATTATGACTGCGACAACAAGTAATATGTGAATAAAAGATCCAATCGTGTATCCGCTTACGATTCCAAGTAGCCATAAAATTAAAAGAACGACTGCAATAGTATATAACATTGTGCCCTCCGCCGATTTTATTAATCCTAAATCCGTGAAAAAGTTGCATTGAATATACAGTTTTGAAACATTTTGAACTTGAAATAAATCAATGATATCGGTATATTGAACTTGCTTTTCCTGAATGATTTTTAGCACCCATTGGGTGC
>JBFWJY010000025.1:0-54078 GCA_050252955.1 Desulfomicrobium sp.
CTTGTGAAGAGACAATTGTCCTTCAGTTAAAAATTTTCAGGCCGAAAATTGCGTAGTTTTTTGAAAAATATGCTTGGAAAGCAGAACTCACAAATTTAGCAACACCTGTTCACGGATTCAGGATATAGATCAAAAAGTTCTTTTTCGTAGCGGAGCTGGCCGAAGCTGACCCGGACATGGGCGCAGCGGCGCAGGACGCGCCTCTGGCCGCGGCTGGGCGAAAAGCGGCGGACAGGCACGCGCAGTGGGGTGCAGGCGCGGCATTCCGGACAGGCCGGGCGGAAGAAATAATGTCCGAACTTGCGCCAGCCCCTGGACAGGAACCAGGAAAGCTCGCTGGCGCTGACGCTGTCGGCGAAGAAAAAGGAGTTCACCAGACTCCGGTCCGGCAGATAGGGGCAGGGCGTGGGCGGTGAAAGCTCCGGGTGCGAATAGAGAATCATGATCCGCGCGGGCACTCCTTGCCGACGCCGGACGACGGGTCCGCGGGAACCGGGCCGCGTCGTCCGGCGGGTTCGAATTCTATTTATCCACTTTGGCCCATGAGTCGCGCAAGGTGACCGTCCGGTTGAAGACCGGGCGGCCGGGGGCATGGTCGAAGCGGTCCGCGCAGAAGTAGCCCTGGCGCTCGAACTGGAAGCGCGCCTCGGGTTCGGCCCGGTTCAGGGATTGCTCCACCTTGCATCCGGTCAGGACTTCCAGGGAGCCCGCGTTGATCTGGGTCAGGAAATCCGCGTCCTTGCCCGGAGATTCCGCCGTGAAGAGGCGGTCGTAGAGGCGCACCTCGGCTTCGGCGCAGTGCCTGGCGCTGACCCAGTGCAGGGTGCCCTTGACCTTGCGGCCGTCGGGGGCGTCTCCGCCCCGGCTTTCGGGGTCGTAGGAGCAGATCACGGCCTTGATGGTTCCGTCGGATTTTTTCAGCACCTCCCGGCAGGTCACCAGATAGGCGCCGCGCAGGCGCACCTCGCGGCCCGGAGAGAGGCGGAAGTATTTGCCCGGAGGGTTTTCCATGAAGTCTTCGGCCTCGATGAGGATTTCGCGGGAAAAACCGACCTTGCGACTGCCCATGCCCGGATTTTTGGGGTGGTTGGCCAGCTCGAAGAATTCTTCCTTGTCCGCCGGATAGTTCTCGATGATGAGCTTCACGGGGCGCAGCACGGCCATGGCCCGGGGCGCGGCCGCGTCCAGGTTCTCGCGCACGCAGTTCTCGAGCACGCCCATGTCCACGCAGCTGTCCGAGCGGCTTACCCCGGCGCGCTCGCAGAAGTCGCGGATGGCCGCCGGCGGAAAACCCCGCCGGCGCAGGCCCGAGATGGTGGGCATGCGCGGGTCGTTCCAGCCCGTGACCACCTCGTTTTCGACCAGGGTTTTGAGCTTGCGCTTGCTGGTCACGGTGTAGTTGATGTTCAGGCGGTTGAACTCGTACTGCCTGGGCCGGCTGGGAACGTCGAGCTGGTCCAGGATCCAGTCGTAGAGGGGCTTGTGATCGGCGAATTCCAGGGTGCAGATGGAGTGGGTGATGTGCTCCAGCGAATCGGAAAGGCCGTGGGCGAAATCGTACATGGGGTAGATGCACCAGGCGTTCCCCGTGTTCTGGTGCTCCTGGTGCAGGATGCGGTACAGGGCCGGGTCGCGCATGTTCATGTTCGGCGAGGCCATGTCGATCTTGGCGCGCAGGATGTGCGTCCCTTCGGGGAACTCGCCCGCGCGCATGCGCCGGAAGAGGTCCAGGTTCTCCTCCACGGAGCGTTCGCGGTAGGGGCTGTTTTTTCCGGGCTCGGTCAGGGTGCCCCGGTACGCGCGCACCTCATCGGCGGACAGGGAGCAGACGTAGGCCTTGCCCTTGGCGATCAGCTCCTCGGCGAAAGCGTAGAGGCGCTCGAAGTAATCCGAGGCGTGGTAGAGGTGTCCGCCCCAGTCGAAGCCCAGCCAGCGCACGTCCTCCTTGATGGAGGCCACGTAGACCGGGTCCTCCTTGCCGGGATTGGTGTCGTCGAAACGCAGGTGGCAGCGTCCGCCGTAGTCGCGGGCCAGGCCGAAGTTCAGGCAGATGGACTTGGCGTGGCCGATGTGCAGGAAGCCGTTGGGCTCGGGAGGGAAGCGGGTGAAGACCCGGCCTTCGTTCTTCCCGTTCTTGAGATCTTCTTCGATGATGGCGCGCAAAAAATGCGTAGGCGTGGATGGAGTGTCCATGGTGGTCCTTGAATGCTCTAGGGTGTCGATATCAACCCGCGCTGTTTACGGTCAGGGGCATGGGTTGGCAAGTCCGGCCCTGGAGATGGGCCCTGAGCGCGTCGCGGGTGCTGGGAAAGGCCAGCTTGTCCCAGGGGATTTCCTCGGGGGCGAAGAGGTCCAGGGCTTCGGTCTCCTCGCCGGCGCTGGGTTCGGCCTTGTCCAGCCGGGCGCTGTACACGATTATGACCGGCGGCCAGCCGGGATAGGAGAAGACGCCGACCAGCGCGTCCAGGCGGATGTCGAGGTTCACCTCTTCGCGGATTTCCCTGATGGCGGCCCGTTCGACGGGCTCCCCTTCGTCCACGTAACCGCCGGGCAACAGCCACCTGTGGGTGTCGTCGGGGCGCTTGCGGCGCATGAGCAGGATCTTGCCGTCGATTTCGAGGATGACGCAGGCTACGACCTTGGGGTCGAGATAGACCACGCCCGAACATTTCGAGCAGACCAGGCGAGTGGGCTCGTCGGGGCGCAGGCGCTCCGGCGACAGGGGAGCGCCGCAGGCCGGACAGAAGCGGTAGCGGTCGTGGCGGATGGGACCGGCGGTTATGGTCATGAGTAGGTGTTGGCCCTGATCGTGTGATCCTTGAGTGTTTCGCGGGGGTGCCCCGCGAGGGATTTGGCCGGATACCCGATGCTGATGATGGATTCAACCCGCAAATGGGGCGGTATGCCCAGAATCTCGCGCACGCGCTCTTCGGCGGACTTTTCCTGGTCGTGCGGCCGCAGGCGGATCTGCACCCAGCAGCTGCCCAGGCCCAGGCTTTCGCAGGCCAGTTGCAGGATGATGGAGGCGATGGAACAGTCTTCGATCCAGGTGTCGGCCTTTTCCTCGTTGCCCAGCACGACCACGCCCAGCACGGCCTCGCGCAGAAAATGCGCGCCGTGGGGCTTGGCCGTGGACAAGGCTTGAAGCAGGGGTTTGTCCGTGACGAAAATGAATTCCCAGGGATCGAGCCCCCGTGAGGAAGGCGCGCGCAGCACGGCTTCCCTGAGCAGCTCCAGGACTTCGGGCTCAATGGCCCGGGGGGTGTAGTGGCGGGTGCTGCGGCGTCGGCGCAAAATTTCGAGCATGGCGTCTTTCTCCCGTGTCGCTTTCGGAAACAGGCTGTTCCGATGGTCCGCGCTCCTTGATCAGCGCGGACGCATACCGTATCAAAGCCCTCAGTGGGCGGCAATCGCCTATTCACCGTACTTTTTTCAGGGAGCGACAATGGATGGACTGATTCTCGTCTTGACAGCGCTGGCCGGGTGTCTCATGCCGGTCCAGCCGGCCGTGAACGCGGTGGCGGCACAGTTGATGGGCAGTCCGTATCTGGCCTCGTTCTTTTCCTTTCTGACCGGCACGCTGGCGCTTGGTCTGCTCTGCCTGGCCCTGCGTCTGCCCTGGCCCGACGGAAAAGTTTTGACGGGGCTGCCGTGGTGGGTCTGGACGGCCGGAACCATGGGCGCCTTTTTCGTGACCATGACCATCGTCGCCGTGCCGCGCCTGGGGGCCATGAGCGTCATGGCCCTCCTGATCGCCGGGCAGATGGGCATGTCTCTGGTCATGGATCATTTCGGATGGCTCGGAATCCCGTCCCAACCCATCTCGACGGGACGCGTCCTGGGCGCGATCCTGCTTTTCTCAGGCGTTGTGCTGATCCGCAAATTCTAAGGAGCGTCTCATGAAAACAGTCCTGTTCGTATTCAACGGCGACCCGATGTGCTTCATCCACGTGCTTTTGAACGCCCTCGACATGCACGCGGGCGGTCACGATGTCCGCATCGTCATGGAAGGCTCGTCCGTGGCGCTGGCCCCGGCGCTGGTCAAGCCGGAGCATCCCTTGGCCGCCCTTTTCGCCAAGGTCCGCGAGGCGGGGCTGCTCGAAGGCGCGTGCCGGGCCTGTTCCGTGAAGCTCGGCGTGGCCGCCGGAATCGAAGCGGCGGGTATCGCCCTCATCGGCGACATGAGCGGGCATCCGTCCATGCGCGCCTACATGGAATCCGGCTGGCAGGTTGTCACGTTCTGAAAATTCGGGCCGGGAGGCCCATGACCCGGCGGGTGAAATGTCCATGAACCGCAGTGGCGGGGGGCGCATCGGCTCCGTCGAGGCGCGGGCCCGCGCGAGTGGGGAGGTTTTTGTGATCATCAGGGTCGGATCCATGAATCCGGTGAAGCTCGGAGCGATCCGCGAGGTCATGGCCGCGCGCTTTCCCGAGGCTCGGTTCCAGCCCGTTGCCGCCCCCTCGGAGGTTCCCGATCAGCCCCTGGGGCTCGAGGAAACGTTGCGCGGAGCCAAGAACCGCGCCAGAAACGCCTTTGCGGACTGTTTTTTGTCCGTGGCCCTGGAATCCGGGCTCGTCGAAGTGCCGGGATCGAACACGGGCTACATGAACCTGACGGCCTGCGCCATTTTCGATGGCCGGGAAATGTACCTGGGGCTCGGACCCGCCTTCGAACTGCCCCCGGACGTGACCCGTCTGGTGGTGGAGGACGGACTCGAACTCGATCCGGCGGTGCGCCGGGCCGGGCTGACCGAAAACGAACGTATCGGCTACGCCCAGGGCATCATAGGCATCCTGAGCGGCGGGCGGGTGACGCGCATGGACTACAGCCGCCCGGCCGTGTCCATGGCCCTGGTGCGCATGGGTCTTTGACTTTTTAACCATTTGCCAACGAGGAAAACATGTCCCGTTCATATCTGGTCTATCGCTGCAAGAAAGGCGAGGTGCTCAAGAAGCCCGAAGCCGTTATCGCCCTTTGGGACGAGGATCTGCCCCGCTTCTCCGAGATTCTGGACGAGGCCGCGGCCTCGCGTCCTTCCAAGGCCCGCAAGTCTGATGAATACTGGGAAATCGTGGCCAAGGAAAAGGCCGACCCCTATGATTGGGAAAAGGTCGTGGCGCCGGTGAAGAACAAGGAGCACGACCCGTTGGGCGACATGTGGAAGGAACGCGCCAAGATCGAGAAACTGCTCGAAGAGGGCGCGAGCCTGGAGCAGGCCTTGGATGTGATGACGCCTTTCAGTCACACCTTCCGTTACGAATCCGAGGCTCCCAAGGAATTGCTGCCCAAGATGGGAGAGGTCGAATCGTAGCATTTTCCGGGTCCGGGCCCTGACAAGGAGGTTTCCATGCGCTGGATCGTGCTGCTCGCGCTGCTCATCCCCCTGCCGGGATTCTGTGGCGGCCCCGGCCTGTCGTCGGGCCAGTTGTTGTATGTGCCGGTGTATTCGCACATCTACATCGGGGACCGGGAGCGGCCTTTCAATCTGGCCGTGACCCTGTCCATCCGCAATACCGATCCCCGCGGCGCTCTGCGGCTGACGGCGGTGGATTATTACGATACCGACGGGCGTCTGCTCCGGCAGTATCTGGAAAGCCCGGTGCAGCTCAATCCGTTGGGTTCCATTCGCTATGTGGTGGCCGAAAAGGATGTGCAGGGAGGTTCGGGAGCCAATTTCCTGGTGCGTTGGGAGGCCGGGTCCGCGATCAATGTCCCGGTGGTGGAGTCGGTCATGATCGGAGCCCAGTCGGGGCAGGGCATATCCTTCACATCCCAGGCCAGGGAAATTCTGGAAAACACGCAAAATCAGGAGGATCGATGAGCAACGCGATGGAGGAACTTGAAGCGTTTGTTTCCGAGTGGGACGCCTGCGATGCGAAGAACGCATTTCAGGTTTTTCGGCAGGTGCTTGAGTCCGTGGACGGAGTGGCGCTTGATTTCAAGGCCCGTCCGGGCATCACCTACTCCCTGCGCGGGGCCCACCCTGCCCAGCAGGGCAGGGAACTGTTCGTTCTGATCGACGTCATCGACGATGAGCCGGAACAGCGCTGGCTCTCGGTCTGCTTTTACGACGATCTGGTCACCGACGCAAAGGAGCAGGGCGACTGGGTGCCCGGAGGGCTGATGGGCGAGGACGCCCGTTGTTTCAACGTCGACGAGGCCGACGAGGATTTGGTGGCCTACGTGGTCGAACGCATCCGCGAAGCCGGAGCGGCGGCGGCGAAATAAGTCCGTCGCAGCGGATTTTTGATCCGCGAGGGCTTCGGATCGAAATCCGTCCGGTTCCAAGCGGATCGGGGCGCTCCCTGGAGGGCGACGCATGGCGCATATCCTTGCTGCGGATATTGGCGGGACCAACAGCCGTTTCGGGCTTTTCGAGGTGGTCACCGGCCTGGAACCGCGTTTGCTCGATTCGTTGAGCGTCCCCACGGCGTCTGTCGCCTCCCTGTCCGAATTGATGCGCCTGGTCCGCGACAAGGGGTTTGATCCCGGGCTCGCGGAGCGGGTCGTTGTGGCCGCGGCCGGTCCGGTGCGCGACGGGGTGTGCGATCTGACCAACGCGTCCTGGTCCATCGACCTGCGCGATCCCGGCGCCCGTTTTCCCCTTGAACGCACGGCCCTTATCAATGATTTCGTGGCCCAGGCCCTGGGCTGCACAAGCCGATACGCCGCGGAGTCTTCGATTCTGATTCAGGAGGGGCTGCCCCGGCCGGGCGTTGTGGCCGCGGTGGGTCCGGGGACAGGACTCGGGCTGTGCGCCCTGATTCCGCTACCCGGCGGGCAAGGGGATTTTCTGCCCTTGCCTTCCGAGGGTGGGCACGCACCCCTGGCCTTTGCCGGCGACCGCGAGTTTGGATTCCTGCGCTTTTTGCGGGAGCGTACCGGGTATTCCCATGCTTTCGGCGACATCGTGGTTTCGGGGCGGGGACTGGCCGCCATGCACCTGTTCCTGACCGGACGGGATCTTGCCGCCGTCGAAGTCGCCCGCGAAATCGGCCCGGGCAGCGAAACCTCGGAGTGGTTCGCGCGGTTTTTCGCCCGCGCCTGCCGGGCCTATGTCCTGCATGTCCTGGCCTGGGGCGGCCTATATCTCTGCGGCGGCATAGCGGCCAAGAACCCCTTCCTGGCGAAACATCCCGCATTTCTGCGCGAATTCACGGATTGTCCGGCCTATGGCCATCTCCTGGCGCACGTGCCCATCCACCTCGTCACCGCTCCCGATACAGGTCTCCACGGCGCGGCCGGCTACGGCCGGACCATGGTGCCCAAGAAGGGCGGCGCCCAGGTTTTTGTGGCGTAGCATCCTGCGAAAGTGTCGGTTCCTCTTTCTGTTCTTCCAGAAAACCAGATGATTATGATTTGCACGCGAGGTGCTTCGGTCTCCCCGGCAGGAGGCTGCCACGCCCATCAGGCAGTCCGGTTGCCCAAGGATTTGCGTTTTTCCGGCGAGGACGTGTACGCTAGGAAGATAGGGAGCATGGCCTTTTTATTGCCCAAGCACGACCCGTGGTCGCCGCTGGTGAGCAGCCCGGGTCAGTTCTCCGACGATTTTTTGTTTAGCCCGCAGCCTTGCGCAGGGCGGACAAAAAGCGTGAGCGCAGCTTTTCGCCCAGCAGGGCGCGTTTGACGGGCGGGAGTTTCAGGAACCCGCCGACAAGTGCGCGCATGAATTCCTGGGTGCGGCTTTGGGGGTTGTCGAAGATGAAGGTCTGGAAGGTGTCGCGTTCCAGGGCCTGGAGCATGACCCGTTCGAAGCTGTCTTCGGGATGATACACCTTTTGCGGGCGTGGCTGGAGCGTGATCGCTCTCGTGGGACATTTCAGGGCGCAGACCCCGCAGCCCAGGCAATGCCCCTTCATGGTCGCCAGCTTCTTTGCCTTGCCTGCGTCCTGCCCGGAAAGCTTCTCCAGGCTCACGGCGTTGACCGGGCAGGCCTTGGCGCACAGGCCGCAGCCCGTGCACAGGGCCTCGTCCACCACGGCCACCACGCTCGATGTGACCAGGATGCCCGTGTAACCGGTCTCGCGCACGCCCTGAAGCAGGTTGCAGCAGCAGCCGCAGCAATGGCAGATGAAGCCCGCGTCGCGGCGCACGTTGTCCGCGGACAGGGTCAGGCCCTGATCGCGGGAGCGGGCCAGGATGTCGCGCATCCGTATCTTGTCGATGGGTTTGGCGAAGCCGTTTCTGATCAGAAATCGCGCGCCGGTGCCCATGGACGTGCAGGTGTCCATGGGCGTGCGGCAGGGTGCGTGCCCGAGATGGTGCTTTTCGTGCCGGCAGGAGCACAGGCCCAGCGAGAATTCCGTGTGCTCCTCGATGAGGGCCGAGGCCTTCTCGTAGTCAAGGATCTCCACATGCTCGCCCAGGGCCTCCTCGTGGGGCAGGGCGCGCATGACCGAAGTCTTTTGGCCGTCGCCGAAATTGGCGTGCAGGAAATCCTTTTCCCCGAACATGTAGGCCTGGAAAAGCTCTGCCCAGCGGGCCCGGGGCAGGTCCGGTCCGGTGCGCATCATGGTGAACTCGAAGAAGCCGATGACGATGGGGCTGACCATGTATTGGTATTTTTCACCGTCCCAGATGTCCATGACCAGACCCTTGGCGCACAGCCCCTCGATCATGGGCCGCAGGACGTCCCGTGGTTCGCCCAGCATGGCCGAGATGCGCTCCAGGGTCGAGGGGCGGTAGGGCAGGCGGACGACCAGTTCGGCCTCGGGCCGGGAATACAGCTCTTCCACCAATTGTCCGAAGACATCCGTCCAAGGGGTGCGCACAGGGGCCTGATCTAGGCGGTGTCCGAGTTTGCGGTAGATGTCCTTGCTTGCGATGTGTCCCATGCTGCTCCTTCCTGCTTCTTTCCGGCGAGATTCCCCCGGCTTCCGGCGAATTGCAAGGCCCAATTCGGCCATGTACGCCTGCCGCGGAAATATGAAATGAGCGCGTGGTGTGGCGGTTGTCCCGGACAGGGCCGCCGAAACTCCTTCGCCGGCCTCGTAGAGCTGAATCGTCGCCGCTGTCAGCCACTCACCGATGTTCCGGCGGTCCGCGACGATTCAGCAAACGATGCCTCGCTCAGTCAGACAGTCGTCGGCCCCTGTCCGGGACAACCGCCACACCAGGCTACAGCCGCCACGCCACGCTTACGCGTTGACAAGAGGGGCGAAGTGGTTCAGAAATTGGTCCTACCAATTTTTCCGGGTCGCGGCCGGGCCTGACCCGCGCGGCCCCATCAGGGGGACATCATGCTTGAAGTACTTGCCTTGTATCTTGCCGTCGGCGCGGTGGCCGGCGTTCTGGCCGGGCTGCTGGGTATCGGCGGCGGACTGGTCATCGTGCCCATGCTCGTCTTTTGCATGGAATTGCAGAATCTGCCCCAGGAGCTGATCATGCACCTGGCCCTGGGCACGTCCATGGCCAGCATCATGTTCACCTCGGTATCGAGCTTCATGGCCCATCATCGCCGTGGCGCGGTGGAGTGGGCCGTGGTGCGGCGCATCGTGGTCGGCATTTTTGTCGGCACGTTCCTGGGCGCCTGGGTGGCAGCGCAGATGAGCACAGGCCTGCTCAAGGTCTTTTTCGTCGTTTTCCTGTATTATGTCTGCTACCAGATGCTTTCCGGCAAGAAGCCCAAGCCGTCGCGCGTGATGCCCGGCCCGGCGGGCATGTTCGGGGCGGGCAATGTCATCGGCGTGGTTTCGAGCCTGGTCGGTATCGGCGGCGGCACCCTGTCCGTGCCGTTCATGGTCTGGCACAACATCCCCATCCACAGGGCCATCGGCACCTCGGCGGCCATCGGTTTTCCCATCGCTGTGTCCGGCACCCTCGGCTATATCGTCAACGGCTGGGGCGTCGAGAATCTGCCGCCGTTTTCCCTGGGCTACGTGTCCCTGGTGGCGCTCGTCTCCATCGCGGTCATGAGCGTCGTCACCGCGCCGCTGGGCGTGCGTCTGGCCCACAGCCTGCCCGTGGACAGACTGAAGCGGGTCTTCGCGGTCATCCTTTTCGTGGTGGGCACGAAGATGCTGATCTCGCTTTTCTAGCGTCAAGAGAGCCCCGGGTCGCTTTGGATTCGGGTCTGCTTGAAAAACGCGGCTGCAACAGGCCCGGAACGGTCCTCCAGCATGAGTGGGGCGGTTCCGGGTTTTTTTATTCGGGCGCGTTCACTTTGATGAATGCAAAATCCGGTTCGCGGCCCGTTCCTGCCTCGATCCCTCCGCATGGAGGCGCTTTCGGAGCCGGGCCCTGTCATCAGGCGGCGCGGGCACGGATTTCTACATGTACCAGCGCCAGCTTTGACCGGCCCGGAACAGTTCGCGCAGGGTGAGGGACGAGGTTCCGGCGATCTTTTTGGCCAGATAGATGAAAAGGTAGGCTGTCTGCAGGGCGTCGCCCAGGGCCTCGTGGGCCGTGAAGCGGGGCAGTTCGAACTCCCGGGCCAGATCGGTCAGCACGTAGGAGATGTTCAGGTTGTATTGCTCGTAATGCGAGGGCGTGCGCTTCTCGCGCCACAGCATGGCCATGCGCATGGTGTCCAGGCAGGGGTTGGCCAGAGGATGTCCGTAATTTCTTTTGCAGGCGCGGTTCAAAAAACCCATGTCCAGACCCACGTGGTGGCCGACAATGAGGGTGCCCTTGCAGAATTCGATCAGCGCGGGAAGAACCTCGGCCAGGGTCGGGGCCTCGGCGATGGCCTCGGGCGTGATGCGGTGGATGAGGGTGCTGGTCTTGGGCAGGGGGATGCTGGGGCGCACCAGGATGTTCACGCTTTCGCCCGGGACGATGGCCAGGCCTCGCACGCGCACCGCGCCGATGGAGACGATCTCTTCCTTGCGGGCGGAGAGGCCGGTCAGTTCCGTGTCCAGCACCGTGTAGGCGAAATCCTCCAGGAGACGGTTCTGATCCAGCGCCCGGCACAGGCGGTTGTTCTCCTCCAGCACCGGCAGGTTCGCCTTCCCGTGTCCCGGCCTCAAGCGGGCGCATAGGCTTTTCAAGCCGAAAAGATTCATGTTCATGCCATGTTCAAGCGGAAGACTTCTCGCAATACTCCGTGCAGGGCGGTGATCACTCCGAAGGCTTCGCGCAGGGTTCGCTTTTCCAGGGCCGAGAGGGTGCCCGGGTCGAGGCGGTTGTCCGGAGCCAGGCCCTGCTCCATCTGTTCGAGCTGGTGCATGAGCCTCGAATGCAGCAGGAATTCGAAGGCCTCCCGCGCTTCGTGGAACAGGTCGCGCGACAGGTGCCCTTCCTGATGCAGGAGTTCAAGCCTGCCCAGGGTGCTGGTCTCGCGGATGCCGTGGTACAGGGCCATGACCCGCGCGAAGTCCATGAACGGCAAAAGTCCCCGGGTCTTGATGTCCAGGGTGTTTTTGTGCGCCCCGTCCTTTTCGACCATGAAATTCTTGAAGAATGTCAACGGCGGCTTGGCGTTCAGACAGTCGGCGGCCAGGTAGCGCAGGAAGAGGTCCTTCCCTGCGCAGGCATTGGTGACGTGCTGTCGCAGGTTCTCGGCCAGGTCCTTGTGCCCGTGGACGCCCCTGAAATCGAAGAAAACGGAGCTGGCCAGGACGCGTTCGGGTTCGGGCGCGGTCGTCCAGGTGTTGACCCGGCTCTTCCACGCGTCCAGGGAGCCCCGCCACGCGGGGTTCGAGGCCATCATGTCGCCCGGGCAGCGTGGAAAGCCGCAGTTTATGAGGTGGCCGACCATGCGTTCCGTGAAGGCCGAGAAATACGTCTCGGCGGCCTTTTCCAGAAAGTCCACCGTGCAGTTTTCAGTGACCAGCGCGTTGTCCTGGTCCGTGGCGAAGGTCTGCTCGCGGCGGCCCTCGCTGCCCATGAGCAGCAGGCAGAACTTGACCGGGGGAGGCCCCAGTTCGCGCAGCATCAGATCCAGGAGCCTGGTCATGATCTGGTCGTTCAGGATGGCGATCATGCGGGTGATGTTGCCCGCCTTGGCCCCCTGCTGGACCAGGGTGCGGATGACCGGGGTGATGCTGTCGTGCAGCGGGTAGAGCCCGGCGATGGTGGTGCGGGAGGCGATCTCGCGGAACACGGACATGGGCGAACGGCCCTGCAGGAGCATGATGTCGTGAGAGCTTACGACTCCTTGCAGCCTGTTGTTGGACTTGACCACGAGGTGATGGATGTTCTTGGACATCATGGTCAAGAGGGCGTCGAAGCAGACCGCGCCGGCGTCGATGCTTTCCACGGGCGTGGTCATGATGGTTTCGGCCGGGGCTTGCAGGTCCAGGCCCAGCGCCATGGCCTTGCGCAGGTCCGTGTCCGTGATGATGCCGCAGATTTCGCCCGAGGGCTCGCGGAACAGGAGTGAGCCGGTGTTGTGGCGGATCATTTCCTTGGCCGCCGCCTGGATGCTCAGGCCAAAGGGCACGCTGACCGGCTCGCGGGTGACAAGGCCGCCCACCGGATTGCTGAAGAGGTGCAGGCTGTGGTCCTCGTGGGCGGGTTGGGCCTTGCAGCGCATCTCCTCGAAGGCCTTGGAGAGAAAGGTGTCGGCAAAGGATTTGAGATAGAAGCGCGGGATGGCGGGGTTGAGATGCACTGCTTCGAAAAAGCGCTCGCGGGGAATCTTGATGATGAAGGTGTCTTCCACGGTCTCGGCGTCCATGGCCGCTTTTTCGCCGTTGAAGAGGGACAGCGCTCCGAGGGAGGCCCCTTCCGTGCGGATGTCCATGAGGATGCCTTCGTCTTCCAGAAAAAGGCGGATGGCCCCCTTCTGCACGAGATAAAGACCGTCCACCTCGCTCACCCCCCGGCGCAGGAGCCTCGTCCCGGCCGGAAAGAAGTCCACCAGGCAGCCTCGGGCCAGGCGGACCAGGCTTGGCCTCTCCAACTCGGAAAAGGGCAGGGTGGCTTCAAGAAAGGCGATGATGCTGTCGTATCCCGCAGGCTGGATTCCCGCGTTCATGGCATGTCCTTGGGTTGCGGGGCCGGAAGGCCGGCCCCCTGTTGACGGTGTTAGTGGTCGATGGCCGCGCCCGCGCCGCGCGGGATGCGCACGCTCTCGACCATCTCCTGCACGGCGGCCGGCGGGGCCTTGGTGACCAGGGACACGCCGATGGTCATCGCGAAATTGATGACCATGCCCACGGTGCCGATGCCTTCGGGGCTGATGCCGAAGAACCAGGGAGACACGCCCATGAACTTGGTCTGCACGATGTAGAGCATGGTGAAGCCGATACCGGTGATCATGCCGCTGATGGCGCCCTCCTTGGTCGCGCGCTTCCAGAAGATGCCGAGCACGATGATGGGGAAGAAGGAGGACGAGGCGAGGCCGAAGGCCAATGCCACCACCTGGGCCACGAAGCCCGGAGGATTGATGCCGAAGTAGCCCGCGATGATGACGCCCACGCCGATCATGACCCGGCCCACGAGCAGGCGTATCTTCTCCGAGGCGCCGCGATTGATGATGCGGTAGTAGAGGTCGTGGGAGATGGACGAGGCGATGACCAGCAGGAGTCCGGCCGCCGTGGACAGGGCGGCGGCCAGTCCGCCCGCGGCGACCAGGGCGATGACCCAGGGCGGAAGCTGGGAGATTTCGGGCGTGGCCAGGACCATGATGTCGTTGTCTATGTAGAGTTCGTTGGCGTTGTCGAGAGGCGTGTTGGTGACCAGCCGCTGGCCGTGCGCGCCCGTTTCCCCGCTGTACGCGGGCTTGCCCGTGAAGGCGGCCCCGGCGCGATAGGTGATGATGCCGTCGTTGTTCTTGTCCACCCAGGCCAGAAGTCCGGTCTTTTCCCAGTTGCCGAACCAGGACGGCACGGAGGAGTAGGGAGTTTCGCTCAGGGCGTTGGTCAGGGTGTAGCGGGAGAACGCGCCCAGGGCCGGAGCCGTGGTGTAGAGGATGGCGATGAAGAGAATGGCGTAGAAGGCCGAGAGGCGCGCGGCCCGGACGCTGGGCACGGTGTAGAAGCGGATGATGACGTGGGGCAGGCCTGCCGTGCCGACCATGAGGCACATGGTGATGGCGAAGACGTCGATCATGGGCTTGGCGCCCGCGCCAAAGGCGCTGGTGTACTCGGCGAAACCCAGGTCCCGACCGATCTGGTTCAGCGTCTCAAGCAGGAATTTGCCTGAATCGGGGCCGTCCAGGATGGTGCCGCCGAATCCTATCTGGGGGATGGGGTTGCCGGTCAGCTTGAGGGAGATGGCGATGGCCGGGATGAGGAAGGCCGTGATCAGGACGCAGTACTGGGCGACCTGGGTCCAGGTGATGCCCTTCATCCCGCCGATGGCCGCGTACAGAAAGACCAGGACCATGCCGATCATGACTCCCGTGTTGACGTCGACTTCCAGGAAGCGGCTGAAGACGATGCCCACGCCGCGCATCTGCCCGGCCACGTATGTCAGGGAGACGAAGATGGCGCAAATGAGGGCCACAAGGCGGGCCGCCGAGGAATAGTAGCGGTCGCCGACGAAATCCGGGACCGTGAATTTGCCGAACTTGCGCAGATACGGGGCCAGAAGCAGCGCCAGGAGCACGTAGCCGCCGGTCCAGCCCATGAGGTACATGCAGCCCGCGTAGCCCAGGAACGAAATCATGCCGGCCATGGAAATGAACGAGGCCGCGCTCATCCAGTCCGCGGCCGTGGCCATGCCGTTGGCCAGGGGCGGAACCCCTCCGCCGGCGACGTAGAAGCCCTTGGTGTCCTTGACGCGGGACGTCCAGGCGATGCCTATGTAGAGGGCGAAGGTCAGGCCCACTATGAGATAGGTCCAGATTTGCAGTGACATGTTTCCTCCGGTTGGTCGGTTGCTATTCGTGCACGTCGTATTTCTTATCCAGCCGATCCATGAGCAGGAAATAGGCGAGGATGATCAGTACGAAGACATATATGGAGCCTTGCTGGGCAAACCAGAACCCCAGAGGAAATCCGCCCAGGGAGAAGGCATTCATCGAATCGACGAAAAAAATTCCGAATCCGTATGATACCAGCGCCCAGACGGCCAGAAGCACGAGCATGTACGTTTTGTTTCTTTTCCAGTAGTTATGCATTGATTTTTCCATGATGTCCCCCCTGTGAAGAATACCGTTGATGTAGAAAAGCTCCACGCGGCCAAGCTTGTCTTTTTTCTACACGATTCGATGGCCATTGCATCCGTTTTCCGGTGAATGGAGGAAGAATCAGGTTATTGGCGGTCAGAGGGATTCGTATTGTGGTGACCGGAAATTTGTCGCCGTTGACCGGGCCGCAGCAACCGCTCGTTTGTACGGAATACTGATGGATCCTAAGGTCAAGAGCCTTAAAAGTACGTATATTTTTGTCACGGGAACAGATCTGTTTGCAGCGGGGAAAGGATTTATGTAGGCCGTGACGTGTCGCAATCACGCGGTCAGCGGTTTGCGAAGGCGTTCTTTCGCCTGGAAGGCGGCGCGTGGATCTTGTCTTTCGAGGTCTTAGCGCCGATGCTTGATTCCGGGCAACCATGCCGAATTCCATCCATGGAAGGAATATGAGACGCATCCTTTTCACGCTTTGCCTGTTGCCGCTGTTCGCCTGCGCCGGGCGGTCGATCCAGGAGCCGCCCCGGGTGGAGACGCCGGCTGCCGTTCTTCCCGTTTTCGAGGAATTGCGCGTGCTTCATGAACGGTTCGTCGTCTTTCGGGAAGACGATGTTTTCCGGCGTTACGGATTCACCTTCAATTCGCCTTACGCGGACTGGCTGCAACGGGTGCGCGAGATCGAATCCGATCCCTCCAGGGCCGAAGCGGCCAGGCTGCTGGCCAGTCTTGCCGTGGCCTACCGCATTCACGGAGCGAATAGCGAGGTGCACAGGCGGTTCGAGGAACGCTTCGCCCATGCCTTGCGCACCCCGGCGGAGAGCGCCCCAGCCGTCCTTCCTGCCGCCCCGGACGCCCGTCCGCCCGCGTCGGGAATCACGATTCTTTTCAGCGGAGACACGCAGGGGCATGTCCTTCCCCGGCCCGGATTGACTGGAACCTTGGGCGGGCTGGCCGGGCTGATGCCCGTCGTCGAGCATTTTCGGAAAGAAGATCCGGGAGTGCTGCTGCTTGACGCGGGCGACGCATTCGCTTCGAAATCCCCAGGGGCGCAGAAGGTGAACACGATCCTGATCCGGGCCATGAACCGCATGCGTTACGACGCGCTGGGCCTTGGAAGCCATGATCTGGCCATGGGCGAGGTGGCGCTGCGGGAGCTTGCCGCCATGGCCAGGTTTCCCTTCGTCTGCTCCAACCTGAAGTTCGGGAAAGGGGTGGCGCCGTGGATCAAGCGCTATGTGCTCGCCGAGCGCAACGGTTTCCGCGTCGCGGTCATGAGCATTCTGCCCGTGCCGCCCGCCGCCGGGATAACCGGAGCGCGTTTCATTCCTCCGGTCGAGGCCCTGCGCGATCTGTTGCCAAGGCTTTGGGACATGGCCGATTGCATTGTGCTGCTCACGCAGCTTCCAGTCGCGGAAGTGGCCGGTCTGCTCGAAGAGGACAGCGAGATCGACGTGATTTTGGGCGACAGCGATGCGTTTTCGCGCAGCACCCCTGTATACATTCCCGCTGTGCCCCAGGGCCGTGGCTTCGGATTGGTTCGGATGGAGCTTGGAGATGTCGAAACGCAGCGCACGGTCCTGAGCATGCCGGTGCTTTCGGGGGCTGAAACTGATCCTCAACTGCTTGAAATGATGAATACGTTCAAAGAGTAGGAAAAAGTGCTTGCTTTTTTGGAACGGTTTGGGCAGTAACCGTTTTCGCGTTGTGGGGCTGTAGCTCAGCTGGGAGAGCGCTTGAATGGCATTCAAGAGGTCCGCGGTTCGATCCCGCGTAGCTCCACCACTTAAACGCTTAAAAAACAATATGTTTTCTTGAATGCCGCAAACAAGAAAGCCGTCCGGAAGGGCGGCTTTTTTGTTTGCGGCTTTTTTTGCGTTCAGCGTACTCTCCCATATCCTTTATTTCTCATCCCTCCCTTGCTTCCACGCTTTTGTCAGCGTCCGGGCTTTGCCGTGGCGTGCGTGCGGTTTTCATCTTGCCGATTTTATTGATTTTTTTAGGAATCGCTAATCTGCGCTCTGTAGGTATTGGATCGGTATCGTACATAGTTTTGTACGTATCAACGTAGAAAAATTCGCATTCAAATTAGTTCTAAAATAAATCAATATAGGCATTGTGTGAGGTCATCATAACCAATTATTATGTGTACGTATGAGAGGCAATAATTCACTATGGATGTTTATTGCTGTCTATGGACTGATAATCATATATTTCAATGGAGGTTGTCATGGCGTCAGTCGAGAAATGTCATTGTCGCGTGGATGCTTCTTCAAGTTTTGCCGATTCAAATCATATATTCGATGAAGAGCTGAGTCAGAGCAAAATACTGATTGTTGACGATGTCGAGATAAATATCCTTGTTTTGCTCGAATCATTGAGATCTTACACTAAAATATCGGTTTCTATGGACAGCGAGGCCGCTTTAAAATCTCTCTCGTATAGTCTCCCAGACATAATTCTTCTTGATATACGTATGCCAAACGTGAGTGGATTTGATATTTGCGAGTATGTCAAAAGCAATAAAAATACTGAAGACATTCCGATAATATTCATAACATCTGAGCAAGATTCAGTAAGCCTCAATAGGGCATTTGAACTTGGTGCTGTCGATTATATCAAAAAACCTTTTGATCCGATTGAGGTCAATGCAAGGCTGAAAACGCATTTAAAGCTCAAGATAGCTGAGCGAAAGCTGAAGGAGCATAATGCCTCCCTTGAAATAAAAGTCGCTGAAAGAACAATGAAGCTGCAAGAGAAGAATGTTGAATTGCAGGAAGTTAAGCGAGAAACAATTTTCAGATTATGTTTGGCGGCTGAACTCCGTGATACAGACACCGGAAACCACATCAAACGCATTCAAGCATACACGGAAATGCTTGCCTTGAAGTGTGGCATCCACCGGGAAGAAGCGGAACAACTCGGTCTGGCGAGTTCGATGCACGATCTGGGCAAAATCGGGATTCCCGACCACATCCTGCTCAAGCCCGGCAAGCTTATGCCGGAAGAGTTCGAAATCATGAAGCAGCATACCGTCATCGGGGCCAAAGCGCTGGCCGAAGGCAATTCGGAGCTGTTGCGCGCGGCCCATCTTGTGGCCCTGTCGCATCATGAGCGTTGGGACGGCGGCGGATACCCGCACGGGCTCAAGGGATCGGAAATTCCCATCGAAGCGAGAATAGTCGGGCTGGTAGATGTCTTTGACGCCTTGCTTTCGCGCAGGCCGTACAAAGAGCCCTTTTCAGTGGAAAAGGCCCTTTCGATCATAGTCGCGGAGAAAGGCAAGCACTTTGATCCAGACCTTGTCGATATTTTTGTCGCATCTCTGGTCGAGGTGCTGACCATTAAAGACATGTTCGCTTACGAATAGACACGAATCATGCACAATGAACAAATTTTTATAATACCGGGGGAATCGTGGAAAATGCAATGCTGAATTCCGCCAAGACAGACGCCCGCATCGGACTTCCCGTTGAAGACAGTGCCGGCCCTGGATCGTCGGATCTTCTTGCGGAGTCCATTCTGTATATCGCAAAGCATCATGGTCGGACCTTGTCGCCCACATCTTTGCTCTCGGGTCTGCCTTTGGACGCAGAGGGGCGTCTTACGCCCCGGCTGGCCGAGGTCGCGGCCGTCAAGGCCGGTTTCGCCGCCAGAATCGTCAAGAGCCCTCTCGGGCGGATCGCGTCTTTCGCCCTGCCCGCGGTGCTGTTTCTCCGGGAAGATGCCGCGTGCGTTCTCCTGGACTTCCGGGACGGGGAGTACCGCGTCGCTCATCCCTCGGTGGAGGGAGGCGAGCAGGTCATGGCGCAAGAGGATCTTGCCCGGGTCTACTCCGGATTCGTCATGTATCTCGTGCCCGAGAGCAAAACGGAGCTTCGGATGGGTCAGGTGGAGGGCAGGCCAAGCAGGCGCTGGTTGCGGGACGCCCTGCTCAAAAACTGGTGGCCCTATTCACAGGTGCTCATCGCGGCCTTGATCCTGAACCTGCTGGCGCTGGCCACGCCGCTTTTCGTCATGAACGTCTACGACAGGGTCGTGCCCAACTCCGCAGTGGATACGCTGTGGGTCTTGACCAGCGGGATGTTGGTGGTGATCGGGTTTGACTTCGTCATCAAGGGGTTGCGCGCGCATTTCATCGACAGGACCGGAAAGCGGATCGACATTGAACTGGAGGCCCGCCTTTTCGACCAAATCCTGGGCATCCGCTTGAAGGACAAGCCCGCCTCGGCCGGAAGTTTCGCCAACCTTCTCCGGGAACTCGAAGTGTTGCGTGACTTCTTCACCTCCGCCACGCTGGTGAGTTTCGTGGACCTGCCCTTCATCTTCCTTTTCATCATCATGTTCTGGTTCATCGGCGGGCCCATAGCTTTCGTGTTCATGGCGGCCCTTCCACTCATCCTGCTTATCGGCCTCGCCATTCACTTTCCGCTCAAAAAATCGGTCGAGGCCTCCATGGCCACGGGCCAGGGCAAGCATGCCGTGCTGGTGGAAACCCTCGGCAGCCTCGAAACAGTCAAAGGGCTGGGGTGCGAGGCGGCCATGAGCCAGCGCTGGAACCAAAGCGCCACCGACAGCGCGCGCCATGCGGTCCGCTCCCGCTCCCTGTCCCATCTGGCCTTGAATCTCACCGCGATCGTTCAGCAAACCGCGTATGTCGTGATCATCATCATCGGCGTGTATCTCATCAAGGACGGGACGCTGACCAGCGGCGGACTCATCGCCTGCTCCATTCTCAGCGGCAGGGTCATGGGGCCTTTCGCCCAGATCGCGCAGCTCATCACCCGCCTGCACCACACCATGAGCGCCTACAAGGCCCTCGACGCGGTCATGGCTCTGGAAGTGGAAAGGGAAAATTCGAACACCTTTCTGCACCGGCCCGTTTTCCGGGGCAACCTGGAGTTCCGCGATGTCGGATTCTCCTACCCCGGAGCCAGCCTCCCCGCATTGAGGAACGTCAGTTTGAAGATCAAGGCCGGCGAGCGCGTGGCCGTCGTGGGCAAGACCGGCTCAGGCAAATCCACCATGGGCAAGCTGTTGCTCAGCCTGTACACGCCGGACCAGGGGGCGGTGCTCGTGGACGGGACGGACCTGCGCCAGGTCGACCCGGCGGATCTGCGCCGCTGGACCGGCTACATGCCCCAGGAGGTTGTCCTTTTTCAGGGGACCGTGCGCCAGAATATCTGCGTCGCGCACCCCCAGGCGACGGATCGCGAAATCCTCGAAGCCGCCCACATCTCCGGCACCAACGATTTCATGCGCACGCATCCTCAGGGCTACGGCCTGCATGTCAGCGAGCGCGGCAGCAGCCTGTCCGGCGGCCAGCGCCAGTCCATATCCGTCGCCCGCGCCCTGCTGCGCAATCCGAACATCCTGGTCATGGACGAACCGACCAGTTCCATGGACACGCAGTCGGAAGCCCTGCTGGTCAAGCGGCTCAAGGCACTGCTTCCGGGCAGGACCATCGTGCTGATCACGCATCGTCCGACACTCCTTGAACTGGTGGACCGGCTTATTGTCATGGACGAGGGCCAGGTGGTGGCGGACGGCCCCAAAGACGTTGTGCTGCGACAATTGCAATCCGGAGCTGTTCCGGCGGCTCAGGCCCAGAACGCGGGAGGCGTGAAATGAATACGAGAGACGAACATCTTGAAATAAATGCCCAGGCGAGCCCGTTCCCGATATCGACGGATTCCGCCGCTCCCGGCGCCGGGCCGCGCAGGGGTCCTACAGCCTCTTGCGCCGGTCGGGGCCAGGCTCGGGCCTATGCCTGCGAATTGGACGAAATCACGTCCACCAGCCGGTTCGCGGCCAACATCCTGCTGCTCGTGGTGGTTCTCTTTTTCGTCGTCGCCATTGTCTGGGCCTCGCATGCTCCCCTCGACGAGGTGGTCCGGGGCATGGGCAAGGTGATTCCGTCCTCCGAAATCAAACGCATCCAGAATTTCGAAGGCGGCATCGTCAAGGAGATCCTGGTGCGTGAAGGGCAGGAGGTGACCAAGGGGCAGCTGCTCATTCTGCTGGATCAGGTCCAGATGGCTTCCAGGTATCGGGAGCAGCAATCGGGATACCTTGATCAGATCCTGGCCATCGCGCGCCTGGAGGCGGAACTGGAGGGGCGGGACGAGATAGATTTTCCGGAGGAGGTCGTGAGCCAGAAGCCGCACCTGATTGAACACCAGCGACAGTTGCTGCGCTCCCGCAAGGAGAGCCGGCTGTCCGCTCTGAGCGTTCTGGAGCGCGAACGCGAACAGCGCTCTCAGGAGCTCAAGGAGCTTCGAAGCAGGCTCGACTATCAGCAGCAGAACTACGCCTTGCTGAAGAAGGAGGTGGAGATGACCCGTGCCATGGTGGCCAAGGGCGCGGCGTCGGACATGGATCTTTTGCGCTCTCAACGGGAACTCACCGACCTTTCGGGCCAGATCGCCGATTCCCGTATCGCCATCCCCAAGGTGGCTGCGGCCGTGGAAGGCGCGATCCATCGCATCGACGAGGAGAAGGGCAAGCAGCGCTCCGAGATATTGAACGAACTCAATGCGATTCGTACGGAAATGGAGGGCACAAAGGAGAAGCTTCCCGCGCTGGAGGACCAGATGGATCGCACCAGCGTCCGTTCTCCCGTGGACGGCACGGTGAAAAGGGTCTTTGTGACCACCATCGGCGAGGCGGTGGGGCCGGGCAAGGAGATGCTTGAAATCGTGCCCCGGGAAGACACCCTGCTCATCGAAGCCAAGGTGCTGCCGCAGGATATCGCGTTCCTGTATCCGGGCCAGGCCGCCGACGTGAAAATCACGGCCTATGATTTCTCGATCTTCGGCGGCATGCCTGCTGTTCTGGAGCACATAAGCGCGGACGCCATCACCGATGAGCAGCAAAAGCTCAGCTACTATCTCATCAAGGTCCGCACGGAGCAAACCACGGTCAAGGACAAGAATGGAAAAGAGATGCCCATCATACCCGGCATGGTGGCCGAAGTAGACGTGCTGACAGGAAAGAAGACCGTTTTGGAATACATCTTAAAGCCGATCATCAAGACCACGCGAGGTGCGCTCAGAGAAAGATGATGCGACGCAACGATCATGGAGAAAAGGCATGAAGAAAATTCTATTGGTAGAGGATGACCTGTTATTGCGCAAGGGCTTGAAAACAATGATCGAGATGCGCGGCGGGTTCAGCATCGGCGCGGACACGGGCAGCGGAAAGGACGCGGTCAGGCTTTTCGAAGCGAGTCGCCCCGACATTGTCGTGCTGGACCTGCGCCTGCCCGATGTGCCCGGGACCGAGGTGTTGCGCCAAATGAAGAAGCTGGCGCCGGAAATTCCCGTGGTATTGCTGACCATCTGCGAGGAGAACGAGCTGCTTTTCCAGGCCCTGGCCCATGGCGCCAGTGCCTATGTGCTCAAGGGCTCCGGTCCGGAGGAACTGTTCGTCGGGATGCATTATGCGCTGAAAAACGAGGTGTTCATCAGCCCGAAGCTGGCTCAGGTCATCGTCAGCGACTATCTCCTGGTCAACCATCACCGCAACTCGCTGCCTCCCCTGCACGATCTCACCGCGCGCGAGAAGCAGATCGTGCAGCTCATTATCGAAGGGAAGAAGAGCAAGGAGATCGCCCAGCTTCTTTACATCAGCATCAAGACCGTCAACAAGCACAGGTCGAACATCCTGGTGAAGCTCGGCATCCATAATCTCGCGGAGCTGCGTCAAAGAAAGATGTATATTTTCGGCGGGGCCGAGGGGCCCGATTCGCAGCTTCCTTTGCCGTGAATCACGCTTCGGAGTCAGGGTGTCGGCGGTTCTCGGGCTGGTAAAAGCGAGCCGGGGAAACGCATGCTCTTGCGTCCCGGCATGATGGCGCGAAAGGACCCATCTCCTTGAAGGATCTCCCTGGCGTTCATCCACGCGCAAGCGCGGGATTCACCGCCGCGGTCGCAGACCCTCGACCGCGGCGGGGTACGCGTCCGCGCCGGACAGGCCTGTCGGCACGTCCGGCGCTTGGCGTCATCGGGGCGAGTCTCTACCGGGAGGCGTAGTCTTTGAGCGCCAGCAGCCCTTTGCGGATTTCCGCCACGTCGATGCCGGAGTAGGCCAGTCGGACGAATCGCCGCTCTTCGTCCGGCAAGGGGCGGCCAAAGTGCAGGCGGGTGCAGAGCGAGACGCCCGTGTTGACCAGGATGTCCTCGGCGAAGGCGGCGTAGTCTGACTCGAACCCCTTGCGCGCCATCAGTTCCGTGACCTCGGGAAAAAGGTAGAAGGTGGCCTCGGGGCAGGGGCAGTTTACGCCGGGCATGGAGTTCAACAGTTCCACCGCGGCGTCGCGCCGTTCCTTGAGGGCGGCCAGGATGGCCGCAGGGCCGGACTGGTCGCCGGTCAGTCCTTCGAGGGCGCCATGCTGCACGAAATGGTTGGAACACGATTCGTCGTTGACATTGAGCTTGGCCACGACATCGATGATCTCGCGTGGCCCGATGGCCGCGCCCAGACGCCAGCCGGTCATGGCGAATTTCTTGGAGAAGGTGTAGAGGATCACGCTGCGTTCGGCCATGCCCGGAATGCCAGCCAGGGAGACGCTTTTTCCGCTGTAGCGGATGTCGAAATACGCTTCGTCCAGCAGCACGGCCAGATCGTGGCGCATGGCGATTTCCGCCAGCCGTTCCCGCTCCTCTTCCGAGCACTGCGCGCCCAGCGGGTTCTGCAGATCGTTGACGATGAGCGCCCGCGTGCGCGGGGTGATCAGGCTCTCAAGATAATCCAGGTCGACATGAAAACCGCCCTCATCCCGGACATAGCGGTAGGGCACGGCCCGACCGCCGTGGTACTCGATCTGCGATTCGTAGATGGGATAGCCCGGGTTGGGGTAGAGCACCTCTTCGCCGGGGTTCATGCAGGCCATGATGAACTTGCCGATGACCGGCTTGCCGCCCGGTTGCACCGCCACGTTTTCCATGGCGTACGCCGTTCCCCGCGCAGCGTTGATGTCCGCGGCCAGGGCGTCGCGTAGTTCGGGAATGCCCGGGCTCGGACAGTAGCCGGTCTTGCCTGCGCGCATGGCCCGGCAGGCCGCGTCCATGACGTTGGCCGGAGTGGGGATGTTCATGTCTCCCAGATGAAAGGGAAAGACCTGATGTCCGGCGGCCTTGTGCGAGGCGGCGCGGGCGGCCACCGCAAAGGCCGTCTCGGTGCCCAGTCTGCGTATCCTGTCTGCGATATGCATGTGTCAGCTCACGTGGGTTTGAGTGTTGGGGTGACCCGGCCAAGTGTCGGAAAATCAAACATGACCGGGTTGCGCCAAAATGGTGAGATACTGGGAGCGGGGAAAATCCAGGACCCGGACGTGGTCGAGCGTTCCTTGAAGTTCTGGATTTTCCGCAGCGGCGAGGCTGAACCCCGGTTTGGGGCTGCCCGACTAGCCTCTGCCCCTGGACCGTCCACGGGCCGGTTGGGCGGGCCTGGAATCGGGCCGGGCGGTCTTGCCGCGCGTGCCGCCGGCGCGCTTCCCTGTCCCGGCGCGGGAGCCTTCCGTTCGTTCATTTCTTCTGCCGCGTCCCTTGGCATCCGATCCTGCGTCCCCGGACCGTGCGTCGGGCTTTTTGGCGTTCCTGCCGCGCCCTTTGGCATCGGGCCGCGCGTCGCTTCCTTTCCGGGCGTCCGATTTTTCATCCTTCGTGCCGCGAGACGGTGATTCCGGCTTGGCGTCCTTTTTCTTGCCACGGCCCTGGACGGGCAATTTGGCCGGGGTTTTCTTGGCCACCAGCTCCTTGATCGCCCTGGGGGCGTTGCGCTCGCTTTTCAGGTTGCCGGGGCGATAGAGTACGAAATCCGGCAGGTCGCTGTCTTCCGTAAATCCCTTGACCGCTTCCACGGGAATCTTGTGGCGCAACAGATTTTCAATGGCCAGCAACAGGTTGTGTTCCTCTGGACAGACCAGGGAAACGGCGACGCCGCTCAGACCCGCGCGGCCTGTGCGCCCGATGCGATGCACGTAATCCTCGGGGGAGTTCGGTACGTCGTAGTTGATGACCAGGGGCAGATTGCTGATGTCCAGTCCGCGCGCGGCCACGTCCGTGGCTACGAGAATCCGGATTTCGCCTTCCTTGAATTCTTCGAGAGTCCTCTTCCTGAGGGACTGGCTTTTGCTGCCGTGCAGGGCTGCGACGCTGACGCCGTGGGCGGCGAGCTTGTCGGTCAGCCTGTTGGCCCAGGTTCTGGTGCGGGCGAAGACCAGGATGCGTTCGCCGGGTTTTTTCTCGATGAGGTGCAGGAGCAGGGGGAGCTTGTTGTCCCTGCTGACCATGTGGACCTTTTGCGCGACGGCTTCCGCGGCGGCGGTGTCGGGCGTGACCTCGATGTATTCGGGCCTGTCCAGCATTTTGGCGGCCAGGGCTTTTATCTGCGGGGTGTAGGTCGCGGAAAAGAGCATGGTTCTGCGTTCGGCGGGCAGAAGATCCAAAATGGCGTTGATCTCCCCGCTGAAACCCAGGTCGAGCATGCGGTCGGCTTCGTCGAAGACAAGGAATTCAATGGATGCGAGGCTCAGGTGCTCCTGGTTCGCGAGATCGAGCAGGCGTCCCGGGGTGGCCACCAGAATGTCGATGCCGCGCTCCAGGCGCGCGATCTGCGGTTCGATGCGCACCCCGCCAAAGGCCACGGTGCAGCGCAGGGAGACCTTGCGGGCATAGGCCTTGATGCTTTCGCCGACCTGCAAGGCCAGTTCCCGCGTCGGAGTGAGCACCAGCGCGCGGGGGTGGTGGCCGTTGCCGCGCGTTTGTCCCAGGATTTCGACGATGGGCAGGCCGAAGGCATCGGTCTTGCCTGTTCCGGTCTGAGCGCGGGCAAGGATATCCCTCCCGGAAAGGATGACGGGTATGGCCCGGGCCTGAATGTCGGTGGGAGCGGCGTATCCCTTTTTGGTGACCGCCCTGAGCAGTTCGGCCCGCAGGCCAAGTTTATCGAATGACATAATATTCCTTCAAAAATCTGGTGGTGAAAAAAAGCGTATGTGCGAACCGGGATTTCCGGAGTTTGGATCAAGCTGGAAAAAAGGGGCAAAAGCCTGGAGACGATGTCGCAAAATATTTTCTAGTCAGTTCCGATGCGCGTGTCCACTCTCCTCATGGCGAGGTATGTTCCATGGCAACCCTGGGGAATCGCTTCTTTTGGATTGCACTGTCTTGTTGTTTTATCCAATCGTATCATTGTGATCCGGATTGTTTTGGACGCTTGATAAAATTATTCTGCTGTAATGAGTGATTGTATGGTGGATCGGATTCCTTGAAGATACGATTCGTCGGATTGTTTGACATTTTAATACTATTTTTAATCACTTGTAATCATTGATTCTGTCGGTGTGACATGTAATTGCGTCAAAGTTGAGGATGTCGGTAGATTTTACATTTTCAATTTTTTCTGTGCATGTTTGTTTGCGTAAGATTTTGATTTTTTGTTACAATATTGAATGGCAGGAAATATGCTTGCCGATTCATTTAATTATTGTTGGTAGTTATGATGCTTGTATTCTTCGAGCTGTCTTTGCGTGTGATTTATTTTTTGCGCAGTATTTAGATTCATTGAATGTAAATCAGTTTATTTTTGCTGTTTGTAATATAATACCGGTATTATAAAGGAGGATAAAATGCGCAAGATCAAATTTTGTAAAATGATATTTTTTGTGTTTTTCCTGTTTCTTTTTCCGGTAATTTCTTCTGCTGCGATGATTGAGTTTACTATTTCAGATTTTTTAGTGAGTACTTTTGAGACATCTTCCGTGAATATTTTATCTGACCCTGCCTCTGCTCCCGGGATTCCAGGTGATGCAACATTCACTCTTGCTCCGAGTTCTGGAAATATTTATTTGGAATCAAACGAAGGGAAGTATTTACGGTATGATTTTACCATGCCATCTGCTTATGATAATATAGATTTTTTATTTACGGCAAGTGTGAATGATGAATTTGTATTGTATTTGAATGATGTAGTTGTTGCAATTCAATCTTCGACAGGTACAGATAATTTTTCTGCTCCTTTGCCTGGTTTTCATCTGGATGTTTCTGGAGCCGCAGTGGATACGTCTGGAGGGAAACTGGAATATTTACGGGCAAGCGGGATGTCGTCCCTCTTTCATTCCGGCCTGAACGAACTGACGCTTTTTGGGACGGATACCCTGCAATACGGCGGTTTCAATTCCATAAGCGGCGTCATCAGCTATGATATGACCGAACCCCCGCCCAACACCGTTCCCGAGCCGTCCACCATGCTTCTCCTGGGCATCGGCGCGCTGGGATTGGCCGGGGCTTGGAGAAAGCGCAGAAGCTAGCTCTCATCGAAGCAATTCTTCACGACAAAAGGCAGGGTCAATGGGCCCTGCCTTTTGTCGTGAAGCGAGTTGTTTTTTTGTTCGCCGCGGATCTGGGTCCAAAAAAAACGGCAGTCGCTCCGTTCTTGAAAAAAAGTGTAATTTTTCATTTGACAACAACGGCCCGCATGTCTACTTAAGCCTTCCGTTCGGGCGGGCCAATAGCTCAATTGGTAGAGCATCTGACTCTTAATCAGCAGGTTCAAGGTTCGATTCCTTGTTGGCCCACCACTAAAAATCAAGCCGCATCCTCAGGGTGCGGCTTTTTTTTTTGTCGCGCGGGGCGGCATTTATTTTCTTTGCATTCCATTCCAAAGGGGCTTATGGCTCACCTCTCTCGCGTGAGCAGACTAGAGCCTTGAAGCCTTCCGGACCACGTCCGGCAACGGCGCGTCATCATCTCGTCTTGGAGATTTTCCATTCTTCCGGCACGTCCGGCCTTCGATTGTTCATCACGCCAGTCGTTGATTTTCCTCAAACCACAGGACCATTTGTGGATTTTTCCTCTTTTTCCTTCGACCAGCGTTTGAACGTTGGCATCCGTGACTGCGGCTACGTTTCCCCCACCCCCATTCAGATTCAGGCCATTCCGCCCGTGCTCGACGGCAAGGATGTCCTCGGCTTGGCCCAGACCGGAACAGGCAAGACAGCGGCCTTCGCGCTGCCCCTTTTGCAGCGCATGATCAATGACGGCATTTCGGTTCGCGGCCCGGTGCGCGTGCTCGTTCTGGCCCCGACCCGCGAACTTGCCCTGCAGATCCATGAGACGTTCATCGCCCTCGGCAAGCAGACCGGTATCCGCTCTGCCGCCATATTCGGCGGCGTGGGCGAAACCCCGCAGGTCAAGGCCGCCCGCCAGGCCAGCGTTCTGGTGGCTTGCCCCGGCCGGTTGCTCGATCTTGTCAATCGGGGGCTGGTGGATTTGTCCCATGTCCATGCCTTGGTTCTCGACGAGGCCGACCGCATGTTCGACATGGGATTCCTGCCGGACCTGCGCCGCATCATGGCCAAATTGCCGGCCAAACGGCAGAACCTGCTTTTTTCCGCGACCATGCCGCCGGAAATCCGCAAGATCGCCGACCAGCTCCTGGTGCAGCCCGCCGTGGTACAGGTGGCCAACACCGCTCCGGCGGAAAAGATCCGCCACACCCTTTATCCTGTTTCGGCCGGGCAGAAGATGGCCCTGCTTGAAACCTACCTAGGCCGCACTCCGCATGATTGCGTCCTGATCTTCACCCGCACCAAGCATCGCGCCAAGAGCCTGGCCCGCAAGCTGGAGCAGAAGGGGATGCTTGCGACCTCGCTTCAGGGCAACCTGTCCCAGAATCGCAGGCAGGAAGCCCTGGACGGGTTTCGCAACGGCAAATACCGGATCATGGTCGCCACCGACATCGCAGCGCGCGGCATAGACTGCGTACGTATTTCCCATGTCGTCAACTTCGACCTGCCAGACACGGCCGAAAGTTACACCCATCGCATCGGGCGCACCGGTCGCGCCGACAAGAGCGGTGAGGCCATCACCCTGGTCACGCCGGAAGACAACGCCCAGGTCAAGGCCATTGAGCGCATCCTGGGCGGACGTCTGGAGCGGGTTCGCATTGAAGGTTTCGCGTATGCGACCGGCGGCGACGAAGCCGCTTTTGAAGAACCCCGTCCTCCCCGGACTCCCGGAAGGGGCCCCGGACGCAGCGCCCCGTCGGGCCGGTCAGCCCGCCCGGCGCAGCGAAGCGCCTCGGACGCGCGCACCCCCTCCGGGCGCGCAGGCCAGCCACGCCGTTCCGCCTCCCCCGGTCGAAGCGTGTTCGGAATGGCTGGAGCCGCCTCCTGAGGTGACTTCGGGCCAATGACTGATCTCAGGCACCCCCCTGTTCGCAACCGCGAGCGGGGGGTGTCGTTTTTTGAGGGACGGTGTGGGCCGTGAAAGGGCTAGCGGGCGGACGGCGCGGCCGGTTCGGGTTCGACCGGGACGGAGGTGCCGTTCAGGAGCGGATTGACGGAAAGCGGAGAGGTCGTCTCTGTCGCGTTCAGGTCCGAAGGCTTTCGCGTCGGGTCGTTGAAGAGGAGGATGCTGACCCGGCGGTTGCGGGGGTCCTCGGGATTGTCGAGGATCAGGGGCTGGGTCGCCGCATATCCGGCCACTCTGACCATGCGTTTGAGGTCGACCCCGAATTCCTGCAGAATGATGCGCGCCGACGAAGCGCGGTCGGTGGAGAGTTCCCAGTTGGTGTAGCGCGACTGGGGGCCGCCCAGGGGGACGGCGTCGGTGTGGCCTTCGACGGCGATCTGGTTGGGCAGATCGCGGACGGTATCGGCGATGACCTTGAGCACGCTGCGCGCATCGTCTGTCAACTGGGAGCTGGCCGAGTCGAAGAACGGGTTGCCTTCGCCGTAGAGCATCTGGATGCGCACCCCGTTGTCGAAGGTGTCGATGATCAGTTCGTCCTTGAATTCCTTCAGCCGCTCTTCGATCATCTTGGCCATGGCTTCCTTGAGGATTTCCTCCTGGGATTTGCCTTCGGCGAACATGCCGGTCGTTCCTTCCAGGATGAGCGGCTTCAGCTGCGGATCAGCGGAACTCTGGCCGCCTGCGCCGACGTTCATGGACGGCGGCAGCCCTTCCAGGATCGAAAATTCCTTGAAGTAGATGGAGAGCTGTTCCTTTTTCTCCTCGCTGACGTTGTTCAGGAGCCACATCAGGAGAAAGAAGGCCATCATGGCGGTGACGAAGTCGGCATAGGCGATCTTCCAGGCGCCGCCATGATGCCCGCCGTGTCCGCCTTTTTTGACTTTTTTGATGATGACGGCTTTTTTATCGGCCATGATGTTGTGATACCTGTCCGCCCACGGGCGTACTATTTCTTGCGCACGGCGTTTTCGAGTTCTTCGAAAGAGGGTCTGGCCGAACTGGGCACTGCGCGGCGGGCCGCTTCCAGTGCCAGGGCGGGAGCCCAACCCAGGGCAAAGGACATGATGGCGGTCTTGGCCACGTTCATGAGCGTGTGCTGATCGCGGATCTGATGCTCGATGTTGGCCGAGAACGGGGCGACGAACCCGTAGGCCAGAAGAATGCCCAGGAATGTTCCGACCAGAGCCGCGCCGATGTGCGCGCCCAGAATTTCCGGGGGCTCGTTGATGGCTCCCATGGTCACGACAACGCCCAGGACGCAGGCAACGATACCCAGGGCCGGCATGGAGTCGGCGAGTTTGGAGATGGCTCCGGCGGCGATGGATTCTTCCTCGTGGTGGGTGTCGATGTCGATGTCCATGAGGGTTTCGAATTCGTGCGGTTCCATGCCGGCCATGGCGTAGGTCTTCACGTTGTCACAGATGAAATCGAGCACGTGGTGGTTCTTGATGACAAAGGGGTAGGGCGTGAAGATGCTGCTTTCCATGGGCTTGTTGGCATGGCTTTCCAGGGCGATAATGCCTTCGTGCTTGGCCAGGGTCAGCAGGTCATAGAGGGCGCGCAGCAGTTGCAGATATTCGTCCTTGCCCGGCGCCTTGGCCTTGAACACGCTGGCGAAGCCCTTGATGGTCAGCTTGATGACTTTCAAGGGCGAGGAAATCAAAAAGGTTCCGATGGCCGCACCGACGATGATCACGACTTCCGCGGGCTGCCACAGCACGCTGAAGTTGCCGTGAGCCATGGTGTAGCCGCCGGCGACACACCCTATGACAACGAGTAATCCGATAATCGCAAACATTGCGTTGTAACCCGCTCCTCTCTTGGAATTGAAATCCGTCCCAGGCTATGTCGACGGAGAGTCTCTGTGATTCAAGTTCGGTCCATGTATCGAAAAAGAACCGAAAGGTCTAACACGGAATGGCTGCGCTCCTTTGCGGATTTGTTCCGCCCGCGAGCGGTCCGGCCCATTTCAACGGTTCTGTTCGCGAATGGTTCTGGCCCGTTGCAGGTAACCGGCCGCGGCTTCCGTCTCGTCCGCCTCTTTCAAGGTCATGGACAGGGCCTCCAGGGTGTCGGCTACGACCGGGGCCGACATTCCGTAGAGTTTTTCACGGATGGCCAGGGCGCGCAGAAACATGTTCGTGGCCTGATCGAGATTTCCGAGCTTGCGGTCGACCACCCCGAGGTTGTGCAGAAGCTGGGCCACATCGCCGTGTTCCGGACCGAGGACGGCTTCGCTGATGGTCAGCGCCTGCTCGTACAGCGGTTCGGCTTGCGCGAAGCGTCCCTGGGCATAATGAACCGCCGCCAGATTGCCAAGGGAAATCGCCCTGTCGATGTGATCGGCGGGCAGGGCCTGTTCCCGCAGGGCCAGGGCGCGCGCGTAGATGTCCTGCGCCTCTCCGAACCGGCCCTGGGCGCGCATCAGATTGCCCAGAGTGGTCAGCGGGATGGCCATGCGCACGTTGTCCGGTCCGTATGCCAGCTCACCGACCCGCACCGCCTTGCGTGCCAGGGGTTCGGCCTCGGCGATCTTGTCCTGGAGAATGAGCACTTCGGCCAGATTGGTCAGCGTCGCGACCAGCCATGGGTGCTCGTCTCCCAGCGCCTCTTCCTTGATGGCCAGGGATTGCTCAAGCAACGCCTGGGCTTGTGGGAAGCGCCTTCTCGACTGTTCGACGCCGGCCAGGTTGTCGAGGGTGCGGGCAAGACGCGGGTGCCGGGGGCCAAGTTCCCTTTCCCTGATGGCCAACGCGCGTTGAAGCAAGGTCTCGCTTTGGTCGAGGAGCCCCTTGCGGTAGTAGAGTTCGCCCAGATTGTTCAGGGTTTCGGCCAGATCGGCGTTTTCGGGCTGCTGCCCGGACTCCCGGATTTCAAGTGCGCGGATGAAAGCGTCCTCCGCCTCGGAAGCCATGTTCATGGCCGTGTAGAGTTCCCCGAGGTTGCCGAGGGTCGTCGCCACTTCGGCGTGATTCGGGCCCAGGATTGTTTCGCGCATGGCCAGGGCTCTTTCCAGCGGCGCTTTGGCCTCCTCGAATCTGCCCAGGGCGGTATAGGTGACTCCGAGATTGTTCAGCGAAGTCGCCAGTTCGGCGTTTTCCCGTGGCGCGAATCGCTGGGCCAGATCGACTTCCTTGAGGGCTGTGGCCAGGGCCTGCTCGTAATCGCCTTGGGTGTGGAGCGCGATGAAATGCCTGTTCATCGCCAACCATTCTTCCTGCGGCGCGGACGATGGCGTCTGGCGGCTCGCGCAGGCAGAAATCAAGACAAGCATTATCAGATAGACAAGGTTTTTCACGGTGAGTCTCCGGGGGTATGGGTGCGGATTTTTCTATCCGCGTCGAGGCAAGAGCACAACAAGGATGTTTTCGACACGGTGAAGCCCTGGGTCGGATTCACGGCGTGCTCGGCATGACCGCGCTGACGATCCAGTCAATGGAGCTCCCGGTGCGCAGTCCCGTGTCAATTATCCAGTCCGGCGGGACGCGTTCGTTTTTGCGCGCGTTGGAGATCGCCGCAGCGGATACGCTCAGGAAGGACGCCAATTCGCGGTCGGTGCGCGTGCCCGAGGCCAGCTTGAGGCGTTCGATGACCATGGGCGCCTTGCGCAGTCCGATCTGCTCGGTGATGTCGCGCACCACCACGTACATGCGGGGTTCGCCGTAGATGGCGTCGTGGAATATGAGCCGCGCCAGGACCGTGGAGTAGTTTCCGGACTGGTTGCGGATGCGGCACTCCAGGTGCTGTTCGCGCCGTTCGCGCAGCACCAGGTGCATGGCCTGGCGCACAGCGGGCAGATCGTCGGTGTGCAGCAGGTCGAGCACCGGGCGCATGTCCAGGGTGTAGGCGTCGAAGGCCTGGGGGCGGCCATATATGGATGGATTCAGGGTCTGCGCGGAGCGGCGCAGGATGCGCCCCTGATCATCGGTGACCACGACCACGTCCCCTTCGCGCGTTCGCAGCTGATCCATGAAGGCATTCTCCTGCATGACCTTGGACGATATGTCCTGGGCGATGCCCAAAAGCCCGATGACCTCCTGCCGGTCGTCATCGAAGATGGGGCGGCGGATGACCCGGTACCAGATTTGCGGGTTCGGCAGGTGCGGCACGGCGGGATGAAGAAGCTCCTGCTTTTCCTCGAAAACCTTGAGCGCCGCTTCGATGGGGAAGCGGGCCTGTTCCGGCTTCAAAAAGTCGTATTCGCTTCGACCGATGACCTCGTCGCGCTTCCGCCCGTAGGCCGTGAGATACGCGTCATTGGCGGCCACGATGCGCAGGTCCCGTCCGCTGACCCAGGCCAGATCGGGCAGGGCGTCGACAATGCGGGTGAATTCGGCGGCCAGCTTGGAGGAAAAGACGAAGGGACGCTGCTGGAAAAAGCCGCTGTAGGAAAGAATTTTACCGTCGGATCCCCGGATGGATTCGGCGCTGTACCACAGGGTCAGGGGCGAGCCGTCCTTGCAGCGCAGGGTGACGGCTCCGTTTTCGACCTCGCTGCGTTCCTTGAGCTGGTTGACGATGCGTTTGCGGGCCGTGGCGGTGTAATAGAATTGCCGGGCCGGCCTGCCGACCAGCTCGGCCCGCGTGTACCCGCAGATGCTGCACAATGCGGGGCTTGCGGCCTGGATGATGCCGTTTGGCAGAACCGTGAAGCCCATCTCCTGGCCGGGTCCGGTGCTGCGAAATGTTCCCCATGCCAGGATGATGGCCCCGTCCGTGGCCGGGATGCCGATGTACTTCCAGCTCACCAGCCGGGTGCCCGCGCCGTCGGGAAGGATGACCCGCAGCCGAGCGTCGCGGACCGGAGGCTGGGAGGCGGGCAGGCTTGAGAAGCCGTCGGGGCCCGTCTCGGCCTGGAACTGTTCGCTGATGTCGCGGGACGCGAATTCGCCGGTCGGGGTCTTGCGCAGCTCCTGAGCCGCAGAGTTGGCGAAGAGCACTTGCCCGTTTCGGTCAAGGATCAGGGCCAGGTCGTTCATGCTTTCAAGTCGCGGAGCGTAGAACTCCAGGAGTTCGGTTCTGGTCATGCGTTCACCGGCACTGTACGGTCATGGGGTTGATTCATAAAATATGAATGGATTTGATTGGATGATTCATTGACGTTTTACTTTTGCCTGCTACAGTCGCCGGGCCCTGTCAACGCCGACGGGTCAAATCACAAGCGGGAGAGTGGAAATGCGAAAGTGGATGTTGATGTTGTGTATCGTTCTTTGCCCCATGCAGGCCTGGGCCGCCGGCTACGGGGTCTATGAATGGAGCGCCAGGGGCAACGCCCTGGGCGGAGCCATGGTGGCCCGGGACGGAGATCCTTCCTCCGTGGCCTACAATCCGGCCTGCATTACCGATGTGCCGGGCAGGCAGATCCAGATCGGGGCCACGGCCATCGCGCCGACGGCGACCATGGACGTGAAATCGGGCTCGGAGCAAGACATGGATTTCTCTGACTCGATCTGGGGGTTGCCGACCATGTATTACACCCATCAGCTCTCGGACAACTATTGGTTCGGCCTGGGCATGTTCTCCAGAGTGGGCCTGGGCACCGAGTACGAGGACGCCGATACCTGGGCTGGGCGCTACAACTGCTCCCGCGCGGCCATCAAGTCCGTGTCCATAAACCCGAATCTGGCCATGAAGTTTTCCGACGCCTTTTCCCTGGCCGTGGGCGTGGAGGCGACATATCTGGATTTTGAGTATGATATGACCTTTAAGCATCCGTCTGCGCCCTACAATACCGACATTTTGCATGAAATTTCCGCTGACGGTTGGGCTTATGGAATAAACCTGGGAGCGCGTTACAGGCCTTTCGACTGGCTTGCCTTCGGCTTGGCGTGGCGCAGCGAAATTCAAATGAAGGTGCGTGGTGACGGCGATTTTACGCAAAAAGGTAATTTGGACCTCGGTTTCAAAAGCACGGATGTTTCCGGCACCGAACCCATTCCCGAATCCGTGACCATGGGCGTGATGGTCAAGCCCATGGACCGTTTGAGTCTTGAATTCGACGCCGTATGGACCAAATGGAGCGCCTACAAATCCTTGATTGTCAATTATGATGATCCGCAACCCGGTTTCGGTGGCCCGGGCGTTTATGGCGACAAGTTGGCAAGCGATAAAAAGTGGAACAACACGTGGAGATTCCAGTTTGGCGCCGAGTACGCCTTGACCGACAGCTTCGACCTGCGCGCCGGCTACGTCTACGATCAGTCACCGGTCAACGACGACTATGAGGATTATGCAGTACCTTGCACGGATCGGCAGATCGTGACTCTGGGTGCGGGCTGGAAGATCAATGACGCCTGGGTCGTGGATGCGTCCTACGGATATCTGTGGATGAAAGATCGTGATTACGAGGCCAGGGCCAAATCCGGGATCCTCGAGCTGACCCGTGAAGACGCCCACGCCCACATGGCGGGCCTGAGCGTGACCTACAAGTTCTGATCCTCTCGCGGCTTGCGGCAATGAAAAAGGCCGCCGCGTCCTTCCCGGATGCGGCGGCCTTGTCCTTGTCGGTCACAGGTCAGCGGAACATGTCGTCTATCCTGCGCATCTGCTCCAGAACGTCGGCCTTGACGGCGTCTTCGTCGATCCCGGACAGGTCCAGAACATTGCCCCGCATCCAATACCCCTGGGGCGCATCCGGCAGCGCCGCGAATCCGTATTCCTGGGCAAGGTGGCGGGCGAAACGCAGCAGGGAGTGCAGAATGCGGGTGTCCGGATCGAGGCTCGGTTCGGGGATATGGTAGGATGCGACGATCTCGGGGATGAAATCCGGGAAACTCCAGCGTTTGACCACTTCCGAGCCGAGTTCGAAGTGGTCGAACCCGTCGAAGAGCTCTTTTTCGCGGTCGTAGATTTCCGGCAGCGGGCGTGAAAGGTCTTCGCGGATGAATTTTCCGAACGCAGTGAAATAGTTGATCGCAAGAATCGGAATCCCGATGACGTGCATCAGCCCCAAGGGATAGATCATGGCCACCATTTCCATGGGCAGGGCTCTGACCTGTGGACAGTCCTGGATGAGTCTCTGCATGGTCAGGGATACGGCGAGGTTCTGTTTCCAGATCGCGCGCAGGTGCTGGTTGACTTCCGTGTTGTCGGACCGGAAGGCTGATTCGAGGACGACGTGGAAGACGATTCTGCGGATTTCCTTCATGCCCAATCGGTTCAGGGCAACGCGCAGATCGACGATTTCCGTGACGCCTGCGAACAGCGGGGAATTGGCGCAGGCCAGGATGGAGCCGAAAATGGCCGGGTCGAGCTCCACGGTGCGGGCGAAGGCTTCCATGTCCGGTCGGGGCGAGTTGAGTTGTTTGATGAGCTCCATGCCGACCGCTTTCACGCCCGGAATGTTGAAATCGATATGGGCAAGTCGTTTTACCGAGTGCATGGTCCTATCCGGTGTTGAGGTGGATCTTCAATTTGCCTACCGATACAATGTCTCTGGCCGCGCATCAAGCGGTGCCGCCGTACTCGGCTTGAAACGCCGATAATTTACCAGACTTTACCTTCATTGACCGCCGCATGCAACGTGCCTCGCCATTTTGCGGCAGGAATGGGTCAATCGGGGCGCGGCCCGCAGGGGGGCGCAAGCTCGTGGTTGTTGGGGACGTCCTTTTGGGATAGCGTGGGACAATATTCACGCTTGTCGAAGAGGGGCCATGACGATTGCTCGAATGTTGATTTTTTTCTTCCTGTCCATGCTCGCCGCCTGCACGGAAAACGAATCGGTGGTGAAGGTGGACATGTCGAAAGTCGAGAGCGCCGCTCCGCTCGGACCCGCATCGGCCATCACCTACGCCTATCTCCCCCAGTATTCGCACGCCGTTTCCTTCGAGCGGCACCGTCGCCTGCTTGAGCACCTGCGGCACAAAACCGGCTTGTCCCTGCGCCAGGTTTTTCCAGGGACCTTCGCCGAGCACATCAGGATGGTGGAGCGCGGGGAGATCGACATCTCCTTCACCAACCCCTTCGTGTACATCTCTTTGGCCCGCCTCGGCTCCGAGGCCTTCGCGCGTATCGTGGAGCCCGACGGCGGCGCCAATTTTCAGGGGCAGGTCATTGTGCGCGCGGACAACCCCGCCATAACCCGTCTTGAAGATTGCCGCGGCAAGCGGCTCATCGCCGTCGATCCCAATTCGGCGGGAGGATTTTTGTATCCCTTCGGCCTGTTTTTCGACCACGGCATCACGCAAAAGGATTTTCAGGAAGTCGCCTTCGCCTCCGGATCGGCCGGGAGGCAGGAAGCGGTCGTCATGGCGGTCTACACTGGCGCCTATGATGTCGGCACCATCCGCAAGGGCACTCTTCAGGTGGTTCGCGACAAGATCGATCTGGAGCAGATCCGGGTGCTCGCCGAGAGCCGCCCGTTTCCGGGCTGGGTGTATTCGGTGCGCAAGGGTTTTGATCCCGGGAACAAGGACAAGATCGCCCGCGCCCTGCTGGATCTGAGCATGAGCCGTCGCGAAGACGCCAAGGTCCTCACGGCGGCGGGGATGATCGACATCATTCCCGCCCGCGACGAGGATTACGAACCTATCCGGACCCTGGTGCGACGCTTGAACCTGAACGGTGATTTTCAATGAGGTCCCTCATTTCCAGACTCAGGTTCGAGACCAAGCTCAATCTCGGCATCATCGCCATCGTGCTCGGCATGGCGCTCGTGCTGCTGCCCGTGGTGGCCAAGATGACCTCTTCCGCCCTGGTGGCGGAAAACAAGCTGCGCGGGGCGGCGTTGGTCGAGAGTCTGGCCGCCCGCGCCGTGAATCCGCTCTTGGCCCAGGATTATCTGGTGCTTCGAAACATGGTCGGCGAGATCGGAGACGTGGTCTACGCCTTTGTGCAGAATGCCGACGACCGGGTGGTCACCCACTCCTTTGCCAAGGGATACCCCGTTGAACTGGTGGCGGCCAACAAGGTCGGCAACTCCGACCGGGTCAATGTCCAACTCATCGATACCGGTCAGATCCTGGTCTATGATTTCGCGGCGCCCATCATGGTCGACGGGGAGCGCATCGGCACGGTGCGCATCGGTTTGTCCAAATCCCGTCTGAGCGCCACCACCAAACAGTTCGTCTCGGCCCTGGCGACCATGTTCGGCGGCGTTCTGCTCGCGGCCATGGCGCTGGGCAGCGTTTTCGCCCGCACGGTGACCAGGCGGCTGGCCAAGTTGCGCGCTCATGCGGAGGAGCTTGTGACGGGCAGCCTCGACAACCTGTCCGTGCTGCCGGCCGAGCATTTCTGCTGGGAGATCATGAACTGCCGTGAGAAGAGCTGCCCGGCCCACCACGATCGCGTGCGGCGATGCTGGCTGGTGCCGGACACGAAATGCGCCGGCCATGCCTGCATCATCGGGCCCAAGCCCGCAAGTTGTCGGGATTGCCCTGTCTTTCTGCAGAACGTGGGTGACGAGATCCAGGATCTGGCCGAATCGCTCGATTTCATGGCCTTCACCCTGCGCGACCACATCCGCGGCTTGCGCGAGGCCGAGCAGACCCTGACCAATCAGCAGCGCCTCCTGTCCACGGTCCTGGACATGAATCCCGACCTCATTTCGCTGGTGGACACGCGCATGATCTACCAGACATGCAACCGGGCCTTTGCCCAGAGCGTGGGCAAGACGGTGTGGGAAATCCGCGGCCTGAACGATTTTCATCTTTTTTCCGAGGAAGAGGCGGAGCGCAGGAACCTGGAAGGACGGGAAGTGCTCATCACCGGCGAGCGCGTGGACAGGCAGGAGCGGGTCGACGGACCGGGGGGGCGCAAATGGTTTCATGTGGTCCAGATTCCGGTGCATGACGAGTCGGGGCGCATCGTCAGCCTGCTGCGCATGGATCGTGACGTCACGGACATCAAGGAATACGAGCACCAGCTCATCCAGGCCCAGAAGATGGAGTCCATCGGCAAGCTCGCCGGGGGCGTGGCGCACGAGATCAACACGCCGCTCGGCATCATCCTCGGCTATGCCCAGCTCCTGAAGGAGGATGCGCCGCCGGAGAGCCAGTTGAGCCAGGATTTGGCCACCATCGAGAAACAGACCAAGGTCTGCCGCAAGATCGTGGCCGACCTGCTGGGTTTTTCCCGTCAGGGGCAGACCGACAAGCGCGAGATGTGCTTCAACAATTCGGTCATGGAATCCGTGAGCCTGGTGCGGCATTCCTTCGAACTGGACCGGGTCCGGATCGTGACCCGTCTCGACGACAGTTTTCCCATCATCTACGGGGATCCGGAAAAGCTCAAGCAGGTCTGGATCAATCTGCTCAACAACGCCAAGGACGCCATGCCCGAATGCGGCGGCGTCATTGTCGTCGTCACCAAGCTCAAGACGCCGCTTGGCATCGTGACCCTCGATATCGCGGACAGCGGCACCGGAATCGACGAAGTGTCGTTGAAGAAGATTTTCGATCCCTTCTATACCACCAAGTCGGTGGGCAAGGGGACGGGCCTGGGACTGTCCGTGTCTTTTGGCATCGTCAAGGATCATATGGGCGAAATCCGCGCACACAGTCCGTTACCGGCCGACTTCGACCTTCCCGACCTGCCCGAGGGGGCCGTGAAGGGGCCCGGAGCGATCTTCACGGTGGATATTCCGCTGGATCACGGGTCTGATTTGTAGGATGGGTTTTCATGCGGCGGAAACGCGTTTCCAGGGGCTGCCTGGGCAAAGAGCGAAGGAAATGACACCCGTCTTCCGCGCGCGGAGGGCGAGAGCGAACTGATCCGCCGGAATTTACTTCAAGGAGAGGCGCATGGCATCGATTATTGTTTTGGACGACGTCTCCGACGCAGGAATCCTGGTGAAAAGGATTCTCGAGCGCCAGGGGCATCAGGTCTCGGCATTCACCGAAGAGGAGGAGGCCATTCGCCACGCGGCCAAGGGCGGAACGGACCTGGCGATTCTGGATATCAAGCTCAAAAGAATGACCGGTGTGGAAGTCCTGGCGGAGATGAAGAAGCACGCCCCCCGCATCAAGGTCATCATGCTCACGGGCTATCCTACCCTGGAAACCGCGCGGGAATCGCTGAAGCTCGGCGCCAGCGAGTACTGCGTCAAGCCCATCGACAAGGAGGAACTGGAATCCAAGGTGGCGGATGTCCTGAAACAGGACAGCCCCGATGGGCAGGATGCCGTTCCATGATCGCCTCGCGTCTGTTGCGGCACTGGTTCATGCGCCTGCTGACCCCCGACAGGCTCATCCGGGACAAATACGAGCATTTCAAGGAGCTGTTGCGCAGCGACGCCAAGGCCCTGGATCTGATCGCAGATCTCGACGCGCCCATCTACGGGCACGATCCGGCGGACATGGCCCGCATCAGGCATCTGGTCGCGCAACTCACCCTGGCCGTCCGCAACATGGCGGCCTGCCTTTGCGAAATGAACCCCCAAGCCTATGCGGAACTTCCCGTGGCTCTGGAGCGCATCTCCGCGGAGATTGGCGGCCTGGTCGCGCAAACACCGCTGGACTCTTCCCCTCCGTACGTGCTCAGTCTCGATGAAGCCGCGGATCATCCCGGCCAGGTCGGAGGGAAAGCGTTCAACCTGTCCCTTGCGCGCCGCCATGGCGCGCCCACTCCTCCCGGATTTGCGATCACGGCCTCGGCTTTCGCCCGTTTCCTTCAGGACAACGGCCTGGAGCACGAAATCGAGAAACGTTTCCGTGATGTGACCTTGTCCAACAACGATTCCATCGTCCGCGCCACGGGAGAATTGCAGGAGCTCATCCTGGCGGGGCGCGTTCCCGCCGACATAGCGGACGAAATCCTGAACGCGGTAAAGAGTCTTGATCTTCGCGTCGGACGTCTGGCGGTCCGTTCCAGCGCTCTGGCCGAGGATGGCGAAATCTCTTTCGCCGGGCAATACGCCAGCGAACTGGACGTTTCGCCGACAGAGGTGCTTGCCGCCTACAAGCGCGTTCTGGCTGGAAAGTATTGCCCCCGGGCCTTGGCCTACAGAATCCGGCACGGCCTCACCGACAATCAGACGGCCATGGCGGCCCTTGTCCTGCCCATGGTGGACGCGTCGGCGGCCGGCGTGGTCTACACCCGCGACCCGGCCTGCGCCGGAGTGGGCGGCAAGGCTGTGGGCGTCTATGTGGTTCGCGGCCTGGCGGCGGAGCTGGTGGACGGGTCGGCCACCCCGGGCAAGCATTATCTGACCCGGGAACCCGAACCGTCCGTTCTGATGGGCTGCGTCTGTGAAAGTTCGGCGACCGTCCCTGACGAGACGCTGCGCGAACTGGGCAGATGGTCCATGCATCTTGAGCGCGTTTTCGGACAGCCGCAGGATGTGGAATGGGCCCTGGGGCCCGACGGACTCACCATCCTCCAGACCAGGCCGCTGCAACAGGACCAGGACCGGGAATTCTTTTCTCCGGAGGAGACAAGCGGCGCGGTGGAGCTGGTGTCAGAGCTGGATTGCGCTTCTCCGGGAGCAGCCTGCGGCCCGGTTTACCATGTTTCGTCCGGAGCGGAATACCGAGGCATTCCGAAAGGCTCCGTCGTGGTGACGGGGACCTTGCGGCCCGCTCTGTCGCAATTTCTGGATCGCATGGTCGCCATCGTGGCCGGCAGCGGAAGCAGGGCCAGTCATTTGGCCTCCGTCGCCCGCGAGCGCAGGGTGCCCGTGGTCGTGGGATGCGGCGCGGGCGTTCTGGAAGAGGGGGCTGTGGTGACGGTGGACGCCGGGGCCGGGAAGATCTTTGACCGCTGTCTGCCGAGCATCATGGCGCGCCATGACGAGGCCGAGAAGGCGCGCGCCCACGTGCGGGCCGAAAACGAGGCCCTGGCCGCATGCACCGTGCGCCTGAGTCTGCTTGATCCGGATGGCGAGGACTTTGCGCCGGAAGGTTGCCGCTCTTTGCATGACCTGGTCCGCTTCTGTCACGAGAAGAGCGTGGCCGAAATGTTTTCCCTGGTCGACAGGGGTGGGCGGGGTCTTGGCCGTTCGCGGCGTCTGGAGACGAATCTTCCTCTGGTCATGTACGTGCTCGATCTGGGGGGCGGGTTGTCCCATGCCGCCGGAGAAAGCGGGCCGGTGGACCTTGGCGCTCTGTCCTGCGCGCCGCTCACGTCGCTGTGGGACGGGCTTTCCGACAAGCGCGTGGCCTGGGACGAGAGCCAGCTGCATGTCGACTGGGAGGCGTTCGACCGGGTCAGCGCCGGGATTTTCAGCAAGGATTCCCGAATTCTGGCCAGCTATTCGATTATCGCGTCGGAATACATGCATCTGAACATACGTTTCGGATACCATTTTTCCATTGTCGACGCCCTCTGTGGAGATCTTCCCGGCGCGAATTACATCAAGTTTCGTTTCAAGGGGGGAGGAGCGACCTTGTCGCAACGCGGCCACCGGCTCGAATTCATCCGTCTGGTGCTGGAGCGCTTCGGATATGAAACCCAGGTCAAGGGGGACATGCTCGACGCGTCCTGCATGCGCTTGCCCGCCGCCGAGACGGGGCGCGCCCTCCATGCCCTGGGACTGGTCCTGGCCGTGACCCGGCTCATGGATGTAAAACTTGCGGATGCCGCCGACGCGCGCAACGAGGCCTCGCTCTTCCTGCGGCGTTTTTTTCCGGAGGATGCCTCATGAGCCGCAAGGCCTACTCTGCGACCTGGGTCACGGATCAGCTCGCCGTCGGCGCCGCGCCCATGAGCCACGAGCAGCTCGATTGTCTGCGCGCCGAAGGCATCTGCGCGATCCTCAATCTGTGCGGCGAATTCTGCGATCTGCACGATATCGAATGCGCCGCGGGATTCGAAGTGTACCACATGCCCCTTGCCGACGAGGAGGCGCCTGAACTGGCGGAACTGGAAAAGGCTCTGGCCTGGCTCGACGAGGCCATCTACCTGGGCAAGAAGGTGCTCATCCATTGCCGCCACGGCATCGGGCGGACCGGTACGGTGCTCAATGCCTATCTCCTGCGCCGGGGATTGGGGCATCGCCTGGCTTGGTTCAAGCTGCGCACGCTCCGGTCCAAACCCGCCAATTTTTCACAGTGGTGGACGATCCGCAAATATGGAAAGCAAAGCCCGAAGCTGACTGTGCGGGAGCCGTCCTTGGAAATGCACAAGGCGGTGGATCTGAGCCCGTTTTTCCGGGACTATGAGGCGCTGCTGGCCAGGGTGGAGGATGAGACGCGCGATATCGTCGACAAGTGCGGCCATGACCACGACAAGTGTTGCAGCACCCCGATCCGCTTGCCCATGATCGAGGCCGTGTATCTGACCCAGCGGATGAATGTCGGGCTGACCAGCGAAAAACGCCTGGAGGTCATCGCCAGGGCGGTGGAGACGGCGCGCAGGGAGCGTCTTGTGGACAGTCAGGTTAAGGCCGAGGACTATTGTTTGTCGGACGCCAGCGCGCGCTGTCCGTTGCTGGAAAACGGAAAATGCATCCTTTTTTCGGGTCGGCCTCTGCGCTGCCGCTTTTTTGGCCTGGACGAAGAGCGAGCGGGGCGGTTATGGGAAACAGCCGTGGATCCGGCGCTGGGCAATTTGTCTCTTGAGCTGTGGCTGGCCTTCGCCGGAAGCATCGCGCGCGGGCCCTTGCCTCTTTTCGCCCTGTCCGATGTGGTTTCGGGCAAGTATGTGCAATCCCTCTTTCATTTGATGGTGCGTTCACAATGATTTGGACCGTGAGGCGGAATGTGAGGGGATGACGCATAACGGTTCACAATGTATGAGTCCAACATGGCGGTGTAGTGATGAATGATACGATAAAAGGCATAATTGCGCAGTTTGTGGATGCGACGACCGGCGTCCTGGCGACGATGGCCATGACCGAGGCCAAGGCGGGCTCTCCGTTTGTCAAACAGCATGCCGGCGCCCAAGGCGACGTCACGGGCGTGATAGGATTCTCGAACCCCAAGGGCAAGAGCAAGGGGACCATGTCGCTGACCTTCACCGCGGCCTCGGCGCTGGGCATTGTGAGCGCGATGCTTTTCGAGGAACAGTCGGAGATCAACGATGTGGTCACCGATGCAGTGGGCGAATTGACCAACATGATCTCAGGGCAGGCCCGCAAGGGGCTTGTGGGAATGGGCATGGTTTTCGAAGGCGCGATTCCTTCGGTGATCACCGGGCCGGGGCACATCATACGGCACGTCTCGACCAGCGCCATCCTGGCAATTCCTTTCGAGACGCCGCACGGTTCGATCATGGTCGAAGTCTGTTTCAGCTGATCCGGCGCAGCCGCTATTTGGCGGTTGCGTGATCAATAATCTTTTACTATCCCCAACCCCGCGAGGGGTTTTTATTTTTTGATCGAGGAGAAATCATGAAACGCAGAGTATATTTTATTGAAGGCGACGGAATCGGAAGGGAAGTGTGGGCTGCCGGGCGGCCCGTCATCGACCGGGCAGTGGAGCTGGCGTTCGCGGACGGGCGGGGTTTCGACTGGGTGGAGCTGCTGGCCGGCAAGAAGGCCTTCGAACAGACCGGAACCTATCTTCCCCAGGCCACGCTTGATACGCTCAAGAAAGCGGACCTGGCCATGAAAGGCCCTCTTGAGACTCCGGTTGGCAAGGGTTTCCGCAGCCTGAACGTCACCATGCGCCAGACCCTGGACCTGTTCGCCTGCATCCGGCCCATCGAATATTTCAAAGGCATCGAAAGCCCGGTGAAGCATCCCGAGCGCGTCAATATGGTCATCTTTCGTGAAAACACCGAGGACGTCTATGCCGGGATCGAATGGCAGGCCGGAAGTGCGGAGGCGAAAAAGCTCATCGCCTTCCTGCGGGACGAAATGGGCGCGAACGTGGACGAGCAGAGCGGTATCGGCATCAAGCCGATGACGGCGAAAGGTTCCAAGAGGTTGATCCGCAAAGCCATCCAGTTCGCCCTGGAGCAGAATCGGACGAGCGTGACCATGGCCCACAAGGGCAATATCATGAAGTTCACGGAGGGCGCGTTCCGCAACTGGGGCTACGAGCTCGCCGCCGAGGAATTCGCCGGCGTGGTCGTGCGCGAAGGCGAAGAGTGCTGCCCCCCCGGTCGGGTCGTGCTCCAGGACAGGATTGCCGACGCCATGTTCCAGGAGGTCCTGATCCGGCCCGAGAGGTACGATGTCGTCGCCACTCCGAATTTGAACGGGGATTATCTTTCCGACGCCCTGGCCGCCCAGGTCGGAGGTCTCGGCCTTGCTCCCGGGGTGAACATGAGCAGCGAACTGGCCTTTTTCGAGCCCACCCACGGAACTGCTCCGACGATCGAAGGCAAGGATCTCGCCAACCCCGGCAGCCTGATTCTGTCCGGCGCCCTGATGCTTGATCATGTGGGCTGGCATGCCGCTGCGCAGAAAATTCGCAAGGCGGTGGAGCTGGCCGTTTCCCAAGGTCTGGTGACCGTGGACCTGGCCGCCCAGATGGCGCATGCGAAGCAGGTCGGATGCGCTGAATTCGGGGACGTTTTGCTGGCCAATCTTGAAAAGGTGTAGCGGATTTACAGTCCGCACTGAACATTTGACGTCGACAGTGCGCCGGTGGTCCATGACAATCGGATCATGCCTCTTTTTTTGACGTTGCGCATGTCGATGTCCGGGAGGTCACAGTAACCTCACGACGTGCTGATGTGTGTTTTTGAATCGAGATATCCTGACCATAGCAAGCTCGTTTCACGCCGGGAAACGGGCTTGCTTTTTTTTGGCGGCAACGTCTGTGCGCGGCTTGCGAAAGGAAACGATGTGTCCAGCGATGTGGAAGACCTAGGTGGTTCCGGTTTGCAAGGGCCGTTTGGGCAGATGAAATCATCCTTTGTCTTCTTTGCGTTCGCAGGAACGAGTATATTTGTGGATGAATCGGTCCGGGAGTTACGTATCGATGAGAGTTTCAACGAGTGATGTTGCCCTGAGTCCGAAGCATGAAGAAAAAATGGGTAGGTATTTTGTCGATGAAGTAAGTAGCAAAATGGTGGAATATGATTATTTTGCTCAGTGTTTTTCTAAGCATTATTTCTTGCATGAGCTGCCTCTTTTGTGTTAATAAAATAAATATCGACGAGTAAATGCAGGATTTTGGGTGGCGAAAAAAATCGTTGAGGACATAACGCAGTGAAAAAATTAGGATTTTTTTCTAAGAAAAATGCCGGCGTCGGTCTGGATCTTGGAAGCGAATGGCTGAAAATGGTAAAGATTCGGCCAGGAAAAGGCGATTTGATTTTGGAGAGCTTGTCGAGAAGCCCATGGCAGCCTGGAGATCTGGACAACAATTCCGCGACAGCAAAGAAGATTGCAGGGCTTTGGTCACAGCTTGCATTAAAGGAACAGGTTGTCGCCTCTTCCATGGCCGGCCATGCGGTGATCGTGAAGCGGGTCACCTTCGAGTCCGATTCGCCCAAAACGCTTTCGGATACGGTCCACAAGGATGCTCGTCAGTATATCCCCTTCGATATCAATGATGTGTACCTGGATTTCCAGGTCCTGGGCCCTGGGGCGAAGGACAAGAGCTATGACGTCCTGCTGGTGGCCAGCAAAAAGAAAGTCGTACAGAATCTGAGCGACGTGATCGGACAATCGGGACTGTCTCTTTCCGTGATCGATGTGGATTCTTTCGCCATCTGCAACAGCTTTGAATACAATTATCCCGAGCATCAGGAAAAACCCGTCTACCTTCTTGATATTGGCGGCGCGCAGAGCGTTTTTTGCATTTACCACAAGGCGCAGCCTGTCTTTCTGCGCGAAGTCGCGTTCGGCGGACGGGTGGTGACCGAGTCGCTGGCCTCCTTGCTCAATCTGAAGCGGGTCGAGGCGGAGCGGATCAAGCTGTGCGGCAAGGAAGACCTTGACGCGAGGAATGCAAAGGCGATTTCAGACGCCGTGAACAAGACTTTCAAAAATTGGTGCGACGAGCTGAAACGGTTGATCGGCTTTTATCAATCGTCTTCGAGCAATGTCGTGCCTGCCGAGTCCCTCTACCTGTCAGGTGGCGGGGCTCTTTTGGGTGGGCTCAAGGATGTTTTTCAGAAAGAGCTCGATATGGACGTTCAGTATCACAATCCATTCCGCAGAGTTTTTGTCGATAGAAATTCCTTTCAGAAAGAATATCTTGATGAGGTAGGTCCTCAAATGGTTGTTCCTTTTGGCCTTGCCTTGAGAGCAATTTAATAGTGGAAGCCAACTATGATCAAAATTAATCTACTCCCTCAGCAAAAACGAAAAAAGACGACCAATATCGAGAAAAGTTTCGTCATTTTTGCCTTAGGGGTTCTGTTGGTGTTCGGCTCCGTTTTTGGCGTCGACTACTTTTTTTCTTCCCAGTTGGCGGAACTCGATGAAGTCGTCGCTGCCAGAACGCAGACCAAGAAGCTTCTTGAGAAGGAAGTCGCAAAAGTCAATGAAACGATCCAGGCTCTCAAGGACATTGAAGGACGCGTCAAGGTCATCAAGGACGTGCGGCTTCGCCAGGGTCTGCCGGTCAGATATATTGACGAGATCGTCGTCAACATGCCTCAGAACAAGATCTGGGTTGAAAAATTCAATGTCGATTCCAATGGAAACATCGCCTTGGCCGGGGTGGCTCTGGATAACCAGGCATTCGTCAGCTACGTCGAGAGGCTCCGCCTGTCCAAGTACATAGCCAGCGTGGACACTCGAAGGACTTCGAGGCGCGCCGTGGACGGGCTCGGTCTGGTTTCCTTCGAATGCTCAGTCAAGGCCCAGGAGTATTTCGAGAACACAAATACGAATGGAACAACAAATGGATAAATCATCTGTTTCCAAAAAATTCGCTGAGTTGTCATCCGTGCAGTTGCTGTTGATACTGCTCGGCTTGGCAGCTTTGGTCTATGGGGCGTACTGGTATTTCATCCTGGACGACAAGCTGGTCCAGATAACGAAAGCGCGGCAGAACATCGAAAAGCTCGACAAGGACATCGCGCTGTACCGCGCCCAGGTGGCCAAGCTGCCCGAATTGGAACGCAGCCTGGCCGCGAAGAACAAAGAACTCTATTACGCCAAGACGCTGCTCCCTGAAGATTCGCGGGCTCTTGAGATGCTTTTGTCCTCGTTCGAGAAGTTGGGGCGTGACGAGAATGTGGAGTTCATTCTTTTTCAGCCCGGCGCCGAACAGATTCAGGAGTTTTACGCGACCCGCAGCGTTCAGTTGCAGATCAGCGGGACATTCCACCGGCTTGTCACCTATTTTGACCGCCTGACGAGGCTTGATCGCCTTGTCACCATCCAAAACGTGACCTTTTCACCGGTTTCAGATTTTTCGCCCACGGAGAAGTATCTGAATACGAGTTTGGTGCTCCAGGTGTACAGGGCACTGACAGAGGCAGAGATCGCGGCGCGCGAGGCGCAGAAAAAACAAAGCAAGAAAAAATAGTGATAACGCCATGAAAGCACACCTCTTGATTCTGAGTGTCTTGTTTTTTTTGAGCGCGACCGCCATTGCCGCGGAGGCTCCTGCGGATGCTTCCGGCGAGGAGTTTCCGTCCTGGATCACCTCGCAATATCCTCCTTACGATGCCAAGGGAAAGATTGATCCGTTCGTGTCGTTTGTGAAGGTGCGCGAGTACGAGCTCATGCAGGCGGCCAAGAAGGCCAAGATTGAAAAAAAGGCCGCGACGCCGCTTGAGACGGTCGATGTGCGCAGCTTGAAGCTCATCGGTATCCTCGACAAGCCCGGAGGCGGTGCCTTGGCGATGGTCGAACTGCCGGATGGAAAAGGATATCTGATCCGTCCGGGGATGACCATCGGCCTGTATGACGGGGTGGTCACATCCATCGGAAATGAAGTGCTTGTCGTCGAAGAAGACGTCATCGATGTTTTTGGTGAAGCGAAGAAGAGAACAATTAATTTACGATTGCGGCAAGAGAAGGAGTAGGGAGCCATGAAGATCTTCAGAGCGATATCTGGATTCTTAGTTTTTTGTTGTATCGTTGTGCTGACTTCGTGCGCGACGCACTCCAAACCTGCCACGGTCGAATCAACCGACGCGCCGGAACTTTCGGCGCAGAATCTGCCGACGCTGGTTGTCTCGGAGGCTTTGGGCAAGACGATCATCGACATTCCCCTCGATGCCGACACCCAGATGTATGCCGATCATGACTCCGACACGTTCATCAAGGTCATGTTCACGCCGGCGGTCACGGATTTCGAACTGCCCGTGGACGTAACGACGCTGGTCGGTGATCTGCGCAAGGAAATGGATGGGGCGAAGGTGGCGGCGCTTGGCGTGTCGCTGAACGAAAAAAGCAAGTTTCTTCTTTCCAAGCAGGCGGACGGTAGAGGCCGCCTGATGCTTGTCGCGGATGAGGCCGCAGCGCCCCAGGCCCCTTCCAACTACATCACGGCCCTTAATTTCAAGCCCAAGAACGATTCCTTGCAGGTCATCACGTATTCGAGCCTGCCCTATGAAGTCACGCCCGGTCAGGATGGAGATTTCAAGCTCACCTTTGGCAAGGTGCGGTTCCAGGAACCTCTGCTCAAAAAATATGACGTCACCAAGCTCGGTTCTTCAATAGAATACGTCACCGCCTACAATGACAACGAGGGGAACGCGTACCTGCTTTTCGCCGGCGCGAAGAACCCCGCGCTTTCCGTACTGCGCAAAGGCGACGAGACCCACATTCTGATCAAGGGCAAGAGCGCTCCCGCCGCGTCGCGTTCGTCGTCGGCCACCGCTGCCGCGCTGCAGGAGCCTGTCGAGGAGACGAGCGAAATTCAGGAACTCAACACCCTTTTCCCCGGAATGAAGGAACGCTACACCGGCGAAAGGATTTCCATCGACCTGCAGGATGCGGACGTCGAGCATGTCCTGCGTCTGATCTCTGAAATCAGCGGCTACAACCTGATTCTCGATGACGATATCTCGGGCAAGATCTCCCTCAAGCTCGTGGACATCCCCTGGGATCAGGCCCTCGACCTGGTGCTTTTGCAAAGAAGTCTTGGCATGGTCATAAAGGGCAATATCATGCGCATCGCCTCGACCACGAAACTCGAGGCCGAACGCGTACAGCTGCAGAAAGCCCGCGAAGCCGCCATCCAGGCGCAGGTCAGCATGCAGAATCTGGCGCCCCTCAAGACCGAATACATGCAGATCAACTACAACACCGCCGCCGAATTCGAAGGCAAGGTCAAGACCATGCTGACCGGCCGCGGGTCCGTTTCGTCCGACCCCCGGACAAATATTCTCATCGTCACCGACACCGAGGACACCTTGAAGCGCGTCGACAGTTTCATCAAGAAACTCGACCGCGCAGAACGCCAGGTCATGATCGAGGCTCGCCTTGTCTACGCCACCGATGAATTCCAGCGCAGCCTGGGTGTGCAGTGGGGTGAGAGCAACAAATACTACAGAGGCGTCGACGATGATGGCGATCCGGTCGCTGGTTCGCAGTGGGGTGGCAGCATTGGGCTGAACGACGGCTGGGCCGCCGTGAATACCGTCCCCGGCTTCACCATTGGCGGCAAGATCGGCAAGTTTTTCGGAGAAGATCTCTTCAGCCTTGATGCCGCCTTGCAACTGGGCGAAACCAAGAATCTGGTGAAGACAATTTCTTCGCCTCGGATTTTGACGCTGAACAATAACAGGGCGGAGATCCAGCAGGGCACCAAGCTCGCCACGGCGACAGAGTCGGAGAGCGGCGGCACTACGACCGAGTACGAGGAAGCGGTGCTGAAGATATCGGTCCTGCCGCAGATCACCCCGGACAACAAGCTCATTCTGGACCTCGAAATCAGCGATGACAGCCCCAAGAGCGACGGCCGGGACATCGATACCAAGCAGACCAAGACAAAGATGATGGTCAGCGATCGTGAGACCATTGTCATCGGCGGCGTGCAGAAGTCCACTGAAACCACGGGCAAGAACCAGATCCCCGGATTGGGAGACGTGCCCGGGCTGGGTTGGCTTTTCAAGAATACCTACGACACCAAAAGCAAGGCGGAACTTCTCATTTTCATTCAGCCTCGCATCATGTAAGGCGCACTCCCGCAGCTCCAACGCAGAAAGGCCGCTTGCCATCAAGCGGCCTTTCTGCGTTGGAGCTGCGGGCTGAGGACCGGGATGGAAAAGTGGGAATCAGGAAACCGGCTTTTTTTCCGGAAATAGCTGGTTGGTATCGAAGTAATGTCCTCGTACGCAATTGGCGTAGGCGTTGATGTCCGCGGCGGCGATGGCTTCGTACATTGTGCGGTGCTTGACGACTTGGGCCTGGAGCAGGGATGCCGCGTGGTCGTAGTAAACCGCGATGTAGGTCCAGTAGTAATTACCCAGCGAGTTCCAGGCTTTTTCCAGAGACTCGCTATGCGCGGCCTGCACAATGGCCAGATGAAAGGCCATGTCGTGTTTGCGCATATTTTTGGAATCGTTGTTGTCGACGCAGATCTTCATGTTGTCGACGCAGCTTTTCAGGTAGGCGAGATCCAGGTATTTCGACTGGTGCTTGATGATGCTCCACCGCACGGCCAGAGCTTCGATTTCGGTACGAACGTCGTAATAGTCGTTGAGCTGCTCTTTGGTGAGGGTTCGTATGCGCGTTCCCTTGTACGGCTCGGTTTCGAGGACCCCCTGCGCGATCAGGTCGCGGATGGCTTCGCGCACGGCTCCCTGGCTGATGGATAATTCCCTGGCCAGTTTGGACTCCACTATCTTGTCACCCGGATTGAGCTCGCCTTTGAGAATGGATTCCATCAAATATTCAGCGACATCATCTCGCAAAACTCGTCTCTTTAACAATGTTTTTGTTTCCATTGCCTGTCCTTATGGTATGAATCTATAAAATAATAAATGATGATGTTTATGCATCTAAAAGTTCTGTATATTCATTTTTATCTAAAAAATTTTGCACAATTTTTTCTTCAATTTCGTTTTGAATTTCAAAATTCAGAATGAGGATACATTCTGAGTCAAGGCATTTGTGTCGATAAATAGTGCAATTTACTAAAAATTGATGGTCAATTTTTGGCAATTCGAATAAAATATAAATATCATTGTTGATTATTTCTTCAGGCAGTATCTTTTTGAGTACGACTTGAGCGGAGTTGGACGACAGACTGATTATCATCCCTTTCGATTGTAAATTGCTGTCGGTTTTCGAAAAAATCACGGTGGGTATGGCGCATTTTTTTCTGGGAGAGAGTCGTTTTTCCTGTTCTGTTTGCAGTGGATTTTGGTGAATGAGAATATAATCAGTAAGAATGTTTTCTATTAAAGAAGAAATAGTTTTGTTCTCTATACGGCAAATCGCTTTGAGTTGAAAAAGAGTTTCATCGTCTGTGCGGAATGAAATTTTCGTGTTTTTTCGGCTTTCGATTTTTTCGAAAAAATTCATCGTGATCCACCGGGTTGCAAATCGTTTGTCAATTGTCGAAGCAAGCGCAACGTAATGTGATTTGTATTTTCACATTTCGGAGCGCTTTTCAATAATCAATTTTCTGTTATAGTTTCTGGTCGGAGCGATAAGAGCGGACAAACGCTCGCTTTTCCGAAAAGGATGTCCAAACTCTGCCGTCACGTCGGATGATTGTGGATATTTCAGAATTCATGATCGCCAGGATTGGCCGGGACACGCGCATAAAAAAGGGCTCCAGCCCATTTGGTCTGTCTGGTTGTCGAATTATTTTACGTCAATATATATTCTGCTTGAAGGTTTGTCATGCAACTATCTGACATGAAAAGCAATTTAATTTGGATTAGTTTTTGCTATGAAAAGTACGTTGTTATTGTTCAGTATGTGCAACACATAGGGGGATGCCATGAAAAGAATTTTGGTCACTTTTTGGTTAGTAGCGATGTTTTGTTTCATAGGTACCTGGTCTTTTGCCGCTATTATTGACATTGTTGAGTATCCAGATGGGTATTTTGTAGATAATGATGATAATAAATATAGCGATCCATACTATAGATGGCATAATGAAGATTGGGAATGGCAACACAGTGCTATTTCTGGGACTTGGGCTTCAGCAACATTAAGTATTAGTGCGTTCGATGTCGATAATGACGGGGGAACCAGTGCAGAAATAGATAATGTTTACGGATTTCTAGATGGTTCTTGGGAGTTAATCGGCGAGCTTGCTGGGGCGTCTGATATCTGGTCATACACGACTTTTGATCTTACATCAGAGTGGTATGATGCCATAGCCTCAGGACTTCAGGTCCGTATTGATATTGATGCTCTTAATGAATACGATGTCTGGGCTGTTTCGTTGGCTAAGTCTGTTTTGAGCTTGGACGGTGGCCAGTTACCTGATCCTGAGCCTGGCTCCAATCCTGTCCCGGAACCATCCACCGCTCTTCTGCTGGGCACGGGCTTTCTTGGCTTGGCCTGCATGAGACGGAAACGGGTGTGAAATTATTGAGGCCGTGGCAATGAAGGCACTGACGTATGGTGCCCTTTTGGTAAATACGTGAGCGGAGCCATCGTAATCTGTTGTTAGGCATGGGCGGAAGACGACTGCTTCGTAATGAGTCATTTCCCTAATGGAGCATGTTCAAGATCAAGAGCAGGTCAAATTTTCCGACAATATTGTCGGAAGTCTTTACAGCCCCGACGCGGTTTGCCATGTTGGGGTTTTTTTGGAGGGTGGCGTCCGATTAAAAAGAGACCGTGGTCTGATAGTTGGCACCGAGCCTGTTGATCGGCACCCTGAGGGCGCCCGGTCGACGGCTTCGGGGGATGAATCTGCGGATCGACAATGTTGCCTTTGTGAGATGGTCGGGGCAGACTCGCTGAAGCCGTTCTGGTATCCCCTGAGTTGTGTGCGTCAAGTTCTGCAAATTCTTCCACGGCATGACGGGTAACCTCAAGCAGCTGGCGACCGAGAATGGGCTCACCCAAAGCTCGTCGGAGGTCGCCAGATGCGTTTTCCATTAAG
>JBFWJY010000026.1:0-50630 GCA_050252955.1 Desulfomicrobium sp.
GAAATGCGAACATACGATGCTCTGGAAAAGGGCATCGCCAACGCACTTAATCGGGTCTGCGCAAGCGATGCCCAGGGATGGTTCAAAAGCTGTGGATATAAACTATTTCAAACGTAAATTGCTCTAGAACATATTACGCTTGAAATGCTTGCTTCACGGCGAGGTAGCTCGCCTACAAGCATTTCGCGGCAAGGATTTGCGGACAAATCCTTGCCGAGCAGTTAAACTTTTTTAACGTTAACCTGCTCTAACTATCGAAAAAAGCGCATTCATTCCAGATTCGAATAGACGTCTTTCAAACTCAATATTGGACGACGCCCCCTTCTATCCATAGGAACGGGATACCGCAGGAATGCGGCGCTTGTACGGTAACCGCGCACATGGCGCGGAATGTAGTATTTTATCTTTAGACAATGGAGAAATGCAATGGCTGTTATGCGATCATGGCTTTTTGTCGCGGGGCACGACAAGACCGGGCTTGATGCTGCGCTGCCGATGAAGGCCGATGTGCTGGTGCTGGACCTCGAAGACCTGGTTCCGCCCGCGGAAAAACCGAAGGCGCGCACGATGGTGCGGGAAAACCTGGCCCACGCCGCATCGGCAGGCGCGGAAGTATGGGTGCGGGTCAATGCCTGGGAAACGGGCATGACGGACGAGGATATCGATGCGGTGGTCTATCCCGGCCTGAACGGCGTCAATTTGACCAAGGTGGCGGGCAAGCAGGACGTTCTCCGTCTCGCGAAGCGTTTGGATGTACTAGAGCGCGACCGGGGCATTGAGCCGGGAAGCATCAAAATTTGCCTGCTTGTCGAAACGGCCATCGGCATCGCCAACGCCGACGAATCTTGCGCCGCCCATGAACGCGTGGTCGCCGCCATCTTTGGCGCTGTTGACTACACGCGGGACATGCAGGTGAAACTGACGCCGGAAGGCGCGGAGCAATTGTACGCCCGGAGCCGTCTGGGCGTGGCGGCGCGCGCCGCCCGCATCCTTCCCATCGATGCGCCGTTCCTCGACTACACCAACGCGTCCGGATACGAAAAAAACATCAATGAAGGCAAGCAGCTCGGCTTCAAAGGCCGCATGATCGTCCACCCCGATCTCGTGCCGGCCGCCAACCGCCTCTACGCTCCCACCGATGATGACGTGAAGTGGGCGAAAAAGGTCATCAGCGAATTCGAAGCCAACGCCCTCGCAAAAGGCAAGGCGGCGATCGTCGTGGACGGGGGCCTTGTCGATACGCCGGTTTATTACAATGCGCAGGACATCATGGCGAATTACAAGGAAGTCTGCACTAAAAACTAACATACCAATTTCAGACGTTGCAGAGGACGACATTCGGGATTCGGGCCTGCCATAAAGGCTTGAAGCGTATTGATTCCGGTGTTGGCCAAGAAAAAGGCCTTGCAGGCGAACCGCCTGCAAGGCCGTGCAATCTTTGGTAGCGGGGAGAGGACTTGAACGACGGACCTTCGGAGATGCAACCCGCCGTCCCAAAGGACGAAGGAGTCCGGACGGTTTTACAGCCCGCCCTTGCGCTTGAGGCGCTCCAACACCGTGGCCCGGCGCGAGGCCTTGAGAAACGCGGCGTAATCAGCCACCGCCTCCTCCACCTCGGGGCAACTCAGGTCCACGCCGTAGTTGGCCTGCAAAATCTCCAGTCTCCGGCGATACAACGCCCCGGCCTCGCGGACCTCCCCCCGGGCCTCCAGCACGCCGGCGAGATTGTTCACCACCACCCCCGTGTCGGCGTGATCCGGACCGATGGTCGCCTCATAGAGAGACCAGGCGCGGCGGTACAGGTCCTCGGCTTCGTCCAGCCTCCCGAGGCGGTCCAAGGCCGTCGCCAGATTATTCACGTCCCGGGCGGCTTCAACGCTCGAATCGCCATAGGCCTTGGTGTTGATCTTCACAGCCTGGCGATACAGCGGCAAGGCCTTCTCGCACAAATCGCGGTCCATGTAGAAGCCCGCCAGATTCGTCAACGCCACGGCGTGCTCGGGGTGCTCGCGTCCAAAAGCCTCCTGGGCCGTCATCACGCAACGCAGCAGCAAGGACTCCGCTTCGTCGTCCTTGCCCAATTCCTCCAGGCAGGCCGAAAGATCTCCCATCGTGCGCAGGTACTCTACGTGGTCCATGCCGTAGGTCTTCTCGACCACATCCAGCGCCTTGCGAAACAACGGCTCGGCCTGCGCAAACCGGCCCTGGTCGAAAAAACAGAATCCGGCCGCCAACAGCAGACGGGCGTCCTGCCGGTAGTAGACCCGGAACGTTCCCATGTGTTGGACGCAGGCCAAAGCGTGAGGAAGCAGCCGGTCGCACAAGCCTTCTCGGCTCTGCTCCGGAGCAGGAAGCGCCGCACTCACGGCGTCGACGGCCAGTCCTGCGTATTCGGCAGCCTCTTCCCGCCCAAGGCCGGACAAAATATCTTCGCGCAAATCTTCCCGGAGCGTGTAGGTTCGGTTCTCGCGGTCCACCTCGATCAGCCCCAGGCGGGACAGCGGCTGAAGCACCGGCATGGGTCCCGGGCCGAAGGCCCCTTCGAGTATCTCGTACGGTATGGGCAGAGGGGCCAGGAAGGCGCTCATGCAAAGAGCATGGGAGCTCTCCTCGTTGCAATGCTCCAGCCGATTGAGCAGCTTGTCGAGCTTTGAAGATTCTTCGTGCGCCATTCAGCCCAGCCCCTTTTCAATCAAAATCCCACATACGACCGCCGTGGCGGACAAGATTTTCTTACGCTCTTTCCCCGCCAGCTTCAAGCTTTCCCGGTCCCAAAGCCTGCGCGCAGGTAAGGACGAACGCTTGCCGGTAGAAGCAAATTCACGTAATTTCTTCGAATAACGAACCCACTGCGAACCGGGAGGTTGCATGCCTCGGATCACCTGGAGCAAAACCGCCGCGCCGGCGCTCCATCAAACAACGGATATACGCTATGGCGGCCAAGTCTAAACGCCGTCTGCGCGTTCGCACGCTGATCGGACTGGCGGCCGCCGCGTTGGTGATCTTTTTGCTGTCGATCCTTCCCTATCAAACCATGCGCGAGGAGCGCATGTTCGCATTAAGCAGCCAGGAGACGTTCGCCAAAGTTGTGGACGTCGCCGCCGGGCAAAGCAGCATCTCCGGCCAGCCTTGCCGCATGGTGCGCTACCGCTTCGTGGACCAGTCCGGCGTCTCCCGCTACGGAACAAGCTGCCTGCGGCCCCAGGAAGCCGAGATCATGGCCCCGGGCGCCGAACTGCCCATCATCTACGCCACGGGCAATCCCAACTACTCGGAGGCCGCCTCCTCCGTGCAAAATCCGGTAAAACGCTGGATTCGGAAATGGGCGCGCGGCGAATAGACCGCGCGGGGAGACAGGCCGAAACGGCGGCAGGGCCGGAGGTGGGATGGAAATTTACGACCCCGGACGAGAACCTGCTGCGTCCCCCCATGCTGGGCAACCTTGCGCACTCGCGAATTCCGCAGTGAACGCCTGCGTATCCGAAAACAGCGCGTCAAGGCGGTTCGAAGCGGCCTTTCGCTTCCTAACTGTTATCTTCTTTGTTTCTCCGAAAGAGCATCCTGGATTGCTTGCTGAACTTCCGCCACCTCCTCTTGCGCCTGAACGGCCGCCAACTGGGCGGCGTCAACCCGGGTTTGCGCTGCGAGCTTCGCCGACTCGTCCTCCGTCGCCTTATTGAGCTCGGACATGGCCGCCTTCAGCTGCTCTTGGGCCGCTTCCAGCCTCTCCTGAGCCTCTTCCAACTGCTTATAAAGCCTATTAAGCATCTCCTCTTTAGGGCTATTGCTTTCCTCCGCATCGCCGGCCTCTTCGCTCTCTTCAGCCCCGGTCGCCTGCGGAGATTCGCCCGAAGTTTCGAGCGCTCCGGCTGGATGCTCCGCAGCGTCTGCGGATGCATCCTTCCCGCCATTTTGTTCAGCCAGTCCTTGATTCGCGGCGGCTTCGGCAAACAGATTCCGGGCGGCTTCCGAAATGCGTACGTCGTCCCCGCCAGTCGGTTTGTCGATCTCTCCAATTCGCCGATTTTCCCCCTCCGCCCCGGCAAGGCTGTCGATGTTGGCGTCGACGTTGGGCGAAACGCCCTGTTGGCCAGAAGAAACAACAAATGGTTGCGTCATACCGATATCCATAAGGACTCCATGCATATTCTCAGCAATGGTTAAACGAACGCGGTCACAACTATATCGGCAGTGAAACAAAATAACTATAGGGTCATGGCAATATTACGTAGTCAGGCTGCGCCAGCCGTTAAGCAAGAGCATTGCAAGCGCAAAAGTTATAAAGGAGGGACGATGGCGCTACGCCGCAGGGGCAACACCGGCGAGGCCATGGGAAACCTGCAGCAGATGCGACAACGCAGACGCGCCGTATATTTGATTTGAACGCTAGAAAAAAAGCTAAGCGAGTTCTTTAAAAAAAAGATGGCGGAGAGGGTGGGATTCGAACCCACGTGCCGCTTACTCAGCGACAACCCGATTTCGAGTCGGGCCCGTTACGACCGTACTTCGGTACCTCTCCGCATCAAAATCGCACCCGGCGGAAACGCCGGGCGAACGCGTCATATAGCCCACAGGCCTTTATTCGGTCAAGCCTGTGTACAGCGAGGATAACCGTCGGGAGGACATCTTGTCGGGAAAGCCGCAGCTCCAGCGCGTCGTTTTTCAGAGCATACTGCGCTTGAAATGCCTGCTTCACGGCGAGCGTCACCCGCCGGCAAGCATTTCGCGGCAAGGATTTGCCCGCAAATCCTTGCCGCGCAGTTGAATATTTTCAATATTCAGCTGCTGCTGGCCGGTCCGTTCAGCATTCCCGGCGTACCGTATGCATTCACGCCAGCCGCCGAGTGGGCTGCTTCGAGAACGCAGCTAGACGAAAAGGTAGAGAAACCACAAGACAATGGGAATCGTGATGTCCGCGTAAAAAATGCCTCCCGCGTTGCCGGGGTTGCGGTTTCCGGTGCGCTTTTGCTCACCCACATGGACCGAGAAGGCCCCGACCATGAAAATCGTGGTGAAGACCATGGTGGCCAACCAAAATCCCGTACCGGAGAAGAGACACAACACGCCGCTCACTCCCAAGCCCAGGTTGGCGAAAGCGATCTCCTTTTGAAAAGGATTCCCCTCCGGCCAGCCGATGAAGCGTGCGGTCTCGTCGGATTTGAAATAATGCCCCAAAAAAGCCCAGATCGATCCAAAGCCGACCAGGATGGTCAATATCCATTTCACAAGCGAGGCCGCCACGGGACCGCCAAAAAAAATGATGTTTACAAGAGCGAACAACAAAGACGCCGCGGCAAGATAAATGAGGTACATGATGCTCCCTCTGCTGCTAGATTGTTGCCCGTCCGCGACGGAAGCGCTGGCGGGGCAATCAGTTGTCTGCGGCCCCCGGATAAAAGCCGAACCCGACGCCACCGCGCGGCGGAAGCCGAACGTTTAACGATAAAAACAAATTTCGCTGGCGATGTCCAGATCGCAGACGAGCGTCCTCTTTATTGAGCAACATGCAGGGCGCCGCATTCTCTCAATATGAAACCAACGGATAGAACACGCAGGGCCGTCTCCTCACTGCTCCCCGCTTGAGCCGCTCGAGCAGGTTAACTTTGAAAAAGTTTAACTGCTCGGCAAGGATTTTTCCGCAAATCATTGCTGCGGAATGCTTGCAGGCGAGCTACGCTCGCCGTGAAGCAAGCATTTCAAGCGTAATATGCTCTATTGTATGGCGCGCGATGGCCGCAAAGGACAAAGCAAGCGGCCCCTCCACCTCAAAAGGAAAATTTTTCGAAATGAATCTTCCGCTTCGCCACGCCCAACTGCTGCAGAAAGCGCGCAACACTATCGATAACCACGGGCGGCGCGCAAATAAAAAACTCCCTTTGCGCGTCGCCCGCCCCGCCGGCCGGCTGCGGCCCTAAAATCCTTACCAACAAATTTTTGTCGATACGGCCTCGCAAACCGCTGTAACTCGTCTCTCGGGACAGTACGGGATAAAAGGACAGGTTGGGCAGCCGGTCGGCCAACGCTTCGATCTCCTTGACGCGAATCAGATCCTTTTCATGCTTTGCGCCCCATAGCAAAATCACCTTTCTATCGGGGGCCTCGCGGGAAAGGTCCTGCAGCATGCTGAGAAACGGCGTTACGCCGATTCCCCCGGCGATGAAAACCAGCTCGGCGCCACGGCGGACGAGGCGGTAGCTGAATCTGCCGTAAGGACCGTCCACCCGGACATAATCACCACGCTCCAGGCCGCCGATTTTCGAGGTGAAATCACCGAGCGACTTGACGGTCACACTGATGTTCTCGCGGGGCGACGAGGATATGCTGAATGGATGCTCCTCCCGTTGCAGTTTCCCGGTCAGCGGCGTGAAATAGATAAACTGGCCAGGCGCAAAAGATATGGGCGCCTGGCCGCTTGCAGGCTCCAAAGAAACGGTCCAAGCGTCCTTTGACTCCGGCCTCACTTCCGTGACTCGGTACGGCCTCCGGCCAAGGCGCCGTTTGCGGGGAAACGCACGGTAACCATACACGGACATCGCCACTGCCCAGTAGATGAAAATCGAACCTTTAAAGAGGGCCCGCCCCTGCACGGGCGCAAGCATGATATGCAGACAGGCCAAGGCCAGAGCAAGGGCCAGCACCCGGTGCGCGTAGAGGGACCATTTACGGTCCAAGCGGATGCGGGCAACGAGAAGATCGCGCCATTTCTTGGCGTGTGGAATCTTGGTTACGAAAAAATCGCTTAAAAATATAGCGCTGAATATTGAAATGTATATAAATATATTCAGCGCCAATTGTCCGATCGAAGCCTGCAGTCCATTCCCCTTCAGTCCCGGAATCAGGCTGGAATGAAGCCCTGCACACGCCAATGCGCCAAGAGCAACGTACAGATGGAATCGAATCAGGCGGTCCTGCCCGACAACGCGTTCGACGAACTTTACGCGAGAGACAAAAATGAACTGCCAACAAAAACAGACGTAAGCGACCATGCCGAAAGTCACGGCGACCGCGTTCAAGCCTTTCGTCAACGCCCCCGTGGGCGCGGAAAAAAACAGGATAGCCGGAATCAATGGAGAGAGGCTGTATACCGCCAGCATCATGATCTTTAGCACGTGGAACCCCTCCGAAGTCTACGCTTTCCGGTGCTCGTACCACATAGCCGCGGACTGCGCCATGGCGCCCGATAGATATGTTCTTTCGGGCGTGGACTTGAGCCCACGGCTGGAGGGGCTCAAGGTTCGTCGGGCCATGGCAGCCAGGGCAAGCTTTCACGCAGCACCCGGAGCATGCGATCCACCGAGTTCGGCTGGTAGCCGTAGACGCGCATGCCGAAGATGTGCAGCATGATGCCGGCCGCACGATTCCTGCTCGTCTCCCTGTCATATTCTCTTTCGAGATAGCTCTGGAAAAGGGCCTCCACCTCGCGCAGCTTGGCGGCGGCGAAGGCGTGCAATTCGCCGCCGTCAGCCGCCAGTTCGAGCTGAGTCTTGACCAGAAAGCAGCTTCGGAATTCTTGCTTGGCGGCCTCGCCCGCCATCCTCTCCAAAAACAGGCAAAGGCCTTCCCCGACGCTCGGCGCGGAATCCAGCGTGGCCCGGATTCGCGCAAGACTCGCCCGGGCGTAGTGGTCCAAGGCTTCCTTGAACAAGGCTTCCTTGTTCCCGAACGAATAGTAGATCGACCCGGGCTTGAGGCCCGTCGTCTCCACCACCTGCTGCATGGACGAACCGCTGAAGCCGTTCCGCCAAAACAGTTCGAGCGATTTATCGATGACCTCTTCCCTGTCGTACTGAGCTTTCGCCATGGATGCACCTCGCGGACGAGCCGGGATTCAACGAATCGCGAACTGCGCCCTCAATTTGAGTAAACATTCAAAAAGTTGTTGACAAGCGTTTTCCCCGTCTCTAACTTTAGTGATCATTCAAGTTGACTCGATGCGACGAGACGCCGGACGAAACAGGCGGCAGGAAACAAGCCCATGGGGGCGTCTTCCGAAACTCGCGCCGCGGCTCATGAACGATAAAAAGGAGGAGAAGCCATGGACAAGGACAAGTTGAACATCCTGTGGACCAACGCGGACCCCGTGACGTCCGAGTTGATGGTGTTGATGTATGCCAGCAATTCCGCGCGAAGGGGGTGGTGGGAAAAAGTAAGGGTGATTATCTGGGGAGCGACGGCGCAACTGGCCGCCGAAAACCCGCACATTCAAACTCTGATAACGGACGCCCAGAACGACGGCGTCGAGTTCTGCGCGTGTGAAGCCTGCGCCAACAGGCTCGGGGTGAAAGACGCGCTTCAGAGCCTTGGGGTCGACGTACAGATGTGGGGCGCGCCTTTGACCGAACTCATCAAGGAGCAGGCGCCTCTGATCACCATATGATGACGGGAGCCTACGCCCCCAGGTCAATCGGCGCGGCGCCGTGCGGGGAGCAAGCGGCCGGTGCGGAATATCGAGCGTTGGAGCGGAATCATCGATCCCCTACGGATGCCGAAGAAAAGCGCATGGAGTCCGCTGTCGCCCTGGACGCCAAGGCGAACGTCCTCCCCTCGCCCCCGCAGGCGTCGCCTTCTGATCATTGTCGCCAACAAAGTCTCGCATCTATTCCCGCGCGGTTATGAGGAAACGGATTGCTCGCCGCCGCGATAACCTTTGAACATTTTCACCAATAACGCCTGAAGTTTTTCCATATCGACCGGCTTGGGAATGTAATCATTCATGCCGGCCTTCAAAAACTTTTCTTTGTCTCCGCTCATGGCGTATGCCGTCATGGCGACGACAGGCACGTCCTTGTTCTTGTTTCCGGCGTCCCCGCTTCTGATTGCTTTCGTAGCTTCTATCCCGTCGCGGGCGGGCATTTGAATGTCCATGAACACGATGTCAAAGGGAGCTTCTTGCAGTCTCGCAAGCGCCTGCTCTCCATCATCGACAGTCTGCACCTGATGTCCCAGTTTCTCTAGATATTTCTGGGCCGCGATCCTCGATGTCTCGTCATCCTCCGCCAACAGCACCTTGAGGCTGTCCGAGCGTATCGTTTTTTGGATAACGCCAGGATCTAAAACCGTTGGCTCGGGAATGGTGAAAGGGATGCTGCAATAAAAGGATGACCCCACTCCTTCTTCGCTTTCCACAGCCATAGAGCCGCCCATGAGCGCCACAAGACGCTTTGAGATGACCAGTCCAAGGCCAGCCCCCTGAAATCGGCGTTTGTAGCTTCCTTCCGCCTGGGTAAAAGGCGAAAACAGCTTGCCCATCACCTCGTCGCTGATGCCTATCCCTGTGTCGGAGATCGAAAATAACACACGGCATTTATTGGGGTTGGGCGACGGCATGGGTTGGGCGTCAATTTCAACCCTTCCCTTGTTCGTGAATTTGATGGCGTTGCCGACCAAATTGCTGAGCACCTGCTGCAACCGCGCGCCATCCCCTTGCAGCACCGCCGGGATACCGGGATTGACGCGCATCAACAAATCCAACTGCTTCTCTTTGGCGGAAGGGGCGAAAAGCTGCAGGATGGATTCCATCGCATCATTAAAATCAAACGACTCCATGGAGATTTCAAGCTTTCCGGCTTCCACCCTGGCCAGGTCGAGGATGTCGGATAGCAGACGAGTCAATCGTTTGCTCGAGCGGATGGCTGTCTCGACGTACTCTGTCTGCTCGCTATTTAAATCTGTGGTTTTAGCAAGTTGGAGCATGCCAATCACTCCATTGAGAGGGGTTCGTATCTCATGGCTCATGTTGGCGAGAAATTCGCTCTTGGTCCGGTTGGCGGCTTCGGCGGCGTCTTTAGCATCCCTTAATACTTGCTCATTTTGCTTGAGCTCCTTCGTGCGTGCGGAGACCTGCTTTTGTAGGGAGCGATTAAAGATTATCACCCCGACGAGCAGGAACAGAATAACGACGAAGAAGGCTGCAATAATTTCCAGGTTGCGTTCAAAAAAAACCGGACCGCGTTCAAGCCTGATGCCCACCCATCTATTATAAATAGCCTGCCGCTGTTCCTCGCTTATGGTGTGAAGCGCCTTGTCAAGAATCGATCGGAGCGTGGATTTTTCTTTATTGACGGCGAATCGCAGATCCCAGTGAAAATCGAGTTCGGTGTCGTATTTCAGATTTGTGATGCCGTATTTGTCGACCAGATAGCTGGCCAGCATATAATCTATAACGCCCCCATCGGCCGCGCCCGCCGACACTTTCAGCAAAACCGTCAGGTCATCTTCACAGTGAACGATTTTGGCCCCGGGGTATTTCGTTGTTACGTAGTCCAGGCTGGAATACCCCTCGATCCCGGCGATTGTCATGGAGTTGAGATCATCCAGGGACTTCAGGCGCGGACTGTTCGTCCTGGTCAAAACGACAAGCCGCGTTTTCAGGAAGGGTTCGGTGAATACGAGAACCTTTTGGCGCTCTTCGGTTTCCTGGCAAGCGCCGACAAGATCGTACTCGCCCGTCATCAGGCCATGATAGAAACTATCCCAATCGCTATAATAGACGCGTTTAAATTCAACACCGAGCTTTTTTTCGAATATCTTGATGTAATCGGCGACAATCCCCTTGTGCTCTCCGTTCTCCATATAGTCGCCCGGGGGCCAATAGGGATTGGGGCCATACAGGATGCTGTCCTTGTTTTTATTGAGCCAGGCCGTCTCCTCCGGAGTCAGATTGAGAGCAGGGTCGGGGACGGCGGCCATCGCAGGCGTCAAGGCCGCCATCAGGAAAATACTTGAGGCCAATAGTCCAAGAAGCTGCGCATGCCACAGCTTTGGACGAAAAGGGTTATGCGCCAACGTTGTTATGAGCCTCATGGGTTCCCAGCCTGATCCGAGCGATCCATCGCCAGTCCCGCGTCGGTTCTGGCGTATCCTTCCAACAGAGTATACAATCAGACTCGATCAAAAACCAGTCTCGTTTCCTCTCTTGGGAGGAGGACTGGACTCCTCGCAGTACAAGCATCTGAGCAAAATTCATCGACGATGTCCAGGCCGCAAGGGGTCAGGACACAAGAGCAACAATCTATTGCAACTATTTGATATAAATAGATAGAATCGAGTCAGCGACTGTTTGAACTCCATAGCGGGAACCGCCCCATACGGGATGAGCTATCGGAATGCCCCAGACGAAATGGAAAGTTGAAAGCCGCACACGCCGAATCGACGAGAACGAGAGTTTGATTGTTGTCGTCCTAACCCTCCTGAAACTCATGCGCAAAACGGCAGCGCGTGTTGAAAACATCAAGAACAACGCCGTCGACCGGCATCGTCATTTCATCGATTCGAATCTGCGCGGTCCGTCGTGACACATCGATGGGAGATTGCCGTCGCCGCAATCAAGCGTTACCTCCTACGAGATATCCTCGTCGGACCCCTGCCGCATGGCAATCACTTCCGGCATGTTGAAGCAGGATCAACGAGTGAATACTATTTAAAAAATAGCAACATACTGGAAGGAGGGACGCTCCATGCCTGTACAAGTAGTGCGACTGGGTACGGCTCGCCATAAAGACGAAGGGTTACGGATAGGAACCGTCAGAAGGCCGCCCCGCGGAGTAAAAAAAAGTGAATACGCCATTCAAGACTGGTACGATGTTTGGTTGCCGGAAGTAGCTCCGTCGCCAGCGTTGATGAAACAAGCGCAAGAAGCGAAAACAGAAAAGGAATGGAGCCTCTTCGTCAAAAAATACCGCAGAGAACTTTCCTCTCCAGATAAATCCAGAATTCTGATTCTGCTGTCCGCCCTTTCTGAGAGCAGCGATTTCTCGATAGGGTGCTATTGCGAAAACCAGAACCACTGCCACATCTCCGTGCTGCGCAAGGTGCTGGAGGAACATGGCGCGTTATTTAAAAACGGCGACGAATGACACGGGCTCGCCTCTCGCGCCCTTTTTCGTACGGTGTTGCACGATGTCGTATCAGCAGTAGATTTTGAGCCTGCGAGGATCGAACAACATACGTTTTCTGTTGTCGGCAGTCGAAGCACGCGGAACGTTCAGCCGGAGATCACGCTCGCCTTGCACCTGAGCGGCTCGGGCATGTAAGGCGACTTCGCCTTCCGCCCAATTGCGTTGGCCGGGTCGAAGGGGCTGCCAGGTCATAAGGCATCTCAGCCCACGTTGCGGCCCATTTCGTATGCTTCTTTACCTGCTCGCGTTCCCTTGACTTGGCCGCCCTCCCACTCTCCGGTCACGGACATGACGCCTTTCTCCCTGACATTGGAGAAACTTCTGGTGAAAACTTTCAGGCTCTCCACAGAGCTTTCCACCTGGGAGCCTCCACCGGCGCAGGACACTGCGTAATAGAAGTCTTTGTCACGAAGCATCGTATAAATGGGGCAAACCCTGTCGATGAAGACCTTCATCTGACCGTTCATGACGTGAAAATAGACCGGGGAGCCCAGAACAATGACGTCGGCGTCAATCATTTTTTGGTGAATTTCGGCCATGTCGTCTTGCTGGACGCACGCGCCCGGATCGTGGATGCACGCCAGGCAGCCGGTGCAGTAGTTGATGGTTTTCTCCGCCAGACGGATTTTTTCCACCGTATGGCCGGAATCCTGCGCTCCTCGCATGAATTCATCGCAAAGAGCGTCAGAGTTGCTGTCTATTCTTGGGCTTGAAGAGATGATGAGTATGTTCTTGCCCAAGGCGCGTTGCTTTGCGGCTCGCGCTTCTGATGGCAGGACTGCGGAGGCCATTCCCGCAAGAAGAGGAGCGGCGGCTAGAGCGACACCAGCCTTAAGAAAATCCCGGCGTTCATGCGAAACAGACGCCCGATTGAAATCTGTGTTGTATTTTTTGTCAGACACGCATGACCTCCGCAGGCTCTTTCATTCCGGTTTCCTTGAGTATCTTCAGGATGGAAAAAGAACGCCTTTACCGTTCAATATGAATCGTTCCCGAGAGGTTTTTTATGTGTTCGCCCCCATGAACGGCGCGGCCCAATTCATACAAGCCTGAAGCGGAGCCGAAGCCGCCGTAGAACATCACCACATCTCCCCAAGGGGCGTAATAGGCGAGGGTTCCCGTCTTGGCCGATTGGACCAGCGGCGTGTCGCCGGTCTTCAATTTCTCCGGGGGGTAGAATATTTTTTCGTTGCTGCTGTAGTTTTGCACTTCAATGCTGAACGGCAGCTGAGCGTACAGGTCCTTTGCGGCCTGGCTATCGTTGAGTTCAAACACAATTGCATTTCCGTTTGCGTTCACCGTCATCCGCATGACTGATTCCTCTTCCGATGTACTCGGTTCCATCTTTTGAATGACTGCGCTGCCCGACATGGCAGCGATACCGTCAATACCGCTCAACCCGACACCAAGACGATGCATTTCGTCGCCAGCGTAGAAATCTTTGTAGAGCATGAACACATCGCCCCACGGCGCATAGTAGCTCAGCTCGCCCTTCTTCCCGTCATGGTACGCCTCATTCTTGGCGATGTTCAGCTTTTTGGGCGGATAAAACATCCATTGAGCATCACGGAAGTTTTCCAAATCCAGCGTCAGCGGCAGCTGATCGTAGAATTCCTTTGCGGCGGTAGTGTCGTATAACTGGAAAGTCGCCGTGCGCCCCTGAGAAGTAATTTTTACCTTCATCTGGGACAACTTCAGGTCACATTCCGCCGCCTCTGCCCTGCCCATGCAGAATGCAATGAACGCGACCACTGTGATTCCAAACAGGAAGAAAGGAATAAGACGGCTTAGATGGATACTCATACGGTTCCCCTTACATGGAATATCCGGGTTTCTTGTAAAGGCTCCGCTCCTTCGCTCGAATATCCGGTTCATAGACTTTCTCTCGCCACTCGCCGGAAGGGACTTCTTCAATCACGACCGAAACCGAAGACTCGTCGCATCCGGTAATATTGACGACATCCTTCACGATGGCGTCCGCAAGCCGTTGTTTGGTATCTTCCGACCTTCCGGGAAAGAGTTTAACGCTGATATGAGGCATGGTTTCCTCCTGTAGATGTTCCGAAGCCAGAGCTTCAAACCCCGTCAGTCCTTCCGCGCCGAAGCCCCCGGTCAGTTCACAAACGACCACGGTCCCGAGGGCGGCGGCGCTTCTTACCATGAAGCCTCGGCGCGTTAGCTTCCTGCTCATCTTTGCTCCGGTGGGGAGCCTCCATCTAATCGAGAGAGGCGTAGTCGTCGTCCGAAACCGGCTCCAGCCATTCGTTGCTCATGTTTTCTCCGGGGACCTCAACGGCCAGATGCGTGAACCAGCTATCCTTCGCGGCTCCATGCCAGTGCTTCACGCCTGCGGGAATGTGGACAACATCGCCAGGCCCCAGCGCCCGAGCGGGCTTTTCCCATTCCTGATACCAGCCGCGTCCGGACGTACACAGCAGAATCTGCCCGCCGCCCTTGTCCGCCTGATGAATGTGCCAGTTGTTCCGGCACTTCGGCTCGAAAGTGACATTGGCGACGACAAGCCCCTCCGTGTTGAGGATATTCAGATAACTTTGTCCCACAAAGTATTTCGCATACGCCGTGTTTTCCGTCCCACGTCCGAAGACATCGGTATTACTGGTGTCGGACATCGTTTTTCTCCTTTTGTGTTGAGGATGGCATGCTACTCTGCTTATGCGTGCAAGCCAGCTGTATATGCCTGATTCATGGCTTTTGTCCCCTTGACGCCGCCCTCGTCCCAGACGCCGGTTACGGAGATAATTCCCTTTTCCCGGATGCCGCTCAAGCAGCCGGTGAAGACCCTGAAACTCTGGACAGTACTGTCCACTGGGAGCCTCCCCCCCGCTGCGGAAATGATGAAGTATACATCGATATTGTTGATCATGGAGTAGATGGGGCAGACTCTGTCGATGAACGTCTTCATCTGGCCATTGAAGGAACGGAAATAGACCGGACTGGCCAGGACGAGGACATCGGCGGCGAGTAACTTTTCATACAGCTCGGCCATGTCGTCCTGCTGGGCGCACTTTCCCTTGCCTCCGATGCAGGAGCAGCATCCGGTGCAGTAGTTGATGTTTTTCTCGGCCAGACGGATTTTTTCAACCGAATGGCCCGCCTCTTCAGCCCCCCGCATGAATTCATCGCAGAGGATGTCCGAATTGCCTTGCTTTCTGGGCGTTGACGATATGAGAAGTATGTTTTTGCTCATGATGTGTTACCGATGAAGTTTGGTATGCGCCCATTCCGGAATCGAAAAATTACCGCTCCTGAATGGGCGCGCCGTTCTTAGCTTATCGAAGTGGCTCCGGCTTACTTGCGGTCGGCAAGCACTCCCGTGAGGACATTGTCCGCGGCTTCCGCTTGCTTCTTGCCGACGCGGGCATCAAGCACCTTGATGAAGTCGCGCATCTGGCCTTCGGACAGGCCGGTGTTCATGGCTGCGCCCATGTGGAACTTGAGCGGCCCCTCGGCCCCTCCCAGACTGGCCAGGCAGGCAATGGTCGCCAGCTCGCGCTCCTGATGCGTCAGTATGTCGCGAGCGAAGATGTCCGCAAACAAGTGCTCCTTGAGGAACGTGTCGATGATCGGCGAGAACTCCTGATACGGAGCCTTGGTCGTCGGGACCTCGTCGAGTCCAGACAGGTCGGCGCGCACGCGGTCGCCGTAGGCGTCCCTGTCGAGATCGGCCGGGATCGGGGAGGCGTCCTTGCCCTCCTCGTCCTGGACGCCCTTGGCCTTGCGTTCGTCCATCACCCCCATGAAGGCCCATATGCCGCCCAGGCTGCGGGGGAAGCCCGCGTAAGCGTACATCTGCACAAGGACTTCCTTCACTTCGTTGACGGTCAGCCCGGCATCCAACCCTTCGTTCAGGGCAGGTTTGAGCCGTTCCATGTCGCCGATCGTCGTAAAGGCGGCGATGGCGACGATGGACTTCTGACGGGCGTCGAGGGTCGATTTCTTATTCATGCTGCTTGCCTCCGTTGTGGGCGCAAAGCCGAAAGCGAGAACGAGCGCTACCAGCATCAGAAATAGTTTCTTGGTGCGCATATTCTCGACCTCCTATCGCTTCATGTATTGTTCGTCGGTGACTTTTTCCTTCCACACGACCGCCTTGCCGTCCTTGCTGCCGGAGATGACAAGGTGCGTCATGGGTGCATCGGGAGTGGCTCCGTGCCAGTGGTCAACTCCAACCGGACACCAGACGGTTTCCCCTTCCTTGAATTCGATGACTTTCCCGTCGCGCGTTCCGGTCAGGGCGACGCCATCGGTAACAATCATATGCTGCCCGGCGGGATGCCAATGCCAGTTGGTCCTGGCGCCGGGCTGAAAGGTGACGTAGGCGCCGGAAAAATGTGCGGTATCGTTGGGAGGAAACAGCATGTCCACCTGAACCTCGCCGGTGAAATACTCGGCAGGGCCTTTGAAGGATTTCTGCGAACCCGCCTTGTAAAGCACCTGTGATTTCGCGTCCTGACCCTGCTCAGCATAAACCACAGTCACGGCAAGCACCATCAAGGCCAGAAGTATAAGTATTCGTCGCATTTCGTATCCCTTTGCCTTTTGGCGTGGTTATGGTTCCAGCTATTCCAGCTCGATCCTGAGAGAAATGCTCTGCTCAAGGGTGTCCATGACCGAAAGGGGCGCTTTGAGAACGCCCATATTGACGATCCCATCAAACTGCTTGGATATCTCCTCGTCCTTGTACAGGATGGTGAAGTAGTTGCCGTTCACGGCGAACGCGATGTCGCCGTTGAGCCAACCGCTCTGCATGTCCTTCTCGTCATAGGGCAAGGGATCGCGCATGACGCCACAGTAGTCATGCGCGTAGCGCTGGAGCTGCACCGTGTAGGGCAGCTTGGCGATGAGCGCCTGAGAGGATTTGCTGTCGTTCAGGATAGCGGGGATCACGGTCTCGCCGACAACCAACTTGATTTTTGTTCCGTTTTCAAGGGCGCGGTTGGCGTATCCTTTTCTTTCCCCTGACTCGGCGCGACAGGCCGCTGCAAACGCGAGGGAGCCAAGCGTAACAAGGCCGATCATTGCGAGTTTGAACATCAAAAACTCCTTTGTTTTATTCTGTCAAGTTGAAGCGCGCCTTCGCATGGTTGTTGGCGTCGAGAATCGCGTGCAGACATGAGGACAAGGCAACAGGGGAGCACCGCCAGAACGCCATAGGTCAGGCCATCGACACGTCGGTAAATGTCGCACAGGGGTATCGGCGGAGCCGAAGCGGCAAACGCCGCCAACATCGACAGCGTCGCAACCATGAACCCCAGGCTCCTGTTTATCTGTTGCAATTGCCTTGCTCCATTCCCGTGAGCGTCATCACTGGCCGATGCGCCGGGATGACTGCTCAATGGCGTCGAGCAGTTCGTGGAGTCTGAGTGCATCCTCAAAGCTCGGAGCCTCTCTCGTATTGTCTCGAATATCTTGGGCTACCTTGGCGTATATGCCCGCCACGTTGCGCGGGACGACGTTCTCCGGCAGCCCCTGGTACATTTCTGCGGGAGGCGTCAACGGTTTCATTTCCGTCTCCGCGCCTTGTGCGCCGAAAAGGGACAGCTGAGCCATTTGGCCATGTCCGAACCCGGCAACGACCTGGATGTCGCCATTCACTCCATTGATTTCCCAGAGAAAATGAGTTCCACGGGACATCCCGCCGCGATAATGGGCGGAGAAGGCGGCGCCGCTTTCCAGCACGCCGTTGACCATGATCTGGTCTTCGGAGGTGGCGGTCAGGGTTTCACCGGTATCGGTGACCTGCACATGATTCCGTCGGAGAATCATGCGGCCGGAGATGTCCGAGAACTCCCCGAGCACATCCCTCACTCCCGCCAGGGTGTGCCCGAAGGGGATGGTCAGCATGGTCGCACCGTTTGACTTGTCGTTGAGGTAGGCAAGATCGGCGACCGTCTCCGGCCCCCACCCTCCGGCGTCGGCAATCAAGGAGGAGGACAACACCTCGCCGACATATCCGTCGGCAATCAACTGTCGCAGGTATGTCACCTCAACCGCCGCCCTCATCTGCGTCCCCACGGTGGCCGCAACGTCCTTTTCCCTGGCCAGCTCGGTCAGCTTACGGGCCTCTTCCAGCCCATTGCCCAAAGGCCATTCACAATGCACATGCTTGCCCGCATTGAGTGCGGCGGTCACCAAGTCATAGTGGTACGGAACCTTGACCGTCACGACGACGAGATCGATATCCTCGGAGGCAACAATGAGGCGTGGCGAAAGCGTGTTTCAAATGCAACGCCTTGGCCGTGCGTTGCGCGCTTTCAAGGGTGGAGTTGGCGACACCGACGACTTCAAAGTCTTCGGAAAGAGACTTGAGCGCCGGGATATGCGCGGTCGACGCCCAATGGCTGTCAGGGTTCAAACCAATAAATCCTACTTTAATCTTGCACATATCGACCTCTTCGGCGGTGGCCCCCATGCGTATGGAAAACCTGTTTGCGGCGGCCCCCCGACCCATCCGGCCGGGGGAACCGCCATGCTTGACGCACACCCATCATGGACGTGATGGCGTTGATTGTTCATTCCCCTTTACTTCAGCGCCTTGGTGAAGAAATCGTCCAGCTTGTCAAAGGGAATCATATCCACACGGTCATAGAGGTCGATGTGGCGCGCTCCAGGGACGATGACAAGTTCCTTGGGTTCCTTGGCCATCTTGTAGGCGTCCTCGGTGAAGTAGCGGGAGTGCGCCTTCTCCCCCATGATGAACAGGATCGGGCGGGGCGAGATATCTTCAACATAGTTCATCAGCGGGAAGTTCATGAACGCCATGTCGCTTGTCGCCGTGAACGGACCGTGCGAACGGGGATGATGGCCGCGCTCCATAGCGTAGTACTCCCAGAACTCGCTGCTGATGGGGTCCAGACCTTCCGGAATCGAAGTGGTCGGCTTGCTCGGAAAGCCCTCGGGCAACATCGGACTGCCGTTCTCGAAGTCCTTCCAGCGTTGCTCTCCAAGTTCATCGAGAACCTTGTTGCGCTCTTCGGCGGACATACTGTCTTCCCATCCGTTGCGGATCACGCGGCTCATGTCGTACATGCTCGCGGTGGCGATTGCCTTGATGCGATGATCGACCTGCGCCGCCTTGAGGGCGAACGCGCTGCTGCCGCAGATGCCGATGACTCCGATCCTGTTTCTGTCAACGAAGGGACGGGTTCCCAGGAAATCGACACCCGCGCTGAAGTCCTCGGAGAAAATCTCGGGGGACGAGATATGCCGAGGCTCGCCGCCGCTTTCGCCGTTGTAGGATTCGTCAAAGGCGATGGCGACAAAACCGCGTTCCGCCATGGTCTGGGCATAGATGCCCGCCCCCTGCTCCTTGACCCCGCCGTAAGGCGTACCAATGACGAGGGCCGGATATTTTTTGGACTTATCCATATTCTTCGGCATGTACATGTCCGCAGACAGCGTGATACCGTATCGGTTGGGGTAGGAGACTTTTTCGTGATGCACCTTGTCGCTCAATTTGAATGTCTTGTCCCAAGTCATATTGCCCTCCGCGTAAGCCAGGTTGGTTGCCAGCACCAACGTCAAAATCGACAGCACGGTCTTCATCGTCTTGGTCACAAAGGCGTTGGTCTTCATTGTGGCCTCCTTTCTTGAAAAGTTTCTCGTTACAAGTCCTTCCGTCTTCAGTGCGATTCGGAAAGGAGATTACGCCGTCCCATGAAGGACCGCACGGCCCTCTCCCACTCTGAATTCGCCGGATCAATTCGCCATGTATTGCAACGTGGATTCAGGCTCCCGCGCGCCCTGCACCTCAATCTTCGAAGCGACGGCGTCGATCATCTCGAGATCCTCGGCAGTGAGCTCCACGTCAAGCGCGCCCAGGTCCTCCTCCAGTTGGGGGAAGGTTCTGACGCCGGGAATGGGAACGATCCAGGGCTCCCTGGCCATCACCCACGCCAGGGCGATCTGGGCCGGAGTGGCGCTTTTCAACGCCGCAACCCGGCGAAGCAAATCAACCAGGGGCATGTTCGCCTTGCGCGCTTCGGGCTGAAGACGGGGAATCGTGCTGCGGAAATCCGTTGCCTCGAGGACCGTATCCTCGCCGATGGTCCCCGCCAGAAAGCCCCGGCCCAAAGCGCCGAACGCCACGAAACCGATACCCAACTCCTTGAGCGTGGACAGCAGATTCACCTCCGGCCAGCGCCATGAAAGCGCGTACTCGCTCTGGAGCGCCGTGACAGGCTGGACCGCGTGGGCTCGGCGAATCGTCTCCACTCCGGCTTCGGAAAGGCCGAAATGCCGAACCTTCCCCTCGCGGATCAGATCCTGCACCGCGCCCGCAACCTCCTCAATGGGGACGTTCGGATCGACCCTGTGCTGGTAGAAGAGGTCGATGGTCTCAACGCGTAACCGCTTGAGCGAGGCCTCGGCTACTTCCTTGATATGCTCCGGCCTGCTGTCCAGCAGCGGTCCACCGCCCATCCCCGTGGCGTCGCCTGCGGTGTTGAACCCGAACTTGGTGGCGATGACCACCTGATCACGAAGGGGCTGCAGGGCCTCGCCCACGAGTTCCTCGTTGATGAACGGCCCATAGACCTCGGCGGTGTCGAAAAAGGTGACGCCACGCTCTACGGCGGAGCGGATCAACGAAATCATTTCCGCCTTGTCGGAGGGAGGACCGTAGGAGAAGCTCATTCCCATGCAGCCCATGCCAAGGGCTGAAACCCGCAGGCCGCTCTTGCCCAGTTCACGTGTTTTCATACTTTCCTCCCGGTTGGTTGGACGAAATCGACGGCAGCGGTTCACACAACAACACGGCCCGGAGCACCCAGACGAGGCATGAACATCAAGGGGTGAACGTCCCGGCAACTAGCCATTACCGTTGTTGACAATCTTCCATGTCTCCTTAGAGCGCAGGCCGCGAATTGCGTTCCTTATCTTCAATCGTCCATGCAGAATATTTAAGACGATTCCGCCCCGCCGTGAACGCACATTTCTCTCTAAAACTTGCCTGTTTCTCTACGAATGCCGTTTTTGTATTGAATAAAGGCGGCGGATGGTATTCATACTTGTCTTGAACGAACGGAGGGAGCCACATGAACGATCTCGTAGAATTACTCCAAGATATGGCTATGTTAGACGGAGACGCCGTCGAATCGAAGCTCAAGGGCGTACGTTTTTTCAAGGATACCAAGCACGTTCGACGCAGGCCGATGCTGTACAATCCCGGAATCTGCATCGTCGCGTCAGGTCACAAGGTGGCCTTCCTGGGCGAACGGGAGTTCAGATATGACGTGGACAACTATCTGGTCACTTCAGTCGCCATGCCTTTCGAGTGCGAATCGTTTCCCAGTTCGGAAATTCCCTTGCTCGGCCTGTTCATCGACATCGACATGGCGCAATTGAACGACCTGATCCGCCAGATGGACCTGCAAACCGAAGTCGCCAACCTGGATGTCAGCGATTTCCCGTTAGGCATAGGCCCGTCCGCCATGGACGAAGACATGAAAGACGCGGCCATCAAGCTGCTCAAAGCGCTTCGAACTGAACGGGAAGCAAAAATTCTAGCGCCTGGACTGGTTCGGGAAATCTATTACCGGGCCTTGTGCGGCAGTCAGGCGCAAGTACTCTATTCTCTTGCAAAAGGGAGTAGCGCGTTCTCCCAGGTGGCTCGTGTCATAAACGTCCTGGAGGGCAATTACGCCGCAAAACTCGACGTGCAGCATCTGGCGAACTCGGCCAACATGAGCGTTTCGGCGTTTCACAAGGCCTTCAAGGAAGTCACCGCCGATTCTCCCCTGCAATACCTCAAGAAAATCCGCCTCGCTCGGGCAAGGGATCTCATCGTGCAGCAAAACATGAAGGCCTACCTTGCGGCCGACGCCGTGGGATATGAAAGCCCGTCCCAGTTTAGTCGCGAGTTCAAACGCCATTTCGGGCAGAGCCCGGCGGAGTTTAAGCGGGAAATGTGTTCGGCGTGAGCGGAGATGCGGACAGATTCCTTGTTTGGATGGCGTATGTTTGACTCAAGAATATCCAAGAGGATTAGGCAGGATTAAAATAGAATCGTTCTATCACCATCCGGATGCCCGCGAGTATAATAAAAAATATTGTATAAGGAAGGCAGGTCGAAAAACATCTTCCTCTGCAAGGAGGTCAGCACCATGTGTGAGGAACACGGCAATCAAGATAGGCAACATAAAGAAAACCTAGGATCAAGTCGGCGCGAGTTTATGAAAGCCGGCGCCATTCTGGCGACAACCACGCTTTTGACGGGCGTGAGCGCAAACGCACAAGCGACCGAAGGAGGTAACGCCGTGGGCAACACCCCTTTTTCCACCAAGGCTTACGGGGTAACTGGTCCAACGGAACGCTTCCAATCCCTAACTATTGAACGCCGTGCTTTGAGACCAAACGACGTATTGATTGACATTATGTACTGCGGAATCTGCCATTCCGACATTCACATCGCCCGTAGCGAGTGGGGCCCGGCGAACTATCCCTGCGTCCCCGGGCACGAAATCATCGGACGGGTCATGGCTGTTGGGAGCAAGGTCAAAAAATTCAAGGTGGACGACATCGCGGGAATAGGCTGCATCGTGGATTCATGTGGCAGTTGCGACTACTGCACAGCGGATCTCGAACAGTATTGCGACGACTGGACGCTCGTCTTCAATGCACCGGACAAGATATCAGGAGGATACACGTACGGCGGTTTCTCCGATAAAATCGTGGTCCAGGAGCACTATGCCGTCAGAATTCCTCCGGGAGTAGACTTGCCGGCCATGGCCCCGTTGCTTTGCGCCGGGATCACAACCTTCTCGCCAATTCAGCACTGGAAGGTCGAGTCTGGACAGAAAGTGGGCGTCATCGGTCTCGGAGGCCTGGGCCATCTGGCGGTGAAGCTCGCCGTATCGCGCAAGGCGGACGTCACGGTGTTCACGACTTCGCCTGGAAAGATTTCCGCCGCCAAGGACCTTGGCGCGCGCGAAGCGGTCCTGTGGAGCGATACCGAAGCTATGACAAGGCGTGCCAGTCAATTCGATCTGCTGATTTCCACCGTCCCGAAAGGCTATCCCATGAACCAATTTCTGAACCTCCTCAGGGTCGATGCGACACTTGTAAATGTTGGCGCATTGGACCAGTTGGAGGATATCCCCGGAGGGGCGTTGATCAGTCGCCGCAGGAATCTCGCAGGTTCGGTCATCGGTGGCATCGCCGAAACCCAGGAGGTCGTCGATTACTGCACCGCCCACAATATCAAAGCGGACATCGAATTGATAAAGCCCCGCCAGATTAGCGAGGCCTTTGATCGTGTCGTAAACAAGGACGTCCGGTATCGCTTTGTCATTGACTTGACGGCCAACAGCTAATTCTCCTGCGAGTAGAGAGAAATGCACCCTTTTTACCGAAAAAGACGCTATTAAGGCAACATGTAATAAAAAAGGAGGCTGCATCATGGGCAATAAGATTTGGCTTATAACCGGCTGCTCCACCGGATTTGGTCGTGAGCTTGCTAAAAAGACCATCGAGGCAGGCTACAATGTGGTGGTAACCGCCAGAAACAAGGCGGAAATTGAAGATGTTATATCGGGCAATCGGGAAAACGCGATCGCGCTGACATTGGATGTGACCGACAAATCCCAGGTACGCGACGCCGTCAAAAAAGCCGTAGAAAAATTCGGCCGCATCGATGTGCTGGTAAACAACGCCGGCATCGGCTATTTCAGCTCGGCTGAGGAAAGCGTCGAAAAAGAAGCCAGAAGGATGTTCGAGATTAATTTCTGGGGCCTTATGGATGTTACGACTCAGGTCCTGCCGTACATGAGAAAACAAAAATCCGGGCATATCATCAATTTTTCATCCATCGGCGGTCTGACGTCGTTCCCGACGCTCGGCTATTACAACGCCACCAAATATGCAGTCGAAGGAATCTCGGAAGCCATGTTGCAGGAGCTCGATCCATTCGGCATAAAGATAACGCTTGTCGAGCCAAGCGGCTTTCGGACGGACTGGGCCGGCCGCTCTTCAGCTAAAACACAGACCGGCATTGAGGATTATAAGGGGACAATCGTAGAACAACGGCTGGAGGCTGCGTTGCAGGGCGGCGGGCAGGAAGCCGGGGACCCCGTGAAAGCGGCGCAGGCCCTTATCGATGTAGTCGAGTCAAAGGAGCCGCCTCTTCATCTACTGCTCGGCAAAATGGCTTATGACGCGGCAAACCTTAAAATCGACGCATTGAAAAAAGACTTTGAGGCATGGAAAGGGACAACCCTGGGCGCTGATTATGAGTGAATACTCCACCGCCTAAAGGCGGTGGAGTCAATTAACAACTAAAGCTGACGGGATCGGCTTCGCCAGAAGTGGTCCTGTACGACATTCGCCATTGGTTCTGCAGCACGTTGCAGTCCAAAGGCGTTCCCGTGAAAACGGTGTCTTTGCTGATGGGACATTCCAGCGCGAAGATGACACTGGACCGGTATGCGCATGTCATTCCAGGAGATTCCGACAAGGCAATCTCCCATCTTCCGGACCTGGAATAACAGGCGCACAGTGAAAGACTACGCACACGGGGAGGGTCAGCAATGGCTCTCCCCATCTTTTTTGGAAGAAAAACCAAAAAAAACATGAATCCGTACATCCTGCTTCATCGGGTGTACGGGAAATACTGAGAATTCTGCAGGAGAGTGTCATACCCGAAAGGGTAATTTGGTTTCTGATATTTCAGATATGGTAGAAATGATAATGACTGACGTTGTAGTCATAAATATGTTCTCAAAAAATGTTAGCCATTGAATGCGCTCTTCCAATTTCACAAAAACAGATAAGTAGTTCAAAAAGGATTCAACATGGAAAGTTCGATCGTGAAAAATGCATGTCCGGAGTTTAATCCAGTGGCAGTTGTTTGGAGCGATACCATACCTGATGATGCATTCCAGTATAAAAAAGGTAAATTCGGGTGTGTTCTCTATTTATTCGCAGAGGCAAGCGTAGGCGGCAGAATCACCGGCGGTAGCCGTGAGAGCATCGTCTGCACGGGGGGTCGCGCGGCTTTGGGTTTTGGGTGCGATTTCGATATATCGGACGAGCAGTTGGATCTGCATGCCGCCTTGTTCAGTAAAGGTCTTCAATCCACAAGCAACCTGGCGGCCTATCAAGCCGAAATAGAGGCTGCGCCCAAAAATTGGCGTGCTCTGTACGAGTATGGCGAGCGTAGGCACTGTACGGCGGAATTGGCCAGGGAGTGGATTCTTCATGAATTCCCGCGATACGACATTCGGCACAAGTATGTTCTGTTCAAGCCGCTGAGTCTCACCTCTGTTGTTGAGAACATCCGCGCCGTTATTTTCCCGGTCAACCCGGTTGAGTTTTCAGGTCTTGTGACGCTCGCGGGGTCGGTTATGCATGGAACCGACCCTCTCCGGGCTCCCCAAGGTACAGATTGTTGTAGCATCGCGGCTTTTGCCTATGCCGAGGCGGAGTTGGCGGCCCCCAGGGCGGTGCTGGGCATGATTGGGAGCGATGGCCGACAGGTGATGCGCAGACGTTTCCGAGACGATATCGTGACTCTTACTCTGCCGGCCCCCCTCTTCTTCCGGATGGAGCAGGAGGCCGATAACTGTGTTTTTCAACTCCCGTCATGGAAAAATGTAGCTGAACGTGTGTAAACCAAATCAAATCGGACCGGTGGTACAGATATCCTGCCAAAATTATTGCGCCCATTCATCGAATGAATGGTAGTATTACCCACTGATTTATTCATCTTACAGAAGGTGTCGTAGAATTGTTCGCTGGCGAGGCGCAAAAAAATGCAAGACCGACGTGTATATGGACATACACGAGGGTTTGCCCTTTTCGCAGCAACGAAGCCAGAGGGCAATTATGCAGTGCTTTCTTAAATCGACTCCCGCAACTCGGCGGGCTCCAGCAGTCTGACCTGCTTCCTGTCGTAGTCGATCTCCACCTGCAACGCAGCGGGCGCGTTCGGGTTGGTGTAGCCTTTGATGAACTCGTCGAAAGTCAGTTCCTGCCCCTTGTACGGCGGGAATAGGGCGTTGCCCATGCCGTATTCAACACCGTGCGGCATGCCGTCCGAGCCGAAGATGAGATCTTTGCCCGGCACGTACCCCACGTCGTCGATGAGCATGCGAAAGGGGTTGTTGATTTCCGGATATCCCTCGGGGAGCGTCTCGGCTAGGTCGATGGAGTCCTGGGAGAAGTTGGGCTGCATGCACAAGACCACGCCCCGCTCCTTGAACGCCTGCGCCTGAGATTTCGTGATGAACTGTGCGTGCTCGACTCGCACCAACGGGAACCACAGACCCTCGGCCTTGACCTTCTTCAAGGCGGCCAGAACCTGGTCCAAGGCGCGATCGCCGATGACATGCAGGGAGATGGATTTCTTCTCCTTGGCGGCGAAGCGCATCACCTCAAGCAGGCCGTCGTCCGTGTAGCAGAGCATGCCTTTGGTGGTCTCGTTTCGATAGGGTTTGTTCATGGCGCTGGTTTTCCCGCCCATGGAGCCGTCCGTAAAGACCTTGATCCCCAGCATGTCGGCCTTGGACTCGGGCGAAAGCGTCTTGTACATGTCCGGCGAGGCCCAGAAACCGATCTTGTCCGACACCCGGGACGCGCGGACCTTTTGCAGCGCCTCTTTGCTCACGAGCAGCATGTCCTGGACCTGATCCACGCCGGTAAGCCTGATGTCGTGGTAGTGGTCGACGATGTTGTCCTTTTCGAATTTCGGAATGGAGCCTATGAAGGACAGCACCTTGTCGATATTTTTCTCGTACCAGTCCAGGTCTTTATAATTCTTGATGATCTCTGGCTGTTTATCCAGCAGCATTTCCTCGGCTTTCCTGCTCATGTTAATCCTGTGCAAGGAGTAGTGCACGACGACGACCGGCGGCATCTTCGCGAGTTCGTCATTCGAGAACGTAAATTTGTTGCTGTTCCATCCGCGAATAAGCGTCAGCTCATCCGCCGGTGATTCGTTGATGATCTTCATGGCAGAGGCCTTGTCCCCGACGTCCCAGAAGGACTTGCTTCCCAGCAGGGCGATGTACAGCGATGTGTGGGAGTGGTGGTCGTTCAGCCTTGGAATGGCGACCTTTTTCACGCCTTGCATCGTCGTTTTTCCTCCCCGCCGCCTCGCTGCGCACGAAACGAGGGTGGGGGCATTCAAAAGCAAGGCCGCGCCGCCCAGCGCTTTTGCTGATCGAGAGATCATTTGTCGACGCGTGTAGCGTTTCGAAAGAAACAGATTCATCATTCACCTCCGTTTGCGGGACCATAGTTGAGTCTATGGCCCAACTTGAGCGATACAGCAGCCTGACACTGCGCCAAATGTTGGCGTAGCATCTCGTTTTTGTTTGCAATCATATTCAGCCAGTGAGCAAATCATTTCACCCATATGGTGGAGGGCTGGATGTACAAGCGCAAATGTAATAGATCAAAATTTATAGACGATGTCCAGGTCACGAACGACTGTCCGACGGGACGGGCAGGGCTCAATCCCTTCGCTCGCTACCGGCGCGGCATTGAACTGTTTCCTCACATCGATCGCCTCTTCAGCTCCATGCACAAGCCCCTCAAAGGCGCACCCATTAATGAACTTTTCAAGCACAGTCTTTGCTTCCGGTTGACCAAAGTTGGTGCGCCGCTTTGAGCTGCCAATCAAATTCAGCAAGCACCACAGAAAGCATCATGGGTACGGCGTGGGTTGTATCTTTCGGATCAATCTTGACTTCGTTATGCCTTACATGCAGCTTTAAGCCCCCACCCCCCGCCTCAACTTTTTCTGCATCATAAAAAATGATGCACTTTTTCTCTTGACAAACTTCGGCCCCCTGACAATGATGTGCATCATCTCGAATGGAGAAAATTGATGCGCAAGCTGTCCGAACTCGTCAACGTCCTGCCAGGATACCCTTTCAGAGGGAAGATCGACCATGACCCCGATGGTGAGGCTCGCGCTGTCCAGATGAAGGACGTGAGCGAATCCGGTGGGGTTGCATGGGACGAGCTTGTTCGGACTGAACTCAAGGGCAGACGGAAGCCGGATTGGTTGCAGTCGGGCGATGTCCTTTTCCTGGTCAGAGGGAACAAGAACTTCGCCGTTCATCTGGACGAGGTTCCTTTCCCGGCTGTCATCTCACCGCACTTCCTATTGCTCAAGGTCAGGCGAAACGCCAAACTGCTTCCTGCGTTTCTGGCATGGCAAATCAACCAGGCTCCAGCACAACGCTACCTGGATGCGTCCGCAGAAGGGACCGTGCAGAGAAGCATACGCAAGGGAGTGCTGGAAGACCTCCCGTTGGTTGCGCCTGAACTTGAAGCGCAGCAAGTCGTCATGAATTATGCCCAGGCGGCTCGATCTGAAACCGAAGCATATATGGAATTGATCGCCAACCGGGAGCGAGAACTCAAGGCGGTGGCGTCGATGATACTGACCCCGGATACCGGCGCAAGGAGCGAACTCGAATGAATCCTCAAGTGAGCCAGAAAGAAGTAAACGATGCGGTCTGGAACGTGTGCGACACCTTCCGGGGCGTGGTGGATGCCAGCGCATACAAGGACTACGTCCTGACCATGCTGTTCCTCAAGTACATCAGCGACGTCTGGCAGGACCACTACGACAAATACAAGGCTCGGTACGGAGACCATCCTGAGCTGATCGAAGAGATGCTCAAAAATGAGCGGTTCGTGCTGCCCAAGGAAGCCGGGTTCTATTTCCTGTACGACAAGCGTTTCGAGCCCGGGAACGGTGAGCGCATCGACAAGGCCCTGCACGCCATTGAAGAAGCGAACATGGGCAAGCTCAACGACGTGTTCCAGGACATCAGCTTCAACTCCACCAAGCTCGGTGACGACAAGCAGAAGAACGACATCCTGCGGCACATGCTGGAGGACTTCAACAAGCCCGAGCTGAACCTGCGCCCCTCCCGCATCGGCAACCTGGACATCATCGGGAACGCATACGAGTTCCTGATCAAGCACTTTGCCGCCACATCCGGCAAGAAAGCTGGCGAGTTCTACACCCCTCCCGAGGTATCGCAACTCATCGCGCAGCTGGTGGAGCCCCAGGAAGGTGACGAGATATGCGACCCGGCGTGTGGCTCGGGCTCCCTGCTCATGAAATGCGGACGACAGGTCAAGGAGCATTTCGGGTCCAAGAAGTATGCGCTGTTCGGGCAGGAAGCCATCGGCTCCACCTGGGCACTGGCGAAGATGAACATGTTCCTGCACGGCGAGGACAACCACCGCGTCGAATGGGGCGACACCCTGCGCAACCCGCTGCTGCTGGAAGGGGACAACAAGCTCAAGCACTTCGACATCGTTGTGGCGAATCCTCCTTTCTCCCTAGACAAGTGGGGCCACGAGTCAGCTGATACGGATCGCTTTGGACGCTTCAGGCGCGGTATTCCGCCCAAGACCAAGGGCGACTATGCGTTCATCCTGCACATGATCGAGACGCTGAAGCCGGGCAGTGGACGCATGGGGGTGGTTGTCCCGCATGGGGTGCTCTTCCGGGGGTCGTCTGAAGGAAAAATCCGCCAGCAGCTGATCGAGGAGAACCTCCTGGACATGGTCATCGGACTGCCCGAAAAGCTCTTTTATGGTACGGGCATCCCGGCGGCGATCCTGGTGTTCCGCAAGAACAAGAAGGACACCGGCGTGCTCTTCATCGACGCATCACGGGACTACCGGGACGGGAAGAACCAGAACTTCCTGCGCGACGAGGACCTGGAGAAGGTCCTGGCCACCGCCAAGGCCCGGGAGAACGTGGACAAGTACGCGTATCTGGCGAGCTTCGACGAGATCAAGGAAAACGATTTCAACCTGAACATCCCGCGCTACGTGGACACCTTTGAAGAGGAAGAGGAAATCGACCTCGAGGCGGTGCTGAAGGAACGCAAGGTGCTGAAGGCGGACCTGGAGAAGCTGGAAGTGGAGATGGAGGGCTACCTCAAGGAGCTTGGTTATTCTGGCGAGGAGCGTGTGTGATGAGCGACAACCTGCCTGCCCCTAAAACGGAAGTCATCCTTTATTCGACCGATGACGGAAGAAGCAAGGTTGATATCAAAATCCATGGGGACACTGGATGGCTGACCCAAAAAGAAATGGCTGAGCTCTTTCAGGTTACGCCGTCGAATATCAATCAGCACCTCAAGAACATTTTTGAAGAGGGAGAGTTGTCCCAAAATTCAGTTATTAAGGATTTCTTAATAACTGCAACCGACGGAAAAAATTACAAAACCAAGCACTACAGCCTCGATGTCATTCTCGCCGTTGGCTACCGGGTGAAATCGCCACGAGGCGTTGAGTTCAGACAGTGGGCCACCACGACTCTTCGCGAATACCTGGTGAAAGGTTTCGTCATGAACGACGAGCGGTTGAAGGAGCCCGCCTGGGATTATTTCGATGAACTGCTTGAGCGCATACGGGATATACGAGCCTCGGAAAAGCGGTTCTACCAGAAGGTTCGGGACCTCTTCGCCCTGTCTCAGGACTACAAGGACGACCCCACCGCTGCGCACAATTTCTTTGCCGAGGTGCAGAACAAGCTGCTCCACGCAGTGACGGGCCAGACCGCCGCGGAATTGGTTGTTGAACGCGCCGATCCGAACAAGCCCAACATGAACCTGACAACCTGGAAAGGCGAAGTCGTACGAAAAGCGGACGTCATTATCGCCAAGAACTACTTGGTGGAAGACGAGGTAACCGAACTCAACCGCTTCGTGACGATGTTCCTGGACTATGCCGAGGATCGCGTCTCCCAACGCAAATACCTGACCCTCACCGACTGGAAGGGCAACGTGGATCGCTTCATCACCTTCAACGAGCGTCCCCTGCTGGAAGGACGCGGAAGCATGAGCCGCAAGGCCATGGTGACGATCGCACACGAGCGATTCTCCGAGTTCGATCAAAAACGCAAGGCTCAGCAAGCGATAGAAGCGGACGCCGAAGACCTGAAGGCGCTTGAAGAGGTTGAGAAGCAGGTTAGCAGGAAGAAGGGTGAATAGGATGGAAGGATACCTCAAGGAGCTTGGGTATGGCATTTAATTTGAAGCGAGTACAGGATCAATATCCTTCTGATTGGGACATTACGACTTTTAGAGATATCACCAAAGGGACACAATTAGGAACACCATCGCGTGGGGAGTCTCCTGATGACAACATTCCGCTTTTAAAAATGGGGAACCTCACCTGGGGTGGGTTGAACATTCAAGAATGTGAACTTTTATCACGTGATAGCGTTGAAGATACCCTCTATTTAGAAGACGGTGACTTCTTGTTCAACACGAGAAACACACCGGAATTGGTGGGAAAGTCTGCTGTTTGGCACTGCGAACTCGCTAACGCAGTTTGTGACAACAACATAAATAGAATCAAATTCAAAAACAAAGCAAACCAAGATTTTATATGCAGTCAACTAACATTTGGTCCAGGGAAGGGACGAGTACGATCCCTGTCAGCAGGTAGCACAAGTGTTGCCGCTATTTACTGGAAAGACCTTGCAAAACTAAAAGTTGCTCTCCCCCCCCTCCCCGAACAAAAGAAGATCGCCCGCATCCTGTCCACCTGGGACAAGGCGATTGAAACGGTGGACAAGCTGATCGAGAACAGCCAGCAGCAGAAAAAGGCGCTCATGCAGCAACTGCTGACGGGCAAGAAGCGTCTGCCGGGGTTCAGTGGGGAGTGGAAGACTACCCACTTGGAAGAGATAGCAAATACCTACTCGGGGGGAACACCATCAAGAAGCAAGCCTCAGTATTATGGGGGGGAAATTCCCTGGATAAAATCAGGCGAAGTAAACAGTCGCTACATCATATCTACCGAAGAGTTCATAACATCGGAAGGGCTAAAAAATTCAAGCGCAAAGATGGTCCAAGAGGATAGCATCCTTCTTGCTCTTTATGGTGCAACTGCTGGCGTGATAGGAATATCTAAAATTAATGCTGCAATTAACCAGGCAATCCTTTGTATTTTACCAAATGATGAAATAGATACTATGTTTCTTTACTACTATCTTGAGATGTACATGGAGAAAGCAAAGCGACTTGTCCAAGGTGGACAGCCAAACTTGAATGCTGGAATAATCCGAAAGATTGAAGTCAATCTTCCGCGCCCTGACGAACAAAAGGCAATAGCAAGATTGATAATATGTGCTGACCATACCACAATAAAACACACGGAGACTCGTGCAGTTTTTGATGAGGCGAAAAAAGCCCTCATGCAGCAACTCCTCACAGGCAAACGCCGCGTGCAGGTTGATGATGACCGCTCTCTGGCGCACGCCGGATAAACATAGCGGGTGAAGGAGGTGATTCCCATGAGCAGGGACACCCACCGCGCCATGCCCCATCCTGATGGTGGCTGGCAAGTGAAACGGGATGGTTCTGAACGCGCATCGCACAGGACCAACACCCAGGCTGAAGCGATCAATATTGGTCGCCAGATCAGCCAAAACCAGGGCACCGAGCTTCAGATTCATCGTCCTGATGGACGGATTCGCGAATCTGACAGCCACGGTAACGATCCTTGTCCCCCGAAGGGATAAGGGCAGGAGTGAACCGATGTTGAAGACGCAAATAAAAACACGGCTCGATGCTGCAACATCTCGCCGTGCTTTGTAGCCAGCCTGTCAACGGGAGTCGTCGCAGGCGCAGGGGCCACCAGATATTCGTATGTTATGCGAATAAGCCCCAACATTCAAGACGCCTCCCATTCAAGTGAAGAGAGCCATGCACCAGACACCCGAGACCAAAGAAGAATACAGCGCCAAGATACCAGCCCTTCAGGTGCTCTCGCACCTCGGCTGGACCTACCTTCCCCCATTCGAGTGCCTGGGCAAGCGCGGGTCGAATCGCGAGGTGTTGCTCAAGGATGAACTGGTGCGTGCGCTCCAGACGCGGCGGTTCGAGTGGGATGGACAGTGGCGCCCCCTGTCCACCAACGCCATCGAACAGATCGTTCGGGAACTGTCCACGCCGGGTCTGAACGAGGGGCTGCTCACCGCCAACGAGCGGATATACGACAAGCTGATCCTTGGCGTGACCGTAAAGGAATTCATCGGCGGCAAGCCTGTCCAGCCCACCATACCCATCATCGACTGGAATACCCCGGAGAACAACCTGTTCCACGTTACCGAGGAGATGGAAGTCATCTCTTCCGGCGGGACGCACAAGCGCATCCCTGACCTCGTGTGCTTCGTCAACGGTATCCCCTTGGTGGTCATCGAGGCGAAGCGACCTGAATCCGGCAACCCGAACAAGTCCATGCTGGACGAAGGGATCAGCCAGAACATCCGCAACCAGAAACCCCACGAGATACCGCACCTGTTCTGCTATGCGCAGCTGCTTCTGGCTGTCAGCAATACCGATGGACGCTACGCCACCACCATGACCCCCAAGAAGTTCTGGTCCAAGTGGCGGGAAGAGGAACTGGACGACGCGCTGTTTCATCAGGTCAAGAACAAGCCCCTTGCGGACGAAGCCAAAAACGCCATCTTTGCGAATCGCCCCGCCAAGATGCGAAACTATTTCGAATCGCTCTGGTCCCAGGACGTGCTCCCCACCGATCAGGACAAGCTGCTGATCAGCTTGCTCGGGAAGGAGCGGCTGCTGGAAATGGTCCGCTACTTCATCCTCTTCGACAAGCGGGTCGGGAAGATCGTGGCCCGGTATCAGCAAGCGTTCGGGATCAAGTCCATGCTGCAACGGGTGAAGCGTCTGGACAAGCGCGGCAGTCGTGAAGGCGGCGTCATCTGGCACACCACGGGGTCGGGCAAGTCCTTCACCATGGTCTTTTTGACCAAGGCGTTGCTGCTGGAGCCGGAGTTGAAAAACTGCCGGGTGATCATCGTCACGGACCGGGTGGACCTGGAAAAGCAGCTGTCCAAGGTGTTTCTCACCGGCGGAGCGTTCGGGTCGGTGATCGCCGCCAAGAAGGAGGGCGAGAAAGCCCTGGCCCGTTCAGGACGCGACCTTGCCCAGCGGATCGGGAAAGGAACCGAACGGATCATCTTCACCATCAACGCCAAGTTCAACACCGCGTCCAAGCTACCCGAGTGTTACAACCCGAGCGACAAGATCATCGTGCTGGTGGACGAGGGGCACCGCAGCCAGGGCGGTGAAACCCACGAGCGGATGCGCAAGTCCCTGCCCAACGCGTCCTACATCGCATTCACTGGTACGCCTCTTCTCAAGGACGACAAGACGCAGAACAAGTTCGGTCCCATCATCCACGCCTATACCATGCAGCGGGCAGTCGAGGACGGGACGGTGACGCCGCTGCTCTATGAAGAACGCCGTCCCGAACTGGATGTGAACGAATCCGCCATAGACAACTGGTTCGACAAGATCACCGCCAAGCTGACCGAGGAACAGCGGACGGACCTCAAGAAAAAGTTCGCGAACAAGGGCGCTATCTACGGGTCCGAGAACCGCATCGAACTGATTGCCTGGGACATCGCCACCCACTTTTCGGACAACATCAAATCGCTGCGCATGGGGCTCAAGGCGCAACTCGCCACCGACTCGAAGCTGAACGCTATCCGCTTCAAGAAGTACCTGGACCAGACGGGGCTGGTTACGAGCGCGGTGGTCATCTCGCCCCCCGATACTCGCGAGGGGCATTCCGAGGTGAACGAATCGACCCTGCCCGAGGTCCAGCAGTGGTACAAGGACACCGTGGGCAATTCGTCCAACGCAGAACAGTACGAACGTGATGTCATCGAGAGCTTTGCCAGCGATGACGGCGTAGACATCCTGATCGTGGTGGACAAACTCCTCACCGGGTTCGACGAGCCGAGAAACACGGTTCTGTACATTGACAAGCCTTTGAAGGAGCACAACCTGCTTCAGGCGATCGCCAGAGTGAACCGGCTTCATGAAGCCAAGGACTATGGACTGCTCATCGACTACCGGGGCATCTTGCAGCAACTCGACACCACCTTGAAGCAGTATCAGGATATGCAAGAGCGGACACAGGGCGGATATGATGTGGACGACATCGATGGTCTCTATCATCAGGTCAGCACGGAGTATAAGCGACTGCCCGACCACCACAAAAAGCTGTGGTCGTTTTTCAAGGACGTGCAGAACAAGCAGGACCTGGAGCAGTACCGCCAAGTGCTCATGCCCCACTATACCGAGGACGACGAGGGAACCAGCGTCGATAAGCGCCAGAAGGTCCGTGAGGATTTCTACCAGGCGCTGACGGAATTCGGTCTGTGCCTGAAGATAGCCCTTTCAACCCGCTCTTTTTATGAGGACGGAAGCTTCAGCGACAAGGATATCAACAATTACAAGAAGGACCTTCGCTTCTTCACCAACCTACGAAAGATCGCCAGACAGGACGCTCAGGAAACCGTGGACTATAGCGCATACGAGGAGCAAATCCGCAGACTCGTGGACAAGCATGTGGTCGGTGAATCCATCCACGAATCGGAAGGGGTGATCGCCATCGACGAAATCACCCAGAAGAACCCCGAGGAATGGACCAAGGAGAAGACGCGCAACGAGACGGACATCATCCGCACACGGGTCAAGAAGACCATCGAGCAGAAACTTGGTGATGACCCCTATGCGCAAAAGGTCTTTTCCGAATTGCTGCGTGAAGCGATTTCCCAGGCCGAGCAAATGTTCGAGCATCCCTACAAGCAATACACGCTGCTCATGGAGTTCGAGGAACAGGTCAACAGCCGATCCGTCTCGGGTATACCTGATGAGTTGGGAAAGAGCGAGACAGCCAAGGCGTACTACGGGACCTTCCGTCTGGTGCTTGGTGATGACCATTTCGAAACGATTGCGCCGGAAGAGAAGAGCCAACTCGTCGAGGAAGCCAAGGCTATCGACTCCATTGTCAGTGACGCCGTTGCCGAGCACTCCCTGAACCCGCAGTCCATGGAATCTTCGATCAAGACGGGTATCCTGCCGAGGCTGTTCAAGCTGATGGGCCTGGAAAAAGCCAAGGACGTCATCGAGCATATTATCCAGATTACCCGTGTGCGTTTGGCCCATGGAAACGAATAGGATCATCATGCAAACCCTCTCCTATGGCGAAGAACGGATTCGCTATCAGGTCTGTCATGTCCCGGATCGCGAGGGTAAGGTAGCTATCCATGTCCACCCTGACGGATCGGTCCAGGTGGATGCGCCGATGGACGCGGAACTCACCGAGATAAAGTCTGCTGTTCAGAAACGCGCCCGGTGGGTCATGGGACATATCGTCAAGGTGCGCGAACTGCGTGAGTATGTCCTGCCGCGTGAGTACGTCAGCGGTGAGAGTCACTACTATCAGGGACAGCGGTATCAGCTGAAGGTGGTACACTCAGAGGATGCGAGGGGCTGTGTCAAACTCCACCGGGGCAAGCTCATGGTGGAAGCGAACGCTGTCAGCCCTGCGCGTGTTCGTAAACTGCTTCGGGATTGGTACCGAGCAAGGGCACAGGACTACTTCACCCGGCGACTGAAGGACATTGCCGCCAGAGTCCCGTGGCTGGCTGAAGCGCCTGAATGGCGATTACTGATGATGAAGAAGCAATGGGGCAGTTGTTCTCCGAAGGGGATACTCTCGCTCAATCCCCACCTCGTCAAAGCGCCTCGAGAGTGTATTGAATACGTGCTTCTCCACGAGCTGTGCCATTTACAGGAACACAACCATAGTCCAAGGTTCTACCGTCTGCTGACCGAGCAGTTGCCGGAATGGAAATCGGTGAAAGCCAAGCTGGACGGAATGTCCGAGCTGTTGTTGAACGAATAGTAGCTTAACGATGTTAATTCCTTTTATTTTTCAGATCTTGATCTTTTGAATCAAAACATTTGATCAATAACTACCACAAGCGCGCACTTAAAGCATCCAGCGTATCATATACGTCAAGAGTATCCATGTAGGCTTCAGACGGGCTTGCCGGAAACTCGACCTTGGCAACGAAGTGGTCCTGTACGACATTCGCCATTGGTTTTGCAGCACGTTGCTGTCCAAAGGCGTTCCCGTGAAAACGGTGTCTTTGCTGATGGGACATTCCAGCGCGAAGATGACACTGGACCGGTATGCGCATGTCATTCCAGGAGATTCCGATAGGGCAATCTCCCATCTTCCGGACCTGGAATAGCAGGCGCACCGTGAAAGACTATGCACATGGGGAGGGTCAGCAATGGCTCTCCCCATCTTTTTTGGAAGAAAAACCCAAAAAAACATAATTCCGTACATCCTGTTTCATCGAGTGTACGGGAAATACTGAGAATTTTGCAGGAGAGTGTCATACCCGAAAGGGTAATTGGGGTTCTGGCCCTTTCCGCTCAAACAACCTCAATCAGCAGATGGGACAAGAAGCTTAAACATCTCGGTGGGTAAACCCGAGTGCTCAAGATGCTCTGGAAACCTCCAGATAAAATGTTCCCAGGTCCAACATCTCATACACAGTGATTACAGTTGATTAAACAGTTCTCTCCAACACAGCGGGGAACATTTGGTTCACCGATTGGTTCCCCAGCCAAAGAAAAAGGACCAGTCAACTTTTACTGTTAACCGGTCCTTTTTCTTGGGAAATTTTCTGGTGGAGCTGGAGGGAATCGAACCCACGACCTCTTGAATGCCATGCCGCACAAGGAGGGCAGAAGCGTTGATTTTATTCAACTTATTTCGATCGCTGTCAACATTCTGAGGGGGAATCCATAGGAATCTGGGGGAATCCAGGTTCACCAGAGGTTCACCGGAAAACCGAGGTTCACCGAGTAGCAAACAAACATGTTAACCAATCAAATATCAAGAGATTCTGACCAGGCCCTAGTCTCAAACCTCAGGCCAGTCGATAGGCACTAGTTTTTGGGTTCCATCCCACCATTTTTCTCTTACCAGTTCCTGAAACCAGCCTTCCCCAATGTCGGCATGCTCGGTAATAACCACTTGAAAATTTTGAGTCTGCGCAAGTATTAATTTGAACATACGGACTACTGACTGGCGATCGGGGTTGGTTGGCTCAGTTTCCTCTCTAACCGTCTCGGCTGAAGTATCTGGCGGGAAATATGCCTGCGAAGGTTGATCAAAAAAGATAAACTGAGGAACAGGTCTTTGTTTTTTCAAAAACCAATTATGAAGCGCTAAATGAGTCACAAGATGAAGACCAACCCATGTGTCACCACTCCCCATTTTGGGCATTGGGATTGGCCCATCCTCTGTATCTGCAACGATTGTAAGATTTTTTATGTCGAGTCTCATGGGAGAATTAGAGTGTTCAATCTCAAGAGCCCTTGCAAGGGTGGTTATCTGAGCCGAGACGCGTGAAAGGACAGAATCCAGACGCTCTGAAAGATTTTCGTCATCCAATTTTGCTTCCAATCTTGTGATCTCTTCAACCAACCTTTCGACCTCAAGTTCATCTTGGCTAGTGACCTCATCTGGAACAGGCATGTTCTCAAGATAAAGACTGAGTCTGCCCTTTATCATGGCACGTCTTGAGTTCATATCACGTAAAGCAGAAATCCGTTCATTTGTTTTTTGAAGAGAAAGAATGGACAAACGAACTTCATCAAGCTGCTTTTTGACTTCACCCAGCCGACCTTCAGCTGACTGTATCATCGCATCAAGATGTGGTGTGTCGTTGGCGACAGCTTCAAGCTGAGAGTCTATTTCATGCAAACTCGCATGGATGGCCTTTGCTGACGGGGGTATTTCAGCCAGAGTGGAAGAACATATGGGGCAAACAGCGCTATCTTCAGTTTGGTCAAATAAATTGATAGATTCCAGGCGATTCTTTTGTTCAACCATCTCGGAGCCAAATCCATTTGAGGAGCGACGTAAATCCTCTAATGAGCGAAGTTCTGTCCTGATAGACCGATATGATCCTCTTAACTGTTGCTGTTTGTTGAGAAGGTCGTCAAGGATTTCAAGATTAGGCTCCCCTGAATACTTGTCAATATCTTTTGACAATGCGCTCTCAATCAACTGCCGAACAGACGCCCATGAAGACTCCGAAGGTTTGTCCGATGGGATTAGGTCAACACTTCTTGCCTCATTAAGTAAAGAGAATGCACGCTCAAAGTTTTGCCCTTTGAGTCTGCTTTGTTCAGCAATTTTAGCTTCTACCTGCTTGATCTTTCGCTTTAGGCGACGAATCTTCTCTTTGTCATTAATATATTCATCAGTAATCACGCCAAGAAAATATGGAAGATAGTCTTTGATGCTCTGTGGAATAAATGGTTCACCCTGACGATGAAATAGAAACTTTTGGTCATCCACCTCACTTTGAGTCTGAAAACAAAAAAACAACGCCTTTCCTATTCCAGCCATGCCCGTTTTCCTTGTCTGTCCCTTCTTTATTTCGTGAGAATATTCACCAATGCCAATTACAGCATTTAATATCGAACTTAACGTATCTAAATTAGAATTTTTTAAAAGTCTTTTTGCTTCAGGAAAATCTAAGGATGTGCCGCGTTCAATGTAAATATCTTCAGAAGACTCCTTTCCAGGGTCAGGGTTTCGCCTTGCAATTATGATATCGCCAGATGACGTAGACAACTTCAATGCATACCATCTTACTCTTTTTCGAATAACACCAGCAGGAACGTTGCACTCCTTTCTACCTAAACAGTAGTCGACAATATGAATCAGTGCTGATTTTCCAGTTTTGTTGTTCCCTGTTATAATATTAACTTCATTGTGTTTTAGCTCAACAGAGCGAAAAACCCCACCTGAGCCATATATAGCAATGTTCGAAATTTGAAATATCACGGTTTCACTCCCAGTAATGCCATCGCAGTTTTAAAGTCTCCAATCATTGAGAACCACTTGCCGCATAGAATAGCTGCACGAACACACTCATTGATTTCCCTAGTTGCGTTGCGATAAGACTTTGGGGGAGCACTTGGAACTCGTAGCAAACCATCATCGGTGACAGTAATACGTTTATGTTGCAAAGAAAAAACTAGTGCCTCTTTTGCGTATGGAGAAACTCGCCTTGCTCGTTCTGCAAAACCAACCTTGGCAGCTGCTGTATTTGTCCCAGTAATCCATGCAGAAAACGATGTTCTTGACGACCTCGGGAGTATGTCTCTGGTTGGCTTGTGAAGCACTAGCGGCAACTGTATAAAAGGAAAAAGGTATGGTGCTCCCTCCTCAATATTATTTGTGTACTCGATCAATCCAATGGACAGGAGATATCCACAAAAAGCTGGGTTTAGCAGCGCAGCGATCTCTGGAGGTCTTTTATCCCAGTCCTTCATGAATCTTCCTTTTGTGTCTTGGAGGTAAGTTGAGCCATATAGTCAGGATGCCACCCAACTTGAAGACGGTTTGCGAGTATCTGATATGATCCTCTGGTTATGAAACGATCTTGGCAAGACGGGCGAATTGGAATGTTGGCTTCAGCTTCCACCCATTGATACAAATTTTTTCCTGATGCAATATTATCCGAGCTGGTAGCGTTTTCTGGCATTGCGTCTTGAGCTTGATCAAAACGAATCTCCCATTCTTCCTTGAGGATGTCATCATATTGCTCAAGTTCATAGTCTACGAGCAACGTTTCACGGACCCATCTTGATCGTTGTTCAGATGCTTTGTAAAAATGAGTAGCTGCACGCTGGATTCTGCTTTCTGAAATGTCAATCAGCCTCAGCTGCTTTACAAAAAGCCAATTTGAAAAGGGGGAAGTGTCTGGGGTTGCCCCACGAATCTCAGGATGGACAGGAAGGGAGTCGGCTGTAAACTGTTCCCTTAGTGCATTGAGTTGAGCATCGATTTCATGGCCCGTAATATTTTGGGGAGAACTGTTATCGAGCCCCGCCACTAGGCGCTGCATCCACCATCCTTCGAGGTATGCAAGAAACTGCTCAACGTATTGTCGTTCACAGTGCCCCCATAGTTCGGTTTGCATTTCTGTTCCGAGATCCTTGCTTACTGGGCAATTGTCCAAAATACAAACCCTTTCAAGGAGCGCAAGCCGTTGCTCAGAGCTTAGAGAGTTGAATCTGTCATACGCCGCCCTATTAGATTCATTTGATGATGTCTGGCTGACCTGTAAAAGCATTTGCTCTGCTTGCAAAACATTTCTTTCTTCTACCCTCAACAAATAGGCCGCAGAATTGGCAGCAGCAGCTTCTGTCGTCATCAGGCATAATATGGATTCGCCGTGTGAGTTTTCATCCAGGCACAAGTCACACCAAATACGTATTGTCTTCCAGAGGTCTATGCTGGAATCAGTGAGATTTGCTTTTCTGTTGATATGATGTTTTACTTGAATAATTTCAGTCGGGCTTCCATCTTTTTCAAATACAACATCATCAATTGTCTCAATCGCAATAGAAACGTCAGGGTCTGATTTTAGCCTCTTCAACGATTCAAACAGGGCAAGACGGCACTGGTATATATACCCCAATAGAGAACCTGCTGCCGAGTATTGCGATCTGCTTTGCATGACAATTCTAGCCTTTGCTTTATATCGCGTTATAAAAACCTTATTGCCTTGATGTGCTGCGCTTTTTTAACTGAGCAGGAAGCCCCATTGGTATCCTCTGACGAAATATTATGCCCGCTCTCTGGGAGCGTCTTCATACGTCATCGTAAAGATGGTGTCCGAGAGCCACTTCTTGAAGCCGGGGTTGTCACTGAACTGCTTGAACAGCTCCGTATGGTCCGCGAGGAGTTCCATCATGACCCGGCCAAGCGCCTTGTCATGCTCGATTCTGGCGTTCTGCTTGTCATCGTTCTGTTTGGCGTTCTGGTACGCCTTGTCTGCGGCCACCTTCGCCGGAATCTCCTCGGTGATGACCTTGCGAATCTTGTCCTCGTCGTTCCACTCAATGCTCCCGAACTGGTCATTGAAGGCCTTGACGATGTTGCTTAGATAATCAAGTTCCGGCTCGGGCTTTCCGCCGCCGCCACCGAGAGGGACAGGCTCTAACTCCCCATCCTCATCCGCCAGTGAAATGCGAATTTGTTCCTTCACCTCAACCCGGTAACTGTCCATGTCGATAGTTTCCAGGATGCCCTTGGAGAGGTCTTCTTCTTTGGGAGCCGGGAGCTTCGGTATGAGGAAGTTCAAGAAGATGGAGAGCTTTTCCCAGTCCAGGTTCGTATAGGGGAGCACCGAGGCGAGAAAGCTGTACGTCCGGGCAAACGCCTTGGCCTTGCTCTTGAAATCCACCTGCCCGTCCTCGTCCAGGTCGACGTTGTAGGTGGCAACCGAGCCGTCCAGAATCGGGTCCAGTTTATCCCTGTCAGCGCCGGAGAGATACAACTCCACAAGGGCGTCCACATCGGCCTCGGAGTATACCTGATAGCCGTCCAGGTCCGCCTTGAGATCGTGCAGCTTATCCGGGTCTGTCTCCTGGCTCAGGATCGTCGTGCGGTAGTAATCCCCGAATGACCTCTCAATGCCTTCCGTGTCGTTCATGAAGTCGAGGACGAAGGTGTCATGCTTCTGCGGATGGGCGCGGTTGAGCCTGGAGAGGGTCTGGACCGCCTTCACGCCCGAGAGCTGTTTGTCCACGTACATGGTATGGAGTAGCGGTTCGTCATAGCCCGTCTGGAATTTGTCAGCCACGATCAGAAAGCGGTACGGGTCTTCCCGGAAGATCTCGGGAATCTGGTTGCTCGGGAACCCGTTCATGGTGGCTTCGGTTACGTCCTGCCCGCCGTGCTCATGTTCACCAGAGAAGGCGACAATGGCCTTGTACGGGCTATTTCTCTCCTTGAGATAGGCGTCGAAAGCCAGCTTGTATTGGATGGCCCTCTTGATGCCGCTGGTGACAACCATGGCTCTGGCCCTACCGCCGATCTTCTTCTTGGCGAGGACCTGCTCGTGGAAGTGGTCCACCATGATTTCCGATTTCAGACGGATCGCGTGGTCATGGGATTCGACATAGCGCCGCAGCTTGCGCTTGGCTTTCTTGGCGTCGAACTCGGGATCGTCCTCCACGGTCTTCACCAGACGATAATAGCTGCTCACCGTGGTGTAGTTCCGCAGCACGTCCAGGATGAAGCCCTCCTGGATCGCCTGCTTCATGGTGTACCCGTGGAACGGACGGAAATTCCCATTAGCCTGTTTAATGCCGAATATCTCCAACGTCTTGTTTTTGGGTGTGGCGGTAAAGGCGAAGTAGCTGGCGTTGGGCAGCATCTTCCGGGCTTCCATGATCCGGTTGATGCGATCCTCGACGCTCTCCTCTTCCTCTTCTCCCTGCTCGGAAAGGGCGATATTCATGGCAGCCGCAGTGCGACCACCCTGGCTGGAGTGCGCTTCGTCGATGATGATGGCGAAAGAACTGCCCCTGTGCTGGTTTCCTATCTCTTCCAGGATAAAGGGGAATTTTTGGACCGTGGAAATGATGATCTTCTTTCCCTGAAGAATGAACTCCCGGAGCTGCCTCGAGCCTTGGGTCACGGCTCCGACAACCGCCGAGACCTGGGCGAACTGCCTGATGTTGTTCCGTATCTGTTTATCCAGCACCCTGCGGTCCGTGACCACGATGACGGAATCGAAGATGGGCTTGTCGCCTTGTTTCAACTCTACAAGTTGATGCGCCAGCCATGTGATGGAATTGGATTTCCCGGAGCCTGCGGAGTGCTGAATCAGATACCGCTGGCCCGCACCATCCGCCTGGGCTTTTTTCAGGAGGTCCCGGACCACATCCAACTGATGGTAGCGGGGGAATATCTGCTTGCGCTTCTTGCGCCCCTGCTTGTCTTTTTCCTCCACAACCTGGGCGTAGCTCTCCAGGATGTTGGTCAGGCTTGGCTTGGTCAACACCTCTTTCCAGAGATAGTCCGTGGCGAGCCCCTCGGAATTGGGCGGGTTTCCAGCCCCGTCGTTATAGCCCTTGTTGAAGGGAAGGAACCAGCTCCCGTTGCCTTTTAGATGGGTGCACATCCAGACTTCGTGGTCGTCCAAGGCGAAATGGACCACACAGCGCCCGAACTGGAAGAGCAGTTCCTTGGGGTCGCGGTCCCGTTTGTACTGCTCGATGGCGTCGGCCACTGTCTGTTTGGTGAGCTTATTCTTCAGCTCAAAGGTGGCGATGGGAAGCCCGTTGATAAACAGCCCCATATCCAGGGCCAGCCTGGTTTCGTCCTTGCTGTAACGAAGCTGGCGAGTGACGCTAAAAATGTTGGCCGCGAAAAGCTCTTTCGCCTTCTCGTTGCCGGGTGTCGGCGTACCGTAGAACAAGTCGATATGCGCAGGCCCGGTCTTGATCCCTTTGCGCAGCACGTCAATGACGCCTCGCTTGGCTATCTCTCCCTGAAGGCGGTGGAGGAACTGCTGGCGGGAGGTTCCTTCCTCCCCAATGCTCAGTGTTTCTATGACATCAGGCTGGGTGTCCCTGAGGAACGCGAATAACTGGGCGAGGTCAACGGCATGGTCCCGGTCGTAGTCCTCTGGCCTGCCCTCGACATATCCGGCGTCGTTGACAAGCGACGCAGTGATCAGAGCCTCAAGGCCTTTTTCGCTTGTATCCGTTGTTACCATGCTGACCTCCACCTAACTCGAGTCAAACTAAATCTTTATGTTGGCGAGGTATTCTTCCAGGCGACGTGTGGACTTCCTTTGCTTCAAGTCTTCCCAGTGAATGCCAATTTTCTCGGACAGCTGTGCTGGCTGAACGTAGTAAAACTTGTGGTCTCGTGTGAGTATGCCATCATCGAAGAGCTTCTTGAGAACGGCTCTTCCCACGTTGTTTTTTACAACGCGTCTGTGCTCAACCTTTGCCCGGTATTTTGCCAACCCTCCTTTGGAATGCGAACGAAAATCGACAAATATCCTTCTCAAACGATTATATTTTTCCTGAACATCGACATTCGTTTGAAATAGTAGCTTTTGTGCGACCTTGCTCACCAATGGATACCCAAGAGAGTGCTCATCGCAAAACAACATCAATTGGGCATCTTTCGGAGAAAGCACTTCAACATTTCCAGTGATCCTTTCTGACTCAACTATGAGTAATGGAGGACTTGGCTTGCCATCGATATCGGAAATGCTACTCCGAGAGATGGAAAGCTCTGGCGCTTGAAAGCGGACGTTTGTTCCCGCAACTACACAATCACCAAACACATCAATACGTTTTTTCCCTTCTATGTTGATTTTGCAAGGGAGATGCACGCTTACTCCTACAAGAATAGGACCAAGAGTGAATTCATCTTGGGGGCGAGAGTCCGCTTTGAACGAAAATTCCTTTTTTTGATCTTTGTGTTTGATATCGATGACTATCGCCAATTCGGCCTCACTGAGTCCCTGAGAGTCGTCACAAGAATCGCCCTCAAGGTCGATGGCGACGTTCGCATCCAATCCAAGGAAATCGGAACAGGACTGCATGAGCATATTGCATGCCTCCAGAGGGACTGCCCCTCCGTTATGCAACGCTCCCATGATGTACAGCAAGAGATAACTCGGTGGGCTTTGCTCAGCGTATTTGATGGCTATCTCTTTGTATTCGTCAATGTCGCTCAGCAGGCACCGTGCTACAGAAAGGGCGGAAAAGACCGGGTTGCGTAAACTGTTTTCCTCTAAGAAGGGATGTTCGGTGCACCATGTTTCAAGGGCGTTTTCATACTCCTGGTTGATAGCCAGGTCGGATATGAATTGTTGTTTCAGTGGGAAGCCGAGCGTCTTGGCAAGTACTCTGGCGCACTGTTCCTCTCTGCAGTAAAGACTCACCTGAAGGGATTGGCCAAGCTCTCCTCCGATTTTATCTGCGATGTCGTTGACGAAGTTCACTTGCGCCTTTTCCCTCTGCTCACGATCCAGCAGATAATCACCAATTCGAATGAGCAGATTTACTTCGAGGTCATTGCCAGATCCCCCCGAAAGGTCTTGGCAAATTTTGTGGTAGTTGCCTTCCTGCCGGAGCAGGGTCGAGATGGTATCCAGGACTGGCGGATATCCCAGGAAAGCGATGAATTCATCCTTCTCCCCGTCCGCCGCCTTGAAGGCCTCGCCCAAGGTTTCGAGTATTTCATCTCGAGCCTGAACATAATTCGCTTCCTGACCTGATTGAGGCTTCCCAACGTGGACATCGATATACTTCTTGGCTTGATCAAGGTTGAACGGTTCAATCTGGATCAATCCTGTGGCAACGCCATTATCAGCTAGATAGCACCAAGTGTTCATGAGGGTCTGGCCTCTGCCAAACACGACTATCGAAGTACGCTCCGCGCCTTTGGTCAGCTTGATGATGTTGTCCAGAAAGGCTTCAAACCCTTCCTCCGTCACCTTGGAACGCCCTTCGTCGATTCCGTCGATGATGACGCCGCATGTCCCGGTTTTTAGGCCCGCGAGCATATCCGCCACGTTATCTGGATAATGTTCTATGAGGATGCCAGACAAAGTGTTGTCGCCAACGGGCTTGTGCTTGGCGAGGTCAAGAATGGGCATGCCCGTGTCGTAGGACAACGCATGTGCGGCACTGGTCTTTCCAGAGGCTCCAACGGCTGAAACCAGAATGATCGTCGGCTTCTCTATGGGAAACTCCATCTTTGAGAATTTCGGCTCGACATAGGTGTCCTGACGCTCGGCACATGCAAAAAAGGAGACCGTTTCCACGCCAAGTTCGGCTTGCTCCTTCCCCGAAGTGACAATCGATTTCAGCCCGTAGTAGTCCACGCGTTACTCCATCGGCATTACGTTTCGGTAGAAAAACCAGTTAGGGGATACAGTGTCACATTTCTCATATCTTGTCTTTCAGGAATGCCTGCCAGCGGGCCGGTCATTCATCCCCGTTGGAGCCTTCCTCAGCCTCCTCCAGAAGCATATCCTCCTCGGCCTCGTCGAGGTCGTCCAAGACTTCGCTTGCGTCCACGTCTTCCACCTCTATCCCGCGCACATCCAGCTTGCCAGTCACCACGTCGGATATCAGGCGGGTGCGGTATTCCCGAATGAGGTCGATCTCTTTTGAGAGACGGCTAATAGCTTCATTCAATTCCAATGTGTGAATCTCAACATACTCAGTACTCCGCTGCTGCTCTTCCAGGGTGGGAGGCAAAGGAACGTGTAAAGAACCTATCTTGGATTCAGATATTGCAGGATATGCGATTCCAATTGAATTCGCTGTTACTCTGTCAACAAAAGGATCACTCTGTATCACATAGCCAAGAGCCTTTGGATATACTCCTTTTCTTGGTGACAAAACTGCAAATCCAGTCGATGCTATTGTAAAATCATCACCCACAGCGAAGAAATACACCGCTCTCAAATATGTTCGCACAGTTGAAATGATCGTGTCTCCTGGCTTCAGTACACGCCTTGCTCGTGAAGGAGACCTGCCAAAGGTAAGAATTTCTGGGTTCTTGCTCAAGAAGCCCGTGCCAACACATCCGATGTCAATATACCTAAAGGGAAGCTCTGTATCTGTTGCCTCTGGCAAGGTTGCATCATTTATCTTGGCCCAATGTTTCAGAGGCTTCACCTCCCAATGCTCGGGAATATCCCCCAGGTAATCCACGCCGGACGGCTTCAGCCGGACATTGGGATCAAGCCCTCGCGTCACCGCCTGATTGATGATCGCCTGCTTTTGTTCGTTCAGCAGGGCGATGAGCTTGCGCTTGGCCTGGATGAATTTGGCGATTTGGCTGCTTTTGAAGTTGAGAAACTGGGCAATGGCTTCTTGCTCTTCCGTCGGCGGGAAGGGTGTTGGTATCTGCTTGAACTCGTCCCAATACAGGCGGTTCCTGTCAGAGACGATGCCATGAGAATACTTGTTGACCTCGTTCTTGTAGGCGTCAGTCCTGAACAGGTACGAGAAGTAGTGAGTATCCGTCTCGGGAAAGGGCTCAGCAACGACATATGCGGGACTGATTAAACCGTCCACGGGAGCCACGCCAACCGCCCCTTGCCACATGCGCATCATGTTGTAGGCGATATCACCGGCTGCGGCCCGCTTGTATTTGCCCTTATCTCCCATCACCTGCTTGCGCTTGGAGTTCTCGAAATCGCGAACGCGAACGCCGGTCTTGAGCGAGACCTCCAGAATGGGCAAATTGGGAAAACCGGTTTCGTTGCGCTGGCGAAACAAGCGTCCATTGCGTCTCACATCCCAATGCTCAGGGATATCCCCAAGCCAGGGGCGTCCTGACGGTTTATATGAAGGATATGGCTTCAAGTTTCGCTACCTATTCTGTCTCATGTTGATGAATACTGCTGTCTTGTGATTTTAAGCTATCCGCCATTTCCCATCCCTTGTGGGTCAATTCAAAAACCTCACCTTTAAGTCCTCGACCAACTACTAAATCGTTACGTATCAATTCATCGAGCGCCTCTTCCCACTTTGCACTCTCTCTTGCCGATGAATCGCCAAAACCTTTCCCCGCAGCTGATATTGTCTTTCCTCCGAACGCTGCAATCTTTAAGATATTTCCATGTTGATCACCTGCTGCTGCGATCAATAGCTCTTTTGCTTCATTTGATAAGGAAACATTACTTTGCGTGGCAAAACTTAAATTTTCATTTTCATCGACGTTGTTATTCTTGATTATGCTTTGAATGTATGGATTGCTATTTAGAGTTATTTGCAACTGATTTCGCAATTTTCTTTCAAAATCGTCTGTATTTTCGAAAGACTCTACGAGTCCCGACGCATAAGAAATTTGCTTAAACCTCTTGACTTTTTCATACTGTGCTGCGTCGATGTTGTCTGGGGCAACCGGCTTTGAAGAAAAATAGAGCATCGCAGGTTTACCTTCCTGCAGATGCCGTTCAATCTCTTCCACCGTTCCACTATCGGCCTCTCCTGTAGGGGTTCCTAACCTAGTCCAGAAAACGCCAATTAACAGGTCACAATCTTTCAGAAGCCTAGAGTTTATAAGTTCTTGAGGTCGTACACCCAGTTCAGGCGATGAATGTGTCTCCCAACAGACAGGGGCAAGAATGATCTTTGAGTAAAACGCATTGACATCGTTCCACTCGTGGATGACCGAACGAATAATCCTTCTTTCCTCTGAAACATCACCAGGAGATGCAATCATAACAGGTAATACGGTTGCTTTGTAGGCCATATATGCCTCGCTATTGTCTACGATGGGCTATGTCTATGGGCGTCATGTTAGCTAGCTCCGTCCAGATAACCAATTCAATGCAGCTGGCTCATTTACTGCACTCCGAGCCCGGTTTGGACGCAGTCATCCAGCTTCCTGTGAAGCAATGAAATCAGCGACAGGTAGTCTGCGGCGTCATCCTCGCCGGACCAGAGAATCTTTGGCTCATGGGCAAGCGGATTGCGAACGGCGGCAAAGCAGCCTTTGAGCAAGGCCGCAAACCCCTTGTGCTCGGATTTTTCTGTTTCCGTCTGAAGGGAGTTGATGGCGAGCATTGGGCATTCGATGGAAAAGACTTTGTCAACGAGCGCCGCTCCATCTTTTTCAACTCCTGACAGCTCACGTATCCGCTGGGCAAGCCCCTTGGACGCCTCAAAAACCGCATGGAAGTAATTGTCCTGCATAAGTTCCGCCCGGCAATATTTCAGAACCTCATGATGCAGCCTGCGGCCCTGGAACTTAGCCTTAATCGTCCGCAACCTGCTCTCGGCTTCGTCAAGCGTCTCCGCCGCCTTCTTCTGCCGAAACTGCCCATCCGCACCATACTCAAGCCCCGAGAAGGCCAGGATGACGTTGAGTTCATCACGCCGCTGTTCGAACTCTTCTGCTCTTCCCACGAACCTGGCGGGCGTCACAAAGGACTTGATAAAGTCTAGGATATGGTTAGCGCTGTGAAACTGCCGCTGGCATTCCAGGAATATGGCGTACAACCGACGCCACGTGGTCGATTGTCCGGAGTTGTCTGTCAGCCTTCTGTCAGCTAGAACCCGCGAAATATCCGAACCTGAGCCGCTTTCGCCAAGAACCTTGGCAAGGGACTCGATTTGTCCTTCGGAAAAGGTCGGGAAGCTAGCCATTACCTCTATGCCTCTACTTCAACAGCTGTTGAAACCGCGCCATTAGTGGTCCAATCCATCGCCATTGCCGAGCTGCCGCTCCAAGGCTTGGCGAACGAGCCCCATGACATAGGGCAAGTCTTCAATCGACTCCAGGCCGAGTTCGACATCTCCATTTCCCCAGCGCCCGACATTTGTCACGTCCTTGCATATCTCACGCGGGTCATTGATTTCATGGAACCGCATATTCAGCGACAAACGGAGCCGCTTCGCCTGCGGGACGACATCCACGAAATTCGTTTCCGCCTTGTACGCAACGTAAAGCTTAAGAAATTCTTCACTGACACATTCATCCAGCGCCAGGACCTCCCGGCGAAACGCCTCGAAGAGGTTCCTCATATCTCCAGCAGCGGCTAGATAGGGGTGGTCGTCTATGGAATACGTCTCAACCCTTTCCTGCTTCGGACGATATGCTTCGAGGATACTCTCTGGAACAACTGGCGACTTCCAAACCTGATTTGCCAGGTCTGCCAGCCGCTCAGCCCGCGCCTGAATGGCGTCAAGGTCCCATGTGTCCAAAGCGCCCAACCCGGCGTTCAGCTTCAAGGGACTTTCCTTGAAGCCTCCCTCCATGTCGCGCTTCGTCTCAAAGGGGTTATCGCTGTATTCCGAGTTATACCCGGTCAGCGTCAGGTTGCCGAGAGTGTGCAGCCATATTTCCTGAACCTCCTTCCAGTCCTGTCCCAATGCCTGTTGCCATTCTTCGGAGAGGTTCTGGTTCTGAGTGAAGTAGCCCCCATTTCGAGCGGACACCTCGTAAGCAGTGAGGAGGTAGGTCTATCCCTATGACCAGACCTAGTGCTAATGAGGCTCCAACGGTTGAGGTGGTCACGGAAATCCAGCGAAGGCG
>JBFWJY010000027.1:0-49966 GCA_050252955.1 Desulfomicrobium sp.
TCGCAGCTGGAGTGGAGCATCCTGGCCAAGCTCGACCAGTACCGGACCATCAACGAGCAGGTCGATGCCTGGTTCCGCGTCAACGACACGGACCCCGACCAGGACATGGTCTATCCGCTGCACCTGGACTACCTGCCTTAGGAGGGCCCGTGTCCGGTATGCCGCCCATGGTCCGCCTGGAGGGACTGGTCAAGACGCGCAGCCAGAGCGAAAGCGTCTTTGAGCTGCGCGTGCCGTCCTTCGAGGTCGGGCCGGGACGCATGGTGGCGGTCATCGGCGAGAGCGGGTGCGGGAAAAGCACCCTGCTCGACGTCCTGGCCCTGGTCATGGAGCCGACCAGCGTGACGCGTTTCGAGGTCGTCACGGGCCCTTCGGTTCCTCCCGTCGATGCCGCGGCCTTGTGGGCCCGTGGCGACGAGGCCGCCCTGGCCGCCCTGCGGCGGGACAACTTCGGCTACGTCCTGCAAACCGGTGGCCTGCTTCCTTTCCTCAACGTGCGTCAGAACATCCTGCTGCCCGGCAGCTTGAACGGCGGGCGCGTCCCGTCGGAGCGGATCGAGGCTTTGGCCGAGGGCATGGGCGTGGTCGGATGCCTGGACCGCATGCCCGCCTCCCTGTCCATCGGCCAGCGGCAGCGCGTGGCCATCCTGCGCGCCCTGGCCCATCGTCCGCGCCTGGTTCTGGCCGACGAACCCACAGCCGCCGTGGACAAGGGCCGGGCCCGGTCCATCATGGACGACATGCACCGTCTGGCCCGGGAAGAATCCGTGGCCGTGGTGGTGGTCACCCATGACGTGGACCTGGTCATGGACCGCGCCGACCTCGCCTACACCTTCGATCTCGAACACGAGTCCGACAGCGCGACCCGCTCCGTGTGCCGGCCCGTGACGGAAGGGAAGCCATGAGCGCCGGACCCCTGCGGCGCATTCCGTTCCTGGCCGCGGCCCATCTGCGTCACGAGTGGGTCCTGACCCTGTGCCTGGTCATCGCCCTGGCCGCCGTCATCTCGCCGCTGCTGGTCCTGCTCGGCCTCAAGCACGGCACCATCCAGACCCTGCGCGAGCGCCTGGTGGAAGATCCGGTCTTCAGGGAGATCCGCCCCACCCAGACCCGGGAGTTCGCTCCGACGTGGTTCGACGACCTGGCCACCTGGCCTGGAGTGGGTTTTCTGACACCGACCATCCTGCCTCTGTCCTCCGTCCTTTCCGTCGTTCTTCCGGACACGTCCGGCACCATGCTTTTCGACCTCATCCCCACGGCTCCCGGCGATCCGCTGCTTCTGGAGAACGGCGGAACCGCGCCCGGCGAAGGCGAGGTAGCGCTGACCGCCGAAGCCGCCCGGCTTGCCGGAGTCGTGGTCGGTGACGAGATCGCGGCCCGGGTGACCCGCTCCCGGGGCGGGCGCGGCGAGGCCGTGGAGGCGCGGCTGCGGGTAGCCGCCGTGCTGGATCAGCGGGCAGGTTCCCTGCCGAGGGTCTATGCGCCATTACCCTTCGTGCTGGATGTGGAGGCCTACAAGGAGGGCTACGCGGCCCCGGCGCGGGGCTGGGCGGGGGAAACCCCGCAGCCCTATCCGAGCTTCGATGGGGCTTTGCTCCTGCTGCCCGCGCCCTTGCAGTCCATCGTGCGTTCGGGGCTGGCCATCAACACCGGCTTTGGCCGCGTCACGGAGATCGGTGCCGAGCGCGTGCGGGAGCTGTTTGGCATCGTGCCGCCGGATGGGTTCGCATGCTATGAATTGCGCGCTCCCGGCCAGCCCGTGACCGCCTCCAGCATCCGCGCCGTGGAGCAGAAACTGCGGGGTCATTCCCGCGTCCTTTTGCCGTACGTTCGCGACGCGCTGCTGCGCGCGGGCGATCGTGAATTGCGTCCCGTGGGCCTGTCCCTGGATGAGGGCCAGGCGGCCCTGTTGGGGCTTGAACCGACGCCCTGGCCGGGATTCAGCGGCCGTTTGCCGGAGGGCGGGGCGATCCTTGGCAGCCTGTGGCCGGATGCCGATGCCCTCGGCCAGGGACAGGTCGTGGCCGTGCGCGCTCCGGGCCTGGCGGAGGTCGACTTTTTTTTGCGCGTGGCCGGGGATACCGTCCTGGATCGCCCGGTGGTCCCGGCGGAGCTTCTGGGCGTGTTGCGCACGGCCGCCCAGCGCGCCGTGGCCTTTGATCCCGACTCCGAGTCCTTTCGCATGGCCCGGGGCGGGTTTCGGGGCTTTCGACTCTACGCGGGAAGCATCGACGACGTGCCTGAACTGTACCGCAGGCTCAGGGAGCAGGGCGTGGAGGTCGTGGCCGAGGTGGAGGCCATCGAGCGCATCCGCGTTCTGGACCAGGGTCTTTCCAGGCTTTTCTGGCTCATCGCAACCCTGGGGCTCTTCGGCGGAACCGGCGTGCTCGTGGCCAGCCTGTACGCCGCCGTGGAGCGGCGGCGCAGGGATCTGGGGGTGCTCCGGCTTCTGGGTTTCGCCCGGCGGCACGTCTTCTTTTTTCCCATGGCCCAGGGCCTCATCATCGCGACGCTGGGGCTTGCGGCCGGGTTTGGCGGATACGCCGTCCTGGCCGGGGCCATCGACCGCGCCTTTGCCATGGACCTCGCTCCGGGCGAGGCGTTCTGCATTCTTCCGGGCGGCTATGTTCCCTTCTTCTGCCTCTCAACCCTCGCCCTGGCTTCCCTGGCTTCCCTGGCGGCGGCCTGGCGGGCAACGTGCATCGATCCTGCGGAGGTCATTCGTGAGCAGTGACGGTTTGTGGAAGCGGCGCCTGGCCGTGACGGTTCTCTTTCTGGCGATTTGCCTCGCGGCGGCCTTTCCGGCTTTGGCCGAGGCTCCCGCTCCGACCCCGTACAATCCCAAGCCGGCCGAGGGGGACCTGATCCTGCCCATGCCCGGCGAGGGGGAGATGGTGTTCCGCCGGGCGCGGGTTCCGGGCAAGGGCTTCTGGGGCGACCAGAGTCGCATCATCCAGATCGGCGACGCCTCGGGCGGCATCTTCGAGGGTCTGCAACGGACCCAGATCAGCGGTTCCTTTCCGGCGGGAGAGGATGGCGCCTGGGAGATCGTCCTGGCCAAATACGAATTGACGAAAGGACAATTCGCGGCGGTCATGGGCATGGAAGCCCTTCTGGCCGCCAGCGGCGACCCCGAGGACCAAAAGCTGCCGACCCTCCAGGGCCGCGCCTTGCGTGACGCCCTGATGAAGCCGCTGACCTACGTCGGCCATGGCGACGTCGCGGAGTTCATCCGCCGCTACAATTTGTGGCTTTTCGATCCGGCCCACCCCGGACGCCTGGCCGCCATGCCCAAGCTGGACGGAGTGCCCGGTTTTCTGCGGCTGCCCACGGAGGACGAGTGGGAATACTGTGCGCGCGGCGGACTCCCGGCCATCCAGGCCGGAACTTTTGACGACCGGCTGCCCTTCGCGGCCCCCAAGGCCGACGAGTTCGCCTGGCATCTGGGCAACGCCAAGCACCAGCTCCGCCCCGTGGGTCTGCGCCAGCCCGACGCGCATGGCCTACACGATCTTTTCGGCAACGCCCAGGAGATGACCTCCGGCCTGTTCCGCCCCGAGATATGGCAGGGCAAGCCCGGCGGCGTGGCCGTGCGCGGCGGCAGCGTGTCCACTCCGGCGGCGGACCTGCGCAGTTCCCTGCGCGCGGAACTCGATGTGTACGGCTGGAACGCCGACGAGAAGAAGGTCGAGGAGCGTAAATCCTTCAACACCGGCGCGCGGCTGGCCATCGGAGCCAACGTCGTGGTCGGCACTGCGCAGCGCGGCGAACTCGAGAAGGAGTACGAGGCCTACAAGGCCGACCTGCGCCGCACCATGCCCGTTGGCCGCACCCTGGACAACCTGGTCAGCCAGGCCTCGGTCCAGATCGGCGCGGCCGACCCCATCATCGAGCGCCTGATCAGGGACAATCCGGCCCTGAAGGAGCCCCTTGGGGCGGTCCAGTCCACCCTGGACAAGGCCAGGGAACGTCTTGAACTGGCCCAGCGCGAGAGCGCGCGCAGCCTGGCCCAGGACGCGGCCCGCAACGGAGTCAACCTGTCGGTCTACCTGTCCCGCCTGGAGCGGTTGACGGACACGCTGGCCCTGGCCAAGGAACTTGCCGAGACGTCGACGCGCTACCAGGAGCAGGTCGCGGCGGTGGAGAAGTCCATGGCTGAGCTTGAGAAGGCGCTGGGCGAGCAGATGCAGGGCTACAAGGACAAGATCGGGACCCTGGGCGAGTACGAGAAGGCCTACATCGACTTCGCCTTCACGGAGCTGGAGGCCCGGGAAATGACCAAACGCGAACGCCTGGTCATGAAGCTGCTCAAGGGGCACGCCCGGAACTTCGCGGAGCAGCGCCGGGCGGATACCGAACTTTGGCTGGAGGAGTTCCGCAAGGGCTTCGCCGAATTTTCAGATTCATAAAATGAACACTTTCTGGAGGATGACGTTATGAAAAAGATAGGGAAAGCGCTTGTCGTGGTGTTTCTGGTCTTTGCCCTGCTGCCCGGATGCGCGACCATGTCCGACCAGAACCGCACCAAGGCCGAAGGCACCGGTGTGGGCGCGGTGCTGGGCGGCCTGCTCGGCTACGCCGTGGGCGGCGGACGCGGGGCTGCCATCGGGGCGGCGGCGGGCGCGGGCCTGGGCTTTCTGGTCGGCAACGAGATCGCCAAGCGCAAGCAGGCCTACGCCAGCACCGAGGAATTTCTCGACGCCGAGATAGCCAACACGCAGGAGTACAACAAGACGGCCATCGCCTACAACGCGCAGCTCTCCAAGGACGTGGCCACGCTGGAAAAACAGTCCAAGACCCTGCGCGCCCAGTACGACAAGGGCACGGTGGACAAGAAGGTTCTGGTGGCCAAGAGCGACGAGCTGCAGAAAAAGATCGACGCCAGCAAGAAGCTTGAAGACACCCTGGCCAAGGAACTCGAAGTCCAGACCGCCATCCTGGCCGACGAGAAGAAGACCCGCCCCGCCGACGACCAGTACGTCGCGCGCCTGGAAAAGGAAGTCGGCACGCTGCAGAAGAACCTGGACAAGCTGCGTGACGGCAGCACCCAGCTGGCCCAGATCGATCAGAGGCTGAGCGTATGAGAATGACAACGCTCATCTCCATGGTGTTGGCGGCCATGCTTCTGGGCGGTTGCGCGGGCCAGCACGACCCGCGCACGGGCGGATTCTTCGGCGGCGTGGCGGGTCTCGGCAGCGGCGGGTACAAGGACCGTGTGGCCGAGCGCGAAGCCCGGCTTGCGGAACTGCGCGCGACCCAGAGCGAACTCGACGCCGAGAAGGGCCAGCTGGAGGCCCAGAAGTCGGCGGCCCAGGCCCAACTCGACAAGGACCAGGCCCTGGTGCGGGCCATGCAGACCGAAATCGCGTCCCTGGAAAAAAAGACCAAAAGCCTCGCCGCCCAGGACGGCGCTGACAAGCAGCGCGTGGCCGACCTGCAAAAGCGCATCGCCGACCTGAAAGGGAAAATGAGCCAGCAGGCGTCGTCCCTGGATGATCTGGAAGGCAGCGGCCTTGGCGACGCGGACATGGACCTGCGCCGCAAGCAGCTGGAAAAGCAACGCGACGCCCTGCGCAAGGAATACGATTTGCTCATGAAGATGCAGATGGAGCTTGCCCAGTGAGGTTGGCGTCCATCTGGACGATGGCCGCGCTGCTGGCCTTGATGGCTCCTGCTGGGGCCCAGTCCGCGCCCCTGGAGGAGATCCGCCGGATTCTGCTGCACGAGGCCCTGGTTCCCCCGAATCATGCGGACCTTGAAAAATTGGACGAAGCCGGCCTGCCCGCCTTTCTGGAACGGTTCGATCCGTATGCGCGCTATTTTTCGGCGCGGGAATATCAGTTCCCCATGACCGGGCGCGAGGCCTGGATCGGCATCGGCGCGGAGCTGATCGCGCGCGGCGAGGGGATTTTCCTCTCCGTCTACCGGGGCGGCGCGGCGGACAGGGCGGGCGTGCCGGACCGTTCCAGGCTGCTTGAAGTCGACGGCCGGGGGGTGGCCGGGCTCGACGCCGTGGCCGTGGCCTCGCTGCTCAAAGGAGCGGAAGACACCGTCGTGCGCCTGACCCTGGCCCAACCGGGCGGCGGGCGCATTGACGCCCGGGTCGCGCGCGAGGCCTTCAAACCCCTGGACGTGGAGCCCGTGCCTCCGGGGGACCGGCAGGTGCTGCGCGTGCGCGAGTTTGTCGGCGGCATGACCCGCCCCGCATTGCAGGCCACCATCGATTTCCTGGCCGGGAAGGCTGTTCGGCGGGACGGGGCGCTGATCATCGACCTGCGCGACGCGGGCGGCGGCGACCTCTACGAGGCTTTCGACATGGCGGGCATGTTCCTGCCTGCGGGAACGCTTTTGGGCACCATCCGGGACCGGGGCGGGATGGCGCGCGAAGTGCGGGCCCCGTCCGGGGAAAAGTTCTCCATGCCCCTGGCGCTCATCGTCGGCCCGGACACGGCCAGTTCCGCCGAGATCTTCGCCGGCGCCCTGCACCGGCAGGGCCGGGCCATCCTGGTGGGCCGGCGCACCTACGGCAAGTGCAGCTCCCAGACCGACGCCCGCCTGTCCGACGGCTCGGTGCTGCGCTACACCAACCGAGACGTCCTGCTCCCGGACGGCAGCTCCTGCTCGGGGGCGGGCCTCGTGCCGGACAGGGAGGTTTCCGACGCCGAACTCATGGATCTGGCGGGCCTTGTGCAGGCGGTGGACAGCGTTCTGGCCGGCAAGTGACCTCCGAATGGAGTTGCCGGGATGCTCTGTCTGCAGGATCGAAATCGGGGACTGTCGTTTGCGCTCTGAACCAAGCGCCTTGAACATGGAGGCAAAATGAAACGTTGGCTCGCTATTCTTTTTTTCATGCTCATCCTGCCACACTCGGCTCGTGCCTCCGAACCGGCCTACGACACGCTGCCTCCCGAACTGGTCAAGCTGCGGGACGAAGGGCAACTCACGGTCAGGGCCCTGTGGGCCTGGAAGCTGGTTCCCCCGTCCACTGCGGAAATGGCCATGGAGCTTCGCGCCCTGGGCCTCGACCTCATTTCCGCCGACAAGGCGCAGCTTGCGTCCTGGCTGGGGCAGACGGATGAGGGGAAACTTGCGCTGAGCCAAGCCCAGCGCGGTGTTCTCGAACAGTTGATCAGCCGCATGGATGAAGGTCTGCCATCAGGCAAACAGGCCGTTTCCGGGGCTGTTGCCGCCGGGGAGCTTCCCGTGTCCAAAACCGGCGACAAAGGCGTGACTTCCGACATTGGCGAAATGCTCCAGGATATTGTCGCCCGGGCTGACGGCGGCGATCCCCGGGCCAAGGTCGGCCTGGCCTTGGCACTCAGGGCCGGCATCGACGGATCGCCTGATCCGATCCGGTCCGTGGCCCTGCTCGAGGACGCGGCGGGGGCGGGGGATGCCGATGCCATGGCGCTGCTGGCCGATGAATACGAATCCGGCCTGTGGGTGCCGCAGGATGTGGAGAAGGCCGGTCAGCTGCGCCGGAAGGCCGCGGATGCGGGGTCGCAACTGGCGCTGTGGGGGCTTGAATGAACAACGCGGCAATGAAACGGATCGGGGTCTTCCTGGGCGTGCTTCTGGCGTCGGCAAGCATCTGTCCGGCAGCGGAGCTGAAGCAGCCCACGCAGGCCGAAATCGCCATGCAGGTCGCCGAGGACGACAGCCTGAAGGCGGTTATGCGCTCTTTTTTCAAGGCAGGACTGACCTACGATTCCCTGCCTGAAGGTGCGGGCGAGGAGATCCGCGCCGCCCTCAAGTACTGGAAGGGGAACCCGGAAGGACTGAAGGCGTTCAAGGACCGGCTCGGTAAACTGGCCGCTTCCGGTAGCGAGAAACTGCTGGACATGATCAGGAACAAAAAGCTGCGCGAGTTCGCCCTGGCCAGCCTGGATGAGAGCGTTTCCGGAGCCTTTCGCAACCTCGGTCCCGACGGGCTCAAGAAACTCGTTGCCTACAGCGGCGACGTGCTCGACGATGCCGGCGTCAAGGCCCTCGACATCCTGAATCGGGTCGAGGACGCCATCACCACCACGGGCAAGGTCCCGGCGCATCTGGCCGACGATCTCAAGACGGCTCTGAACCAGCTCTCCCCGGAACAGCTTAGGGCGGCACGCAAACTCCTGTCCGAAAAGGGCGCCAAGACAGCCGTCAAGGACTATCTCGTCGCCAATCCAGGAGTCATCGGTACCTTTGTCGACGGCGTCTTTGTCCTGGCCAATGACGTGCCGGCCCTCATGGCCCTGGATGACGCCGAGGAAGCGGCGGCCAGCGCCACGGGTACGGGTTTCGGCTTTGCGGCCCAGACGGCCGGAACCGCCGCCACCGCCGCGCTGGGAGGGGGCTTTTTGCCTGGGCTGGTGGTCAGCTGGTCCAGCGCCCAGGTCAAGGAAGCGGTCACGGAGATGATCATGCTCCAGTACGACCGCGCCAACGCGGCCATGAAGGAGCAGTGGGCGGACATGGAGCTGCGCATGAACGCCATTCGCGGCATGCTCAAGGTCGACGAACTGCTCAAGACCGGCGATGTGTCGAAGGCCGCCGACTATCTGGCCAAGGTCGAGCGCTACGCCATGGAACACAATTTCCCCAACGAGGGCGTTTTCGAGAAAATTCAGGATTTGAAGGGCATAGTGGCCAAGGCCGAGGAACGAAGGGCGGCCAATCAGGTCATTGCCCAGGCGCGGGTGCCGTACATGCGCGGCTACCGCCTGGCCAGCCAGGGGCGCAACCTGGTTCAGGCCCGGTCGCATGTCGAGGAGGCCCTGGCCGTGCTTCGGGAGGCCCAGGTCCGCTACCCCGAGCTTGCGGACAGGGTGCGGCAGACGCAGGAGCTGATCGCGCACATCGAGCGCATGATCGCCGATGCCCCTCCCCTGGGGCAGGCCACGGTGAGCGGACCGGACTCGGTGGCGCCCGGAGAGGTGGCCCATTTCGAGGTCGGCCTGACCGGCGGCATCCCTGATTATCGACCCGTGGACATGGGCGGCTACGGATTGTCCACAGGCGCGGTGTTCTTCTGGGAGGCCCCGGCGGAACCGGGCGTGCGGACCGTGACCTTCCGGGTTCGGGACGACGCGGGAAAGATCGCCGAGGTGACCAAGGATGTGGAGGTGGCTGGTGATGTCCAGGACACGGAGATGACAGGAGAGATATGGGAAATCATGCGGAAAACGCCCATGATGACCATCACCATGCCGCTCAAGACGTTCAAGGTGAAGATTACTCCGGGCAAAAAAATCTCTTTTCCCGTGGATTACAAGGACGGCGACTTCCAGATCAAGGGCTCGGGCCTCGTCACGCTGTCCGCAGACGGCAGGATGATAGAACTTTTGAGCATGGATACGGAAAGCATCGACATTAAATCCGGTGAAGTCTGGGGGCAGGAAGAGCTGCGGGTCGGGCCTTTTAAACTGCATACCGCGAACACGAAAGATGAGAGCGCCGCGGATTCCGTGTTCAATTCCGACAGGCTTTACTATGTATATGCTTCGGGATTCAGGGAAGACCGGGGAACCCTTCGCATGGGTGAGGCGGAATTCGGATACGACAGCGGCAACAACTTCGTGAAAAAGGGTTTCAAGTGGCACGATGTGCAACGTCTGGATACTACTTCCAACTACTATTCCCACTATGAGACGATTTATTTTCATTTTGACGAAGACAAGGAGTGAAGTGATACCCAAGGAGGAAGAATGAGACAAATTCTCAGGGCGCAGTTGCTGGCAGTGTTGTTTGTGGCGCTGGTGGGCGGATTGTGTTTTGATGATGGCCGCGCCTTTGCCTCTGCCGTGGAAACCGCCACCGGTCCCGAGGGGCTGCTCGAACTCGAACAACAGGGCAAGACCACTGTGCGCGCCCTGCGTGCCTGGGGTCAATTGTCGGACAAATACATGAGCCTCGCCCAGAGGATGCGCCAGGAGGCGGGTCTTGATCTGCTCGGGGCCGACCTGGACCAAGTCAAACTCTGGAGCGCCCAGGACGACACGCTCATGGCTCCGTACCGGGCCGAGCTGATCGAGCTTGCGGGCTACATGGATCGGGGCGAGCATCTGCAGTGGACTCCCGCTGCCGAGGGCGCCTCCGTGCCGGCCGGGACTCTGGTGCGCAGCAACGGCGCGCGCTGGACGCAGGCTGCGGACGGACCGGCGACGATTCCTGCGGCGTCGGCTCAGGCTGAGCCTGCCCAAACTGAGCCGATTCCGTCCGAGCCTGTTCAGGCGGTGCCTGTTCAGGCTGAACCCGCTTCTGCCGAAACCGACCATCCGAATGGAGCGGAAACGACGGCGTCCCTGCCTCCGGCCGCTCCGAACGATTCAGGGCCGGGGGACGGGGTGGAATTTCCCCTCAACGATCAGGTGCCGGGTACGTACAGGGTCAAATTGCAGGTCGAGGGGCTCACCGTCGCCGGACCGCAGGATGACTCCTTTTTTCAGCGGCGGCTGCGGCATATGCTGCCCGACGATTCCGCCGTGCTCGAAGGAGAGAAGGGTTATTTCGACAAGCTTTCAGAGTATCTGAACGTGAAGCCCGTGCTTGAAGGCGACGCCTCCTACAACCTCGTCCTCGGGTTCGCCACCCCGGACACGCCGGTGGTCATCCGCGTCGATGCTCCTGAAAACCCCGAGATCACCTTGAGCGAGAAGGAGATCGCGGACGGGGTTTCCTATCGCGTGGCCGGCAAATCGGTTTATGTGTACAGGCACGACGAGGCCAGAGGCCACGCCGACATTGGTTTCGATGACAAGGTGGACGGCGAGGTGCGCTGGACTCCCCGCATCGACCCCGCCACCGGTCGACCGGTTGGTCCCCGGGTTTTGGGCATATACATGTCCTACAGGGTCAAAAAGTACATCGGCGACAACGAGCTGGGCACCCTCCTCACCAGCCAGCACCGCATCGGCTGGGTTGTGGTGGCCATGCCGGGTGATGTGTACGAGCATGAAGGGGCGCTGTACGCCGTGGGTCAGGAAGAGTCGCTGTCAGCGGGCGGTTCCTCCGGTCCGGCCCCCGCTCCGGAGAAGTTCGATTTTCAGGTATCCCAATACGCACTGGATGAGACCGCCATCGGGCTTTCGGAAGATTTGCGCCATGTGGCCTGGATCGAGGGCGAAAAGGAAGGGAAAAAGTGCGTTGTCGTCAACGGTGTTCCCGGAAAATGGTACGATGACGTCAAGGGATACTCCTTGCGCTTCACGCCAAGGGGCGAGAATTTCCATTTCGAGGCGGAGCTGGGTGACAAGGAGATCCCGGTGTTCAATGGGGCCGATGGTCCGATTTTCGATGACCTTGAATTCGCGGATATGAGCGCGAGCGGGGAACATGTTCTGGCCGGAGGCAAGACGGGGGGCGTGTACCGGGTCTATCTCGACGGCAAGCAGGTGCGGGAGACGAGCGTCCCCGTGCGGGACGGTCTCGTGGCCGAGAATGGAAAAGCCGCCTGGATCGAAAGCAGCCGGGACCCGCAGACCGGCGCGGAGTTCGCCCTGGTCGTGACCTCGGATGGTTCCGAAGGGCAGAAGTATCCGGGCATCCGCAGTCGCCTGCATTTCACGCGGAATCGCGCCGAACTCTACTATATCGCCCAAAAAGAGGGCGGGGACCGCTTTCTGGTGCGCGACAGCGAAGAACTGAAGCCCACCATGGGCAGCGGCTACCAGTTCACGGTGACTCCCGACGGCGCTTTTTACGCCTATGTCGCGCAACTCGACACGGTGAGGTCCATGGTCGTCAACGGCAGGATCGGTCCCGATTTTACTGAAATCTGGGATCCGGCGACCTTCAGCGCCGACGGCCAACGGCACATCTATTCGGCCAAGAAGGAGAAGGAGTCTTTTCTGGTGGTCGACGGCCAGATCGTTTCCCACGGCTTCGGAGCGCTGAAAAGCGTCATCGGCGAAACCTTCAGTCCCGACGGCAGCCGATGGGCCGCGGGCTTTCAGCTGAACGACGAAGAATACGTTGTGGTCGTGGACGGCAAGGAGATCGGCCGGGGCCAGGGCTCGCCCAGGCGGATCGTCTTCAGCCCCGACGGGAGCAGGGTGGCGTGGCTGGAGAAGCGGAAGAAGTCCGCGCGCGTCTGTCTCGATGGACAGTTCGGGCCGGAGGCGGGGGACATCTACGACGAGGAGCCCCCGCAGTTCAGCCCCGACGGGCGGCATCTGGTCTACTTCACCCGCGACCGCATGGAAAAGAAGATGCACATCGTCGTGTTCGGCGGCGAGGACCGCGCCCATGACCTCATTCCGCCCCGCGCGGTGTTCGTGGAGGGTGGGCTTGAGTACCTGGCCATCGACGGGACCCACTTCCGGCGCGAGAGCATTCCCCTCGACTAGAAAAACGCGGCCCGTACCCTGGTCGGGAGCGGGCCGCTTTCATCGTGAAAAAGGAGAAGCGCATGGCTGCGGAAAGAAGGGCGTCGTACAAGAAACGCTCCGCGCCCAGCCCGCTGACCCCGGAACAGACAACGGCCTGGGTGCGAACCTATGGCCGTCACTCGCGCATCTACGCCTGGGGCTTCTTCGCCCTGATCCTGCCCGTGATCCTGGGCGTGATCTGGTGGGAGATGGGCGAAATAAATGAAGACGTGATGTATTCCTTCGGGTTCGCGGCCTTTGTGACCTTTCTTCTGGCCTGCTGGTCCCGCAAGCGGACGACGCAAAGCTGGACCGGGGTGGTGGAGGAGCTGTTCATGAAAAAGGTGCGGGTGCGCCGCGACGGGGACCAGCAGGATGACATCGCCTACAGTCCCAGGGCCAGGATTCGAACCCGGGGCGGCAAGGCGCTGACCGTTCGCCTGCCCGAAACCCTGTACGGGTATTTCACCCCCGGTGAGCGGGTTTTCAAGATTTCCGGTCTGGACTGGCCGGAAAAGGCGGAACCGGACAGCGCCGAGCGGGTCTGCCTGGCCTGCGGCAACCTCTACGCCCACGGCGCGGGGAGGTGTCCCCGCTGCCGGGCGCCCGAACCGGATCATGAGACCCTGCTGCGGCTGGTAAAGTGAATTGAGCCGCCGCGAAGAAAAAAAGCCGGGACCGTGAGGAGCGGCGCCCGGCTTTTTTATGAGACGGTCCGGGATGTCACGACTTGCCGAACTTGATCAGCGACTCCAGGAAATTGCGCAGGTCGTGCGTCACTTCAAGCGAGCTCTTGCCGCCCGAGAGCAGGCGGATGCGGCGATCGCCCTCCAAGGGATCGATGCGGCCCGAGCCCATGTCGTTCATGATCTCGTTCATCTTTTCCCAGTACCGCTTGTGCTTCATGAAGGCCTCGTAATTGGCCTTGTCCGTCTTGGGCGGGGTCTTGGCATCCATCAGGGGCAACAGGCGTTTCTGGCATTCCTTGGACGTGCTGCGCGCGATCTCCACATGCTTCTCGATGCGGCTGAAGTTCTTCTCCCCGCGCAGGTGATCGCCCTTGAACTGGTTCACGTCGGATGTCTGTCCGGCCCAGGCCTTGTTGGCATGCAGAATGCCGTTCTTTTCGATGACGGCCATGTCCTTGTACGCTTCCGGGTGTCCGCCGGTGGTCACGGTCTCCCAGGAGCGCTTGGGGTCCTGACCCGTGATTTCCCGGTACGACTCCTCCCATTGCCGTTGGGCCTCGGTCTGCCACAGGCTTTCGGGCACGGGGCGGCCGTTCTTTTTCGGCGGGACGGGCCGCCCGTTGGCGTCGTACTGCACCTTCCTGGCGATATCGAAGTCCGTGTTGACGGTCTTGCCGCTGTCCGCGTTGCGGATCGGGGCGAGGTTCTCCCTGTCCCATTCGGCGCTCATCTTCTCGTGGAAACGTTTTTCCACGCGATTGTGGACGCGGTCCATGCTGTTCACGAAGCGCTTGACCATCTCCTTGTTCTTCGGGTTGCGCTGGTGGGTCTTCATGATCATCTTGGCCTGGGGCGAGGCGTGGATCTTGGCCGAGCGGTCGTCGAGCTCGCGCAGGATCTTCTTGATTTCCGTGGGCGGAGCCTTTTCCTTGCGGGCCTTTTGCAGCTTCTCGAAGGTCTTCTTGTAGGAGGTGACGCGCGTGCGGGCGTCGTCCATCTGCGCCTTGTAGATCTGACGGTCGGTTTCGGTCAGGGGGCGGTTGAAGGCGTCGTCGGGGATGTCTGCGGGCCTGATCTTGCCCGTCTCGCCCGGAACCGGGGCGTTGGCGGCCTTGCCGGTTTTCGCCGGAGCCGGGGCGTCGGCGGCCTTGCCGGACTTCGCCGGAAGCGGGGCGTCGGCGGCCTTGCCGGTTTTCGCCGGGACCGCTGCGCTGGCGGCCTTGAGGCCCTTCACGGCGCCGTAGCCGCGGGATACGCCGCTCGCCGTGAACTGCATGGCCTTGTCCATGGCGATGCCCTTGACCATCTCCCAGCCCGCGCCCTTGAAGCCTTCCGACCAGCCTCCCCCGCTCTCCACGGCGGCCTCGAAGCCCCGGTAGCCGTCGACGGCGATTCCCGTCAGCTGGTTGTACGAGCCTCCCACGCGTAAAAACGCTTCCTTGGGACCGCCTTCGATGTAGCCGACCGCGCCCTGGTAGACCCGGTTCACGGCCGAGCCGCCGACGAAGGACAGGACCATGAGGGAATCGTCCGCGAGGCTCTTGGTCGTTTCCGCCGTCCGCAGGCAGGTGTCGGCCCATTCGGCGTCCGCGTCGGCCTTTGTCTTCTCGGCTTCCCAGTGCCCCGTGGCCACGGCGTAGACGTCCTTGATCACCGCCGAGGCCTTGGCCGTGTCCGTGGCCGCCATGACGTCGGGGCTGAAACCCTTGGACACGATCTCGCGCACCTGGGCGGCCTTGTCGTAGGGCAGGCTGTCGGCCATGGACAGGGCCTTTTTCATGGCCCGGTCGACCTTCTCCATCTTGCGCTGGTCCGCGGCGATGTTCTGGATGAACTGGCTCCTGGCGAAGTCGTCCCAGGCGGAGCGGGTGTGCACGATGACGCCGGTTTTGAGGGTTTCGATGCGGTCCTGCTCGGACTGGAGGTTGGCCTTTGCTCCGAGGACGCGCATTTCCAGGTCGTGGCGGCGGACAGGGTCCGTCTCCTTTTCCATCTCGGCGATGTCCTTGTCCATGTTGCGCTGGATGATGGCCACGTTGGCCGCGTGGAAATCGATGGCCTCCTGGTCGACGACGCGCCGATCCTCGGCGGGCAGGTCGTCGACCATGTGCAGGGGCGTGTCGCCCTGGGTGGTTTCAACCGCGGGTTCCTGCGCTTCCTTGGCTTCTTCTTTCTTCGCTTCCGCAGGCTTCTCCCCGGCGGCAGGGGCCTGGGCGACCTGCTGCGGGGCGCCGCCGGCCACCAGCGCGTCGAACTGGCGCAGGCGGGCCTCTTCCGTTTCGGCCATTTGGCCGCCCATGGCGGCCCATTTCATCGCGGCGGCATGAAACGACTCGCGCGTGCGGTAATGGGCCAGGGCCTCCTTGATGCCCCATTCGCTGATGGCGTGGCCGATGCCGGCACCCATGACCTCCTTCAGCGCTTCTTCGGCGTCATCGGCCTGGCCGGCCCTCTCAAGCCTTTCCGCCTTCTCGCGATCGTTCTTGATGCGCGCCTCTTCAAAGAGCTTGGGGGATACCTCGGCGAATTCAGGGAACGGGCCGCCCGTGTACCGCCTGGCGTGCAGGAACCATGTTTCCCCGTCCTCGTCCGTGAATTCGAAATTGATCGTGTCGCCTTCGATGCCGGACAGGATGTCGATGCTCTTCAGGTCGAGCTCTTCGACATAGTTGTACACTTTTTCATCATACGAACCCGTGTCCAGCGCCATGGCGAAATACTCTTTCGGTTCTCCGTGGGCGTAGATCAGGAAATGGTATGGCTGGTGCTTGATGACGCCGTCGTCCAGGACCACGAAGCCCGTGGGGTGGGCGAGGTGTCCGACCCATTCCCCCTCGGGCCCGGACTGGTCCATGAGCCCGCGCAGGAAATCCTTGGCGCGCTTGTACTGCTGCTGGCCTTCGGCCATGAGGGCCGCGCCGTCGGGCGGGTTGCCCAGGGCGACCAGTTCGGCCACGACCTCGTCCAGGCGTTTCTGGCAGGAGAGCAGCGTGTTGCGGTGCAGCCGAGCCAGGCTCATGGCCTCCATGGTCAGGGCCGGGTCGTCGGCCTCGCTTGCCCAGGCGATCTGCTCCATGGCCTCTTCGAGGCGTGCGCCGGCCTCGGCCACCGCGCCGCGCAGCGACAGGAATTCCCCGAGCAGGGGGTTGAATGCGTTCAGGTATTCGACGGCTTCAGGGGAAGGGTGCTGGCGGAGCACGCCCCAGGTCTTGCGGAAGGACTCCTCCTCGGTCTCGGACATGGGACCGTAAACCAGGCGCATGCCTTCCATGGCCGCGGCCACGGCCCCGTCCCACTGGATCGGGGTCAGGGCGTTGATATCCAGGAAAGGGGCGGATTTCATGGGCGGCAGGGCCGCCGGTTCGATTTGGGTGGCGGCAAAGGGAACACCGTTTGCCTGGGTGGCGGCATTGTCCTGGGCGGCGGTGGAGTCGGATTCCTGGGCCGGGATTTCCTCGACCTCTTCGCTGAGGATCGCGGCCAGTTCCGCCTCCAGGGCCTCGTCATCGACCGGGGCGCTCTCCGTGGCGTCGGTGGCCGTCTCCTGAGGGGCGCTGTCGGCGGCCGCTTCGCCCGCGCCTGCCTCCCGCATGGCCTCGGCGACCCGGCCCAGGGTTTCCCGCTCTTCGGGGGAGAGCGCCGCGCCGTGTTCCTGGAGAATGGCGTCGAGCTGCTCGGGCGTGGCGCTCAGCACGTCGATGCCCTTGCCGCGCAGGCCGCTCAGCGGGGCCATGGCGGAGGCCGGAATGCGACCGTAGCCGATGAGCGCCCGCACGGTCAGGGCGTTCTTTTCGGCCAGGCCGCGCAAGGCTTCGGCGGTTTGGCCGTCCGAGGCCGTCTGCCGCGCCCCGTCGACGGTCTGCGCTGTCTCGGTCTGGGCGTGAGCCGCCCATGTCGCAAGGACTTGGAACAGGATCAGAAAGAAAATGGCAACCCTGGGTGAGCGGCCCGCGATGCGCTTGGCACTGGAAAGGGACATGGTATCCTCCTGAGCGTGTTTCACGCTGATACCTAGGTATTTTTTCGAAAAAAAACAATCGCTCCGGTTGCTTGGCGAGAGGGCAATCGGCTTGCTCTGCATGCGTCTTTGACGGTATGCGTGAATCTGGCTCGCCAGCTGACCTGGAGCCGGAATTATCGACGTCGCTTTCCAGGAGGATTTCAAGATGCATTTTCGTTTCACGATGGCGTTTCTCCTGACCCTGATGGCACTGATTTCACCGTGGGCACATGCCGTCGCCGGCGCATCCGCCCTGGAGATGGCGGTGGGCCCCGAGGCGCTGGTACGGCTGGAACAGGAAGGGGGAACGAGTGTCCGCGCCCTGGGCGCATGGGGGCGGTTGCCTGCGCAGTTCGTGACCCTGGGGCAGGCTCTGCGCAAGGATGCTGGCCTGAATCTGCTCGACGCCGACGCCAAAACCGTGGCGCAGTGGCTGGCCCTGGCCGAGGGGAACGACGCTCGCCTGGCCCCGTTCGGGGATGGGCTCAAGGATCTGCTCGGCTATCTTGCGCGCGGCGATTTTCTGGACTGGGAAGCCGTGACCGACGAAGGGGCCGTCGCGCCGGGCGCGTTGCTGCGGCGTGATGGTCGCCTGTGGGTGCGGGGCCCGAACGGTCAGGAACAGGCTGACGCCCCGCAGTCCGGCGAGCCGTCCATGGCGGTCGCAAAGGGACCGGAAGTGCTTTTTGCCGGTGAGATGTCGGATAGGTGGGTTCCGTACCAGGCGGACGGCGGGAAATTCAAGGATTTCGCCAAGCTCGACCAGGGGATGCTGATAGTGGACGTTCCGACGGGGCATTCCTGGGGGCGCACGGGCATGTACAGCAACGGCACCGTGGTCGAGCATCCACGGGGCGCGGACAAGGGCGTCCGGCTGACCGCGCTGCTGGACCCCGCCGCTTCCACCGATGCCATCCTGTCCCTTGTCCCATCCGAGGCCAAGACCAATGACGAATGGCGATATCATCATGTCCGCGTGGGCATGCATCTGGAAACCGAGAACGGTCCTCGGACCCTGACTCTGTGGATCGCCCAGCAGGCGGTCATGACCCGGGAGATCGACGCTGTGACGGAGCGCATCGACCTCGTCATCCGTCCCGACGACGCCGTCGTGGTTACCGACGCCGGTGGGAAGATCCTGTTGCAAGGCGTCATGCCCGGCGACGTTCCGCAGGAAGGGTACCGGCTTTACGCCCTTGCAGGCACCTCGGCGAAGAGGGGCGGCAAGGCTGTGCGATTGGCGCTGAAGCGCATCGAGCGCAGCCCGGAGTCTTTTGCCGTTCAGGCCGCGCATGACGCTGTCCTTGAAGGGGCGCGGCGGACAATCCTTTTCGACGGTGGCGTGCTGGGTCGCTGGCTGGTTCCCCTGGCAGGACAGGGTGGTGATTTTCGCAAGCATGCCAGGCTTGAAGATGGAGAAGTGGCGGTCGACGTGCCGACCGGTTCACACTGGGGCAAGGTCGGCGTGTACTCGCCGGGGGCCGTGCTCTGGCTGGACAGCTTCGGCCCCGGCGCCGAGGCCGGGGTGACCTTCGAGTTTGACCCCGCTCGGACCACGGGTTTTGTCGTGGCTCTGTCTCCGCTTTTCAATCTCAAGAACAACGATCCGAGCAAGCCTTATGTCTGGGCTCAATGGAACGCCAATGAGGATGGCTCGGGCGGCAAGAGCATGCTTCTGATCGACCCGGGCGACAGCAAGGGGGCCTGGAAGGTTGAGACGGGGCCGCAGGCTCCGGGAAAAGTGACCTTGCGCATTTCGTCCGATGGTGTCCTGGCCCAAGGACTGGGCGGTCCCGATGAGCGTTTCCCCTGGAAATGGGCCGTGCCGAACATGGGTTTTCGCGTCTACGCCTTTAGTCAGGCCGGGAAGGCCGGGCTCCCCGTTCGCATGGCCCTCAAACGCATCACCCTTGACCGCGTGGCCGGAGCTTCCCTGCCCGCTGCCGAGCCGGCCGAGGGCGTCGAGCCGCTAGACGTCGAAACGCTGTTCGCAGGCTCGGCTGGAGGTGCATGGGAGCCTTACAACATCCGTGGCGCCGACTTTGCCAAGCACGGTCGCTTCGAAGCGGATCGCCTCGTGGCGGAGGTGCCCGCCGCTGCCCACTCCTGGCCCAAGATCGGGATCGTCTCCAGGGAACCTGCGCTCACCTTCAACGAGCGCATCCTGCACACTCCCTACGCCGTGCGCGTGGTTTGCGACCGCACGCGCACCAGCGGCGTCGAGGCCGTGTTCCGCTCCGCCAAGACCGCTGAAATGGACAAGGGAGCGGAGGTCCTGACCAGCTTTGTCCGTCACGACACAGGGCCTGACGCGGGGAATTACGTGCTGTCCCTGAGCGGGGAGCATTCCACCTACCGCACCTGGTCGCGCCGGGTGGACGCGGGCTGGGTCGAAGCCAACTGGAACGGAGTCCTTGAGGTCCGCTTCGGAGACGGCTGGGTCGAGGCCGGGCTGCCCGATGGACCGGCCATTCGCGGCGCGGATCTGCGCTCGGGCAAAGGCTGGGGCTACCATATGGCCGTGACGACCTGCCCGTCTGTCAAAAGCGGCGCGTCCGCATTGACCCTGGAAAAGATCACCGGTGGCTGGGTCACCCCGCCCGGCATGAGCGCGGACGAACGGTGGAACCTGGTCGACGACGAGAAATTCGATGCGGGCGCGTTCCTGGACCATGTGTCCGGAGCGTTGTCCAAGGAGGAATGATCATGCTCCAGACACTCATGAACCAAAGCCGCGCGGCGCGGGCAGCCCTGGTCTGTCTTGCCGCCACGGCCTGCATTTTCTGGGCGGCCGGGGCCATGGGCCATGACCTTGAATCGCTGCGTTCCTTGCAGCAGAAAGAGCTCGACGCCATCGAGGCCAAGTATTCCGAAAAGGCCCGGCAGGTGGCCGGTAACCCCGACGGCACGGTCAACGCCGACAGCGATGCCTACCGCCAGGTGGAGGCGGAATATAAGCAGCAGATGGAGAAGGCTCGGGGGAAATATTCCAAGTACGATCCGAGGCTCCCGGAACTCACGCGCATCCAGAAGGATTACGACGGGCTCATCGTGAATTCCGGCTCGGGCGCCACGGCCGCCGACGCCAAGACGGATGCGTCTTCGACGGCCGACGGAAAGAAAGATCTCAAGCCGCCCAAGGATGTGCGGGCGGATCTGGACCTCACGGCCAAGACCGACGAGGCGGCGAGAAAGCTCGTGGATGAGTGGCGCAAGAACGGCGATTACACCATCACCTACGATCCGAAGACGGGGAAATACGTCAGCAAGATGCATGATGCCACCATCTGGGAACCGGCCACGCCCGAGCGGCAGAAGGCGCGGCAGGCCGACGCCGACGCCTTTGTCACCCCCGGCGGCAAGAAGGCCGTGGGCGTGACCGGTCCCGAGGCCATGACCGACCCTCTGGGCTACGCCCTCGACAACAAGCAGAAGTTTCAGCACGCCCGCGACGGCATGGACATGAAGACCATGGGCAAGAGCCTCAGCAAGGCCGCCGAGAATGTGGGGCACTCCTCGCCGGTCAGTCGACAGGCCGATGCCCTGCGTAACTACAAGAATCCAAACGAAGTCGGCATCACCCGGCTCGGCGAGTCCAAGGAGGTGCAGCAGAAAAAGCTCGAGAACTGGACGAACAAGGCCGAAGCCGATTTCGAGGTGGCCGAGCACAAGGCGCAGCAGCGAAGCGAGCAACTCCAGGAAGCGCGGCGCAAGATGGCCGAAACGGTGGAGAAGACGGCCAAGGGCAATGCCGATCAGAACTGGAAGGATCAGCTTGGCGACGAGCCGGGCCAGAGCAAGAAGAGCAAGGGCGGCGGGACCGACGACACGGCTGAGCAGGTTAAGAAAAGAGCGGACTACATCGACGAGGCCAACATCGAGGCGAAAAAACGAGTGCAGGGGGCGGACGGCCAGCCGCCAAAGTCCGATGCCGCAGGCAAGGGGACCGCTGATGTCGATGGCTCGGCGGCCAAGGGCGATGCCGACCCCGCCGCGAAAACCGCCACGGACGTTGACGGCGATGCCGGGTCGAAGAAGACGGCTTCCGCCGATTCCGCCGCCGCAGGCAAGGGGACCGCTGACACGGATGGTTCGACGGCCAAGGGCGATGCCGATCCTGCCGTGAAACCCGCCGACGTTGACGGCGATGCCGGGTCGAAGAAAACGGCCTCCGCCGATTCCGACGCGAGCGCCGGACGCACAAGAGGCGGCGATGCGGACGTGCCGGCAAAGAACAGGCGTCCCGTCACGGATGTGGACACGCCCGCCAAGCCGGGAGTCCCCAAGGGCGACGGCATTGCCCAGAAGGGCATGAACGCCGCGGACAAGGCCGACATGATCATCCAGGGCATCGAGATCACGACCACCGTCGTCGAGGGCATCAAGGAGGGCGACGCGGCCAAGGCGGCCTCGCCCCTCCTGGGTCAGGACACGTCCGAACGGGCCAGGATGAAGAATGCCTACGAGTGGGCCGAGTTGGAGGGCAAGGCGCTTGACGCCAAAGACCAGGAAGTGGCCGCCGAAATCGAAGCCAAGCTGCGCCGCATGGGTGCCACGCAGGCCGAGGCCAGGGAGGCCCGCGACAGGTTCGAGCGCGGCGACCGGATCGGTTTTCACGAGAACGTGGCCAGCATCAAGGAAAAGGGAATCAAGGACGACGGCCAGCGCGCCCTGGACGCCGGCGGGGCGCTGCAAGAGGAGGACGGCCTGAAGGAACGTCTCAAGGAGGGCGGGAGGCAGGCCGGCAAGTATGTGGACGGTTTTTACGGCGGCATCGTGGAAAAGACCGAGAACGCCATGGCCCAGCGCAAGGCCTTGGGCGCCGAGCAGGACCGGACCCAGACCGGCATCCAGGACGATGTGGACAACCAGGTGGTCAAGAAGATGATGCGCATGGGCGTGCCGTACGAGGAGGCGCGCCGGGCCGTGGATCTGAAGCGGTCGGGTGACCCTTCGGAGTTCTACGGCATCGCGCAGCGTCTGAAGCAGGCCGGAATCGTGGACCCCGAGACCGGAACGTCCGGCCTGGACGCCACTGGCCGCACGGATTCCTACGAAGCTGGCGACTACTGGAAGGAGATCAAGAACAACGCCTGGGAGATGGTGGAGAACAAGGGCAAAACCGTGCTCAAGCCCCTGGACATGGTCTATGAATGGTATGAGGAAAACAATCTGGAGCAGATGCGCAACAACGAGCGCGCGGCCAAATTCTACCAGGTTCTGCGCGGCAACGGCGTGCCCAAGGACGAAGCCCTGGAGGCCGCCAGGGCTTATGCGGAGAATGAGAATTCCGCCAAGGGTCGCGAGGTCTATCTCAAGTACTTCGCGGGCAAACGGGGTAAAAAGGCCCCGGTCAAGGCGGTCGAGGTCAAGCACAAGAACCTCGTGGAATTCCTGAAGAGCCTCAACCACAAGAAGATGGAGAACGTCTTCGAGCATCTGGGCGTCGCCCCATCCCAGGAGTTTCTGAACTGTCTGTGCCGCTCGGCGGGTTACGGAAGCCCCGGTACCGCACAGATCTACCATCCTGACACCATTGGTGACTACAACCCGAAGTACAGCTGCAACAAGCCCGGCGATCCGTGCGTGGTGTCGGGTTTTGGTTGCATGCGCTACCCGCTGCCTTCTGATTCAGGCATCTGGGAGGCGTGTCTGGCCGCCCACCGCCTGAACATGGAAAAGGGCGGCGACGGCAAGGTCGTGCCCGACTCGGGCCAGCGTATCGATGATGTGCTCATGGAAAAGATCCGCGATCGCAAGCGCGGCAAGACGGCGGCCGCGCAGTAACGTGCAGGGCGGAATCCAAGTGACAGGCGGACATGGGTGATTTCCTGTGTCCGCCGTTTTTTTGCGGTGCGCGGAATGTGTTCCGATTCGTGGTGTTTTCGGGTGGAGAAAGGGGGATCAGCGTTCGTACAGCGTCTGTCCGACACGGTCGATGTGCTCGCGCAGCCCGGAATGATCGAGGTCGGCGTAGAGGGACAGGTCGATCATCCAGGGCAGGAGCAGGTCGTCCAGGTCGCTCATGATGCCCAGCAGGTGATTGTGGGTCAGCCCTTCACCGACCAGGGTCAGGTCGATGTCCGAGCCGGGCTTGAAGGTGCCCATGGCGCGGGACCCGTAAAGAATCGCTTTTTTGACCTCGGGATACAGGGCCAGAGCGTTCTGGATTTCCTGGATGGCCTCTTCGGGCAGTCCGAAACGCATCAGGGGGTTCCCTCGTTCATGATTGCCTTGAGTCTGGTTGCGCGATACATTTCATGATTTTGCGACAAAACGCGGAAAAAGGAAACAGGCCGCGAGGGGGATTTTGCGTAGCGATGGCGCATAACGCTCATCGGTCCCGGCTGAGCCGGGCCAGGTTCGGACAGTTTGCCCGGTAGGCCGAGCCCGCGTCGAAGCGCTGCCAGGCCTCCGGGGCCACGGCGGCGTTGTCGGCCGGGGTGGGGTCGATGGGCCGGATGTAGTCCGGGAAGAGCCTGTAGAGGCCCTTTTTGGATTCCACCATCCTGCCGTTCCAGGCTGGACGAATTTCAAGGCCCAGGCGCTGCATGGGCGCGGGGTCGAACTCCAGTCCGCATTCGCCCGCCCGCTCCATCATCCAGACCAGGGCGATGTCCGAGAGGCCCGTGTCGCGGTAGCCGCCGCCGATATTGGAGTGCACGCCCGCGAACCAGACCTGCTCCAGCCGCTGGCAGCAGACATCTTTCTGCTTCCTCCACACGCAGGGCTCGAAGGCCCGGCGGCGCTCGTCGATGGCCAGAGCCTGAAAGGCGTTGTCCACGCGGCTGCTCAGGTCCACGTCGTGGAACTCGACGTTCAGGAGCTTGTTGACGATGTCGAAGTTCTTGGACGGAATGCCCAGCGCCCCCACCGTGTCCCACACGCCGATGCAGTGCACGCGGACCTCGCGGGAATAGGTGCGGCGAAACAGTTCGGACTCGATGGCCCGTGGGTGGGACTCCTTGTCGCGGCGGCGGTAGAGGCGGTAGGCGTCGTCCAGCTTGTGCAGGTTGTCCGTCAAGAGCAGCCCCGAATTGCGCAGCAGCCCGGACAGGCTGCGCACCGTGTAGGCTCCGCGGCTGAAGCCGAAGAGAAAGATGTCGTCGCCGTCCTCGTACTGTTCCATCAGAAAGCGGTACGCCTCCAGAATGTTCCGGGAAATCCCCACCCCGGAAATCCCGCCCCGTATCCGGTCATACCAGTGCGTGCCCACGCCGGAGTCGTAGTAAAGCAGCTGCCGCCGACCGTCCCCGGCAAAAGGCGCCACGCACATGGCAAGCCGAGCCACATTGGTCGGAGAAATCACCCCTTCATCCTTCTGGTCCGGAGTGTTCCAGGTGCCGTCGGCACAGATGACGATGCGTTTGGACATAGAGCCTCCCTTTTGAAGCATTCAAAACCGGTCTGGCCGGGCAGTACATCGACATGAAATGACGTCATTGACCCCCGACCGCCCGCCGTGTGCGGGAGGCGCGGGTCGGCGCGATCCGGTCCGGGGCTGCCGGAACTCCTTCGCGGGCCTCGTAATGCTTCCCGACCTTGCGGTTCGGCGGGAATGCGATGCCAGCTTGCAAGACGGCCAGGACGCAAACGATGCCAGGCTCAGTCAAACAGCCGACAACTCCGGACCGGACCGCGCCGACCCGCTTGAGGCTGCCCGTCATGCCGTGGGAAATGCACTGAACGTGACGCGCGTAACCCATGTTAACCATTTAAAGGTCGGAGTATCAACTCTCAATTGTATTATGACATGCATAGGTGTCTGTTGTGGAGTACGTAGTATGAGTATGTAATGTATGTATGAAATTGAAAATCGGGTTGCCTGTGTGCTTTATGTGACGTAAGAATATTATGATTTTTTTGGTCTTTCGTGATTGACTGCGTAATCGCAGTGCGTTGGAGCTTCTGGGCATATGGGAGCAGCTTCGCAACCCCGGTTTTAATTCCGTCGAATTCGACGGGATTTTAAAACAGGATGACCGCCACGCAACCATGCAGGTAGATGGCATGAAGATTTTCATCAGCGGCGTGCAAAAGGAACTCGCGGCCGAGCGCAAGGCCGTGGCCCGGTTTCTTGCCGGTGATCCGCTGCTGCGCCGCTTTTTCGAGTGCTTCCTGTTCGAGGAACAGCCGGCGGCGGACCAGCGGGCCGATCAGTGCTATTTGGACGAGGTGGATGGCTCCGACCTCTATCTGGGCATCTTTGGCCACGAGTACGGCCGGGAAGATGCCGAGGGGTTGTCGGCGACGCACCGCGAGTTCAACCGCGCCACAGAAAATGGCAAGATCCGCCTGATCTATGTCAAAGGCGCCGATGACAGCCTCAGGCATCCGAAAATGCAGGCCCTGGTCGAGGATGCCGCAGGGAGCCTTATCCGGCGGCGGTTCAATTCCCCCGAGGAGATTGTCGCAGCGGTGTACGCGAGTCTGGTCAGGATTCTCGAAGAGCGCGAACTGATCCGTTTCGGCCCGTTTGATGCGTCCTTCTGCCGCAACGCGACGCTTGATGACCTCGATTCCGACCGGATCAACCGTTTTCTTGTCCTTGCCCGGCGCGGCCGCAATTTCCCCTTGCCGGACGTTACGCCGCCGCATGAGGTGCTGGAACATCTCAACCTCCTCGACAAGGGGCGTCCGACCAATGCCGCCATCCTGCTGTTCGGCAGGCGGCCGCAACGGTTTCTGATCACCTCCGAGGTGAAATGCGCCCATTTCCACGGCTTCGAGGTGGAAAAGCCCATTCCTTCGTATCAGGTCTACAAGGGCACGGTTTTCGACCTCGTGGATCAGGCAAAGGATTTCGTGCTCTCCAAGATCGACCTCTGGGTGGGGACGCGGGCGGAAAGCACCCAGGTGCCGACGAAATACGAGATCCCCCAGGAAGTCGTCGCCGAGGCCATCGTCAACGCCGTCGTTCACCGCGACTACACCAGCAATGCCAGCGTCCAGGTCATGCTCTTCAAGGATCGCCTCGAAGTCTGGAACCCCGGAACCCTGCCTCCGACCCTGACCCTAGAAAAGCTGCGCGGCCCCCACGCCTCGGTCCCGCACAACCCGCTCATCGCCGAGCCCATGTACCTGGCCAAGTACATCGAACGCATGGGAACAGGCGTCCGCGACATGATCCGGAGATGCCTGGATGCCGGGCTTGCAGAGCCCGAGATCAGGATCGACGGCGGGTTTTTCGTGCTGACGATTCGGAGGAAAATAACTGAATCTGAGGCCCAATTGGGGGGGCAAGTCACGCCACCAGTCACGCCACCAGTCACGCCACCAGACGCGCCACCAGTTGGCGAATTCGTCATTCGATTCCTTGTCTTGCTGGCACATCGCGGACCCCTCTCCAACTCCGAAATTCTTGATGCCTTCCAACTGAAGGACCGCCGACGTCTCCGCGACACCTACATAGACCCGGCCCTTGCAGATGGCCTGGTGGAGCGCACCATTCCCGACAAACCCACCAGTCGCCTGCAGAAATACCGGCTCACGGAGACTGGACGCAGATTGTTGGAGCAGGCTGGGGAGGAAGGAAGACGGTCATGAGCGTGCGCGGTTCCACCGGACAAGTCGAGGCTGTTGAGAGCTCTCATGCGACAGGTCAAAAAAACCTAGAATTCGTGGGAATAAAAAACGAGGCCGGAAGAAACAGCTTTTGCTTGTACATATGTAATACGTATTTGTAATGACTGTATGACATCAGGAAATTTGTTGCCTGCGTGCTTCATGTGATGTATGCGCTTCAGAATTTTGTAATCATTGATCCGTGTCGGAGGCAATGATGCATCATCGGGCAGACCGGGAAGACGAAAACCTTTCCGCCAGCTGGAAAGATGGCGGCTTTTCCGTTTGGCGTTTGGATGACAATAACAATGAGTTTTTGGTTCGGGATGGATTGACGGAGGACGAAGCGCTGGCGCTGGTGCGGGAGTATGAGGGACGGGGGCATCGGCAGGCGTACTGGGTGAGGCGGGGGAGCGGGGCGAGCGACGCTTAATGGCTGAGTGCATCGTGTTTGGCTGCTAACTAGGTGTCAGGAAAATCAAAGGCAGACTTTGTCTCTTTTGGCGTCATCTAAATACATTTGAATTTCTTGATAACGAGGAAAGGCTAAGAATCAATGAAGAGACTTCTGCTGATTGTCGCAATCGCGACAGCCCTTTACGTAGGGTACGGAAAGACGAATGGGTTCCGCCAATTCACAGGGGCGCAACCGACCTATACGAGCAGTGAGCAGGCCGGTTCTTTCGATTTAGTTCAGGCTGCGTTCAATGAACAAAGAAGCGGCGTTCAAGTTCAAGGAGAGGGCGTAGTATCTAAGCTTCTCTCCGACGACACGGATGGCAGTCGTCATCAACGCTTCATTCTCACGCTTCCTTCCGGTCAAACGCTACTCGTCGCGCACAACATTGACTTGGCACCTCGAATTGCGTCGTTGAAATCTGGAGATCCCGTCGCGTTCAATGGTGTGTACGAATGGAACGCGAAGGGCGGCGTAATTCACTGGACCCACCACGATCCAGCCGGACGCCATGAAGCCGGTTGGCTCAGACATGCTGGTCAAACTTACCAGTAGGCGGTGGGGTGGTGCGCCTCTTTGCTTGATGAATTTATTTCTGATTTGGAAATGGAGCAAAGAATGGCTAACGGAAGACCTGAACCTGCACTCTCCTGTGATTACCAACAATATGTGGCTAAAGCCGCGTTAGCTGCAAGGGGAATGGCAGGCTTTATAATTCATTTGCCTTGGAGTCTGGCTTCGCCTCTCTTGGTGAGCGTTTGAGCAGATTCTAACGAGGCTGAACTTATAATCAAATTGAGGGAAGGCTTCCATATGTCAGTAGATTACAACATGCTATACCAGCAACTTGGCAGATTGCTCGAAACAGCCCCCGATCTGTCATCTTATCAAGCTTGTGTTCAGCCTACAGCACTTCACTGGTTTGGTAGAGGTCATGCACTGGTTAATGCCGTGTATGACGGCATGAATATTGAATCAATTGCTTTCTCTTCCGCTGTGGATCGCATGAGATCAGCGGCTTGGTCTTCGGGTGTCCAACAAGTATTTCAGATCCTTTATCGCGCATTGGGCCACTGCGAAGTACATTTACCGGCAGGATCGACGGGAACTTTTGTTCCTGTGGGCAACAGCTTTGACGCTTTTAAGGCGCTTTCTAATATCTTTGCTGCCGCAACAACAGACGTAATGATTGTTGATCCCTACATGGATCACGCGGCTCTCATTGAGTTTGGCCTTGCTGTCCCTGAAGGCGTACCGCTGAGACTTTTGGCAGATACAAATGACCATAAATCGACATTGCATCCGGCTGCGCAAAAGTGGATTACCCAGTACGGTACAAGTCGTCCATTGAGTGTTCGCCTAGCCCCGCCCAGATCGTTACATGACAGGGCAATCTTCATTGACCAACACGAGGCTTGGACGATTACCCAATCTCTTAAGGACTTTGCAAAACGTGCGCCTGCTGAGATAGTACGGGTTGATTCTATTGCCCCGCTTAAGCTCGATGCATACGAGGCTATTTGGGCAAAGTCTTTAATTCTAGTGTAAAGGGTTTGCTTTGGCCATCCTCTTTGCGAGGAAGCGGGGTCGCGTCTTGAATCTTGAATTGACGAATCTGGCCTCGTGCGCCAGTTCATACTACTTGACCCTGTACCAAACACCCCGCCCCTGACCATTCCTTTCCAGCATCCCATTCTCCAGCAACCTCTGGAAATGCTCTTTCAGCGTATTTCTGCTGGTTCCGGTCAGGAGAGTCATTTCCTTGATCGTAACGCGACCGTGTTCGCGGGCGTGTTCCACGATGCGTCGGGACAGATCCGGCAGGGCGTGTTGCAGCAGGCGTTCCCTTTCCATCTTGGTGGCCAGGCGTTGCATCTGCGTGTGCAGGGCGCGCAGGAAGAAGGTCAGCCATGGCTGCCAGTCCGGCGCATCCGAGTTCAGGGTGGCCTGGGTTTGGCGCAGGGCCAGGTAGTAGCCTTCCTTGTTCTGTTCGATCACGCTTTCCAGGGAACTGAAGGGCGTATAGGCATAGCCGCAGCGCAGCAACAAAAGCGTTGTGAGGATGCGCGAAAGCCTGCCGTTGCCGTCCTGGAAAGGATGGATGGCCAGGAAGACCACCGTGAACATGCCGATGGCCAGAAGAGGGTGCAGGCTCCGGGTTCCCAGGGTTGCCTGCGTCCAGTCCAGCAGTTCGCGCATGCGTCTCGGGGTGTCCAAGGGCGTGGCCGTCTCAAAGACGATGCCGATCAGCTTTCCCTCTGCGTCAAAGGCCGCCACGTTGTTGGGCGTCGTCTTGTAGTTGCCGCGATGCCTTTCGTCCTTGTCGCTGTGAAGCAGCAGATCCCGGTGCAGCTGGCGGATATGATTTTCCGTCAGGCTGATATGCTCGAAGGATTCGAAAATCCGTTCCATTGTTTTCGCGTACCCGGCAACTTCCTGTTCGTCCCGCGTGACAAAGGAGCCTTTGGCGAGATTTGCCAAGAGCTTCGCCACGTCGCTGTCGGACAGGGCGCTGCCCTCGATGCGCGTGGAAGAGCCCACGCTTTCGATGGTCGCTACCCGTCGCAGGGCGGACAGCCGCTGCGGCGCAATCGACCCCAGAGCCTGCCACGCGCCTTTGAACTCGTCGATTTGGGCTGTCAGAGTGAGCATTTCAAGTGTGATGAAAAGGCTTTTCGTCGTGATCATGTCCGAAAACACATCCGATTTCATCCATTTTGTCAATCCGTTTTTCCATCCGATTCTGTAAACCTCCCCAAGTTAGTGCCATCCAAAAGTAGAGACTTCCTTGGGTGAATTTTTCATGAGGAACTCTGCCGGGGTTAAATCGCCAAGAGACTCGTGGGGCCGCTCCTCGTTGTACTGCCACAGCCGCTGCGGGATCTGGTGGATCGCCGAGGCTAGCCGGTCAGCGCGATTCCCGCTTCATCAAACGTAAAAGAGCCGCAAGGATTTTCCTGCGGCTCTTTTACGTTGACCCCTGTGGTCTTGTGTCTTCAAATCAGATTCAGAGCAACACGATCCGATCCGGTTCGATGCTGATTTTTTTTTGCTTGTAGAGACGGCCCAGGGCTTTTTTGTAGTTGGACTTGCTGGCCCCGAAGGCGGCGGCGATGTATTCGGCCGGGCTTTTGTCCGTCAGGTCGGTGCTTCCGCCGCATTGGGCCAGGTGGGCCAGGATGCGGTCGGCCAGCATGTCCAGGCCGGACATGCCGGGAGGCAGGAGGGACAGGTCGATCTTGCCGTCCGGGCGGATGGCCTTGACGTAGCCTTTCATGCGCTGTCCGTAGCGCAGCTCTCCGGGGGCGTCGTCCCGGAAAACCAGCCCGAGGTGGGTGTCGTTGATGACGGCCTTGAAGCCGAGCTCCGAGAAGCCGCTTACGAGCAGGTCCACTTCCTGACCGGGCTTGAACCCCGATCCGTCCTCGCTCAGATAGGAATGCAGCTTGGCCGTGCCTGCCAGGCGTCCGGTGCGTTCGTCCACGTAGACGAGGATGACGTAGGAGCGGCCTTCCTCCAGGGGCTTGTACTGCTCGCTCGACGGAACAAAGAGATCCTTGGGCAGTCCCCAGTCCACGAAAACTCCGGACTTGGTCACGGCCACGACTTTCATGAAGGCGCACTGGCCGACTTCGGCCTTGGGTCTGGCCAGGCTGCCCGTGAGCACGGTTTCGGAGTCGCGGTACAAAAAGACGCTCAGGCTGTCGCCCACCGCCGTGCCTGCCGGAAGCTCCCGCTTGGGCACGTAGACCTCGCCCAGGTTTTCGCCGTCGAGGTAGGCCCCGCCCGTGACCAGTTTCATGACCTTCAGGGTCGCCGTCTTGCCGAATTCGATCATGTGAGTTCCTCCCGCGAGATTGTGGCCAGTCCGCTCAAAAATTTACGAAGAAGCTGATCCCGGCAGAACACGAAATTTCGATGCCCGGGTTTGCGAAACAGGGCGGAGAGTTCGGGTTTGGAGATCTCCATTCCGCCTGCCTCCAGAATGCGGATCATGTCCGCGTCCTTGAGTTCAAGGGCGATGCGGATCTTGCGCAGAATCAGGTTGTTGTTCAGCGTTTCCGACGCTTCGGGGCCGGACTCCCGGGTCCCGCGCCGGGAACTGATCAGCCCGTCCAGGAATGCGGCCAGCAGCACGTCCGGGCAGTCCACGAATCCGGGCTCGTCGTCTTTCCTGAGCAGGAGATCGAGGTCCTCCTGGCTCAGCGCGTGTCCCCCAAGGGTGAAAAGCCGGATGATCCCGGCGTTGTCCAGATTCAGCGCATAGCGCAAGCGGCGCAGTATGTCGTTGTTGGTCATCGGTTAAGTCCTTGGTGCGAATCGTCTGGCCTCGCCTACACGTGAAGCGGGCGGCGGTCATCAGAAAAAATTCCCCGTCGGCGGCCAGGGCGGGCGCGGTGTTTGTTCTTGACCCGTCGTGCCGTGATGGTAGGTTTTGCTCTATGAGCAAACGATTCCGCTTCGACGCCCGCACGCTGCCAGCGCGCAAGGCGTATTCCTTTTTTCCGCGCCGCGCCGCCGTTTTTTTTCTGCTGGGCTTTTTTTCGGCGCTGTCGTGCAGCGCTTTCGCGGCCGCGCCGGAGCCCACGGTGCGGCTTCAGCTCAAATGGCGGCACCAGTTCCAGTTCGCGGGGTATTACGCCGCCGAGGCGCAGGGCTACTTTCGGGAAGAGGGGCTCGACGTGCGGATCCTGGAGGGCTCTCCAGGCATCGATCCCTGTTCGCGCCTGCTTTCCGGGGCGGCCGAGTTCGCGGTGGATTCCCCGGCCATCCTCATCAAGCGCCAGCAGGGCGATCCGCTGGTCGCCCTGGCCGCCATTTTCCAGCATTCGCCCAACGTCATCATGACCCTCAAGGATTCGCGTCTCGATTCTCCCCACGATCTGCGCGGCAAGAAAATCATGATCACCCCGGAGACGGACCCGGAATGCCTGGCCATGCTCGTCAGCGAGGGCATGGACATGGAGAGCGTGATCCAGGTGCCCCATTCCTGGGATATCGACGATCTCACGTCGGGACGGGTCGACGCCATGAGCGCCTATCTGACCAGCGAGCCGTATTTGATGACGAAACGCGGTTTTTCCCCGTCCTTCATCAGGCCGATCAACTACGGAGTGGATTTCTACGGCGATTGCCTGGCCACCACCGAGGGCTATCTGCTCGACAATCCCGAGCGGGTCGAGTCCTTTCTGCGCGCGGTGCGGCGCGGCTGGCGCTACGCCATGGAGAACCCGGAAGAAATGGTCGATTTGATCCGTTCGCGCTATGCCTCGAATCTTTCCAGGGAATATCTGCTTTTCGAAGCGCAGAGCATGGCGCATCTTATCCGGCCCGATTTCGTGGAGGTCGGGCACATGAACCCCGAGCGCTGGCGGCATATCGCCGGCCTTTACGCAAGGCTCGGGATGATGGGACCGGACTACGATCTTTCCGGGTTTCTCTATACCGAATTCAAGGAGAATCTGCGCGCCGAGAAGCAGCGCATCATAAGCGTCACCCTGTCCGTGCTGGCGGCTTTTCTGCTCGTGGGCAGCGTGATAACGGCCATGCTTTTCTTTTTCAACGCCCGGCTCAGCCGGCAGGTGCAGGAACGCACGGCGGCCCTTTCCGCCAGCGAACGCAGCTTCCGGGCCTTTTTCGAGATGGCCAGCGTGGGCGTGGCGCAGTTCGAGGGCGTTTCGCACCGTTTCATCAAGGTCAATCGGAAATTCTCGGAGCTGATGGGGTACAGCGAGGCGGAACTGGCCACGCTCAGCCCGCGTGATCTGGTCCATGCCGACGATATGCGGGCTTCCGAGGGAGCCATGGCGCCCCTGGCTGCCGGAGCGCGCAAGGAAGTCACTCTGGAGAAACGCTATGTACGTAAGGACGGAAGCGTTTTTTGGGGCCTTGTGACCATTTCCGCCCTGTGGGGCGATGCGGGGCATCCGAAGTTCTATCTGGCCGTGGTCCGCGACATCACCACGCGCAAGAAGGCCGAGGATAAGCTTCTGCTGGCCGCCAAGGTTTTCGAGAACACCGTCGAGGGCATCGTGGTCACCGATATCGGCGGCACCATCGAGCAGGTCAATCCCGGCTTCACGGCCATCACCGGCTACAGCGCCGAGGAGGCCGTGGGCGGCAATCCGCGCATTCTCAAGTCCGATCGTCACCCGCAGCACTTCTACAGCGAGATGTGGGCCAGGCTGGTGGAGGAGGGGCACTGGGCCGGGGAAATCTGGAACCGGCGCAAGAACGGCGAATCCTACCCCGAATGGCTGACCATCGCCGCCGTCAAGAACGAGGCCGGTCAGACCACCAACTACGTCTCCATCTTTCACGACATAACCGAACTCAAACGCCAGCAGGACGCCCTGGAATATCAGGCCCAGCACGACGCCCTGACCGGCCTCCCCAACCGCGTACTGCTCGGAGACCGCCTGCGCATGGCCCTGGCGCAGCTTGAGCGCAGCGGCGGCAAGCTCGCGCTCCTTTTTCTCGATATCGACAATTTCAAGACCATCAACGACGGATTGGGGCATGGCGTCGGAGACAAGCTGCTGGTGGAGCTGGCCCGCCGCCTGGAAGTTCTGCTGCGCGGCGGGGACACCCTGGCCCGCCTGGGCGGCGATGAATTCCTGATCCTGCTCCCGGAGATCGAGTCCATCGACGACGCCAGCCATATCGCGACCCGCATGCTCGATGCCCTCAAAGCTCCTTTCCGGCACGAGGACGGCGAGTACATCGTCACCGCGAGCATCGGCCTGACCATCGCTCCCGATGACGGCACCGAAGGGCTCAAGCTGGTCAAGAACGCGGACATGGCCATGTACCGGGCCAAGAGCCTGGGGCGCAACAACTACCAGTTTTTCACCTCGGAAATGGATGTGGCCGCGCATCGGCGCATTTCCCTGGAATACAAGCTGCGCAAGGCCATAGAGGCGCAGGAATTCGAACTTTTCTACCAGCCTCTGGTGGACATGGACAGCGGGAGGATTCTCGGAGCCGAGGCGTTGGTGCGCTGGCGCTGTGACGGCCAAATCGTTTCTCCGGCGGAGTTCATCCCCCTGGCCGAGGATTCCGGGCTCATCCTGCCCCTGGGCGACTGGGTTCTGCGCACCGCGGCCCGTCAGGCCCGGCTGTGGCAGGACGCCGGGCACGACCTGACCATGTCCGTGAACATTTCCTCGCGTCAGTTCGCCGGGGCGGACCTGGCCGCGACCCTGCGCGAGGTTTTGCAGTTCACAAACCTCAAGCCCGGCAGACTCTACTTCGAGATCACCGAGTCCATGCTCATGGGCGACGTGGCCAGGGCCGAGGCGACCCTGCTGGCCCTGCGCGAAGCGGGCGGCACCTTTTTCCTCGACGATTTCGGCACCGGCTATTCGTCCCTTTCCTACCTCAAGCGCCTGCCCATCGACGGACTCAAGATCGACCGTTCCTTCATCAAGGACATCACCGAAGACGCCGACAGCCTGGCCATCGTCGCGGCCATCGTGTCCATGGCCCGAACCCTCAACCTGCGGCTGGTGGCCGAGGGCGTGGAAACCCAGGAGCAGCGGAGACTGCTCGCTTCCATGGGGACCATCGTGCTGCAGGGGTATCTTGCCAGCCCGCCAGTGCCCGCCTCGGATTTCGAGGCCCTGCTGCGCAGGGCGACGCTGCTCTCTCCGCTGTCCCGCCCGTGAATGCGAGGTCCGGCGCGCTCCACGCGCGCCGGATCAGATTTTGAACTTGCCGACCATGGCGTTCAAGTCCCGGGCCAATCCGCTCAAGCTCTCGGAACTGCCCTGGACCGCTTCCGCCGACTGGGCGATGGCGCCCGAGGCCTCGTTCACGGAAGCCACTTCCCTGGCGATGTCGCGGGTCACGGACTCGGCCTGGGACACGTTCTCGTTGACCTCCTGCACGCCCTGGGCCGCCTGGCCCACATTGTCGGCGATGTCGCGGGTGGTCACGGACTGCTCTTCGACGGCCGCCGCGATGGTGCCGACGATGGAATCGACTTCGTTGATGACCTGGCTGACCTGCTGAATCTCCGAGACCGTCACCCCCGTAGCGCCCTGGATGCCCTGGATCCTGTCCCGGATTTCCTCCGTGGCCCGTGCCGTCTGCATGGCCAGTTCCTTGATCTCGTTGGCGACCACGGCAAATCCTCGTCCGGCCTCGCCGGCCCGCGCGGCCTCGATGGTGGCGTTCAGCGCCAGCAGGTTGGTCTGGGAGGAGATGGCGGTGATGGTCTCGGTGACCTTGTCGATCTCGCGCGCGGCGTGGCCCAGTTCGTCCACCCGGCGCGAGGCTTCCGTGGCCTTGCCCACGGCGTGCCCGGTGATTTCCTTGGCCTTGCCCGCGTTCTGGGAGATTTCGGCGATGGTCGCGGTCATCTCTTCCGAGGCGGTGGCCACGGTGCCGATGTTGATGGAGAACTCCTCCATGGCCGAGGCCACGGAGTTCATGTTCGAACTCATCTCTTCCGTGGCCGCGGCCACGGTGGTCGATTTGGCGGTCATGTCGCCGGAGGCGGCGCGCAGGCCCGTGGCCAGGTTCAGAAGACCCGCCGAGGCCTGGTTGACCTGCGTGGAATTGCCGGCCACCTCGCGGATGATGCCGTGGACCTGTTCCACGAATGCGTTGAACCATTCGGCCAGTTCCTGGGTTTCCGTGCCGGAGGTGTCTTTGAGGCGGGCGGTCAGGTCGCCTTCGCCCTGGGCGATGTCCTTGAGCATGCCGATCATGCGCTGGAGCGGGGCGATGATGGAGCGGATCAGGAAAATGGTCAGGGGCAGGACCAGAAAGGCGAAGCCGGCGCCGATGAAGGACATGGCGATGGTCAGGGACCTGGCGGCGGCGCTTTCCAGGTCGGCGGCCACCGCGGCCTGGGCTTCGGCGATGTTGTCGATGTACACGCCGGTGCCGATCCACATGTCCGTGCCGGGGATCATGGTCGCGTAGGCGATTTTGGGCTGGTCGCCCTTGCCGGGCTTGTCGAAGACGTATTCGACGAAACCGCCGCCCGCATGGGCCTGTTTGCGCAGTTCCTGCACATACATGAGCCCGTTGACGTCCTTGTTTCCTCCGAGATCCTTGCCCTCGACCTCTTTCTTGGTCGGCAGGACCCGGCATATGGTCTCCTGATAGACAAAGAAGTAGCCGGATTTATCCTCCTCGAACCGGATGTCGTTGATGAGCGAGCTTATCAGAGGAATCCGCTCCGCGTCGCTGGCCATCCCCTCCACCGCCGAACCGAGGCTCGCGGCCATGTTCGTGGTCGCGACCATGATCTTGTCGCGCGCGTCGGCGTTCATGATCTGACCGACTTTTTCGATCATCTGTTCTTTGGTCCCGTTGGCCTGGTAGACGAAGAAGGCGACTACCGCGCCCATGAAGACCAGCATGATGCCGACCAGAAAAAGCAACCGGTTGCGGATGCCGAATCGAATGGACATGGGATTCCTCCAGACGTGAAATTGTTTCTATTATCGCTGGTTATACCAAATGGATCATTGTTGGCAAGATTGAAACGGCGGGATTCGCGCGATGAACCCCGCATCTTCGTCTTTCAGGATTCGGCTGGTTCAGGTGCCTTTCGCGTGTACATGGACTGGTCCGCGTTTTTGAGCAGCGTCGCGATGTCCTGCGGGCTTCGGGGGTTGAAGCCGGTGCATCCATGGGTGATGCCCATGGTGTAGGGGATTATTCCGGAAGCGCCCATGGCGTCGAGGTCCGCATGCACCGCTTCCCAGATGCGGGAGACTTCGTCCGGGCCGCATCCCGGAAAGATCAGCACGAACTCGTCCCCGCCGATGCGGTAGATCTCGTCTCCGGCGCGGACGCGGGAACGTATGATGGCGACGACATTCTTCAGATAGGTGTCGCCATGCTGATGTCCGTAGGTGTCGTTGACCTGTTTGAGCTTGTCGACATCGACATAGCACAGCGTGAGTCTTTCGTTTTGCAGGGCGGCGAGCTTGAGTTTTTGGGGCGCTTCCGCTTCGAAGGCGCTGCGGGTGCGGGCGCCGGTCAGGGGGTCGAGACGCACGGATAGCTCCAGGGCCCGGCGTTTGTGCCGCTGGTGGCGGTAGACGAGGACAAAAATGAAAAGCAGCAGGGCGATGATGAGCATGAGGACGGTGATGGTCCATACGGCGCGGGCATACCTGGATGAATCCGAGTCGTCGTTGATCAGGCTGGCGTCGCTGGGCAGGCGGTTTGCGTCCAATCCGTATTTCCTCATGGCCCTGGCGTCGAAAATGTAGGCGTTGGGGCTCTTGGCGATGATGGGCAGGTCGGCGGCCTTCCGCCCGTCAAGGATGCTTCGGGCCAGCTCGCCGGCGGCCAGTCCCTGATGACGACCGCTGGTGACCATTCCGCCGACCGAGCCCGATCCTAGGTAGAAATCCCAGAAGGAAAAGACCGGCACGGGGCTTTTGTCCACGATTCTTCCGCAGCTCTCCTCGTAGGAATAGGTGTTTCCGTCCCGGTCGCGATTGAAGCTCATGAGCAGGATGAAACTGTCCCGGGGCAGCGAAGGCAGGCGTTCCAGCAACCGGGTCATGGACATGTTCTCGAGCAGTTCGATGTCGAGCTGCTCCGGCAGGAGGTGGCGCGCCTCCTCGAAGCGGTTGTGGTTGCCGATGCCGGTCGGGGTGTCGTCGTTGATGATGTAGAGCTTTCGGGCGTCGGGCAGGAGCCGGGCGGCGGCCTGAACGGTGCCGACGATGTCGTAGGATTCGAGCACGCCCGTGATGCCCTGCTCGGAGATGGCAGCAGGGTCCGGGAGGTAGTTCACGCCGCAGAACACGATGGGCGCGTTGTGGAACAGCGCCTGCCGGTAGTGGCGGGCAAAGTTGAAGGCGTTGTCATCGGAGGTCAGGACCATCGAAAAGGTGACGTCCCGGTATTTCTCGCGCAGAAGAAGGTAGTTCAGATAGGTGAATTCGGGGTCGGGATGGCGCTTGGTGTCCATGTATTCGACATGAAATTCCGGGAGGGATCCCGTCCTGGCCATGCTTTCCCTGATTCCGGCCTGGATGTCGTCGGTCCATTTGAAGCCTTCATGGTAGGAGTGCAGGATCAGGATCTCGTGCTCCGCTTCGGATTTGGCATTGAAGAACCGGGTGTCGGCGGGCAGGCGGTCCGGAGTGATTCCGAAACGTTCCATCCGCCGCACATCCACTTCCAGCTGAATCCCGTCATCGTAGGTGACCGGCAGATCGGTCGGATTCTCCCCGGCCAGGATGCGGCCCGCCATGTCGGCCGCGACCCGGCCCTGTTCGTATCCGTTGGTCAGATAGCCGCCGAACAGACCGTGCCCCAGGAGGAAATTCCATACTCCGTAGGTCGGCACGGGACTGGCTTCGGAAATGGCGGCGACGGCCTCCGTGGCGTCATAGACGTTTCCTTCGCGGTCCCTGAAATAGAGCAGGAACAAGAGCCCTGTCCGCGGCCCGATTTCCCGCACCCTGTCTACCAGCTCGGACAAGGGCAGGTCGTCGAGCACCCTTACGGGCAGGTCGCGCGGAACATTTTTGCGCAGCTCGGCCAAGGCCGCGACGCCGGTGTCGGTTCTGTCGCTGATGACCAGCAGTTCGCGCATTTGGGGCTGCAATCTGCGCATCAGCCGCACCGTGGAACTCATGTCCGCGTATTCGCGCACCCCGGTCATGTTTTTGGGCAGGGCGGGCAGAGGGTTGCTGTTCACGCCGCAGAACACGATGGGGGTGTCCGGAAAAATGCGGTTTCCGTGTTCGAGCATGAAGTGAAAAGCGCTTTCGTCAACGGTTATGACCAGGTCCGGACGCAGGAATGCGTATTTGAGCTCCATGAATTTCGGAAGATTGCCGAGATAGTCGGGATCGAGGTTGCGCTTGGCGTCCATGTGCTCGATGCGGATGCGCACTTCCGGGTCGAAGGCGTGCAGGGTCGCCTGCAGGCCGTGAATGATGTCCGCCGACCATTTGTAGTCCGGATGGTAGGAGTTGAGGATGAAGACCTGTTTGGCCGCGAGGGCGCCGGCAGGGCTCAGGACCAGGAACAGCAGCATGGCCCGGAGCGCCCACGGGCGCCATCGCGAAAGGCGGCGGAAGGGTTTCCCGCCCGCGTCACGCAAAGACGGTTTCTCCCCGGAGCACCGAGCCCGCCTTGATCACCGCCTGCTTGGGCCCCCTGTTGACGAGCCGCACGTCGCCCACGCAACGCACGTCTTCCTCGAAGAGCACGTCGCCTTCGATCGCCAGGCTGTCGCATTTGAGCAGGGATGGCGGATTTTTGGGGAAACGGGCCAGGAATGCGTCAATTTTCTTGTACAGGTCGCCGTCCAGGGAGATCGACGGCATGGGCGTGTCGCGTTCCGGGTTGGGGATGATCGTCTCCCTGTCGGTGCGCACGAAACAGTCGGACATGACCAGCAGCAGGTCGCCCGTCGTCTTGACCGGCGCGAAGCGCTTGCGGGGCACGATGACCGCCTGGGCGTTCAGGAAATTGGTGATGGCCGAGCCCATGGCCGTTTCCAGCTGGAAGACCTTGGGCGAGGTCGGGTCGCGCGGGTCCAGGGTCTTGGGGTTTATGATCAGGTCCAGCGGCATCATGCGGTGCGACACGAATACCGACTGCAGCACGCGCAGATCGACCCAGATGGAGTTGGTGTTGAAGAATTTGTATTTCCCGATGTCGCAGAAGGAGTCCATTTCCTGGTCCGGGCATTGGGCCACTTCACGCAGGGCGAGCTGCCTGTTCTTCTTGAGGCGGCAGAGGTGCCCGCCTTTCTTGTCCTGCTCCGTGCGACGGGCCACTTCCATCAGGAACGGCAGATTGTGGTGCACCATGTAGCCGAGCAGGCGGCGGTTCATGATCGCGCCGAGGTTGTCGGAGTTGGAGATGAAGGCGTACCGGTAGCCCTTGTCCAGCAGGGCGTCGAGGATGCCGGAGGTGATCATGGCGGTGTAGATGTCGCCGTGGCCGGGCGGGTTCCATTCCAGCTCCGGGTTCCGCGGCCAGGAGGCGGGGGTGTGGTCCTTGGCCATGATCTTGGGGTAGCGGTGCTGCAGGAACGCCAGATCGATGCCGGTGGTGCCGTTATGGAAATCCCCGATTTCAAGCATGGTGTCCATGTGGGTCTTGAAACTGTTCATGAAGACCTGGGGAAAATCCACGCCGTAGTGGGCGCGCACGTTCTTGGCCTGGAGCAGGATGAGGTCCAGAAAGCTGAGTCCGTCCTTGACCGGGATGAGCGATTTGGCGGACTCCAGCCCCATGCTGGTGCCAAGGCCCCCGTTGAGCTTGATGACGGCGGTCTTGTCCAGGGCATTTTCGCCCTTGTCCTTGAACTGCTCCATGGAATCATAGTCGGCCAGTTCGTCGTCATGCACAGCCAGCACGTCGCGGTCCGAAAGCTTGCCCTGGGCCCCATAAAGAAATTGGTTAAAGTAGCACTTGAAGGTGTTGATGACGATGGCGGGCAGCCCCTGCTGCTCCATCTTTAGCGCGAAGGGCCGGAAGAGTTTGGAAAGGTTCGGGTCGTCGACGCTGACGCAGCTGATATCTTTGGCCATGAAGGCTCCTTGTGTGGGTCTGGTTCATGAGGGCATTCCCGGTTTGAGGAGAATGGCCGCGGGTGTGGGAAGAGCATAATGCATGCGCTTCTCTTCGTCCATAATGGGGTGGAAGGACGGAGGAAATTTCTCGACCTCGCAGGATGCGCCCGCATCCTGCGCGCCGTCGGCGCCGTCTCAGGCAGAGGCGTCGTGCCTGTGCATGGAGATCGTCAGCCGCGCCTTGCGGCCCTGCTGCTCCATGCGCAAGTGCCCGCCGATGCGCTCCACCAGGCGCAGGCACATGGCCAGGTTCATCTCGTCGTCCTCGAAAGGCATGATCAGCCGGTCATGCCCCAGCTTGCCGCGCACGGGTTCCATGGCCACGCAAACCTGGACCAGGCCGCCCGATTCGCCGCCGGTGATGCGCATCACGCCCGAAGGCTCAGTGATTTCTGCACCGTGGCCAATGAGGTAGATGAAGATGCGGTGCAGGAATTCCTGATCGCCCAGGACCGGTGCGAGGTCGTCATCCATGTCGATTTCGCAGGTGATGGATTTGTGCTCCAGCCGCCTGGAGACCAGGCTCATGATGAAATTCACGGTGGGCGGCACGAGGCAGCGCGTCAGCGAGACGTCCATGGGTTCGAGATAGGCGGTGATGCGCTGGAGGAGGCGTTCGAGGCGGTTGCACTCTTCCAGGATGACCCTGGTTTCCACCGCCTCGGGGTGCCGGTTGCGCAATTGCCTGGCGAAGCCCCCGAGGGAGACCAGCGGGTTGCGGATCTCGTGGGCCACCTCTTCGGTCATGCCGCGCAGCATGTTCAGTTTTTCGTTCTGCCGCAGGAGCTTGTCCATGTAGGAAGTGCGCGTCATGTCCATGATCATGCCCTCGATCCGTTCCGGGGCGGCGCCAGGTCGCAGGGGTGAGGCGATGGACTGCGCCGCGAGCGAGACCACGTATCCCTTTTTGTGCAGGAATCGGAACTCGAGCCGCAATTCGACCGCCTCGGGCCGCAGGCTCTTTTTGAGGGCTTGCAGGAAGCGCCTTCGGTCCTGGCGGGCGATGCGCCGCAGAAAAGTCCGGGGCGATCGCAGAATGTCCTTGGGCGGATAGCCGAGAATTTCCGTGGTGGCCTGGTTCAGGAACTCGAACTCGAGATTGCGGTTGATGATGAAAATGATGAGGGGGAGTTTGTGGACCAGCCGGAAGAGATGGTCCTGGGTGACCCGTACGTGGCGTTGCAGGCCGGATCGGATCAGACAGTCGCGCAGGTTGCCGACAAAGGCGTCCGTGTCCGCGATGGGTTTGGGCGCGTAATCGCAGGCCCCGCGCCGGAAGGCCTCGATGGGGCAGTCGATGTCCGTCCGGCCCGAGACGACGATGAGGGGAGTGGCCGGGCGTTTGGCTTTCATGGCGTGCAGCAGGCTCATTCCCGCGTCGCCGGGGATGTCCAGGTCCAGAAGGGTCAGATCCGGATCGCGGCGTTCCAGAATGTCCAGGGCCTGCCCCGCCTCCCCGGCGTCAAGGATCTCGAATCCGGCGCCTTCGAGCTTCGAGGCCACGGACTCCCGCAGCTTGCGGTCGTCCGTGACGATCAGGATGGACTGGGCCATGATTGCGCCTCCGTGATTGCCGGGGCCAGGTCCTTGCGCGGCAGGGTCACCTCGAAGGTGTTCATGGATTGCGCGTGGGAATAGCCGACCCGCCCCTGATGCAGTTCGACGATCTGTTTGACGAAATACAGTCCGTGGCCAGACCCCTCCACGTTTTCCGCGTCGCTGCATCGAAAGTCGGCGTCGAAAAGCCTGGCCTGTTCCCGTCCGGGTATTTCCTGCCCCGTGGTGGAGACGAAAAGGCGTATGCCGGGCCGGCCGGAGCCGAAGGCGTGTGGCAGCGTCTCCCATCCGTAGAGGACCAGCTTTTCTTCGCGCCCGAACTCGCCGGGCACGGCCGTGGTGTATTTGACCGCGTTGGCCAGCAGGTTGGCGAAGACCTGCGAGATGAGCCCCAGATCCGCCTCCAGCACGATGTCCTCGTCGATGCGCACGTCGGGCGCGATGCGGATGGCGATGCCCTGGGCCTTGAGCAGGGGCCGGAAGCGTTCGAGTTGCGGCTCGAAGACCTGGCTCTTGAATCTGCAAGGCTTCAACCGCAAATCGTAGCTCCCTTTCTCGAAGTGGCTGCGGCGCAGCAGGCTTTCCAGAAACAGGCTCGACTGCTGGAAACGCCGCGAGATGCTCTGCTGCCTGGCCTGCAGATCCTTGATCATGGACGGCAGTTCGCGGCGTATTTCCCGATCCGTGGAATCGGCGCGCGCGGGGTCGAGGGCGTCCACTTTGCGCGCGAGGCGCTCAAGCTGCTTTTCCATGTGCAGAAAGAGAAGCTTGAAGTGCATGTTGGGCACGATGACGTTGTGTCCGATGTCGCGAACCAGATTGTTGATGAAGGTCAGACGCTGGCGGTTGCTGATGGCCACTTGCTTGACCGCCATGAGCTGCGCGGCGCTGCGCGCGAAGAGGAGGTAGAAGGCCTCCTCCTCGGGGCGTAGCTCCCTGTGCAGGCACAGCAGGCCGATGAGTCGCGGTTCGGCGCTGGTCTGGCAAATGGGAACCACGCTCATGCCGTCCAGACGGGCGATGGACGTGGGGTCCGGGCAGGTGTTTTCCGGAAGGGCGACGAGTTTGCGCGCGTGAGGGCTGGTGGTTCGCCGGAGCTTCAGCGCGTCCTTGAGATCGCGCATGTACAGCGACGCGCTCGTGCCCAGGCAGACGTCGGGCACGAGCACGCACAGCGATTTCAAGTCACGCAGGGACTCGAATTCGAAGCTGGCTTGAAAGAACAGGCTGAGCGCCGCGTCGCGATCAGCGGCACGATCGTCGCGGGCGCGGCCCGAGAGCCTTTCCTGGAGGTAGGCCCTGATGTGTTTGCGGGCATGGAGCGAGGGTTGCATGGCGTATCCCGGGTTGAGGAACGCTTCCGGCATAACCCAGGATATGCCCTCCCGCAATCAGGGTTTGCGCGGCTTGCCCCGCCCGTCGTATTTCTTGGGGTCGAGGTTGTATTTCTTGATCTTGTAATTGATGATCCGGTAGCTGGCCCTGAGTTCCCTGGCCACCTGGAGCATGTTGCCGCCGCATTTCTGCAGGGCCTCGACCAGGATTTCCTGCTCGAACTTGCCTACGGCCTCGCCGAAGGAGAGTTGGTTGTCCGTGGCCGAGCTTTCGGCGGTTTGCAGGGTGGGCGGCAGATGATAGGTGCGGATGGCTTCCTCGTTGCAGATCAGGACGGCGCGTTCCATGCAGTTGCGCAGCTCGCGCACGTTGCCGGGCCACTGGTACTGGGTCAGGAGGTCGATGGCGGGCATGGAGATGCGCTTGATGTTTTTCGAGTATTCCTTGGCGAAGAACTCCAGGAAGTATTCGGCCAGGGGCAGGATGTCCTCCCGGCGTTCGCGCAGGGGGGGGATGAAGATGGGAAAGACGTTGATGCGGTAGTAGAGATCCTCGCGGAACTGGCCGGACTTGATCAGGTTTTCCAGCGGTTGGTGGGTGGCGCAGATGATGCGCACATCGACCTTGATGCTCTTCTCGCTGCCCAGGCGCTGGATTTCCCCTTCCTGCAGGGCGCGCAGCAGCTTGGACTGGGCCTCGGGACTCAGTTCGCCGATTTCGTCCAGAAACAGGGTGCCGCCATGGGCCAGCTCGAATCGGCCCTTCTTGGTGCCCACGGCGCCGGTGAAGGCGCCACGCTCGTGTCCGAAAAGCTCGCTTTCCAGCAGTTCCGAGGGCAGGGCCGCGCAGTTGAGGCGGATGAGGGGTTTGGAGCGCCGGGAACTGGCGTTGTGGATGGCCTCGGCCAGAAGCTCCTTGCCGGTGCCCGATTCGCCGCGCAGCAGGACGGAGGCCTTGCTTGAGGCGACCTGCATGATCTGGCCCATGACAAAGGCCATGGCCTTGGACGTGGCCACGATCTTGGCCTGCGCCATGGCGGTGTCCCGATCCAGGCTTTCGCCCAGAAAGCCCATGGAGGCCCACAGCTCCTTCTGAGCCATGTTCTCCTGGAGATACGCGGTCTGCCTGGCGATGACGGCGGCCAAGACCTCCAGAAAGGCGCAGTGGACGTCAAGCACCTCCGGCGGCTGGCACGGGATGTCCGCGCTCAGGACGCCGAGAGCCTCCTGGATGCCGTCCGCGTTGATCCTGTTGATGGGCACGCAGATGAAGGACAGTTCGGAAAGCTCCTTCTGGGGCCGGCCCATGGCCTTGTTCAGAAAACGCTCGTCATGTTCCATGGCCTTGATGATGATGGGCTTTCCGGTGTCCAGCACCTGTCCGGTGACCCCCTGCCCCGGCAGGTACGTGGCCTTGACCGGCCCCTTGTGACCATAGGTGAGGTCGAAACGGATGGTGTTGGCCTTGGGGTCGAAAATGGCCAGGGCCATGCGCTTGTACTTCATGGCCTCGGCGGTCATGCCCAGCAGGCTGTCCAGGCTCGATTGCAGCGGGCTCATGGGGTCGAGATGCTGCACCGTGCTTTGCAGCGTTTGCAGGAAATGCAGGAATTCGGCGGTCATCATGGGTGGGTTTCCAAATCGTTTTTCGGGATGCATGCGATCCGATTCAAGGGGATCGTCCTGGGAATTATCCATTGCGGGCGGCTCCGCTGTCGCAGGAGCCGCGCCGGACCTTCATCGTCTACGATTTGGATTTGAGCGAGCCGATCTTGTAGTCCAGGAAGGCTTCGTTGCCGCTTTCCTTGGATTTGAGCGCCTCGTACTCGGAGATGGCCAGGTCGGTCTGACCGGCCTTTTCGGCGGCGAAGGCCAGATTGGCGGAAATGGCGGGGGCGAATTCCTCGCCGGCGTCTTTTTTCAGAGCGCTGAGTATTTCCACGGCCTTGGCGGGCTCGCCGCCGAGGATGCGGGCCTTGGCCTCGCCCAGGCCGGCGATGACGCGGACATCGGCGTTCTGCCCAACGGAGCGCCAGGCTTCAGCGGCCTTTTCAAACTCGTTTTGATCCATGAATATCCGGGCAAGTTCGAGCTGGGCCGCCGGACGCAATTCCTTGGGCCCGGACTGGGCGAAGGTTTGCAGCTTTTCGGTGCGCGCGGCCTGGTCGGCCAGGACCATGATCCCGCCCAGTTCGCTGACGGCCTTTTCGTGCCGTGTTTCCTGATAGGAGGAAACGCCGGCGTAGACCGCCACGGCGGTGACGATGCCGCCGATGGTGATGCCGATGGGCTTGAGGTTGTCGAGTATTTTCTTCAGCAGGGGATGGATGTCGGTGTCCATTTCCTGTTCGAGCGTTTTCAGGATATCGCTTGTCTGGTTGTGTTCTTCCATGCCTCGGCTCCTTTGATTCGAATTGCCATTATTGTAAAAGCCCCGTCTGTGTATAGGCAATCCGGGAAAAGGTCAAAGAGAATGGTGGGATGGAAAACGTCCTGAAATAAAAAACTATTTTTGTCGAATGCGAGGGCGGGAAGCACGAATTCTTGCCTGTGGGGCGACGTTGGTATAGACGCCTATCAATACTCTATTATTCACGGCAGTTTTTTTCAAAAGCACACAGGAGCTCAGGATGAATCTGGAATCACAAATGCGCGATCTGGCCGCGTCGGCGCGGACCGCCGCGAGGACCCTGGCCACGGCTACAGGAGAGCGGCGCAACAAGGCGCTTCTGGTTTTGGCCGATCTGCTGCGTCAGTCGCGCTCCGAAATTTTCGAGGCCAACTCCCGCGACCTGGAAGCCGCGCGCGCCGCCGGACTGGACGAGGCGCGCATCGATCGCCTGCGCATCACCGATGCCGGAGTGGATTCCATGTCCGGAGCCTGCCGCCACGTGGCGGGGCTGTCCGATCCCGTGGGCGAGGTCGAGGGCATGATCAAGCGCCCCAACGGTCTTCTGGTCGGGCGCATGCGCATCCCGCTGGGCGTGATCGCCATCATCTACGAATCCCGCCCCAACGTGACCGTCGATGCGGCCATCCTCTGCCTCAAGGCCGGCAACAGCGTCATTCTGCGCGGCGGGTCCGAAGCCTATCATTCCAACCGGATCCTGGGGGGCCTCCTGCGCCGGGCCCTGGACGAGGCCGGCCTGCCCGAGGGGTGCGTGCAGATCGTTCCGACCACTGACCGCGCGGCCGTGAAGCATCTGCTGGCCCTGGACGAGTACATCGACGTGGTCATCCCGCGCGGCGGTGAAGGGCTCATCCGGGCCGTGGTCAAGGACGCGACCATGCCTGTCCTCAAGCACTACAAGGGGGTCTGCCATATCTACGTCCACCAGGACGCCGATCAGGAAGAGGCCCTGGCCATCATCGAGAACGCCAAGGTGCAGCGGCCAGGAGTGTGCAACGCCTTGGAATGCCTGCTCGTGCACGAGGGAATCGCCCGGGAATTCCTGCCGCGCCTGGCAAGCTCTCTGGCGCCCCTGGGCGTGTCCTTCCGCGCCTGCCCCCGCTCGCTGCCGCTCCTGGGCGCGAGCGCCGCTCCCGCGGAGGCGGACGATTTCGGACGTGAATTTCTGGCGCTGATCCTGGCCGTGAAGATCGTCGCCACTCAGGCGGAAGCGGAAGAGCACATCGCCCGGTACGGATCCGGCCATTCCGAAGCCATCCTGACCCGAGCCCATGAGCGGGCCATGCGTTTTCTGCGCACCGTGGACGCCTCCTGCGTGCTCATCAACGCCTCCACCCGCTTCAACGACGGCGGCGAGCTCGGACTCGGAGCGGAGATAGGCATCAGCACCTCGAAGATCCACGCCTACGGGCCCATGGGGGTCAAGGAGCTGACAAGCCTCAAGTTCATCGTTTTCGGCGAAGGGCAGGTGCGTGGCTAATCCGTTTGGCGGCGCGGTCGGAATCCTCGGCGGCTCGTTCAACCCCGTGCACAACGGGCACCTGCGCCTGGCCATAGAGGCCCGGGAGGCGCTTGGCCTGTCGCGGGTGGAGCTTCTGCCGGCCAAGGTTCCGCCGCACAAGGGCTCAAGCGGACTGCTTCCATTCGAAGTGCGGCTGTCTCTGCTGCGCCTGGCCGTGCACGGAGTGGACGGCCTTGAGGCCAACGCCCTGGAGGGCGAGCTGCCCGTGCCGTCCTATTCCTATGCGACCCTGGCCCGTCTGCGCGAACTGGACCCTTCGGCCAGGTTCGTTTTCGTCCTCGGCAGCACCGATTTTCTGACTTTGCCGCAGTGGCACCGCGGGCTTGAACTGCCCCTGGTCACGGACATGGCGGTGGTCGACCGGCTGGGGCTCGGCCAGGGGGCGGTGGACGCCTTCCTGGACGCGCATTGGGACTGGTCCGTGGAAGAGGGCGGTGCGCGGCGCATCACGGGGGGACGGCGGATCGTCCTTGTGCCCATGGCGCGTCTGGACGTGAGCGCGAGCATGGTTCGGGAAAAATTTTGCGCGGGCCTTGAAACCAGCGGCCTCGTGCCCGAAGCCGTCCGGGGGCGGATGCTGGCCGATCCCCACCTTTTCACGGACTGCTGGAACGTGTCACCCTAATGGAGGAATCATGGTTGGACATATCGTCATGTGGAAACTCAAAGAAAACGCGGAAGGCCGTAGCGCCGCCGAAAACGGAAAGATCATGAAGGAGATGCTCGGGGCTTTGCCGGGGCTGATTCCGCAGCTGCGCACCCTGGTGGTCAGCACGGACATCTTCGCCTCGGCGCCTGAAACCGAGGTGGTTTTGTACACGGTCTTCGATTCTCCCGAAGATCTCCAGACCTATCAGGTTCATCCCGAGCATCAGAAATGCGTGGCCTTTGTTTCGGCCGTGGCCGCCGAAAGGCGCGTGGTGGACTATACTTTTTAAGGTTGGATTCTCCGCGACGGGACCCAACGAAAAAACCCCGCTTGAAGCGGGGTTTTTTCGTTGGGCCTCTAGCCGGCCAGCAGGGCGACGGTGACCTGCTTCTTTCCGAACCGCCTGGCCTGGTCGGTGTCCGGAAAAAAGATGTCCATGCGCTGGGTGTAGCGTTTGCTCATCAGGTCCGCGATTTCAAAGACGCCGTGTCCTTTCACGTAGACCTTCTTGCCGAAAACCCATCCCGCGTCGAACAGGTCGCGGCTGACCGCCACGATGCCGGGTCGGGGCTTGGCCATGCTGGCCGTGTTCAGCGGATCGGGGCCGCATTCCTCGACGGTGGGGCTGTAGGCGGTGACGGTCACTTCCCGGACCCACATGTTCTTGAGTTCCGCCACCTGGCGGGTCAACTCCGCCCGTTCCTCGTTCAGCACGTCGATGCGTGCGTCGTAGCGTTGGCTGACTTCCAGCCTGGTTCCGGTGTGGGCGGCAAATCCGACCAGGGCCGAGAACAGGATGAAAAAAAGCGCGGTGACGACAAAAGCGCCATGGTTACTCATATGTTTACCTCATTGTGCTTGGGGTGATGCTGTCGGTGAAGAGCGAGGGAGGGAAAGGGGAAGATGCCGACGGCATGAGTCAGGGGGTCAGTACTTCATAACGATTAGGGTCTTTACCCGATGAGGCACAGGGACGCAACCCTTTGATTGGCACCCGGTCAAAGCCAATGTCGCTGAATTATAATCGTTTGATTTCAAAGTGTTATGCATTCATTCCGTTTTTTGCGGCACGAAATGCAACGCCAGGGAATTGATGCAGTAGCGCAATCCAGTGGGCTGTGGTCCATCTGGAAATACATGGCCCAGGTGGCCGTCACAGACAGCGCAGAGCACTTCAGTGCGGACCATGAACCATGACCTGTCCTCATGCTTTGTCACATGCGTTTCGTCCACCGGCTTGAAAAAGCTGGGCCAGCCCGTGCCGGAATCGAATTTGGCGTCGGAATGGAAGAGGGGCGTCGCGCATCCCGCGCAGACATAGGTCCCGTTTTGGTGGTGATCGTGGAATTTTCCGCTGAAAGCGGGTTCCGTGCCTTTTTCCCGCAGCACCGTGTACTGTTCGGGGGTCAGAATCTCGCGCCACTGGGCGTCGGTCCTGGTTATTTTTTCCATTGCGTATCCTCCCAAGGGCCAGACGACGGCGAGCGTCAGGATAATGATGGTTTTGATCGGGGTCATGGCGGGCCTCCTTTTCCTGAAGTTTCTAAGGCCTGTGACCGGACTGTAAAGGTGGCGGTTTCTCTTGGCGCTTTTCTCTGCTACGGTGAGGCATCCCGCGCGACGCAAAGAACATTTCAGGAGGCATGACGATGAACCCGGATACGAATCTGGTGGAGACGCTTAAGGACGACATTCAGCGGCACGTGGCCTTGACCCTGGGCAGCGATCCCTTTCCGCCGCGCAAGGAGAGGTACTACCTCGGCCTGTGCTACAGCGTGCGGGACCGCCTGCTCGGCAAATGGCTGGAGACGCAGCGTTCCTATTACGATTCCATCACCAAGCGCGTCTATTACATGTCGCTGG
>JBFWJY010000028.1:0-49467 GCA_050252955.1 Desulfomicrobium sp.
TTGCTTAATGGAAAACGCATCTGGCGACCTCCGACGAGCTTTGGGTGAGCCCATTCTCGGTCGCCAGCTGCTTGAGGTTACCCGTCATGCCGTGGAAGAATTTGCAGAACTTGACGCACACAACTCAATTCCGCAGGTCCGGGAACCAGCCTGCGGTGCGGTTGGCGTACTTGACCAGGGCCAGCATGACCGGGACCTCCACCAGCACGCCGACGATGGTGGCCAGGACCACCGGGGACGAGGCCCCGAACAGGGTGATGGCCACGGCCACGGCAAGCTCGAAGAAGTTGGACGCGCCGATCATGCCCGCCGGGGCGGCGATGCTGTGGCAAAGCTTCATTTTTCTGGCCGACAGGTAGGCGATGAAGAAGATGAGCACGGTCTGGATGATGAGCGGGATGGCGATGAGCACGATATGCAGGGGGTTGTCGAGAATGACCTCGCCCTGGAAGGAGAATATGAGCACCAGGGTCAGGAGCAGCCCGACGATGGTGGCGTTGTTGAACTTTGGGATGAACGTGTTGTTGAAATAGTCCAGGCCCTTGCTGTGAATGACGTGCCTGCGGGTCAGCACGCCTCCGGCCAGGGGGATGACCACGAAGAGCACCACGGACAGGAGCAGGGTGTTCCAGGGGATGGTCACGCCGCTCACGCCCAGAAGAAAGGCCACGATGGGGGTGAAGGCGGCCAGGATGATGAGATCGTTGGTGGCCACCTGGACCACGGTGTAGGCCGGGTTGCCCCGGGTCAGGTGGCTCCAGACGAAAACCATGGCCGTGCACGGCGCGGCCCCGAGCAGAATGGCCCCGGCCAGGTAGTCGCGGGCCAGTTCGGGCTCGATGAAGGGCGCGAAGACCACGAAAAAGAAAAAACCCGCGATGGCGAACATGGTGAAGGGCTTGATCAGCCAGTTCACGATCCAGGTCAGGTACAGGCCCGATGGATTTTTGCCCACGTTTTTGACGCTGGCGAAATCGACCTTCATCATCATCGGGTAGATCATGAACCAGATCAGCACCGCGATGGGAATGGAGACCTTGGCATATTCGAATTTGCCGAGGAAAGCCGGGACAGCGGGAAGGAACTTGCCGATGAGCACGCCCGCGACCATGCACAGGACGACCCAGAGGGTCAGGTTTTTTTCGAAAAAGCTGATTCCGGCAAGGTTCTCTTTTTTCATGTGGCTGTTGCTCCTTCTTGGATGGGCTTTGTTTGTACGATATATCCGCATAGGTGGATATGTCAATGCGTGGGGTATGCGACCTTTTGACGCCGATCCTACTCTTGACGGACGACTCAGGCGGGCAGGAAGGGGCGGGCGATGAAATAGATGCCCATGAGGCCGATGAGGGTTCCGGCCAGGCGCCTGAAAGCCGTTCCGCCGCGCTGCCAGGACGCGTTGGCCATGAGGCGGCGCACCAGGGCGGTGGAGCTGCCGGCGATGACGATGGGGATGCAGTGCCCGAGGCCAAAGAGGATGATGAGCAGGACGCCGGTGGCGATCATTTCCTGCACCGTGATGACGGCCAGGATGGGGGCGATGAAGCCGAAGGTGCAGGAGCCCGACAGAATTCCGTAAGCCAGGCCGAGCACGAAGGCTCCGCCCATGCCGCGCAGCTTGAACCGTCCCATGAGGCTCCCGCCCATGGAGCACTTGGCCACGCCGAGCATGTCCAAAGCCACCCAGAGGAGGATGAGCCCGACGACGATGGTCCAGTATGGTCCCACGTCGCCCAGCATCCGGCCAAGCAGGGCGCAGATCACGCCGATGACCGCGATGGTGATGAAAAGCCCTGTCGTGAACAGGCCCGCATAGAGCGCGGCCTGCCGTCCTTCCACCAATCTGTCCTGACCGGCCACGTAGCCCACGATGAGCGGGATGGAGGCCAGGTGGCAGGGGCTGAACAGCACGCTGACCACGCCCCACAAAAAGCAGCCCAGGGCCGCCAGACCCACGCCGGACCCCATCCATTCATGGATGAGGATCAGGAATTGATCCATCATTCCACCCCGAGCCTGGTCAGGACCTTGATGATCTCCTCTTTGGAAAAGTATCCTTCGTGGCGCATGACCTCGTTGCCGTCCTTGTCGTAGAAAATCTGGGTCGGGATGGCGCGAAGACCGAATTTCGGGGTCTCGTCCGGGTTCTTCCAGACATCGATGAAGACGATGGCGGCGCGGCCTTCGTATTCCTCGGACAGGGATTCGATGACCGGGATCATCATCTTGCACGGGATGCAGGCTTTCGCGCCGACATCCACCATGGTGACCATGCCCTTGATGGGCACTTCCTGGGGATCGCCGGAAATGAGCGGGGAAGGCGCGGCCAGGGCCTGCGAAGTTGCGGTCAGGAATAGAAGGGCGAGCATAAGGCGGAAGACTTTCATGGAAACCTCGGGCAAAGGGTTGCACAGTGGTTGATTTGAAGAATTGCCAGTCAGGTCCGGTTCGACGCATTTAGCCCTAAGGATTCAGACAGATGCCTTGAACCAACAGAAATATGGCATTCGCGGGGGGGCGGACAATCGCGCGCCCCGCTTCCACCAAGGGTCTTATGCGGTCAGCCAGGCCACCACGTCGGCCTTCTTGGGCACCTTGCCCATGACCTTGACCGTGCCGTCCACGGCCACGGCAGGGGTGGTGAATACGCCGAACTTGGCGATTTCGGTGAAGTCGGTAACCTTTTCCAGGCTCGCCTCCACGCCGGTTTCGGCAATGGCGGCTTCGACGATCTTGAAGGTTTCAGTGCATTTGGGGCAACCAGGGCCCATGACGTGAACTTTTTTCATGACAACTCCGTAAGCGGTTGAAGTTTTGATTGGCCTGACTGCCAAGAATCAGCCCGACTGAAGGCTTTGGAAATTTAAAAAGAGGTATGACACTCGCCCGGGGTGTGACGGTTGTCCCGGCCAGGGACCGCCGAAACTCCTTCGCCGGCCTCGTAGAGTTGAATCGCCGCCCCTGCCGAACACGCGCCGATTTTCAGGCGGCCCGCGCCGATTCAACAAACGATGCCTGGCTCAGTCAGACAGTCGTCGATCCCTGGCCGGGACAACCGTCACACCACGCTTCCACATTCGCAGGCCGCTTTTCAACGGCCTGCCAGCTTGTCCCGGGCGGTGAGCACCGATTCCAGGCAGTGAAAGAAATTGAGCACGCAGGGCACGCGCAGGCGGTAGTAGACCTGCTTGCCGCGCTTCTCGTCCTCCACCATGCCCGCGTCTTTGAGCAGCGCGAGATGCTTGGAGACCGTGGACAGGTCGCAGTCCGCCAGGTCCCGCAGGTCGGCCACGCAGCGCTCGCCGCGCGAAAGTTCCTCGATCATCATGAGGCGGGTCGGGTGGGCCAGGGCCTTCATGACCCGGGCGCGGGCCTCGAAATCTTCCCTGGTTGGGCGAAAGTGCATGAGCATGGTTGTCCTCGAATTTTCGCTTGGTGATATTGCCAAGTGTTTTCCGCGTCAATTCTTTTCCGCCTCATTTCGTCAGGAATAGAAAATTCTCCAAAGTGCATTTCCCCATTGACGAGGCTGTTAAGTTTGCATATTTGCCCATTTGTGCAAATGAAGGAGCAATCATGAAGGCTGAAGACAGAAAATTTTTTGAGGCCAAAGCCGCCGTGCTCAAGGCCTTGGCCCACCCGACACGACTGTGGATGGTCGAACAGCTGGAATCCGGCGAAAAGTGCGTTTGCGAGTTCGCCGATGCCATCGATGCCGATTTTTCAACAGTTTCCAAGCATTTGAACGTGCTCAAGCAAGCCGGGATCGTGCAGGACGAGAAGCGCGGCAAACAGGTATTTTACACGCTCAAGGTCCCGTGCGTCCTCAATTTCATGCATTGCGTCGAGGCCGTGCTTTCGACACGCGCCATGGAACAATTATCAATGACCGGCCAGCCTGCCCGGCCAAAACTCAAGTAGAGGTTGATCATGAACTGGAGAGAAGAGTGGAAACCCCTGGCGGTCATTGTCACGGTTTTTCTGGCCTGCTTTTACCTGCCCGTGGGCTTGCCGCGTTTTGACAACGCCATCCTCGAAGCCTTTCACCTCGTCAAATGGTACGCTCAGGAGCATGTGCTCCTCTGTCTGATACCTGCGTTTTTTATCGCCGGTGCCATCTCGGTCTTCGTCAGCCAAGGCTCGGTCATGAAATATCTGGGGGCCAAAGCAAACAAGGTCCTGGCCTACGGCGTGGCCTCGGTCTCCGGGACCATCCTGGCCGTGTGCTCCTGCACGGTGCTGCCCCTTTTCGCGGGCATCTACCGCATGGGCGCGGGCCTTGGACCGGCCTGCGCGTTCCTCTATTCCGGCCCGGCCATCAACGTGCTGGCCATCGTCATGACGGCCCGCATCCTGGGGCCTGAAATGGGCATCGCCCGCGCCGTGGGAGCCATCCTTTTCAGCGTGGTCATCGGCGTGCTCATGCACTTCTTTTTCCGCAAGGAAGAAGCAGAGCGCCAAGTCATGCAGATGGCCATGATGGAAGAAGAGGTAAAGCGCCCTCTGTGGCAGAACGCCCTTTATTTCGCCTCCATGGTCGCCATCCTGGTTTTTGCAAACTGGGGCGCTCCACAGACGGATTCCGGAGTGTGGGCCGCCATTTTCGGGGCCAAGTGGATGCTGACCTCGGCGTTTTCGGTGGCCTTGGGCGTGATGCTTGTGCGCTGGTTTGGCGTGCAGGCGTGGAAGGTAGGGACTGCCGCCATTCCCGTGGTCCTGCTCGCCGTCTTCTTTCCAGGTCAGCCGCTTTTGGCCTTCACGGCTGGCGTCATCGGTCTGTCCGCCTTCACCAGCACGGATGACGGCGAGGTCGGGGACTGGTTTTCGTCCTCCTGGGGCTTTGCCAAGCAGATCCTGCCGCTGCTTCTTTTCGGCGTGCTCATCGCCGGAGCCTTGCTGGGCCGGGTCGGCAACGAAGGCCTCATCCCTTCGCAGTGGGTTGCCGGAGCCGTGGGCGGCAATTCGTTCATGGCCAACTTCTTCGCCTCCTTCGCCGGTGCCTTCATGTACTTCGCCACCCTGACCGAGGTGCCCATCCTGCAAGGTCTCATCGGCTCCGGCATGGGCAAGGGTCCGGCCCTGGCCCTGCTCCTGGCTGGCCCGGCGCTCAGTCTGCCGAACATGCTGGTCATCAACAGCATAATGGGCGTGAAAAAGACCGTGGTCTTTGTCGGCCTGGTCATCGTCATGGCCACATTTTCGGGCCTTTTGTACGGGTCGGTCTGGGGTTGACGTCGGCGGTGCCAACGATCAGATATTGCTGAAACTGTACTTCTCGGAGCCTGTTTATGTTTACCTGGAATGCCGACCCCATCGCCGTGTCCATCGGCCCCCTGTCCATCCATTGGTACGGCCTTTTGTTCGCCGCCGCCTTCATCATCGGATTGCAGATCATGGGCCGCATGTTCGTGCGGGAGGGGCGGGATAAGAGCGATCTGGACTCCCTGCTCGGATTCGTGGTCGTCGGCGCCCTTGTCGGCGCGAGGCTTGGGCATTGCCTGCTCTATGATCCGGCCTACTATTTGTCCAACCCCATCGATATCCTGAAGATCTGGGAGGGAGGGCTGGCCAGCCATGGCGGGGTGGCCGGGATTCTTGTCGCGGTCTGGGCCTACGCCAGGACTAGGAAATACCCGTTTCTGTGGCTGCTGGACCGCATCGCCGTGCCCGCCGCGCTGGGCGGGGCGTTCATCCGCATCGGGAACTTCATGAACTCCGAGATCGTGGGCACGCCGACCATCGTGCCCTGGGCCGTGATATTCGCGCGGGTGGACGACCTTCCTCGCCATCCCGTGCAGCTTTATGAGGCAGCGGCCTATCTTGTGATCTTCGCGATTCTTTTTTCGATCTGGCGCGCACAGGGAGCGCGCAGTCGCCAGGGCCTGCTCGCCGGAATCTTTCTGATGCTGGTGTTTGCCGCCCGTTTCGCGCTTGAATTCTACAAGACGCCGCAGGCCGCCTATGAAGCGGGTTTTTTTCTGACCGTCGGACAGTGGCTGAGCGTGCCGTGCATGCTGGCCGGGCTGTGGCTTGTCGCCAGGGCTTGGCTGGGCGCTGGCCGGGCCGGAACAAAAAGATCCGGGTAGCCTGCATTTTCGGCTCCGCCGTTGTTTGAGTGCGGGTTCCGTGGCCCGGTGCCTCCGCTCTAATCGTCCCCTGTCGTTTCACAGGTTGCCTGGCGCATGCAGAACGTGCCGAGCAATCCTTCATCAAAGGCATTGCCGCGCAGGGCGGATTTCAAGGCCTCGATTTCCTCGGGCAGATAGCGTCCGTACATCTTGACCGGTATTTCCGGAATGCGGACCGTGGGCGATGCGGCCAGGGTGAGCATGTACTCGATCAGGTACCCCGCGTTTTGTCCGAGAGGGCCGCAGTAGGCCTGCCTTTGCCTAAGTCGCAGGATGCGCAGTTCATGGATGGAGCGGCCGAATTCCGCTTCCATCAGTTCCTCCGGGGTGGTCAGGATGAGTTCGATCCTGACCGAACCCGACCCTTCCCTCACGTAATTCCCGAGATTTCGCCGGACATCGTCCGGGTCCAGCCCGCGCTGGCCGGCCAGACTCCAGTCCATGTCGCGCATGCGAGCGATCAAAGCGTCGGTGGGTGGGAGGTCCAAATCCAGCAGAAGGTTGACCGCGTTGTAATTGCCGTGATGTTCCTGAATTTCCACCACGCTCACCCCCGGTTCGTCGTCCAATATGGACGGGAGACGGTCGAGGGTTTCCTGCGGGGCGATGATTTTGAAGCCGAGGATGTCGTTTATGGTCAGGGCTTCGGCCCCGATGTGAATGGTCTTGTCCTTGAAGCTGTGGACCACGGCTTCCTCGGCCCGTACGAAATCGTTCTGCATGGCCTCGTCCGAACTGACAAACGCGTCCAGCGGCACTCCGGCCAGCATCGCCCGCTGCTGGGCAAAGCTTCGCGCCTTGGCCTGGATTTCCTTGAAGAGCGCTTCCACCAGACGAAAGGACACCTTTTCCGCCACGCGGGCCATCCGTTTGACGCGCCCAAGAGCCAGCAGCCGGGACGCGCCGTCGGTGACGACCAGTGCGTCCACGGGCAGGAAGGGGAAGAAATACGTGGGGTTGTCGCGGAAATCCCGCGCCAGCTCATCCACTCGTGGCGTGTGTACTCCAAGGTGCGCGAGGATGCGCTCGCGCAGTTCGTGCTTGAAGCGGACCCGCCGCGCGTTGAGCGGAGCGTCCAGGAATTTGCCGAGCAGGCGCAGGACGCGTTCGATGACCAGGGCCGAAATGGCGCTTTCATAGACGAATATCCGGGTCAGGGTTTCCCCGTCTTCAGGGTGGAAGTCGTCGTTCATCCAGCGCATGGTCAGGTCGAAGAGTTCGTCCCGATGGGTCATGGCGGTCAGGTACATGAAGCCTCCGAACGTTGCGGCGTCTGCGGCGTGGCCGGAGTCGCGGGTCGTTTGGCGCAGCCTACTCCAAGGCGCCGGATCTGTCGAACGGGTTTGGAAGCCGTGACCGACGGAGCGCGGAAAATCCGCCGGGAGCCAAGTTCCGGAGTGAAGCGGCGGCGTCGGCTCATGTTACGGCGGGTCCGCCCGGTCGAACGGGAGAGAAAGTTTCGCCTGGCCGGTGTGTTGCAAAATTCCGGAATTTGTGCTGTTGTCTGGCAGGATTGTTTCCCTTCACCCTGCTGCATAGGAGTGGCCATGTTACGTTCTTTTCGCATCCGAGGACGCTTGTTCGTCATCCTTGGTCTCAATGTCGCGCTGATCGGGATCATGGGCCTGGTCGCTTTTTTCATGGCCACGTCCATCAATGAAAAGCTGTCTTTGGTGCTTGGGCGCGACTTGCCGGGCACGGCGGTCTTGCTCGAAGCGGACCGCGACCTGCACCAGATGATCCTGGCCGAGCGGGGCTTGCTTCTGAGCATTCCCGGATCCGCCGAATACGAAAGCAACATGAAATCCTACAAGGAAAACATGGAGCAGGCGGACAGCCGTTTGAAAAAGTTCATCGAGGTCAGCTTCTCGGAAGAGAAGAAAGGCCTGGTCGGCCAGTACGACAGGGACAGGGCGGCTTGGGAAGAGGTCTCGAAAAAGATCATCGCGTTGCGCGCGGCGTCCACCGGAGACGCGAGTCCCGAGGCCGTGGAGCTGGCCGTGACGGAAGGCGCTGAAAAGTTCGACATCATGCGCGAGCACATCAACAAACTGACCGAGATCGTCGAGAACGATGCCGCCGATGCGGGCCGAGAAGCGGCGAGCGCCTTTGATCGGCTCAAGCTCGTTCTGGCGGTCATCACCTTCGGCAGCATTATTGTCGGCGGATTGCTGACCCTCTTTATCTCCAACGGCATCACCAGGCCCCTGGGGCGCATGATCGCCATGTTGCGCGACATCGCCGAGGGCGAAGGCGATCTGACCAAAAGGATCAAGGACCAGTCGGGCACGGAAACGCAGGAGTTGGCCGAGTGGTTCAACCAGTTCGTGGACAGGGTGCACAACATCATAAAAGACGTCGCCCGCAATTCAGGACAGGTCAGCCAGGCCTCGCGCACGCTGCTGGAATTGGCGGGCAGCCTGAGCGACTCTTCCACGGTCATGACCGGAACCTCGAACACGGTCGCGGCCTCGGCGGAGGAAATGAGCGCGAACATGAACAGCGTCGCCGCGTCCATGGAGCAGTTCACCATGAATATCGGCACCGTGGCCACGAGTTCCGAGGAGATGAGCGCCACCATCACGGAAATTTCGGTCAGCACGGGCAAGGCCAAGGAAATAACCGGCCAGGCCGTCGCGGCGGCTGGAAAGGCCTCGGTTCAGGTCAACGAACTCGGCACGGCGGCCCAGGATATCGGCAAGGTCACGGAGGCCATCTCGGCCATTTCGTCCCAGACCAATCTGCTGGCCCTGAATGCGACCATCGAGGCGGCCCGGGCGGGAGAGGCGGGGCGCGGTTTTGCCGTCGTCGCCAATGAAATCAAGGAATTGGCTCAACAGACAGCTCACGCCACGGAGGAGATCCGGGGCAAGATCCTGGGTATTCAGCAGACCACCGGCCAGACGGTGCAGGAGATCGGGCAGATCAGCAGCGTCATCAACGACGTGGACTCCATCGTGGGCAGCATCGCGGTGGCTGTGGAAGAGCAGTCCGTGACGACCCGCGACATCGCCGACAACGTCGGGCAGGCCTCCATCGGCGTGCAACAGGTCAACGAGAATGTGACCCAGGCCGACGGGGTGCTGCGCACCATCGCCAGGGATGTGGCGTCGGTCAATGCCGCTTCGGGCGAAGTGGCCCAAACCGCCCAGTCCATGCACGCCAATTCGCAATCCCTGTCCCGTCTGGCAGAAAACCTCGACGAAATGGTGAGCAAGTTCAAGATCTAGACCCTGATTCGTGAACGCGGCGCCGCCAAGGACGCCGGATGGCAAGGTCCGCATGCCCATCCGGCGTCTTTCGCATTCTTTGCCGGCATAAAGCCCGGGCGAAGCGATTTGCGCCTTTGGCGTGATTCATCCGGGCCGCCCGGAGCCGACGGGAACGTGGACAGTACTTTTCGGAGCGCGTTTTCGTTCTTGACCCCGGTCCGCATGCCGCGTCATGTTCCCGGAATGCAGGGACTGGAGGCCTTGAACGCCTATGAGGCCCTGTCCGATCCTTTTGAACCGGGGGCGTCCACCGTCCTGCCCGCCGGCTCGAACCCCGTTCGCCAACCCAAGCACGGAGCCAACACAATAATGATGCTTCTCGCTGTTTTGCTTTTCATCGTCTTCGCCGCCCTGGTTCTGTTCATCGGTGGATGGCTGCCCGTGGATGTGGTCGGGCTCATGGTCCTGGCCGCTCTCGCCCTTACCGGGCTGGTCTCTCCGGAGGAGGCCGTGGCCGGGTTCAGCAGCCCCGCCGTGATCACCGTCTGGGCCATGTTCATCCTGTCCGCGGGACTGACTCGCACAGGCGTGGCCTACCGCATCGGACAGCCCCTCCAGCACTTCGCGCGCGGCAGCGAAACGGCGCTGGTCATCGCCCTGATGACCGCGGCCAGCATCCTTTCGGCGCTCATCAACACCACCACCGTGGCCGCCATCCTCATGCCCGCGACCATGGATCTGGCCCGTCGCAGCGGTCGGCCGCCTGCGCGCCTGCTCATGCCCATGGCCCTGGGCTGCCTGCTCGGCGGCCCGTTCACGGGCATTTCAACGCCTCCGAACATCCTGGCCACGGACGCCCTGCGCGCGGCGGGACTGGCGCCTTTCGCCCTTTTCGATTTCACGCCCATCACCGCCGCCGTGGTCGTGGCCGGCATTGTCTTCACGGTCACCGTCGGTCTGCGCCTGCTGCCCAAGGGCGATGGGTCGGGCAGGAGGAAGGGGACCATCGAGTCGTCCTACCAGGTCGGAGCGCACATTTTCTCCATCGAGCTTCCACCGGCTTCGCCCCTTGTGGGCCGCACCCTGGCCGAGAGCCGCCTGGGCTCGGCTCTGTATCTGACGGTGGTGGGTCTGCACCGCGCCGGAGAGCTGATTCTGGCTCCCAGGGCGCAGGACACCCTTCAGGCGGGGGACCTGGTCATTGTCCACGGCCAGACGGATCAGGTCAGCCGTTTTCACGGCAGCCGCCATTTGCTGGTTGAGGAGGGCGGGTCGGAAACCATCGAGGTCACGCGCAGGCTGGTGGTTGCCGGCGGCTTCATCGGCAAAGGGTCTCCCCTTCTGGGACGGACCCTGGCCGAAAGCGGATTGCGCCGCGACCATCGGGTGCATGTTTTGGCCCTCGACACGTCCACGGGAGAGTGCCTGGAGGAATTCAGGCGTCATCATTTCCAGGAGGGGGACCGCCTCGTCCTGCAGGGCGAGCCCTCAGCGCTGGAACGCCTTGCCGGGCAGGGGCTTGTGGAGGGCCTTGCGCCTGTTGCGGAAGGCCCCGGCCAGCGCGCCGCTTGCGAAGAATTGAGCCTTTGCTCCGTGCGGGTGCCGCAAGGATCGGCGCTGACCGGGCACAATCTGGTGGAGAGCCGCCTGGGCAACGCCTTCGGGCTGACCGTGGTGGGGCTGGTGCGCGGCGGAGACGTGATCTGTCTGCCGGCTCCGGAGGAAACGGTGCAGGCCGGTGACCTGCTGGTGGTCCAGGGACGCAAGCGCGATATCGACGTGTTCGAGGGTTTGCAGGACCTGGAGGTCTCGGAGCAGTCGTCGCGACTGGCGGCGGAGCTGGAATCCCAGCAGATCGGCCTGGCCGAGGTGCTGCTTTCGCCGCGCACGACCCTGGCTGGAAAGACCTTGAACGACCTGCTTTTCCGCGACCATTACGGCTTGAGCGTTCTGGCCATCCTGCGCAAGGGGCGGGCCAGCCGCGCGGGCTTGCAGGACATGCCCCTGCAGTTCGGCGACGCCCTTCTGGTCTATGGTCCGCGCCAGAGCCTGGAGGCCGTGGCCCGCGACGACGACTTCCTCGTTCTGGACCAGGCCGCGGCCCAGGCTCCGCGTCTGCACAAGGCGCCCGTGGCCGCGGCGGTCATGATCGCGGTGCTCGGCAGCGCCATTCTGGGGCTGGTTCCCATCTCCATCGCCGCCCTGACCGGCGTGGCGGTCATGGTCGTCACCGGCTGCCTGAAGATGGAGGAAGCCTATCAGGCCATCGAGTGGAAGGTGGTCTTCCTCATCGCCAGCATGCTGCCCTTGGGAGTGGCCATCGAGAACACCGGCGCGGCGCAGATGGGGGCCGAGGCCCTCATCGCCCTGGTCGGAGACCTGGGCCCGCGCTGGGTGGTGGCCACGCTTTTCGGAGTCACGGTGCTGGGCACCCAGGTCATCCCCACGGCGGCGCTGGTGGTGCTCATGGCTCCGGTGGCCCTGGGCACGGCGGCGAGGCTCGGCATCTCGCCGCAGCTCCTGATGATGACCGTGGCCATCGCCGCCTCGTCGAGTTTCGCCAGCCCCCTGTCCCATCCGGCCCACCTTTTGGTCATGGGTCCGGGCGGGTACAAATTCACGGACTACGTCAAGGTCGGGGTGCCGTTGACCGTCGTGTCGCTTCTGATGTCGGTCTGGCTGCTGCCCCTGTTCTGGCCCGCCTGAGATCCGCACCGGCAGAGGCCTGCGCGTCGCCGCCATCCTGGGCGCCGGCTTCTGCGCCACTGCGTGTTTTTACGTAGTCGCGCTTCGCAAAGTACTCAGTGCTTCGCATTCAGTGGGGTGGCGGTATCAGCTATGATCGTCTCCAAAAAGGAGGAGCGTTCATGGCTGGAGCGATTTGTTCGAAGTGCGGGGCGCGTCTTGCGCAGGGGAATGGGAAGCGATGCGCGGACTGCGCGCGCGATGCCTCGCAAGCGAGGCTGGTCGCCTTTGCGCTCATAGTGCCCTTCGTGCTGGCGCTGGCGGTGGTGGTCACGGGCCTGCCGCTCTGAAGCGTCGCCCGCGGGCGGGGGGCTTTGCGGCGTGGGCGGCGCTACGGCAATGCTGAGCGGGAAAAGGCGCCGGGAGATCTCCCGGCGCCGTCTATTCCGGTTTGATGGCCGAGCCGGAGCCCGGGACGATCTTCACGAATCGATTTTCAGCCTCGTCGGCCAGACCCTGCACGATGTCCGCCTCATCGTTCTGGAAGCTTTGCTTCAAGGCGCGCACGTATTTGCCCAGCAGTTCGCGCACGTGTTCCGCGTCATCCCGGTCCAGATTGCGGATGACCACCTGCGCGCCGCTTGAGAAACGGCGCGCCAGATTCTCCTTTCCGAAGTTCCACTCGGGGTACAGGCACTGATAGACGACCCCGCCGGTCATGCCCGCGCACAGCCACGGGCCGGGATCGCCAAGGACCACGGCGCGGCCGCCGGTCATGTATTCGAAGGCGAAGCCCTTCAGATGGGCGCGGGAGGCGATGTTGCCCAGGTCGTCGCGCACCGGCGCGGTGATGCGGCCTCCGAAAACCGCATCGGCCCCGGACATGCGAACGCAGGCCCGGGAATCGGCCTGGTTCTGAACCATGACCGTGCCCGAAAGCGCTCCGTATGCCAGGGACTTGCCCACGGAACCGTCCACGCGCTGGCCCAGGATGTTGGCACCTTTCAGGATGCACACCTCGCCCCCGCGCGACCCTTTGGCGATGCCGTCCTGGCCGCCGCCCTCGACCACGGTGCCGATTCCGTCGATATTGAAGGCGCACAGGCCGTTGCCGGGTACCGAGGAGGTCAGCAGCACCTCCACCTTGCCCCGTTCGCCCTCGGCGCGCTCCCTGACCATGGCTCCGGCCAGGTACGTGCCCACGGCGCGGTCCACGGAGCGCACATTCTCTTCCTTGTACCGCACGAATCCGCATTCCTGCCCAAGGGTGGACAGGGCCATGTCGGAGATGAGCCGGGTCAGGTTGTCGAGCGGCCTGCGCACGATGCGCGGCACCGGGCAGTAGGATTTCACGGAGTCCATGGGCGCGGGGATGAGCAGACTCGACAGGTCGACCAGTTCGCGCCCCCTGGCCTGAGTCAGCAGATCGGCACGCCCGACCAGGTCGGACAGCCGCTTTTCACCGAGGCCGGCCAGGATGTGGCGGATCTGGTCGCCCAAGGCGCGCAGCAATCGGGCCAGGTTTTCGGCCTCGACCTCGCCTTGCAGGGGTTTGAAGAGTTTCAGGCCGCGCTTGTGGGCCTCTTCCACGGAGCGCAGCTGGGTGGAGATGCCGCGCGGACAGACGTCCAGGTGGCACTGTTCGCAGCTGATGCAGCCCACGCCCATGAGCGCGACAGTGCCCACCCCGACCCGGTCCGCGCCCAGGCAGACCAGTTTGACCACGTCGGCTCCTGAACGCACGCCGCCGTCGCACCACAGCTCCACCTCATGGCGCAGGCCCGCTTCCACCAGCCCGCGATGGGCCTGGGTCACGCCGATCTCCACGGGCAGGCCGACATATTTCTTGGCGTGTTCGCGGGCCGCGCCCGTGCCCCCCTCGAAGCCGCTCACATTGACGATGTGCGCTCCGGCCTTGGCCACCCCCACGGCGATGGTGGCCACGCCGCTGGTGACCGGGATCTTGACGGAGATGCGCGCGAAAGGATTGGCGGTTTTGAGCTCCGTGATGATCTGGCAGAGGTCCTCGATGGAGTAGATGTCGTGATGGTTGGACGGCGAGATGAGCGCGATGCCGGGCTTGCAGTGCCGGGCCTGGGCCACCATGTCCGTGACCTTGGAGCCGGGCAGGTGGCCGCCCTCGCCGGGTTTGGCGCCTTGGCCGACCTTTATTTCCAGGTAGTTGGCGGAGTTGAGCAGCTCCATGGATACGCCGAAGCGCCCCGAGGCGACCTGCTGCCCACGGTTTTCCCGGTATTTGCCGAGCATGTCCGGAATTTCGCCGCCCTCGCCGTTCATGCAGATGATGTTCACCTTGCGCGCGGCCTCGGCGTAGGCCCGAAACGAGCTTTCCCCCTGGGAGCCGAAGGACATGGCGCTGATCAGAAGCGGCATGGAGTGGGAGCCGATGGAGATGTCCACGTTTTCCAGGGGCAGCGGGGCCGCGTCGCGGGGGGCGATGTCCAGCAGATGGCGCAGGCCGACCGGGATGTCCCGGTCCACCTCGGCCAGGGCTTCGGCCATCTGCAGATATCCGGTCTTGCCCACGGCCACGGAGCGCAGGATTTTGCCGACCTTGGCGTTGCGCTTGGGGTCGGAGCGCAGCTTGCGTTCGCTGCCTTCCCGAATCAGTTCCACGCGCCTGCGGCCTTGGGCTTCGAGTTCGGCGAAGCCGAGCCCGGCGGATTGCGACGAGCAGAAATTGGCGCAGCCGAAAATGTCCTCCAATTCCCTTTTCAGGCCGATGGACGAGAAGATGCGTCCGTAGCCGCACAGTTCGTGGATGCCCATGGTGGACATGATCTTTTCCAGGCCCGCCTGGAGCGCGGTCAGGGTGTTGGAGAGGGTGCGCTGCAAGCCTTCGGCGCTTTCGGCCTGGGCATAGGCCTGCTTCCAGAGCATGTACGGATTGACCGCCGCCGCGCCCAGGCCCAGCACGAACATGATGTCGTGCAGGTTGCGTATGGCTCCGCTGCGCACGATGAGCGAGGGCAGACGGGGGATGCGGCCCGCTTCGGCGGCGCTGTGCAGCCGGGCGGTGGCCAGGCCGGGGTCGATGAAGACCCGTCCGTCCACGAAGCTCGCGCTGTCGTCCAGCACGAGGATGGCCGCTCCGGCCTTGACTGCACGCAGGGTTTCGCCTTCAAGCTCCGCCAGGCGCGGGGCAAGTCCGCGCTCGGGAACGTAGGTCGCGTCGAGGATGGTCATGCGCGACGGGTCGCGTTGCTGGGCGGTGAAAAAATCGAGGACCTGCTCCAGAGTGTGGGTGCCGTGCTCCCGGCACACGGACAGGATGTCCAGAGAGGACAGGGCCGGAGTGAATTCGCCGCCCAGCAGGATGGGAGTTTTGAGGCGCAGGCCCACGGGGGGGCGGTCCGGATTGTCCGGTCTGTCGCCGAGGATGACGGCGGTGGAGAAGTGCTCGGCCTCGCGTTCGCGGTCGATGGCCGGGTTGGTGACCACGGCCACGTTCTCCTTGAAGTAGTCGCTGACGTTGGACAGGCCCTCGGCGTCCATGCAGGCCAGCGGGCCCTGATGCCCCATGGAGCCGATGGGCCCCTTGCCCGTGGCCGCGACGTGCCTGCGCATGTCCTGATCGTACTTGCGCCAGCCGAAAGCCGCCAGCAAGGCGCTGGCGGCCGGGCAGTCCCGGTCGTCGAACACGGGCCTGTCCTTGAAGAAGCGGCGCAGTTCATGGCAGGCCCCTTCGGGACAGTTCAGGATGGACTCGGGAATCTCCCGGTGCAGGTTGTCCGCCAGCGGAGTCAGGCGGCCCTGCTCGAAGAGGCGCAGCAGGCGCTGCTGCACGGCGCAGTAGTCAAGCACCTCGCCGCGTTTTCCCGCGCCGGAGATGATGGCGATCTTTTCGCCGGGGGCCAGGGGGCGAGGGTCGTGGATGGTGCTTTGCAGATCGACCACCCCTTTTTCCGAGGACAGGAAATAGTCGTAGTCGCTCTCCCCGAACCACAAGGGGCGAAGGCCCAGGGCGTCGACGCTGCCCATGCACATGTCGCCGAAGCGCGACACCACGGCCGCCGGTCCTTGCGCCGAAGGCGCGAAGAACCAGCGGTAGAATCCGTACATGCGTCCAAGGGCGGCGGGCATGCGCTCGACCTCGGTGTGGATGGCGGGAAAGACCATTTCGAGGGCTTCCATGAATTCGAAGCCATGCACGTGGATGAGGCCTTCAAGGATGCGGTTCAGGTCCTGGGAATCGCTGCCGCCGGGCGTGGGGGTGATGCCCAGGGCCCGGGCCGAGCTGCGCAGTTTTTCGATGGTGTTGATCTCGCCGTTGTGCCCGAGCAGGGAGAATGGCTGGGCGCGTTCTGCCGTGGGCAGGGTGTTGGTGGAGTAGCGGCTGTGGCCCAGGGTGATGAGCGATTTGCTGTCCGGGTTCTGAAGGTCCGGATAGACCCGGATGAGGAGGTCCGGCGTGCCGCGCAGCTTGTAGATGACGCTGTCGAGGCTCAGCGAGCAGACGTGGGCTTCGGGCAGGACGCGTTCGAGTTCCGTCTGGATGTTGAAGAGGCGCTTTGCGCCCTCCTGCCTGGTCTCGTCGCGGACCAGACCGCAGATTTGCAGGAAACCGGGCGCTTCGGCCCTGGCCATGGGGCCGAGTTCGGCGGCGTTCATGCGGTCGTCCACTTCAAGGAGTGCTTCCGCGCCGCTGACGGCGAGGACGGAGCGCAGGCGATGCTTCAGCTCGTCGATCCGCTCCCTCCCCTGGTCGGGCAGGAAGAAATGGCCGACGAAAAAGCCCCGGCTTTCGCTCAGGTGGCGGCTCAGACCCGCGTCCTGCAGGCGCTGGCCCCAGATGGCGCGCGGGATGTCGGTCAGAATGCCGCAGCCGTCGCCTTCGCTGTTGATGTCCCCGGAGCGGTGGGCCATTTTCTTCAGGGCGTCGATGGTCTTGACGATGTTGGCGTGGGTGGCGCGACCGCGTTTGTCCACGAAGGCGATGATGGCGCAGGCGTCGCGCTCTTCGACGAGCAGGCTGGGCGTTTTCATGGCGGATCTCCCGGTAGTGGCGAAAGAAGAATGATTCTTCATATCCTCAAGGATGGCGCAGGGCCATTTTAATAAATATTTCACAAAGCTCGGAGAGCTCTTTACCACGGGCCCGGTTTTGTCTATATGGTGAAATCATACAAATGCGAGGTGAAGCCTATGGTCGCGGACAACGCCGAAGTTCATGTGGAAAAAGCTGATCTGATCGAGCGTCTCAAGGCTGAGATGGGGTACTCCGAGGAAGAGGCCGCAAAGGTCGTGGACGCCATGATGGAGAGCATCACCGAATCCCTGAGCAAGGGCGACAAGATCAATCTGCCGGGCATCGGGACCATGGCCGTGGTGGAGCGGACCTCGCGCAAGGGCGAGGAACAGCCCGCCGGGAAGGATATAAAGTTTTCCCCCGGCAAACGCTTGAAAGACGCCCTCACGGCGCTCGATTTTATCACCAAGGGCATGGAATAAAACATATTTTTGATGACGTCAGGTCCGGCCTCAGGCCGGATTTTTTTTGCCTGGACTTACCCGCGGTCCTGGTTCATTTTTGAGGGATCAGTCCTTTCCTTACGGAGGCTTCATGAAGATCGCAAACTCCATGACCGATCTGGTCGGCAATACTCCCCTGGTGCGCCTGAACCGCATGGCCGCCGGCTGCGTGGCCGATGTCGCGGTCAAGCTCGAATTTTTCAACCCCCTGTCCTCGATCAAGGACCGCATCGCCCTGAACATGATCGACGAGGCCGAACGCGGCGGCAGACTGCGTCCCGGAACGGTCGTCGTCGAGCCCACCAGCGGCAATACCGGCGTGGGGCTGGCCTTTGTCTGCGCCGTGCGCGGGTATCACCTCATTCTGACCATGCCCGAGTCCATGAGCCTGGAGCGGCGCATGCTCCTTTCCGCCATGGGCGCGGAGCTCGTGCTCACCCCGGCCTCGGCGGGCATGGCCGGAGCCGTGGCCGAGGCCGAGAAGATCCTGGCTTCCCTGGAAGACGGGTTCATGCCCGGCCAGTTCGCCAATCCGGCCAACCCCGACATGCATGAGCGGACCACCGCCGAAGAGTTGTGGCGCGACACCGATGGGCGCATCGACGTCCTGGTGGCGGGGGTGGGCACCGGCGGGACCATCACCGGCGTGGCCCGCACCCTGAAGCGCCGCAAGCCGGATTTCATGGCCGTGGCCGTGGAGCCGTCCGCCTCGCCGCTGCTGAGCGGAGGGACAGCCGGACCGCACAAGATCCAGGGCATCGGCGCCAATTTCATCCCCGAAGTGCTCGACCGCAGGGTCGTCGACCGCATTGTCGGCGTTTCCAACGAGGACGCCATGGCTACGGCCCGTCTGCTTGCCCGCGAAGAAGGCATCTTTTGCGGCATCTCCTCGGGCGCCAATGTCTGGGCGGCCCTGCGACTGGCTCGTGAACCCGAAATGCAGGGCAGGCTCGTCGTCGCCATCATCTGCGATACGGGCGAACGCTACCTGTCCACCGAACTTTTCGCATCCAAGAGCTGAACATGGCCAAATATCTGAAAATCGACAATGTGCTGAGCGGCGTGGTGGAGAGCCTCTGCGCGCCGGAGTCCTACAAGGGCGTCTATCACCAGCCGTCCTACGGCTCGCCCATGCCCTCGGTGGAGCTTTTGTCCGAGATCGTGGAGCGGCTGCGCTCCGTGCTCTTTCCGGGTTTTTTCAAGGAATCCTTCATCACGCCGCAGAACATGGCCTATTTCGTGGGTTCCAAGCTGGAGAAAGTCCGCCGCGAACTGACGCAGCAGGTGGAGCGGGGTTTCTGCTTCGCCTGCGATAAAGACGAGCATTCCTGTTCCGTGGAGTGCGAGGTGCGGGCGGAAAATCTCTGCAACGAATTCTTGCAGACCCTGCCGCGCATCCGCCACATGCTGGCCACCGACGTGCAGGCCGCCTTTGCCGGAGACCCGGCGGCCAAGAACCCCGGCGAGACCATCTTCTGCTATCCGTCCATCCGGGCCGTGACCAACTATCGCATCGCCCACGAACTTTATCTTCTGGGCGTGCCGCTGATTCCGCGCATCATCACCGAGATGGCGCATTCGGCCACGGGTATCGACATCCATCCCGGCGCCACCATCGGCGAATCCTTCTTCATCGACCACGGCACGGGCACGGTCATCGGCGAGACCTGCATCATCGGCAAAAACGTGCGTTTGTATCAGGGCGTGACCCTGGGGGCCAAGAGCTTTCCCAAGGGCGAGAACGGGCATCTGGTCAAGGGCATCGCCCGCCATCCCATCGTCGAGGACAACGCGACCATCTACTCCGGCGCGACCATCCTGGGCCGCATCACCATCGGAGAGGGCGCGGTCATCGGCGGCAACGTCTGGGTCGTGGACGACGTGGCTCCGGGGAGCAAGGTGTATCGCAACCTTTAAAGGAGCGCTTTTTCCGCCACTGAAGCCGCATTCCCCACGAGTGCGGTTTTTTTGTTCGGGCCTTCGCTTGTGGACAGTCGCCTGCGGACGTAAAGTGCGGGGTCTGGAGGACTCATGACATATTCATTTGCCACGGCCCGAGTGATTTTCGGCATCGGCGCGAGCGTCGGCGTGGCCACCCACGCGGCCCGCATGGGACGGCGCTGTCTGCTTGTGACCGGCGGCAGGCCGGATCGCTGCGCATGGCTGCTCGAAGACTTGCGAAACGTGATGGATGACGTGAGCTGCGTGGCCCTGGACGGCGAACCAGAAACCGGGTTCATCTCCGCGCAGGCCGAGGCCGCGCGGCGGGCCGGCTGCGATGTGGTGGTGGCCATCGGCGGCGGGAGCGTCCTCGACGCGGGCAAGGCGCTGGCCGCCCTGGCGGCGAACGCGGGCGACGTGTTCGAGTACCTGGAGGTGGTCGGCCAGGGCCTGCCGCTGGAGCGCGAACCCCTGCCCATGATCGCGGTACCGACCACTGCCGGAACCGGAGCCGAGGTCACGGCCAACGCCGTGCTGCTCTCGCCCTCGCATGGGGTGAAGGCCAGCCTGCGCGCGCCTGGCTTGATCCCGTCCCTGGCGGTCGTCGACCCCGAATTGACAGTGTCCTTGCCCCCCCGGCAGACCGCGGCTTCCGGCATGGACGCCCTGACCCAGCTCATGGAGTGCTTCGTGTCCCACGCGGCCAGCCCCCTGACCGACCCCCTGTGCCGCGACGGCATGGAGCGGGCGGCGCGCTCCCTGCGGCGGGCCGTGGTCTGCGGCGCAGATCTCGCGGCGCGTTCGGACATGGCTTTGGCCGCCCTGTTCTCCGGCATGGCCCTGGCCAACGCCAAGCTCGGGGCCGTGCACGGCTTCGCCGCGCCACTGGGCGGCATGCTCGGCGCCGCCCACGGCGAAATCTGCGCGGCCCTGCTGCCCCATGTCATGGAGGCCAATATCGAGGTTTTGCGCGCCGCCGATCCCGTTCATCCGCTTCTGGACCGCTACGCCGAGGTCGGGACGCTGCTGGCCGGCGAGGGCGATGCGGAGGCAGCGGCGCGTTTCGTGCGCTCGCTGTGCGCGGATCTTGGCGTCAGGGGTTTGAGGGCGCTTGGCCTCGACGAAAAGCGGGTCGACGAGGCGGCCCGCAAGGCGGCGCTGGCGTCGAGCATGAAGGGCAACCCGGTGGTTCTGGAGCACGACCGGCTTGTGGCCATCCTGATGAATGCCCTGGATTGATGCCTTCGCAGGCAGGGGCAAAACCGGCTTGCCGCCGGAATGGCTGCGCCCATGCCCGGCGTTTCGGAACTGCTCGGCGGCGAGTTCGTCAGGCAGTCTGATACTGCTCCATGAAATTCTTTTCCGCTTGCGCCGTTCCGATCAGGATGAGTTCGTCGTCCTGCGCGACGACGGTCCCTGGGTCGGGGTTGAGCAGCATGTCCTCGCCGCGCTTGATGGCGATGATGCTGCATCCCGTGGCATGGCGGATCTTTTGTTCCCGCAGGGCCTTGCCCACGATGGTCGGGCTTGGCTCGGAGCGGAAGATGTTCAGCCCTTCGGAGAGCATGAGCAGCTTGTCGGGGTTGAGCAGATTCAGGACCGTGGTCGTGAACAGGGACGAGAACGACATGACCAGATTGGCCCCGGCGCGGTGCAGGGTGTTGATGTTGCGGTCCAGGCTGGCCCGGCTGATGATCTGAACGTCCGGACGCAGACGGCGGCAGTAGATGGTCAGGAAGATGTTCAGGTCGTCGTCATGGGTGGTGATGATGATGGACGGGGTTTCGTTGATCCCTGCCAGAACGAGGATGTCCAGGTCGGCCGCGCTGCCCTGGATTATGCGCGCGTCATCCGTGTTCTTGAGCGTCTTCTTCTCCACCACCCGATAGTCGATGCCACGTTCGGCCAGGGTCCGGGCCACCGCCATGCCGACCCGGCCTCCGCCCAGGACCACCACCGGTCCGCTGCGCTCCCTGTCCTTCCCGCTCGGCCCCATGAGCGAATCGTAGACATCGAGCTGCTCTTCGGAACCGGCCAGCACCAGCACCGTGGACGCGCCGATCTTGGACGTGGGGTCGGGCAGGTGGAAGCGTCCCTGTTCCCAGATGCCCACGACATTGACCCCGGTCAGTTCGCGCAGCCTGCTTTCGGCCAGGGTCCGGCCCTGAAGCGGCGAGCGCATGGCCGGAGTCTCGGCGATGAGCAGTTCGTCGAAATTGCCGATGACGTTGGCCTTCATGCTCACCCCCATGACCCGCCGCGCCAGGACCTGGCCCAGCATGGTGGTGAATTGGTAGGTATGCGTGCTGCCGGCCAGGTCGAGGATGTCCACGGAGTCCTCCTGGTCGGCGTTGGTGATGATGGGCGTCTTGTCCGTGACCTCGCGGATGGTGAAGATGATGTTGGTGCTGGCCACGTCCTCGTTCATGACCACGACCATGGCCGCCTCGCGCACCCGCAGGCGCAGGTACGTCTCGGGGTCGTCGAGCTCTCCGAGGACGACGTTGAGGCCCGTCTCGTGGAGGTTCAGGGCCTGCTGCAGGTCCGGGACGAGAATGACGTACTTGATTGCGTACTGGTTGAATTTGTCGACGAGGTTGAGCGTGATGGCGTCGCAGAAGGTCAGGATGACGTGGTTCGCGAGGGTGTCCGGCACCGTGCGCGGCGCCCTGGCCTTGTTCTGTTCTTCCAGCCAGGGCGCGTAGAAGAACTGGATGAAGGTGAAGGGCAGGACGATGAGCATGAAGACCACGCCGCTGAGCATCACGCAGATGGAAAAGAACCGTCCCAGGTCGGAGGTGAAGGTGATGTCCCCGAAACCCAGGGTGCTCATGACCGTCAGGGTCCAGTACAGCCCGGTGATCCAGGAATGCTTCTGTCCCTCGTAGGCCATCAGGAAGTGGAACAGGACCGTGAAGGTGGCGAAGAAGCCGAACAGGATGCATAGAAAACGGACCATCAGTCGCGTATTGGCTTTCTGTTGTCCGCGTTGAACCAGGGCCGCTATCTGGGAGACGAGAAACTTCATGGGTACGCTCGCGATGTGGGGGTGAGGGGCGTCAAGCCCTGTCCAAGGAAGGCCCGGAGGCCAGGGCGTCTCGTTCGGAGTCATCAACGATTACCCATGGCGCACCGCGCTGTAAAGCCGCGCGGATTGCGGCGCAATTTCCCCCTTGCCTCTTCTCGCGTTCACGCTTAGCTCCAACCCCATGAAGAAAGCGCAACGACCCGCGGCGGTCCTTTTTGACATGGATGGCCTGCTCATCGATTCCGAGGCCACGCTGAAGCTGCTCTGGCAGGACGAGGCGGCCCGGTTGGGCTTTGACCTCAATGACCGGCTGTATGCCCAGCTGGTCGGGGTGCCCAATGTCCTGTGCGAGGAAAAGCTCATGTCATGGTTTACGGATTTTCCTCTCGACGAGTTTCGACGCGCCTGGAAAGCCAAGCGCGAGGAGCAGCACGCAAGCGGCGGCATTCCGGTCAAGGCCGGGGCCCTGGAGCTTGTGGCCTGGCTTGAGGAGCAGGGCGTGCCCATGGCCCTGGCCACGTCCTCGTCGCAAGAGGCTGTGCGGCGGCACCGCAGGAATTCCCCCGCTCTTTTCCGGTTCGCGTCCATCATGACCGTCGAGCAGGTCGTGCGCCCCAAGCCTGATCCGGACATCTACCTGCGGACCTGCGCATGTCTCGGGGTCGCGCCCCGGGACTGCGTGGTGTTCGAGGATTCGAACCCCGGCATGCGCGCGGCCATCGCTTCCGGCGCCCGCGCCATCATGATTCCCGAACTGGTCGCGCCGGAAGCCCACGTGCTGAAGGGCGCGGCGCATATCTACCCTTCCCTGGATCACGCCCTGGACAAGCGCGAGGAGTGGTTTTGAAGAATATCGCAAGAAATCCCATGGAACGCGTGCATGTCGATCTCGTGGTGGAGCCGGACAAGCACGATGACGTCGCGCATGTGCGGGCCCTGGCCCTGGCCAGGGCGGGCCTGGATGACGACGGCGACATCCGGGTGCGGGTGGTGCGACGTTCCATCGACGCCAGGGCCAGGATGCCCAGGTTTCAGCTGCGCGTGGCCGTGGGCGGCTCGGATCGGGCCCCGGCGGTCTTCGCTCCCAGGACTTTGGGAGACAGGCGCGTGATCGTGGTCGGGGCGGGACCGGGCGGCTATTTCGCGGCCCTGACCCTGCTTGAGGCGGGCATCAAGCCCGTGCTGCTCGAAAGGGGCCGCGACGTGCGCTCCCGGCTCAAGGACATCAAGAAAATCTACACCCAGGGACTCATCAACCCGCATTCCAACTATTGTTTCGGCGAAGGCGGAGCGGGGACCTATTCCGACGGCAAGCTCTACACGCGTTCCACGAAGCGCGGCGACGTCGACCGCATCCTCGATCTGTTCGTGGCCCACGGCGCGTCTCCGGACATAGGCGTGGACGCGCATCCCCATCTGGGCTCCAACATGTTGCCGCGCCTGGTGCGGGGCATGCGTGAATCCATTCTCGGGGCGGGCGGCGAAATCCATTTCGAGGCGCATGTCACGGATCTGGTGCTCGATTCGGGCGGGGTGCGCGGAGTGCGCCTGGCCAGCGGGGAGACCGTGCTGGCCGACGCCGTGGTTCTGGCCACGGGACATTCGTCCCGCGATATCTATGACCTTCTGCTGCGGCGGGGCGTGCTCGTCGAGGCCAAGCCTTTCGCCCTGGGCGTGCGCATCGAGCACCCGCAGGCTTTGGTCGACCGCATGTTCTACCATCACAGCCCGCGCCACCCGGCCCTGGCCGCGGCCAGCTACCGCGTGGCCTGCCAGACGGCGGAGCGGGGCGTGTTCTCTTTTTGCATGTGTCCCGGCGGATTCGTGGTGCCGGCCTCCACCGCGCCGGGCGAGCTGGTCTTGAACGGCATGAGCCTGGCAAGCCGCAACGCCCCCTTCGCCAATGCCGGACTGGTGACTGAAATCCGCCCGGCGGATGTGCCCGGCGACGACGCCCTGGCCCTGTTGCGCTTTCAGGCCGAGGTCGAGCGAACCATGTTCGACGCCGGAGACGGCAGGACGCAGAAGGCTCCGGCCCAGAGGGCCCAGGACTTCCTGCGGGGCCGGATTTCGTCGAACCTGGGCGCGACCTCGTATGTTCCCGGCGTCTACGCCGCGCCGGTGCACGAGCTGCTGCCGGATTTCGTGACGCGCGCCCTGCGGGAGGGGCTGGCTCTGCTGGGGAAAAAGCACAAGGGGTTCGACAGCGCCGAGGCGACCATGCTGGCCGTGGAGTCGCGCACAAGTTCGCCGGTGCGTATCCCGCGCGACGCCGGAACGCTCATGCATCCTCAGGTGCGCGGCCTGTTTCCCTGCGCGGAGGGGGCCGGCTATGCCGGCGGCATCGTGTCGGCGGCCATGGACGGCGTGGCCGTGGCTGCCGCGGTGGAGAGGGAGCTTAAATAGGTCTCCCGGGTCCCGGAAGACCCGGGAGACCTATGGAAAGGCGGGGGCTATTTCGTGAAGGACTTGGCGAACAGGTCGGCGATGGCCTGGCGCCCGTTGTCTTCCAGGAAGCGGGTGCCGGTCCCGCAGAAATGTTTGCTGGTGATGGTCGGGGTTTCGCAGCGTTCCCAGATTTCTCCGGTCCATTTGTGCCAGGAATTGCGGACCTGTCCGAAGGCGTACAGGGGCTTGTTGCAGATCTTTGCGAACTCCGTGCCCCAGCCTGTGCCGCCCTTGACCGTGCCGTCCTCCATGATGGTGCCGATGACGAATATCTCGTAGCCGGACTCGATCTGGTACATGACGGTCTGCAGGATGCTGCGCATCAGCGGGGCGTTGGTGAAGGTGCGGTTCAAAAGCTTGGAGACATAGCTCAGGCTTACATCCTTGCGCATCAACTCTTCGGGAGTCAGCACGCGCAGACCCCTGGAACGTTCGATCTTGTGTCCCTCGAAGGTGTAGGTCACTTCCTGGATGCCGTATTGTTCGGCCAGACGGCCGAATTCCGCTTCCGTGCCCTGGGCGCCGCCGCTGAAAAGCGTGTATTCCGATGTGGGCATGAGCCCTCCTGTGAGTGGTTGAAGTTCAATACGATGAGTCTGTCAGCCGCAAGAAGACCATGCCCGTAAAACAATTCTGAATCAAGGCTTCCTGTCGTTTCGAGGCGCCATGGGCTTGGCCGCGGCTTCTTTTTTGTCCTGCCTGTGCGCTTGTGGTCAAGCGCGCGCTTGACAGTTTTTTTTGAACGCCCTAAAAAAGGGCTCGATTCTCGATTACCGTAAATCCCCAGAGGACGCCCCATGAACCGCATCACGCACGTCTCCGTAAGCCTAGTCGTAGCCGTAGTAGTATGCGTAGTCATGGACGCCTGACGCTGTAACGGGATACGGACGAAGTTTACTCCCCCGCAGGCGCAGGCGCCGGCGGGGGTTTTCCTTTTTCAGCTCACCCCTCCGCCGGATTACAGAAGAGCTGACAAAAGGAGTGCATGATGTTTTCCATGACCGGCGCGCAACTGACCATCGGCCTTCTGGAACGCCAGGGCGTCCGCACCATCGCGGGCATCCCCGGCGGCGCGAACCTCCCCCTCTACGACGCCCTGTCCCGCAGCGCACGCATCCGCCACGTCCTGACCCGCCATGAGCAGGGCGCGGGCTTTCTGGCCCAGGGCATGGCCCGGGTCACCGGCCGCCCGGGTGTCTGTTTCGCCACCTCCGGGCCCGGGGCGACCAACATCCTGACCGCCATCGCCGACGCCAAGCTCGATTCTGTCCCCGTCATCTGCGTCACCGGCCAGGTCCCCAGGGCCATGATCGGCACCGACGCCTTTCAGGAAGTGGACACCTACGGGATGAGCATTCCCATCACCAAACACAATTTTCTCGTGCGCCAGGCCCGCGATCTGCTGCGCATCATTCCCGAGGCTTTTTCCATCGCCACCAGCGGGCGGCCCGGTCCGGTGCTCATCGACATCCCCCGCGACGTGCAGCTGGAGACGGCGGATTTTGAGCACTGGCCCGAGATCGGCGAGCGCGAGCCCGTGCCCGCCTATTTCGACGCCGACCTGCAAACCGCCGTGGACATGCTCAATGCCGCCCGGCGACCGATCCTCTGGGTCGGCGGCGGAGTGGTGGCCTCGGGCGCGGGCCCGGAAATGCAGGCCCTGGCCGAACGCCTGTCCATGCCCGTGACCTCGACCCTCATGGGCCTGACCGTCATGCCGCATGACCATCCCCTGTGCATGGGGATGCTCGGCATGCACGCCCAGCGCCACACCAACATGGCCATGGAGGCCTGCGATCTGATCCTGGCCGCCGGCGTGCGCTTCGACGACCGCGCCACGGGCAGGGTGCAGGAGTTCTGCCCCCAGGCCAAGGTCATCCACATCGACATCGATCACAGCGAGCTGGACAAGCTCCGTCCCGCCTCGCTGGCCATCCTGGGCGACGTGCGCGAAGTGGCGCAGGCGTTGCTGCCCAAGGTCGCCGAGGTCGAGCGCCGGGAATGGCTGGGGTATATCGCGGCCCTGAAGCAGGCCTTTCCTTCGCAGATTCCGGAGCAAGGCGGGCACGCCTCCCCGCAGGAGCTCATCCGTCGGGTGGGCGAGCTGGCCGGGGACGGGAGCATAGTGGTCACGGACGTGGGCAAGCATCAGATGTGGACGGCCCAGAGCTACCCCTTCACGCCCGACACCGGCTGGCTGACATCCGGCGGGCTCGGCACCATGGGGTTCGGCCTGCCCACGGCCATCGGGGCGGCCCTGGCCGCGCCGGAGCGCAAGGTGGTCTGCGTGAGCGGCGACGGCAGCCTGCTCATGAACATCCAGGAGATGGCCACGGCCGCCGAACAGGATGTGGACGTGACCGTGATCCTCATGAACAACGCCTGTCTGGGGCTGGTGCACCAGCAGCAGGAGCTTTTCTTCAAGGCCAACTACTTCTCGTCCCTGTACGACGTGAACGTCGATTTCGGGCTCGTCGCCTCGGGTTTTCGCTGGAAGACCTGGGATCTGGCCGGGGCCGCCGATCCCGACGCCGTGCTGGCCGAGGCCCTGGCCCACAGGGGGCCGACCCTGATCCACGTTCCCGTGGACCGGGACGAGAAAGTCTGGCCCATGGTCCCTCCCGGGGCCGCCAACAGAACCATGCTCGGAGGTGAATGCCATGCATAAGGACATCACGCGTACCGTTCTCGACCTGCTGGTCACCAACCACCCAGGAGTCATGTCCCATGTCTGCGGGCTTTTTTCCCGCCGCGCCTTCAATGTGGAGGCCATCCTCTGCCTGCCGCAAAATGGCGGCGAGGAGAGCCGCATCTGGCTTCTGGTCAACGAGGACGAGCGGCTGGAGCAGATGATCCGCCAGATGCGCAAGCTTCAGGATGTGCACGACGTGCGCCTGCGCCCCGACGCGGAGGAAACCTTTGCCCGGCTTGGCCGGGTCATGAGCGACTGAGAAGGCGGCGTCGCGGCCCGGCAGGGAGCCGCGACGCCGGAATGGTTTTGCCGGGGGCCTTGACCCGTCCCCGAGGATGCACTAAGTAGCTTGGCTGTTTGCTTTTGAAAATGTCGCTTTCGCTTTGCCCGCCACAAGCCAATTGGTGGGCAAAGCATCTTTTTTTTTATTGGCTCGATGCTATTTTTACGCACAAAGGATGATGATGAACAGGATTCCCATTTCAGTCGAAGGCTACAAGCGTTTGGAAAAGGAACTGGAAGATCTCAAGAAGGAACGGCCAGCCATTATCCAGGCCATCAAGGAAGCCCGGGAGGAAGGAGATCTGCGCGAGAACGCCGGCTACGACGCCGCCCGTGAGCGCCAGGGCATGCTGGAGGCCCGGATCAGCCACATCGAATCACGCATGATCCGTTTCGAGGTCATCGACATCGACACCCTGGAAAGCGATCGCGCCGTCTTCGGGGCCACGGTCACCGTCGAGGACATGGAGAGCGGGGAGCAGAAGACCTACACCCTGCTCGGACCCGACGAGGCCGACCACACCAAGGGCACCATCTCCATCGAATCCCCCGTGGGCCGCGCCCTGCTCGGCAAGCAGGAGGGCGACGAAATATCCGTGCAGGTCCCCAAGGGCCGCGTGGACTACGAAGTGATTTCCGTCAGCTTCCAGGGAACCGCCGGGCTGAAGTAGCCGCGAAGAAACCGTGATGAACGGCCTCCGCGGGGTTACCCGCGGGGGCTTTTTTTTTCAGCCGCCCGACTTTTTGGCGATTATGCCGCGCTGGGCGAGAAAGGCCACGAGAACGTCGCGGTGCTCGCCCTGGAATTCGAGAATCCCGTCGCGCAGGGTGCCGCCGCAGCCCAGCCGCTTCTTGCAGTCCGAGAGCAGGTTCCTGAGTTCGGTTTCGGGCAGCCCGAGGCCGGTCACGACGGTGACGCCGGCGCCCTTGCGGCCCTTGGTTTCCCGGCCCACGCGCACCGGGCCCCTGCCCTGGGGTTTGGCGCGATGGCAGACGCACTCGACCCGTCCGCATTTGCGGCAGGCGGGCTTTTCCGTTGAATAGACGGTCGTGTAGGATTTGGCGGTCATGGGAGCTTCCTTGCGCATGGCCGGACGTAGCGGACCCGGCATTGAAAGCGGGCACAATGCGGCAAAGTCAGGGCGATGACAAGGCGCTCATGACCCGGGTCGAAGCCGGATTTGAGCGGAGGAGGGGATGATGCGCTCCATGTCGCGCATGTAGAGCGCGATCCTTTGCCGGGTGCCCTCGTCGATGAGGGACTTGGACGCGTTTTCGTACTCGTGGTGGGCCATGAAGCACCAGGACAGGCCGCGCAGGATGATGACCTGCTCCATGATCGCGCTGAGGCGCATGAGCTCTTCCAGCGCGGGGGGATCCGACAGTCGGCGGTGATAGGCCCTCAGGAAAATGGTCTTTTGTTCCGGGGTCAGGATCGTCTCGGTTTTCCACAGCGTGGTCGTGGGCGACAGGAAATGCCCCAGATCCTGATATCTGCTGGAAACCACGGCTTTTTCCCAGTCCACCAGATACGCCTTTCGCGGGGAAATCAGGAAATTCCCTGAATTGACTTCCGTGTTGACCACGCAGAGCCGATCGGCCGCGAAGAGGGCGCTGTTGTCCTCACCGAGGCGGGCGATGCGTTCGTGGTAGTCGAGAAGCGTCTTGCGCTGCCGGGCCAGCCCATGGCCGGGATAGCGCCGGATTAGGGTCAGGCTTTCGGCGGCGATGGCCGCCACCGGGTCTTCCTGGACGATCAGTTCCGGACACGGCGGCAGGGCGTGGATGCGGGCGAAGATGCCGGCCGCGCGTTCCAGGTCGCGTCCGTAGTCCAGCGCCTCGCCCGGCAGATGCTCCATGAGCATGACGCCACCGCCGAAAGGCCGGGAATCCGGGTGTACGCGCAGCGGGCGAGGTGTTGCCCCGGAAGATTCGATGCACCGCAAGACATTGAATTCATACTCGATCTGATTTTCCAGGCCGAGCTGGCTGCCATGGTTGACGCGAAAGACCAGCGATGTCTTCCCGCTTCGCACCAGGAAATTCCGATTGTATTCGCCGGCGGCCAGAAAGCTGACTGTCGGCGCGTCCCGCACCCATTCCTGATCGACCAGAAAAGAGCGGATCAGCTCTTCCATGCTTCCTCCACCACTCCCAGGACGCGGATGAGGTCCATGGAGCGTGTTTGCCGGTTTCGGTTGCGGGCGGCGTAGGCGTACAGATCTTCCAGTGTGTCCACATCCGGCCAGGCGGGCAGAAGGCGATGGGTCAGGCCTGCCGACGCGCAGTTGGCCAGGGATTGCCGCAGCACGTCGGGGCCGCTCCAGGCGACTCCCGCGAAGATGCCGGGGGGCGGCGGCTCGCTCAGTCCCAGGAGATAAAAGCCGCCGTCGGTGGCCGGTCCCAGACAGGCTTGGGCCACGCCCAGAGCCGTGAACGCTTCACGTATGCGCTCACCCGGCAGGTCGGGCAGGTCGCTGCCGATGAGCACGGCGGCTTCACCTGCCTCGGCCAGCGTTTGGCCCAGGGCGCGCAGCATGCGCTCGCCCAGGTCAGCCCCCTGCTGCGGCAGGCATCTGATCCCCGGAAAGAGGCGCTCGTAGTCGGCCAGGGGACGGAAGGGATCGCAGCACAGGGTCACTTCCGCGCCGATCCCGGCCAGCATGCGCAATTCGTCCTCGATGAAGGCCGCTTGCAGTTTCGCGGCGTTTTCCGCCCCCACGCCCAGGGCTAGCCTGGTCTTGACCATGCCGGGCTGCGGGAACTTGGTGAAGACGAGCACGCGCATGCTTCAGCCGCCGTGCCTGCGGTACAGGCGGGATAGAAATTCCGGGGCGACTCCCAGGTGATGGAGCAGGCGCAGGCAGATGTTGCGCAGGGTGCAGCGCAGCAGGCCTTCGCGCAGCTGGCGGCGGGCGGAAGTGCGCGCCGGCATGGCCAGGATGCGGATCGCGCGGCCTTGCCTGCGCAGTCGGGTCATGAACTCCAAATCTTCCATGATCGGCACGGCAGGGAACCCGCCCAGTTCGGCGAAGACGGCCGCGCGCACGAAAATGGCCTGGTCCCCGTAGGGAACGCGGGTGAACCGCGAACGGAGGTTGGCGGCAGCGGCGATGAAGGCCAGTCCCGGCGTGCGGGGCTCGTAGGCCAGGCTGAAGGCGCCGCCGGAAATGGCCGGGTCGTTCAAGGTCTGGCGGATGAGGGTGAAGGCGTTGTCGGGCAGGATGGTGTCGGCGTGAAGGAAAAGCAGGATGTCGCCGCTTGCGGCGTCCGCTCCCGCGTTGAGCTGTACGCCCCGACCGGGCGGGGAAGCCACCCCCAGGACGGGATAGTCGCGGATGCGCCGCAGGGTGTCGCCTTCGGGTGCGCCGTCGACGACGATGATTTCCACCGCCTCCTTTCGTCCCGCCTCCCCCGCGTCTGCGCGCCGCGCCAGATCGTCGAGCAGCAAGGCGACGCCTTCCTCCCGGTAGACGGGGATGACGACGGAGATTTTCATTCCACCACGACGGACTGTCCCAGGCTGCGGCACAGGCACAGCCGCGAGGAGCGGACCAAAACCATGAGCGGGCCCCTGGCGTTGGAGATCATTTCGACCTCCGTGCCCGGAGTGATGCCCATGGCGGCGAGCTTGCTCAGATGGCAGCCCTGGGATTTGACGAGGCAACGGACCACGGCCTTTTCACCGTCCTTGAGGTCGCACAGGGTGCGCGCTCCCGCCGCCGTGTCTTTGAGTTTGCAGAAGAACATCACCATCCCATCCTTATGCCGATCTGGTAGACCCCTACGGCCAGGGCGAAGGCGAAACCCGTGTTGAAGACGACGCTGAACGCCGCCCAGCCCCAGGACGCCTCGCGGGCGATGGCGACCACGGTCACGAAGCAGGGAGAGTAGAGCAGCACGAAGAGCATCAGGCTGACGCCGACGCTGGCGTTCCAGCCGGGCGCGGAAGCGATGCGCGTCGAGAAGCCCTGTTCCGTGTCGTCGCTCAGGGAGTGGGCCGTGGCCAGGGTGGAGATGATGACCTCCTTGGCCGCGATGCCGCCCAGGAGGGCGATGTTGGTGCGCCAGTCGAAACCGGCCCAGGCGGTGACGGGCTCGATGCTGCGCCCCAGACGGCCGGCCAGGGAGTTGGCCAGCGCTTCTTCCTTGAGGCGCAGGTTCAGCTCGGCGATGTCGTTTTGCAGCGCGAGGCGGATTTCCTCCACGGGTTCCGAGGCCAGTCGCGTCTCCAGGCGCTCGATGTCGGACTCGATGGGGGCGGCCAGCCGTGGCGAGAGGGCCGGGAAGGTCATCATGGCCCAGATCAGCACGGAGATGGCCAGGATGACCGTTCCGGCCTTCTTGACATACTGCCAGCCGCGTTCCCAGGTGTGCAAAACCAGGCCCAGGGCCGTGGGCATGCGGTAGGGCGGAAGCTCCATGACAAAGGGCGTGGACGGGCCGCGGATGACCGACGAGCGCAGCAGTTTGGCCACCACCAGGGCGGCGGCCCAGCCGGCCAGGGTGATCAGGAACATGACTCTTGCCCCGTGGCCGGGGAAGAAGGCGGCGGCGAGCAGGATGAACACGGGCACCTTGGCCCCGCAGGCCATGAAGGGCGCGGTCAGGAGCGTGGCCAGCTTTTCCTTGGGACTTCTGAGCGTGCGCGCGGCCATGACGCCGGGCACGGCGCAGCCGCCGGGGATGCCGCCGGAAATGATGAAGGGCACCACCGAGCTGCCGTGCAGCCCGAAGGCCCGGAAGATCCGGTCCAGCATGTAGGCCATGCGCGCCATGTACCCGGAATCCTCCAGAAAGGTGATGCCCAGGAACATGATCAGGATCAGCGGCACGAAGCCGAGCACCCCGCCCACGCCGGCGATGACGCCGTCCACGATCAGGGATCTGGTCAGGCCGTCCGGCATCCGCATGGCCAGGGAGGAGAGCCAGCCGAAAAAGGCTTCGACCCAGCCCATGGGCACCTGGCCGATGGTGAAGGTCAGGCTGAAGAGGCCGTAGAGGATGGCCATCATGATGACCGGTCCGGCCACCTGGTGGGTCAGCACGCTGTCGATCTTGTCCGAGAAATCGGCGCGGTTCTGCAGATCGGGGGTGGTCGTCAGCACGCCCTGGCGCAGGATGGAGGAGATGTATCCGTAGCGGTAGTCGGCCACGATGAATTCGGGCTGGGTCTTGAGCGTTTTTTCGCAGTGCCTGGCGACGGCGTCGGCCATGTCGCGCATGCGGCGGTGCAGTTCCACGTCGGCCTCGAAAAGTTGGCGCACGACGAGGTCGTTTTCCAGAAATTTGAGAGCCAGCCAGCGCGGCGGATAGGTTTTTGTCAGAAAATCGTGCTGCGCGATGAGTTCCGTCATTTCCTGCAAGACCGGATCGAGGTCCGGGCCGTAGGAGATGTGCAGAGGCTGCCAGGATTTTTGCGGATGATCCAGGGCGGCCGCGAGCGCGTCCCGCACGCCCTTGCCTGACCTGGCCACCGTGCGCACCACGGGCACGTGCATCAGGCTCGCCAGCCGGTCGGAGTCGATGCGCATGCCCTTGGCTTCCAGGGCGTCGACCATGTTCAGGGCCACGGTCACGGGGATGCCGATCTCCAGAAACTGAACCGTGAGGTACAGGTTGCGCTCCAGGCTGGTGGCGTCGAGCACGTTGATCACGCCCTGGGGCCGCTCATGGATGAGAAAATCCCGGGCCACCAGCTCTTCCTGGGAATAGGCGGTCAGGGAGTAGGTGCCGGGCAGGTCCACCACGCGGGTCAGGCCGGACGGGGCCGGGGCGTATCCTTCCTTTTTTTCCACGGTGATGCCGGGATAATTGCCGACATGCTGCCGCGAACCCGTCAGGGCGTTGAAAAGGGTGGTCTTGCCCGCGTTGGGGTTGCCGGCCAGGGCGATGGTTGCGACTGTTTCAGACAAGGTCGTTATCCGGGATTTCGACGGTGATGAAGTCGGCTTCGCTGTTGCGCAGGGTCAGGGTGAAGCCTTTCAGGCGCAGGGCCACGGGATCTTTGAGCGGGGCGCGGCCGATGACGGTTACTTCCGTGCCGGGCACCAGACCCATGTCCCGGATGCGGCGGCCAAGCTCCCCCTGCGCGCCGATGCTTCTGATGATGCCGTGCTGGTCCACGCGCATTTGACGCAAATTGACAGTGGTGGGCACAGGTTCTCCTTGGTGAATTCGTGTGTCTTGCATGGAAGACCGAGTGAGATTATTTAGTACGTCTAATTTGTCAAGCGTCAAGGCCTGTCCGGGGTCTTCGTGGCTGAATTCAATAACTTGTTTTTGTTCGGAATTTGACATGTCCCGCCCCGCCGCGGCACCCTGCGGGCAACCGGTTTTTCCGTGCAGGATTCAGGGCTGTCCGGAGCACTTGTCGTCAAGGCGATCGAGGCAGGATTTGATGCATTCGGAGCAGTTGGTGCACGTCCCGCGGTCATTGCAGGACCGGGTGAAGGCTTCCAGCCAGTCCTTGCCCGTGCGGGGGCAGGTCATGATGAAGCGGGCGAACTTGGTCAGGGTTTCCAGGCTCTCGTCGTCGATATGGTGTTCGAGCTTGCAGGCCGTGTCCTCGGCCACTTCCGGCCTGATCTGCAGGAAGGTGTGCAGGAAATCGTAGAGCACCTTGTGCCGGTGCACGATGCGGGTGGCCGTGCGGAACCCTTCGGGAGTGAGGGTCACCGAACTGTAGGGCTGGTAGTTGATGAGCCCGCGCTGGGAAAGTTTCTGCAGGGCGTTGGTGACGGAAGCCCTCTGCACGCCCATGGCGTCGGCGATGTCCTTGGCCCGGGCCTCGGAATTGACCGACTCCAGGGAGAATATGACTTCGAGATAGTCTTCCAGGTTGGAGGACATGTGATCCATGGCGTGTTCCTTTTGCGGTTGCGGACAAAATGTTAGTTATGACTAGTAATTTTGCACGCAAGAGGCAAGAGGAAGATGGGCCTGGGGATGGGGGCAAACCCTTTTCAGGCACTCAAAAAATGGGTACGTATCGCCAATCATTGTCGCTTGAACCCACAGGAGAGAAATTTGTCCGATATACCGCTGCTTTCCATTGACGAAACGCTTCAGCGCATGTCCGGAGACCGGGAACTGCTGGCCAATCTGTTTCAGCTCTACATCGACGATGCCCCCAAAAAACTGCGCGGCATCGAGGAATACGCCAGCGCCGGGGAACTCTATCAGATAGAGCGCACCGCCCATTCCCTGAAGGGCGCCTCGGCCACGGTGGGCGCGGCCCGGCTCTGCGGGCTTGCCGCCGATCTGGAGCAGGCCGCCAAGGCCGGGTCGCAGGATCGGATCGATGCCCTGCGCACGGAGCTGTCCCGGGTCTGCGAACAGACCCTTGAGTCCATGCGCGGGTTTTGCTCCGATCAGATTCAGGCTTGATCCGGCATGGCGAACATGCCGTCTTCGTAAATGACCGTTTTCGTGCCGCCGCGCAGGAAAGCGGTCACTTTTTTGGGCTCGGTGTTGACCAGGTCCCAGTGCAGGGCCGAATCGTTGAAGCCGAGTTCCTTCTTGAGCTCCTCCGTCAGTTCCGCCGGATTTCCCGCATAGGTGTCCGCATAGGAAGCGCCCACCGCCACATGGCAGTTGCCGTGCTCGCCGCCGAAGTTCTCGTCGAAGAGCGTGTGCGCCATGAAGGCGTTGATGGGTGAGAATCGTTTGTCGGTCAGCGAAAATTCGCCAAGCCGGCACGCGCCGGGGTCCATCTCCAGCTGTGAGCGCACGAATTCCTCTCCCTGATCGGCCTTGACCACCCTGGCCCTGCCTTCCGAAAATGCAAGGGTCACCCCGCTGACCAGGTTGCCGCTGCGGTAGGAGGGCTGGTCGGCGTGGTAGGTGCCTTCGGTCAGGCGGTGATCCGGGGAGATGAACAGCTCGAAACTGGGGATGTTGTGCCCCGAAATGCCGATCCAGCAGCGCGACGCGCCGGGGTATATCTTCAGGTCCGTGGAAGAGGAGCGCACATGGTAATACTCCACGTCCATGGCGTTGAGCCATTCCTTGACGTCGTGGGCCTGACGGAAAATTCCCTCCCAGGTGGCCACGGGGTCGGCGTCGTCGAGGTAGGAGGCGCGCACGATCTGGGCGGCGTAGTCCTCGGGGGAGAGTCCGGCGTTCTCGGCCAGGGCGGGAGTGGGCATCAGGCACAGGGTCCAGCCGAACTGCCGGGTGGCTTCGCGCCTGTCCAGGATGTCGCGCAGGTATTTGCGAGCCAGGGAGAAGGCGGCGATCTTGGTCGGCGGGATCTCCTTGAGATGCGTGATGGAGTCCGGAGCCAGCAGCGAGACCAGGCCACCGAGGCGTTCGTAGAGTTCGCGGTCGCCGGGCACGACAAAGGACAGCTGTTCCTGCCCGGCGCGGCTGAAGTAGCCTTTTTCAAGGACGCTTGGCGGGTTGATGCGCAGGACCGGATTGAGCCCTTGCGACAAAACCAGGTCTTGCACCTTTTCGGCCAGGGGCAGGGCTGCGAGGTCCGTGCGCACCAGAACGACGTCTCCGGGCGCAAAGGGGGTGACGCGGGCCTTTTGCATGCCCCAGAACAGGACTTTGGCGTATTTTTCGAGCTGGATGTCAGTCAGCATGGGATGCTCCTTGGGGCCGGGCGTCGCAGCCCAGGCTGGTGTTCAGGTGTCGGCGGGCGGTCTCGTCGAAGACGAAGTCCTCCGAGGGGGCGAGTCCGTTCTGCCTGCGCCAGGACTGGTGCAGGCTGTGGTAGCTTTTGTCCATGGCCGAGGCCGGGTCGAGGTCGAGACTTTTGGCGATGGGCGCGATGTCTTCCGGGGCGGCCTCGATTTCAAGAAAATGACCGAAGGGCAGGATGTCGAGAAAGACAACTCCGCGCGGCAGCTCCCACACGGCGCGGAATTTTTCGTAGCGCAGCCGTGGCGCGTAGCCCAGTCCGCGCAGGATGGCGTCCATGGCGCACGGGTCCTCGACCCTGCTTTCGCGCTCGACGCGGCTTTTGACGCCGCCGATTTTTGGGCCGGGCAAGGGTTCCTTGAAGGTCAGGGTCGAGGTCAGGGCGCGTCGCAGGCGCAGCAATCGCCCGCAGGCGGCGAGCTCCCCCCCGCGATCGTAGACCGTGTTGGACTCGAAATGCCAGGGTGCGCGCAGCCGTCCCAGGGTTTCCAGGCGCGTCTGCGCTTCCAGGCAGTCATGGAGCCGAAATTTCGCTTCGTGTTCGATGCTCACGGCGTTCACCAGAAAACCCAGAGCACGATGGGCGCCAGGGCCAGGCGGTACCAGGCGAAGGGTTTCAGGGTCAGGCGGCCGAGCAGGGCGATGAAGCCCTTGACCGCGACCCAGGCCGAGACAAAGGACACGGCAAAGCCCACGCCGAGAATCAGAAGATCGTCGGGGCTGAACAGCCGCCAGCTACCCAGCAGGTCGTAGCCCGTGGCCGCGAACATGAGCGGCACGGCGGCGATGAAAGAGTATTCTGCGGCGGCGCGGCGGTCGACGCCCAGGATCATCCCGCCCATGATGGTCGCGGCCGAGCGTGAGAAGCCGGGCCACAGGGCCAGGCACTGGAAGCAGCCGATGCCCAGGGCCAGGGCCGGGGTGATGGAGTCCAGATCGGCGACGCTTTTTCTGATTCGCATCCTTTCCACCACCAGGATGGCCGCCGCGCCGGCCATGAGGGCGAAGGCCACGGTCACGGGGGAGAAGAGATGCTCCTTGATGGCTGAATGGGCGAAGAGGCCGAGCAGGGAGGCGGGCAGCGAGGTCAGAAAAAGGAGCCACAGTCCGCGCAGGCCGGCGAAAGCCCTGCCCGTGGGACGCAGCAGGCCCCAGAAGGTGCTCCGGTACATGACGACCACGGCCAGGATGGCCCCGAGCTGGATCACGACTTCGAAGGTTTCGGCCTTGGGTCCGGTAAAGCCGAGCAAATGCCCTGTGATGATCAGGTGTCCGGTGGACGAGATGGGCAAAAATTCGGTCAGGCCTTCGACGATGCCCAGGATGATGGCGTTGAGGTATGATGTCATGGGATTTCGGGGAAAAGAGTGAAAAAAGCCGTCCTACTCACGGGCGGGGGAGGGGTCAATACCGCCTTGCCCGCGAGCTGGGCTTGCGGTAATTTCATTCGCTTTGATCACAAGGGGAGCCATGTGCGCACACTACGATTCTACAAGGCCAGTCCGGGCGGAAACGCCACCATTCTCATTCTCGACCCGGTGCCTGCCGGAGAGCGGGCCCGAATCGCCGGGCAGCTCATGGACGCCGGCCACCTCCAGGCGGAACAGGTCGGTTTTCTGGACATGGGAGCCAGTCCCCCGCGTCTGGACATGATGGGCGGGGAGTTCTGCGGCAATGCCTGCCGCGCGGCAGCGGCCGTCATGGCCGTGGAGGGAGTGGGGCTTTCGCGCCGCGAAGCGGAGCTTGGCGGCCGGCTCAGCGTGTCGGGCGTGGAGGAGCCGGTGGTGCTGCGGGTCGTGAACGGAGGCGAATGCTGGGTCCGGATGCCGCTGCCCGGGAGCGGCTCGGCGCGGGAAGGGGTCAGCGGGCTTGAACCGGGGATTGGCCTGGTGCGCCTGCCGGGCATCACCCATTTGTGCCTCGACGAGACGCGTCATCCCTTTCCCGAGGATTTTCGCGGCGCGGCCGAGTCCCTGCGAAGGCGTTTCGCCCTGGACGGAGATGCCGTGGGCTGCATCTGGTATCGGACCAGTCCCGCGTGCGCCATCAAGCCCGTGGTCTGGGTGCGTTCCACCAGTTCGACCCATTACGAGACCGGATGCGGTTCCGGCAGCCTGGCTCTGGCCCTGTGGCTGGGGCATGGGAAAAATTTGCCCATGGACCTGCGCGTTCTTCAGCCCAGCGGCAGCGAGATCGGCGTGCGCGTGACCCCCGGCGCTCCCGCCTGGATCTTTGGCTCAGTGGCCCTGGTCGCCCGGGGCGAAGTTTTCGTGTAGGCTATTTCTTCATCTGGATGGCCGTCTGCACGACCTGGTCGCCCGTGGTGATGACCTTGCTGTTGGCGTCGAATCCTTTCTGGGTGATGATCATGTTCACGAATTCCGTGGCCAGGTCGACATTGGAATTCTCCAGGCTGCTGGTGATGATGCTCCCGATTCTTCCCTCACCGGCCCAGCCCGTGATTACCGCTCCGGAGTCCTTGGTCGCGGAAAAAAGGTTGCCGCCTTCCCGGAACAGCCCCTGGGGATTGATGAAATCGGCCAAGGGAATCTTGTAGAGCCCCTGGCTCTGGCCGTTGGAGAAGAATCCTTCGAGCACCCCGTCGGTGTTGACGGACACGGATTGCAGGAAGCCCCGTTCGTATCCGTTCTGGGATTGGTAGAGGGTGCTTGATCCGGAACTGAAGTTGGTGAAGGCCAGGAGCTGGGTCTCGACGCCCTGCATGGCCGGTACGCCCGCCCTTGAGGTTCCGAGGTCGGCCATGCTGGTCACGCCTGCCGGCAGATTCCAGCCCGAAACGGCGCGCAGGCCCACGTCCAGGGAACTGGAGATGGGCGCGGCCCCCGTCAGGTTCGCGTTCAGGACGGGGAAGCCCATTTCCGAGAGCCCTGCCGGAACCCAGCTGGCCTTGTCGTCGGAGGTGCCTTCAAAGGCGCTCATGTTGAGCAGTTCGCCGGACGCGGCGAAGGTCAGGGTTCCGGCCATGAGCACGCCTTTCTTGCTGGAAAGCCCGGAGGCGTCGGCCTCGGGCGGAACCGTGATCAGGTATTCCCACATGCGGATGCCGTTGCCGATATCCGCGCCGTCAACGACGGGATCGAAATAGGCACTGACGGTGTGCGCTCCGCCGTCGGCGTCGTATATCTTCATGGATGATTCGTAGGCGTACGCTCCAGGGTCGAGCGGTTCGGCCTGGGTCGCATCCCAGCGGTCGAAGAGGGCCGTGAAGGGGCTGGCGGAGTCCGCGCTGCGCTCCTGCGAGCCTGAATCCAGGTTGACCATCATGCGCATCTCCGTGGTCTGCTCCGGCTCGGATACGGGTCCGCCTCCGTCCTGCATGTCCAGGCGGATATCCGTGATGGCGGCGCCTTCGGCGGGGGGGATGGCGGGAGCCGTGTCCAGGATGGACCTGGTGGGCAGACGGTATCCCTGCAGGGTGTTTCCCTGCGGATCACGCAGATAGCCTTCCTTGTCAAAGCGGAAATTGCCGGCCCTGGTGTAATAGTGCTGCGTTGTCTCCTTGGGCGATACGATGAAAAAGCCCTTCCCGCTGATGGAGATGTCGGTGGCCTCGGTGGTCGGCTCAAGGGCGCCCAGGTTCATGTCGTAAAGGATGGAGCTCACGCCGACGCCCTGCCCGACCTGGTTGCTGACGCTGGCCGCGCCCATCTGCTGACTCATCAGCGTGTTGAAGAGCGTGCGGGAGGACTTGAAGCCGACGGTGTTCACGTTGGCTATGTTGTCGGAGATGACCGACATGCTCTTCTGCTGGGCGATGATGCCCGTGGTGCCTATATAAAGGGAAGAGGATATGCTCATGAATGCCTCCCGGACTGAAAAAAAGCGTGAACGATCCGGCAGATTTTTCCTGCCTGCCCTGCAAAGTGCAGGAACAGGGCCACGGCCGTGGCTTTTTCTGGCCGTCGTGCTGACCGGACTGGCCTGCTTCGCCTGGGCGGGGGCGCTGCCCTCCATCTTCGAGCCAGGGCTTCCCGGGTGGAAGGAAAAGGAATTCGCTGGCCGGACCGTGTACACCCCGCTGCCCCAGGAAAAACTCTTGCTGGCGGAAAGCGGGGGCACGGCTTCGGGGCTCTTTTTCGAACAGTCGGTGGATGTGCGGGCCACGCCCTGGCTGAACTGGTCCTGGCGGGTGGAGAATGTGCTTTCCGGCGTCAACGAGCGCGAAAAGACCGGCGACGACTATCCGGCCCGAATTTACGTGGTGGCCAAGGGCGGGCTTGCCTTCTGGAAGACCAGGGCCCTGTCCTACGTCTGGGCCAGCGTCCTGCCCGAGGGAAGCATGTGGCCCAACGCCTTCACCGCCAATGCGCGCATGATCGCGGTGCGCGGCGGGAAAGAGGGGGTGGGAAAGATGCTGTCCGAGAAGCGCAACATCCGTGAGGACTGGATGCGGGCTTTTGGCGAGGACATCGAAACCATCGACGCCGTGGCCATCATGACCGACACGGACAATTCGGGTCAACAGGCCCGGGCCTGGTACGGGCAACCGTTTTTTTCCGCGCGCTAGCCAGCGGGAAACGAAAAGAGCCCTGCGCGCCATGGACGCGCAGGGCTCTTTTCGTTGTCGAAACCTCGGGATGCTACATGGCCATGAGGCGGGCGACGCGGTCCTCGGTGGAGGGGTGGGTCGAAAAGAGGCTGGCCAGTCTGCCGGCCGTGAGCGGGTTGACGATGAACATGTGCGAGGTGGCCGGGGTGGCTTCCTGCATGGGGACCATGGTCGAGGCCTGTTGCAGCTTCATCAGCGCGCTGGCCAGGGCCTTGGGCCTGCCGCACATTTTCGCCCCGCCCTCGTCGGCCATGAATTCGCGGGAGCGCGACACGGCCATCTGGATGAGCATGGCCGCGATGGGGGCGATGATGGCCATGGCCAGGGCGCCGAAGATGCCGCCTCCGCCTTCCTCATCGTCGCCGCGTCCCATGCCGAAGATGGCCGCCCATTGCAGCATGTTGCCGAGCATGCCGATGGCTCCGGCGATGGTCGCGGCGATGGTCGAAATGAGGGTGTCGCGGTTCATGACGTGGGTCAGTTCGTGGGCCATGACGCCCTCAAGCTCCTCGCGCGACAGGATGCGCATGATGCCGGTGGTCGCGGCCACGGCTGCGTGCTCCGGGTTGCGGCCCGTGGCGAAGGCGTTGGGGCTGTCCGAGGGGATGACGTAGACCTTGGGCATGGGCATGTTCGCCTTGCGGGCCAGGTTCTCGACGATGCCGTAGAAGTCCGGGCTTTCGGCGCGGGTCACTTCGCGGGCCTTGTACATCTTGAGCACGATCTTGTCCGAATTCCAGTAGGCGAAAAAGTTCATGCCGCCCGCGATGAGAAAGGCGATGATCATGCCCGACTTGCCGCCGATGGCGCCGCCCATGGCGACGAGCAGCACGGTGAGCATGGTCAGAAGAAGCGTGGTCTTTATCTGGTTCATGGAAATCCTCCGGTTGAGCCTTGGATAATGAAAAAGACCTTTATCCACGGCGGTGCTGGGATAAAGGTCTGGCTGATTCTAAACATGCGTTAGATTCCCGGGTCCGGGCGGTGATGCCGTATTGTCGAATCCCGGGGCGGCCTCGGGCGTGAAGGCTCCGCGGCCGCTAGCTACTCCCCTTTGAAGATCAAGAAATAAGATCGGGTCCAGGGGGTGTCAAGAGCTCTTTCGGGCGTCCTTTTTTGACTTCTTGGCGCGTTTTTCGCGCTTCAGGCGCTTGGGGGACGGTTCCAATCCGTCGTCGTCGCCTCCGGGTTCGATGTCGTCCACATATTCCGATCCGTCCGTGTGCCGTCTGTCTTCCTCTTCGCGAATGACGCGTCGAAGCACCTTGCCGACGATGCTTTTGGGCAGCTCGTCGCGGAATTCCACCTGTTTGGGCACCTTGTAATTGGCCAGCTTCTCCCGGCAGAAGGCGAACACGTCCGTCTTGGACAGGGTTTCCCCCTCCTTGAGCACGATGTAGGCCTTGATGATCTCGCCTCTGGTCGGGTGCTTGATGCCCACGCTGACGGCTTCCTTGATGGCCGGATGCTCGTGCAGGACTTCGTCGATTTCACGGGGATAGACGTTGTATCCGCCGGTGATGATGAGGTCCTTCTTGCGGTCCACGATGAAGAAATATCCATCCTCGTCCATGTAGGCGATGTCACCGGTGTAGAGCCAGCCGTTTCTGAGCACGGATGCCGTCTCGTCGGGTCGGTTCCAGTAGCCCTGCATGACCTGCGGGCCGCGTATCACCATTTCGCCGATCTTGCCCGCGGGCAGGGGCACGGAGCCGACTTCCATGTCCACGATGGCCGCGTCCGTGTCCGGGAAGGGCAGGCCGATGGAGCCGTTCTTGCTGTTGCCGCGCAAGGGATTCAAATGCGTGATGGGCGAAGCCTCGGTCAGGCCGAAGCCCTCGACGATGTTGGCGCCGCTGCTCAGGCTGTTGAATTTCTCCATGACCGGCACGGGCATGGGCGCGGAGCCGGAGATGCAGTAGCGCACGGAGGACAGGTCGTACTTGTGCAGGTTCTTCTGTTGCAACAGGGCGATGAAGATGGACGGTGCGCAGGGGAAGATGGTCGGGCGTTTCTTGTCGATGGTTTTCAGGACGTCGAGGGGCACGAACTTGGGCATGGGCACCAGGGTCGCGCCGATGAGGGTGCCGAAATTGACGCAGACCGTCAGCCCATAGATGTGAAAGAAGGGCAAAAGGCCCAGGATGACCTCGCCCGTCTCCTTGATCGTGTGCAGCACGGCCCTTGCCTGCTGGGCGTTGTATCCCAGGTTGGCGTGGGTCAGCATGACGCCCTTGGACACGCCCGTGGTGCCTCCGGTGTATTGCAGCGCGGCCAGATCCTTGACCGGATCGACGGGGTGCGCAGGTTCGATGGCTGTCCGGGCCAGCAGGCTCTTCCAGGGCAGGACGGCCTTCCCGTCATAGGGGATGGAGGCGAGCGCGTATTCGCGCCTGGACTTCATGGTGTAGAGGATGTTCAGGGGGAAACGCAGGCAATCGGCGATGGAGGTCACGAGGATGCGTTCCAGGCGCAGCTTGTCCTTCAGGCCGTCGATGCGTTTCCAGAGCAGGTTTATGGTGATGAGGGTCTTGGCTTCGGAGTCGTTGAAGTGGTGGACCAGCTCCTTCTCCATGTAGAGCGGGTTGGTCATGACCACCACGGCCCCGATCTTGAGGCAGGCCCAGTAGCTGATCACCGTCTGGGGACAGTTGGGCAGCATGATGGCCACGCGTTCGCCAGGCTTGACGCCGATCTTTTTCAGGTTGGCGGCGGCCAGGTCCACGAGGCGTTTGAGCTTCTTGTAGCTCACGCTCCAGTTGTTGAAGACGATGGCCGCCCGGTCTGGATACGTGGAGGCCGTGCGTTCCAGCACCTCGTAAAGCGGGATGATTTCGTAGTCCAGATTCGGACCGACTTCCTGGTCGTAATGCTTGAGCCAGACCCTGTTTATGCCTTCTGCGATCATGCGTCCCCCGTCTGCGAAGAAGTGTGAGGAATGTCCTACAGTTCCGTTCGTCTTGGCGCAAGTCTCGGATGGGGCGCGGAGCAGGGAATACCGAGGACTCCTTACGGCCGGTCCAGAATGATGAGCACTTCCATGTGCCAGGTGCCGGGGAACATGTCGAAGAGGGTCACGGAGGAAATGCTCCAGCCCGCTTCGAGCAGGGGTTTCGCGTCGCGGATGGTGTTGACCACGTCGCAGGAGACCCAGGCCAGGCGCTCCAGGCCCGCCATGGCCAAAAGGGTGCGTCCGATGCCCTTGGCACCGGTGCGCGGCGGATCGAGGATGGCGGCGCGGGGGGCGAAGTCGTCGATCATTTTCCAGCTTGCGGGTTTGGCCAGGTTGGCGTCGCGGAAGGCGACCGATTTCAGACCCAGCCGATCGGCGTTGCGCATGCCGGCGTTCACGGCCTGGGCCGAGCCTTCCACGGCCAGCACGGATTTGCCCCGGCTGGCCAGGGGCAGGGCGAAATTTCCCGCTCCGGAGAAGAGGTCGGCGATGCGTTCAAAGCCGTCAAGCGCCTCCACCGTGCTGCGCACCAGGTGCTGGTTCAACCCCCAGTTGGCCTGGAAAAAGGTGGACGGGGGAAGCTGAATGGTCAGACCGAAATCTGGAAAGGAGAAGGGCAGGAGCACTCGTTCCCTCTCCGATGCGGCCAGGCCCGTGTCCGGGCTGGCGGCAATGGTGAAGCGACCGTCGGGCAGGCCCTTGGCCAGGAGGGGCATGGCCAGGGCCAGGGGCTCGGCCAGTAGATGACAGTCGGTCAGGGGGACGAGATGGTTGCTGGCATGGGCCATGGCGTGGGGCCGGCCTGCGCGCACGTGGATCTGGCCACGCCAGCGGTAGCGCCAGCCTTGGGGGCTCGGCACGATGATCGGATCGGGGATCGTCGCTTTATGAGCGCTGCCCAGGGCGCGAGGCAGGGCGTCGAGCAGCATGTCCGCCTTGAGCCGGGTGCCCGCTTCCGGGGAAACCATGCCGAAGCGCGAACCTCCGCAAAGAGCGGCGTGCGGGCAGGGATGGGCGACGCGCAGGGGCGAGGGGTCGATGACCTCCACGGCCTCGGCGTGCAGGAAATCCCTGGCCGCCTTGGTCACGAATGCGCGAACGCGCTCTCCCGGCAGCACGCCGGGTTCGATCATGACCACCTGTCCGGACTCCAGACGGGCCAGGCCGCGTCCGCGCCAGAGCAGTTTTTCGACCGTGAGGGTCAGCGGATCGCCAGCGTTGCTCATGCTCAAACCAGCCCGAGCCAGGCGGTCAGTATGCGCTGGATGAGTTTCACGGCGGCGGTTTCCGAGACCTGGGAGCCATGAACGGGCGCGAGTTCGCACATGTCCATGCCGACCAGCTTCGGGCCCAGGCCGTCGAGCCACAGCTCCTTCCAGAAGCGGGTCATCCAGGCGTAGGGGATGCCACCTGGTTCGGGCGTGCCAGTGCCGGGGATGACGGAGGGGTCCATGCCGTCCACGTCAAAGGAAATGTACAGGGGCCGCTGGCCCACGAAGGCCCGTACGCGCTCGGCGGCCTCGCCCGGTGCGGGCAGGTCCCAGGCGAAGAGGGTCATCAGGTCCGAAGGCTTCTGCGCGCGCATGAAATCGCGCTGCTCCCGGCACAGGGAGCGGATGCCGACCTGGGCCAGGGGAATGCCCATCTGCCGGGCCCGGGCCATGATGCAGGCGTGGGAGTAGGGGCTGTCCTCGTAGCTTTCGCGCAGGTCGGCGTGGGCGTCGACGTGCAGGATGACCAGGTCCGGATGGGCCGCGTGGTAGAACTCGAAGAGGGGCAGGGGCACGGAGTGCTCGCCGCCCAGGGTCAGCACGAAATCCGTGGACGCGTCGAAATCCCGAAGGCGTTCGCGCATGAGCTGGTGCAGCCCTTCGGTGCCGCTGGCCGGAGGATGGACCACGGGCAGCGGGGTGAAATGGGCCAGATCGCCGAGGTCGAGGTCCAGCTCCGGATCGTAGGACTCTATCTGCACGCTGGCCCGGAACAGGGCTTCGGGGCCCAGTCGCGTGCCCGTGCCGTAGCTGACCGTGCCCTCGTAGGGCACGGGCAGGACATGGATGGCGCGGCCCCGCTTCGGGCCGAGATCGAAGAATTCGTGATGCATGGATGTCTCCGTGAAACGTGGGGGCGGGACAACGAGGCGATGGGCCTTTAGAGCGGAGTGCGGGAGCGCAGCAGGATGCCGCCGATGCCGTTGCCCTTGAGCTGCTCCTTCAAGGCCAGGGCGGAGTCCACCGTGCCCTGGTGGTGCACGTAGACCCGGTACCAGGTCTTGCCTTCGTGGGTGGCCGTGACCACGGATGTCTTGAATTTGCCGGGATCGAGCTTTTTCAGAAAGGTCTGGGCCTGCTCCATGGAAGCCAGGGCCGCGACCTGGTAGTTGAAGACGAAAACTTCGTCCTTGGCCTCTTTGGCTGCCGGGGGCGCGCTCTGACCGGCGGCGACAGCCGCCGACTGCAAGGCCGCCTCGATGGCAGTTTGTCCGGGCTTGGGAGCATCGGCCGTCTTCGGCGCTTCGGCGACCTTGGGTTTCGGCGGGGGAGGCGAAGCCTTGGCCTGCGGCGCGGGGGCCGGCGGAACGGAACTCGGGCCCTGCTTGAGCTTCTCGAAGAACTCCAATTCTTCGCCCTTCAACACCTCTTCGTTCTTTTCCGTCAGCAGCGGGAAGTCCTCGGGCAGGACCTTCTGGGCCATTTCCATGGCCATCTGTTCGGGCTGGTAGCCGCGTCCGACGATGACGCCGAGAATGAAGGACCAGGCCATGCCGATAACCACAAGCACGGCCAGGGACAAAAAGCCGGACAGGCCCAGCTGGAAGCTGAGCTTGTCCTTGTCCTTCTTTTTGGTGGTGCTTGACTTGCGCGTGATCATGATGGCGGACCGACCGTTCTACATTCGCTCGGGGGCGCTGACTCCCAGCAGGTCCAGACCGGTCCTGAGCACTCCGGCCACGGCCCGGAACAGCAGGATTCGCGCCTGCAACAGCGATTGGTCGTCCCCCGACAGGATGTGGTGCACAGTGTAATAACGGTGCAGCAGGCCCGCAAGCTCCATCAGATAGTAGCTGACGTGATGCGGCGAGAGGGTGCGCGCCGCAAGCTCCAATGTGTCCTCGAAGGCGTCCAGGGCCTTGAACAGGGCCTTGTCCTCGGGGGTGGTCAAGAGGGCCATGAGCGCGCCCGACGGTTCGGGCAGGGCCACGCCCTGCTCCTCGGCCTTGCGCATCAGCGAACTGATGCGGGCGTGGGCGTACTGCACGTAGTAGACCGGGTTGTCCATGGACTGCTGCTTGACCACGTCGAGGTCGAAGTCCAGGTGCGAGTCGCTCTTGCGCGAAAGGAAGATGAAACGCGCCGCGTCCACGCCCACCTCGGCGCAGACATCGGCCAGGGTCTCGAACTTGCCGGCGCGGGTGGACATGGCGATCTGCTCGCCGCCCTGGATCAGGTTCACGAGCTGCACCAGGATGACCTGCAACGACTCGCGGTCCTTGCCCAGGGCCTCGATGGCCGCCTTCATGCGCGGCACGTAGCCGTGATGGTCCGCGCCCCAGATGTCGACCATCATGTCGAAGCCGCGACCGATCTTGTTGTCATGGTAGGCAATGTCGGAGGCGAAATAGGTCAACAGTCCGTCGGACTTCCTGAGCACGCGGTCCTTGTCGTCGCCGTGGTCCGTGGACCGGAACCAGAGCGCCCCGTCCTTTTCATAGGCCCGGCCCTCGGCCAGGAGCCGGTTCAGGGACGCTTCGACCCGGCCGCCGTCGACCAGGCTCTTTTCCGAGAACCAGTGCTGATGTTCGACGCGAAAATCGATGAGATCCTGCTTGATGCCGTTCAAAATGTCCGTCATCCCGCGCTCGTAGCACAGATCCAGCGCCTCTTCCTCAGGCAGTTCCAGCAGCGCCTTGCCTTTTTCGGCCAGGAGGGCTGTGGAGATGTCTTTGATGTAATCGCCCCGGTAGCAGTCCTCCGGGAATTCGATCTCGATGCCGCAGGCCTGCTGGTAGCGCACCCACACGGCCAGACCCAAAAGGCGCATCTGGCGTCCGGCGTCGTTCAGGTAGTATTCGGTCTCGACCTCGTGGCCCGTGAAGCGCAGGATGCGGGTCAGGCTGTCGCCCACGGCCGCGCCGCGCCCATGCCCGATGTGCAGGGGGCCGGTGGGGTTGGCGGACACGTACTCGACCTGCACCTTGCGGCCCTGGCCCACATCGATGCGCCCGAAATCGCCGTCGTTTTCCAGGGCGTCCAGGGCCACTTCCTGCCAGAAGACGGGCTTGAACGTGAAATTGATGAATCCCGGCCCGGCGATTTCGATGTCCTCGATCTCGGGGCACATGGCCAGCAGTTCGGTTTTCAGCGCCTCGGCCACGCCGCGCGGATTCTGGCCTTTTTCCTTGGGCATGACCATGGCGATGTTGGTGGCCATGTCGCCGTGCTGTTCGTTCTTTGGCGCCTCGATGGTGGTCTTGGCCGGGAGGCCCTGGCCTTTGGCGGCCATGAGCAGGGTCAGTTTTTCAAAAATATAGTTCTTGGCTTTCATGCCGGGATCTCCTCAAAGGCTGGCGGCGTGTTCAAGAGTGCTGACCGACAGGGTTTCGACCCCGTCGCGGTCTTTCAGAATCTGGGCGATCATGCGCGACAGGGCGCCCTTGGGGCCCAATTCCACGAAGGTGCGCATGCCGTCGGCGTACTGGTTCTCGATGGTCTGGGTCCAGTAGACGGAGGATGTCATCTGCCGCTTCACGGTTGCCTTCAGGGCCTGGGCGTCCGGTTCGGGTTTGGCCGTGACGTTCAGGTAGACCGGGATTTTCGGGTCGCGCCAATCCAGCTTGTCCATGTGCCTGGCCAGCTCGTCCCCGGCTTCGCGCATGTAGGGGGAGTGGAAGGCGTTGCTGACCGGCAGGACCAAGGCCCGGCCTTTGAGGGGTTTGGCCCCCGCGCAGACATGGTCCACGGCCTGGGCGTGGCCGCTGATCACGAACTGGCCCGGTGTGTTGTAGTTGGCGATGCGGATTTCCTGTCCGGTCAGGCCGGCCGCGGCCACGACCAGTTCTTCGACCTTGGTCTGGTCCAGTTTCAGGATGGCGGCCATGCGACCGTCCTGGTTCACGGCTTCGTCCATGAGCTTGCCGCGCAGACAGACCAGTTCCAGAACGCTGTCCATGGGCAGCACGCGGGCCGCGAACAGGGCCGCGAACTCGCCCAGGCTGTGCCCGGCGACAGCGGCGGGTCTCAGCTTTTCGGCCATGAAGCACCACAGGTTCATGTTGACAACGGTCAGGGCGGGTTGCAGATTCCGCGTCACCGCCATGGCGTTCTCGTCGCCGTCCCAGTATATTTCACGCAGCGGCAGGCCGCTTACGCGTTCGGCTTTTTTCCAC
>JBFWJY010000029.1:0-45408 GCA_050252955.1 Desulfomicrobium sp.
GCACCCAATGGGTGCTAAAAATCATTCAGGAAAAGCAAGTTCAATATACCGATATCATTGATTTATTTCAAGTTCAAAATGTTTCAAAACTGTATATTCAATGCAACTTTTTCACGGATTTAGGTTACAATATTATTTATTTGAGCCTCTAGTTTTATTAGCCTTGTTCGTTTCTCGTATAATTCGATATCTGAAATTCCTAATAATAACTCTCCAATTGCCTTTCGTTTGCTTGACGAATCAAATTGGTCAAACCGGAAAAGTCTGTCAATTGATGTAATTTGGTCTATATATAATAGCCGTAAAATTTGATGAAATGTTATGCTATTGTTGTCTTGTGATTTTGAAAACGGTATTCTCAATTCTTTTAATAGTATCTGTGAAAAGCTCTCTTTTAATTCTGTTGCCGCATATGGATAGCGCGTCCATGAATCAAGTCTGTCTGTGCATGCATTGTCATATGTTCCAGCGTATATATCCATTGATGATTTAGATTTGTCAGAAATACTTCTCTTCAAAGTAAATATGCTTCCATTTAAATTTACTTCTGCGTAAATGTTATTACAAAATGTAGCTGCTTCTTTCCATTTTGTGACATCTCCACCAAGAGCATAAAAAATAAATTCAGCAATTGTCGATTTACCAGAACTGTTTCCGCCTCTGATAATATTCACGCCGTGATGAAATTTCTCATCATAAACAGCTTTTTCGTTTTTAAGAACAACAAGTCTGTTTAAAATAAAAAAAGGGCTATATTGCATCATACTTATACTCCAGTAACCCGGAACGTTTTTTTAAGCCGTCGCTGCCAAAATACTCAATATTAAATAATGTTTTTATGAGTTTAACATAAAAATTATTTGATGTATATTTTGAAAAATGAAGCAGTTTGTCTATGGATTCGGACTTTAAATCAGTGTTGTAGTAGATGGTGCTATCAGATTCATTTATAATTCCTTTCGCTTTCAGTATTTTGACCGCTTGCAATTGATACGGTGAAATTTCGAAAAATAATTGTTTTTTCTCAGGCAGTATTTCGTATGTGTCAAAATTTGCTGATGCATAATTCTTTAATTGCGACATACCTCTTTGTCTTGGGAAAGAAATTTCATTCACTAGGGAGGGAAAGACAAGAAAAAAATCAATGATCCTGAGCTTGTTGTATTCTATTTCTGAATTAATAATATTCAATATTGATATTATTCTGTATGCAGAATGATAAATATCTTTATATTCTGAGTATATAATCATGATTATTCCCACTCGATATAACAATTTCCTGTCAAGAGATAAAGTAGTCCATATATAGTTGTTTTGTCAATGCAAATGCTGCATTGTGACGTAGACACTAGTGTCGGTTCTATTATTTTTGAATGTATTAAATCATCAATTTCATAACTTTCGTATTTTTTTGATTTGATCTTCGGATAAATTTCATGCACATAAGTTGTTTTCATATTTGTAAGTAAATATGTAAATATCTCTTGTGCTGTTTGATAGTGTGTGTACTTAGTGATTTTTTTTACAGCATAGTCTTTAGCCTCCATGGCATCTTCGATAATGCTGTCTCTTTCCCCTGCAGATAATTTCTCCTGCAAGTTTCTAATTTTAGTTGGATTTTTTTTGTTAAAAAATTTGTTTAATTCGGCGCAAAATTCTCTATATTCAGGAGAAGTTTCCTTTGAAGCTTCATGTTCTCTTATTAGGCGTTTTAAGTTTTCGTCTATAAAAATAGTGTTATATATAATATTTGTAACATTTTTTTGATCTCTGCCAACTACATTTTTGGCTGTTACGTTTTCAAAATTCGCTGAGTTTCTATCGCCATTCATTGCATTATCCTTTGTCTCTACCTATTACGTCGCCTTTTGCGTTGATATTTTTCATTGTGACTTTATTTATTTCTGTGGTTTTTCCGAAAACTATGTTTTTCAGTAGATAAAAGATATATCCTAAAATTGGGACGCCGATTCCAGACAAAATCCACGTATAATTTTTTTTTATATATTCAAGCATGTATATAAAATCCTATTCGGTGTTATAGTGTTGACGAATATTGTAATTTAATTTTGCTTGTTCGTAAAAAAAATGAAGGCCAGATCTTGAATCTTGATTTTATGTAAAAGCATAATTCTCAATCATGATATTCCTCTCTGGCACTCATAACAAAACGCCTTCCCTCCAAACCTCTCCTTATTGTTCCAACAAAACCGCGCCACATTATCCGGGATCGCCTTCCTGCACTTGAAGCAGTAATACTTCTTCCCTCCCTGCTCCGCCGAACCGTTGCTTCTGTCGATCACGCTCTGAATCGGGTCATGCTCGGGCTTGATGCCGAATTTTTTACGGTAATCGATGGAGGCGCTGGAGTGGTATGATTGCAGGGACTGCGCGAAATCGGTCACGGTCTTGAGCTTGGACATGTTCCCAATGATCGCCAGATCCTGGAATGGACTCATCTTGTCGACAATGTCGTCGATTTTTGTCCGCAACGTGTCGGCCTTGATCACCATGTCGGTGTCGAACGTCTTCCTGTCTGGTCTGGTGATGACGGATTTGGGGGACATGAGGACCAGGCTTCTGTAGCGGGGCACGATGGGGATGCCGAGCCTGGTTGGCGCGAGGCTGCGTGAGGTGACGAATTTTTCCAGCAGGAACATGTGGCGCTTGTTCTGCTCGATGGGCGACGGGATACCGAAGGAGTGGGAACCGCTTTTGAGGGTGAATTCTCCGCTGTCGTTGATGGCCACTTCGTAGGAGAAATTCTTTGATTCGATGACGTAGATTTCGAAGAGGCGGTTGATCAGCAGATGGTCGATCTGGGCCACGCTGCCCTGGTGCTCGATGCGCAGGTCGTGGAGCACGCACCAGTTGTCGGATTTACCGAAATAGAAGTTGATGTAGTAGGCGCAGTCCTCCTCCCCCGCTATTCCGGCCTTCATGGCCCTCAGCTCGCGTTCGATGAGAAAGCGCTTGCCTGGAGCGTCGGCCTGCTTCAGCAACGCATCGAGTTCGGCAATATCCCTATCTTTGGGATCTTTACTCTTGATGATCATCCCCAGCCTCCGGATTGCGGCAAATGCGTCGGTTAGCAACAAATATTGATTTGAGCAAGGAGGGAATGATTGTAAGACATGGGTTGCTATCAGTATTATTTCTCTGATTGTACGACTCAGAAAACTTAGCAGTGATATAAAAGTATGCCCGTACGCCTCTCCGGTTCTATCGGGCGCTCCACATGCGTGGGATTTTGTCATACACTTTTACGGTCGGCATTTTTTAAAATTGTGTCGCGTCAGTGCGAACGACCGGCTGCGTTCCGCATAAAGAGGGCGGGAAGAAGCAAGCTAAGAGCCGGCGACTGGGTCGCGGACAAAACAAAAGCGGCTGGCAGGTCCGGTTGGTCGCTGCGAGCCGCTGATGTGTCTGGTGCACGGGGAAGCGTATGTTCAACGATTCATCTTTTGACTCGTGTGAAAGACCCGCAAAATTTCAACGATGCCGTTTCTCACGCGGTAGGGCAGTACGTATGGGTATCTGGCAAGGACCAGTTCTCTCGTCCCGGGGACACGCCCAGGACGACCGGACTCCGGGAAATGAGACAGTTCAGAGGCTCGTCTCCGGATTTCGCCGTATATTTCCCTGGCCAATTCAGCGTCATCGCGTGCGATATAGCTCATCTGGGCGTCAAGGTCGCGGGTCGCTGCGCGTAGCCAACTAACCCGCACGATAGCCCCACTTCGCATCGAGCGCCGCTATTTCTTCGTCCGTCGCAAAGTCACCACCGTCGGCTTCGTGGAGAGCCTTCCGGATTTCGGCGACCTGCCACGCCTCACGCGCAATGTATTCCTCAAGCGCCTGGTTGATGAGGTAGGCGCGAGAACGATCAGTCTCTTTTGCCAGCGCGTTGAATTTGAGGATCAGATCCTCGCTTGTGCGAATTGATATTCGGGTGGACATGGTGGCCTCCTTGCGTTGTGATTCATCGTAATTCTATGAATCACAAAAGTCCAGGTTCAGAAGGTGGACCAGGGACGATGAAACGCCAGGCAAGCCACGCCTTGCCCGCCTCAAGCGGGCCGATCGGAACCCGCCTCCACCGCCTCGCCCCTCCCGGCGCAGACCCCGCACACGTCATGATACTCTTCCCAGATGGCGACGAACTCTTCCTTGTTTTCCAGCAGGATATCCACCAGGCACGGGTCGAAATGCTTGCCGCTCTCCTCCAGGAAATGGGCGAACACCTCGTTCCAGGTCCAGGCCTCGTGGTAGACCCTCTTGTTCGACAGGGCGTCGAACACGTCGGCCACGGCCACGATGCGGCCATGGATGTGCGTCTCCTCCCCCACGAGCCCTTGCGGGTAGCCCTGGCCGTCCCATCGTTCGTGGTGCAGCAGGATGATGCGGGCCGCGGTCTGGATGATGGGACTCGACGAGCGCATGAGCAGGTCGTAACCTCGCTGCACATGGCTTTTGATGATTTCGTATTCTTCCGGGGTGAGGGGCCCCGGCTTGTTCAGGATGGAATCGGGGATGCCGATCTTGCCCAGATCGTGGGCCGTGGAGGCCAGCTTGAGCATCTCCGCCTGCTCCTCGCCCAGACCGTACTTCAGAGCCATCAGCCGCACATACTCCGAGACGCGCCGGACATGGCTGCCGGTCTCGGCCGAACGGCATTCCATGGTCTCGGCCATGTGAAAGATGACTTCCTTTTGCGTGTCCTCGATGCCCTTGTTCAGATACAGGTTGTCGAAGGCCAGGGAGACGTTGGTGAAAAAGAGTTCCAGGAGATCCCGGTCATTTTCGTCCAGATCCTTGGCCAGCTCGAAGTACAGAAAATTCTCCGACTCCGTCTTGCTCTTGAAATACCAGGCGCACTTGTCTTCCTCGCAGTAAAAGCCGTGAGGCTGGCTCTTGGCCCGGTCCAGGGCCCGATGCACCGCTTCGCTTCCGATCTCCTCGATGTGCATCCCCACATACTTGCCGAAGTCTCCCGTTGCGGCCAGGACCATCGATTCGCCCTTTATCCCGGAGGCGGTCAGACCGGAAGCATGGGTGTACACGGCGTCTTTTTTGAGTTGCAGAATGGACGTCAGCTGGCTCAAGACTCCGCAACCGAGCTTCTGCAATGACTGGCGCTCGAAAATATCCGACGACGCCTCGATGATCCGCCGCAGACCGCTGCGATTGTTCTCGATGGTGGTGATGAAGCTGTAGCTGCGCAGGGCCGAGATGAGCGTGACCAGCATCTTCTCCAGGGTCAGCTCGGTCTTCTCCTTGTAGTCGTCGATATCGTAATCAAGGATGACCTGGGCGGCCGGGGCCTTGCCGGGCTGGCCGGTGCGCAGGATGATGCGCACGGCGTAATTGCACAGCTCCTCGCGAATATACCTGACCAGTTTCAGCCCGCTGTCGTCGGTCTCCATGACCACGTCGAGCAGGATCACGGCGACATCCGGATGCTCCGCCAGCACAAGCTTGGCTTCCTCGCCGCTGTAGGCATGCAGGAAATTGAACGCGCGTCCGAGATACTCCTGACCGGAAAGCATATAGACCGTCACGCTGTGCACGTCGTTCTCGTCGTCCACGATCAGGATTTTCCATCCGTCCTCGGCTTTGAGCCCGGTGACGGCAGGTTGGACTTCGTCCTTGAAGATTATCTCGTCGTTATCGGTCATGCTTGCTCTCTTCACACGGGAACGCGCACCTGGAACGTGGTGCCCTGGCCCGGGGCGCTGCAACAGGTGACGGTCCCGCCCAGGGTTCCGGTCACGATATTGAAGACGATATGCAGACCCAGGCCCGTGGAGCCCTTGGCCCGCGCCGTGGTGTAAAAGGGTTCGAATATCCTGTCCTGCACTTCCGGGGCGATGCCGCATCCGTCGTCGGAATAGGTCAGGCTCAGCGTGCCGTCATCCCTGGCGACCGCGATGCGGATCAGACCGGTCTGGCCCTCGCCGAAGGCATGGGTCAGGGAGTTGACGATGAAGTTGGTCAGGATCTGGGAAAACGCCCCGGGGTAGCTCTCGATGACCAGATCCTCGTCGCACTCCACCTCGACGCGATGCGGGGTCTTCTTGAGCTTTGGCCGCAGGCTCAGGAGCACCTGTCCGATGTATTCCCGCACGTTGAAGCTGCGTCGCGATTCGGAGACCTGGTCCGCGGCGACCATCTTGAAGCTGCGGATCAGGTCGGAAGCACGATTCAGGTTCAAAAGAGTCATCTCGAGCCCTTCGCGGGCGGACTCCAGATACTCGGCCAGATCGGAGCGCTTCATGTCCCCTTTGGTGAAAAGCGCGGCCAGGATGCGGTTCTTCTCGGCCATGGTCGACGAAGCGGACAGGGCCACCCCCACGGGGGTGTTTATTTCGTGAGCCACACCCGCCACAAGCCCGCCCAGGGCCGCGAGCTTCTCGGACATGACCAGCTGTCCCTGGGCCTGACGCAGGCTCTCCAGGGCCGTCTGCAAATTTTCGTTGGCCTTGGCCAATTCGGAAGTTCGCTGCTCGACCCGGTCCTCCAGATCCTCGTTGAGTATGCAAACCTCTTCCTCGGCCCGCCGCCGGTCGAAGTCCTGAATCTGGAGGCTCTCGGCCATGCGGTCGAACGCCGCTGCGAGTACCCCGAGTTCGCCCTTGTCATGCTCAAGCATGGTGCGCGTGCTCAAATCACCGGTACCGAGGCGATCGGCCGCTGCCATCAGACGCTCCAGACGGCGCATTATGGTCAGGTTTCCCACGAACCAGGCGGTGGCCACGGCCAGGACCGCCGCCAGCACAAGCAAAACCATGTCGCGCACCAGCGCCCGCCTCGTCTCGGCCAGGGCCAGGTCCTCGGGCTGTCCGAGACGGATCATGAGTGGCGGCGAATGGCCGTCCTCGAACCGCACGCGCTTGAAACCGTAGAGCCGCCGCACCCCGTCAACGCCCTGGTCCAGAAAAGTGCCTTCCTCCGCCCCCTCCGACATCTTCTCTATCATATACGGCAGATCGGGCACCCAGGTGTATTTCCCGGTTTCCGGAAACCGGGTCAGGCGAATGCCTTCGGCGTCGGTCAGGGTGAAAACGGAACCTTCGGGCAAGTGGGCGTCGGCGAATATGCGCCCGAAGTAGTTCAGGTCGAACGAGGCCACCAACACTCCGCGCAACCCTCCATCCCGATCCATGACCGGCTGGGCGAATTCCATGACCACGCTTCGGGCGCCTTGGCGCAGATGATACATGCCCATCGCAAAACGCATGCCCTGTTTGGCTTCCTGGAAATAGGCCTCGCCCGCGATGGAGGAAAAGGAGTCCACCGGGGAGACCGCCACGATGCGCCCGGCGGGATCGGACAAGGCCAGGGCGACGTAGGCCTCGTTGCGGGTCAGCATCTCCTCCAGCAGAAGCTGGGACCCCAGGGGATCAAGCGTCTGGATTTCGTGCGCCTTGGCCAGGGTGGCCAGCAACAGCCGGGCGTTCTCGACGATCTGTTCGTGATGCGAAGCCATGCCATGAATCTGACGCAAGGCCGTCTCTTCGGCGTCGACGACCATGTGCTTGCGGAGCGTGTAGCCTGAGCCCAGCATGATCCCAAGGGCCGGGAGCATCGCCAAGAGGACGAGAAAGACAAGAATCGCGCGGATGGAAGAGAAAAACGGAAATCCCATGTTTCCTCCGGCAAGCGGAAAAGAGCTCGAAAAGCACGCTGCTTTTATCAGAGGAATAACGGCGCGAGGCGATGGAAGCAAGAAGTTCCCGCAAGATCGTGCATCTTGCGGGAACCTGGGGGCGAACAAAGAATCGAAACGGACTAGTGGCCGGAGGTCACGGAACGGGCGATGGAGTAGCAGTAATCGCCGATTTTTTCGAGGCGGGCCAGCAGGTTGATGAACGTCAGGCCGCCCTCGATCCCGCATTTGCCGATCTTGAGCCGCTCGATGTGGGCTTCGCGCATGGACTCGCGCATGGCGTCGATGGTCCGCTCGGCTTCCTCGGCCCTTTCCATGAGATGTTGCGGCTGCCGGATCAGGGCGTCGCTGATCATTTTCAGAAATTCATCGACCTTGGCGGCGATGATGAACAGGTCGCGCATGGCGACTTCGTTGAACTTGAGTTCCTTGTCGACAATGTCTTCGCACAATAGCCCAAACGCCTCCACGGCGTCGCCGATGCGTTCGAGGTTGTTGACGACGCGCATCTGCTCGGCGATGTCGTTGGATGTTTCCTCGTTGATCTCGCTTTGCATGGTCTTGGCCAGAAAGGTGGAGATGGCCCGGTGCATGGCGTTGACCTGATCCTCGAAACGCTGCCGCTGGCGGATGGTGCGGTGATCCCTCGTCTCCAGGCATTCCAGGGCGTTGTTGTACGCCGCCTGCACGGTCAGGGACATGCGGTGGATTTCACCCCGGACCTGGGCCAGGGCCGCCACCGGATTGTCCTCGATGTACTGGTCGAAAACCGGTTGCCGAAACAGGGAATCGCCCGTGGTCTTGTCCTTGGGGGAAAACCAGGTCCCCACCCGGATCAGGGCCGGCAGAAAGACGAGAAAGACAATGGCGTTGGTCAGGTTGAAAAGCGTGTGCCCGTTGGCCAGATAACGGGACACATGGGGATATTCCTCGCCCACGTGCAGATTCCAGGGCTCGGCGCCCATGACGTTTTGGGTCACCCACTCCACGCCTTGCAGGAACCAGGGAAAAATGAGCAGCATGATGCACACGCCGAGCACATTGAACATGGTGTTGGACCGCGCCGCCCGATGCGAATCGGCGCTGGTCGAGCCGATGGTGGCCAGCTCGGCTGTGATGGTGGTGCCGATGTTCTCGCCCAGCACCAGGGCCATGGCCGAGGGGAAATCGAGCAGTCCCTGGGTGGCCAGGGCCATGGTCAGGCCCACCGTGGCCGAGGAGGATTGCAGGATCATGGTCAGGCCGCAGCCCGTGGCCACGCAGAGCAGTATTCCGCCGAAAGAGGAGGCGTTGAACTTGGTGAAAAAGGCGATGAATTCGGGCTCCATGCGCAGGGGTTTGAGGCCGTCGCCCATGACCGTCATGCCGAAAAAGAGCAGGCCGAAACCGAGGATGACTTCACCGAGGTAGCGGTATTTCTTGCGCGTGGAAAAATATTTGAGGGGAACGCCCAGGGCGATGGCGGGCAGGGCGAGGTTCGAGAGCTTGAAGGCGATGAGCTGGGCGGTCATGGTCGTGCCCACGTTGCATCCCAGCATCACGCCCACGGCCTGGGTCAGGGACATGAGCCCGGCGGAGACGAAGCTGATGAGCATGACCGTGGTGGCCGAGGAGGACTGCACCAGGGCCGTGACCGCCGCGCCCGTGGCGAAGCCCACCACCCTGTTGTCCGACACGGCCTTGAGGACATTGCGGATCTTGTTGCCGGCGGCCATCTGCAAGCCCTCGGTCATGAGCTTCATCCCGAGGATGAAGATGCCGAGTCCGCCGAGAGTCTGGATCAAAATATTGAGCATTGGTTATCCATACGGTTTTTGTGACGATTGTATGACAATGATGCGAAACCCGCACCTCTGTAGGGCATCTTGGGCGTTAAGAAAAGTTTTTTTACGATTCGGAAACAGATCTGTCACAAAGCGGTAACATTGGGATTAATTCTATTGATTTTCAGATATTGCGCACCAAATTCGGACCGCGGCGCAAGAAAACCCGCCGTCGCGGCAAACGCCGATGACCGCGCCAAAGCGTTCCATACGTTGCGCAACGCGCCCAGGCGTGCGAAGAAAAAAACGCGATTCATCTTGTTTTGCTCCCAAGGAGGACTGCCGTGGAAAAACAAAACGCCTTTGTGATCTGGTTTGACGAGCTCGGAATAGAGGATGTGCCTCTGGTCGGCGGCAAGAACGCGAGCCTGGGCGAAATGTACCGAAACCTCGTGCCCAAGGGCGTGCCCATCCCGAACGGCTTCGCGGTCACCGCCCAGGCCTACCGCCACCTGCTCAAGGCTTCCGGGGCCATGGACAGGATCAAGTCCATCATGGAGGGTCTCGACACCCACGACATGGACAACCTCATGGAGCGCGGCAGCCGCATCCGCGCCCTGATCCGCAACCTCGAAATCCCGGCGGATCTGCAGAGCGCCATCGTCCAGGCCTATCGCAAGCTGGAGGAAACATACGGCCCGAACGTGGACGTGGCCGTGCGCTCCTCGGCCACGGCCGAGGACCTGCCCGACGCCAGCTTCGCCGGACAGCAGGAGACCTATCTGAACATCCGGGGCGCGGAGGATCTCCTGGACGCCTGTCAGCGCTGCTTCGCCTCCCTTTTCACCAACCGCGCCATCTCCTACCGCCAGGACAAGGGCTTCGACCATTTCTCCATCGCCCTGTCCATCGGCGTGCAGAAGATGGTGCGCTCGGATCTCTCGGCCAGCGGCGTCATGTTCTCCATCGACACCGAGACCGGCTTCAAGGACGCGGTCTTCCTGACCGGGGCCTGGGGCCTGGGCGAGAACGTGGTCCAGGGCGCGGTCAACCCCGATGAATGGTACGTCTTCAAGCCTACGCTGAAACTTGGGTTCAAGCCCATCATCATGAAGCGGGTCGGCGGCAAGGCCATCAAGATGATCTACACCACCGACGCCAAGGCCCCGACCAAGAATGTGGCCGTTCCCGAAGAGGACCGCCGCCGCCTGGTCATAAGCGACGAGGAGGTCGTGGCCCTGGCCCGCATGGCCTGCGTCATCGAGGAGCATTACAGCGCCCATCGCGGCCAGTTCACGCCCATGGACATCGAATGGGCCAAGGACGGCCAGACGGGCGAGCTGTTCATCGTCCAAGCCCGGCCCGAGACGGTGCATTCCCTGAAAGACCTGGCCGTGCTCAAGAAGTACGTATTGAAGGAAAAGGGGGAGATCCTGGCCCAGGGGCAGTCCGTGGGCGAACTCATCGGCCAGGGGCCGGTGCGGGTCATCAAATCGGCGGGCATGATCCATGCCTTTCGCAAGGGCGAGGTGCTGGTCACCGACATGACCGACCCGGACTGGGAACCGATCATGAAGATCGCCTCGGCCATCGTCACCAACCGGGGCGGGCGGACCTGCCACGCGGCCATCGTCAGCCGGGAACTCGGCATCCCCTGCATCGTCGGCACGGGGAATGCGACCATGAAGCTGACCCAGGGCGAGGACGTGACCGTGGACTGCTCCGAGGGGTCCATCGGCAGCGTGTACCGGGGCCTTTTGCCCTTCGCGATCGAGGAGACGGACCTCGGCACCCTGCCCAAGCCCAGGACCAAAATCATGATGAACCTGGCCAGCCCCGAGCAGGCCTTCGAAAAGAGCTTCATCCCCAACGACGGCGTGGGGCTGGCGCGCGAGGAGTTCATCATCAACTCCTACATCAAGATCCACCCCCTGGCCCTCTTGAACTATGAGACCCTCCCCGACGAGATCCTGAAACGCGCCATCGCGGACATGACCTCGGGCTACGCGGACAAGGCCGAATACTTCGTAGACAAGCTGGCCGAAGGGGTGGGCATGATCGCGGCCGCATTTTATCCCAAGCAGGTCATCGTGCGCCTCTCGGACTTCAAGTCCAACGAGTACGCCAACCTCATCGGCGGCAAGCTCTTCGAGCCGGACGAGGAGAACCCCATGATCGGCTGGCGCGGGGCCTCGCGCTACTACTCCCGGGACTACAAGGCGGCCTTCGGCCTGGAGTGCCGGGCCATGAAAAAGATCCGCGAGGACATGGGCCTGACCAACGTCGAGATCATGATCCCCTTCCCGCGCACCGTGGAGGAGGCCAAGGAAGTCGTGGAGACCATGGCCGAGTTCGGACTGAAGCAGGGCGAGAACGGCCTGAAAATCATCGGCATGTGCGAGATCCCGTCCAACGTGATCATGGCCGAGGAGTTCCTGGAGGTTTTCGACGGCTTCTCCATCGGCACCAACGACCTGACCCAGCTCATTTTGGGCGTGGACCGGGATTCGTCCCTGGTGGCCCACGTCTACGACGAGCGCAATCCGGCGGTGAAGCGCTTCGTCAGGCAGGTCATCGAAGTGGCGGTCAAAAAGGGCAAGTACATCGGCATCTGCGGCCAGGCTCCGAGCGACTACCCGGAATTCGCGGAGTTCGTGGTCGAGTGCGGCATCGAGTCCATGTCTTTGAATCCGGACACGGTCATCAAGACCACCCTCATCGTGGCCGAGCTGGAAAAGAAGCTGGGCCTCGGCTGACAACCACGCAGGGCCGGCCGCCCGATCCGCTGCCGGCTCTGCGCATTCCCGCGCCACAACGCTTCACGGGCAAAAAAATCAATTTCCCGATCCGAAACAACGCTCGCGTCGGGTACTCACCCATACCCGAAACACACCCTGGACATCCCCTTGATTCAATGAACAACATGTGTTCCACATCATCCATCCCGCGACGAAAAATTCTCTAGAATCACTTCATTTGCTGCATGAATCCGAATCGTGTTCTGTCATACAAGAACAGATTTCGCTTTCAATTTTATCATATCTACTGATCTGAAACGCAGTTTTATTGTCAACCTATCGTGTCGAATTCCAGAGAAAAGATCGCGGCAAAGGAGATCGAATGCAGATATATTCTGAAAATCAACGCCGTCTGGCAAAAATCATCGAAGAGGACGCCACGCGTTCCAACTGGACCGACTGGAAGTGGCACGTCCGCAACAGCATCAAGAGCATCCAAGGGGTAGAGCGCCTGCTTGGCATCCGTTTCTCCGACAAGGAGCGGGAAGCGCTGCGGCGCACCACGGAAAAATTCCCCATGGCCATCACGCCCTACTACCTGTCTCTCATCGACGCCAAGGACTACCGCAACGATCCGGTGTTCATGCAGGCATTTCCTTCGGTCCACGAGCTGCGCATTGAAAATCACGACATGAGCGATCCTCTGCACGAGGACGAGGATTCCCCCGTGCCAGGCCTGACCCACCGCTATCCGGACAGGGTGCTGCTGCACGTCAGCAACACCTGCGCCATGTACTGCCGACACTGCACCCGCAAGCGCAAGGTCGGGGACCGCGACTCCATCCCCAGCCGCGACGACCTGCGCCAGGGCATCGAATACATCCGCAACACTCCGCAGGTGCGGGACGTGCTGCTGTCGGGAGGCGACCCCTTCCTGCTCTCGGACGAGATGCTCGACTGGCTGCTGACCGAGATCGGCGGCATCGAACACGTGGAGGTCGTGCGCATCGGCACGCGCACGCCGGTGGTCCTGCCGTACCGCATCACCGACGAACTGGTCGAGATGCTCAAGAAGCATCATCCGCTCTGGATCAACACGCATTTCAACCATCCGGCGGAAATCACGGCCTCGTCCAGGCAGGCCCTGGCCAAACTGGCCAATGCGGGCATCCCCCTTGGCAACCAGAGCGTGCTTCTGGCCGGGGTGAACGACTGCCCGCGCCTGATCAAGGTTCTCAATCACAAGCTGGTCCGCAATCGGGTCCGCCCCTATTACCTGTACCAGTGCGACCTGTCCGAGGGACTGACCCATTTCCGCACGCCCATCGGCAAGGGCATCGAGATCCTGGAGAGCCTGCGCGGCCACACCAGCGGCTTCTCCATCCCGACGTACGTGGTCGACGCCCCGGGCGGCGGCGGCAAGATTCCGCTCATGCCCAACTACATCATCTCCTGGACCGCGAACAAGGTCGTGCTGCGCAACTACGAGGGCGTCATCACCACCTATCACGAACCGGCCAACTACGAGGCGACGTATTGCGACCGTGAATGCTCGACCTGCAACCTGCAACTGCGCGAGGCCGACGCCGAGGAAAAGGCCATCGGCATAGAGAGCCTGCTGGCGGACTGGGACGACACGCAGAGCCTCACGCCCGAGGAGAACGAACGCATGGGGAGGCGCACCGATGCGGCCTGACAGCTTGATTCGCATGACAGGGGCCCTGCTCCAGCACGGACCGGCCAGCGACCGGGTCTATCTGATGAAACTGGCGTCTCCGGACGTGCCGCGCATCATCCGCTTCATGGAGCAGCTGGCTTCGGCCAACGGCTACTCCAAGCTTTTCGCCAAGGTGCCGGGGCAGGCCGAGGGCTGGTTCAGGGCGCAGGGCTTCAAGGTGGAGGCCAGGGTTCCGGGCATGTTCAACGGCAGCCAGGACGGCTGCTTCATGGCCAAGTACCCGAAGCGCGAGCGCTCCGTCATAAGCCGTCCCAGCCTGGTGCAAAAGGTGCTGAGCACGGCCAGGGAGCGAAGTGAAGGCGGCGGGCGCAGCCTGCCCGAGGGCTGGAAGGTCGAAGCCATGAGGCCGGAGGGCGCGGACGCCATGGCCGATCTCTACCGCCTGGTTTTCGAGACCTATCCCTTCCCCATACATGATCCCGCCTATCTGCGTTCGACCATGGATTCGCACGTGCGCTACTTCGGGATGCGCGACGACCGGGGACGCTTGACAGCCCTGGCCTCGGCTGAAATGGATTGTGCGGCCGGAAACGTGGAAATGACGGACTTCGCCACGCTCGCGGAGTGTCGTGGCAAGGGCCTGGCCAGCATCCTCCTGGCCCACATGGAAAAAGAGATGGCCAAGGCCGGCATCGACACCGCCTATACCATCGCCAGGGCCCACGCCACCGGCATGAACATCGTTTTCGCCCGGCAGGGTTACGACTTTGCCGGCACCCTGCCCAACAACACCCAGATCAAAGGCGATCTTGAGAGCATGAATGTCTGGTACAAGCCCCTCAAAGCCAGCAATTAAACGGTTCGAGCTGGCCTATTCCGTCCGCTGGAACCTCTTCCTGATCACCAGCGGCGCGCTGCTGTGCGCCTTCGCCATGAAAAGCATCGCCGTGCCCCAGCAATTCATTCCCGGCGGCTTTTTCGGCGTGGGCGCGCTCGTTTATTACAAAACGGGCTGGCTGACGCCGGGCATTCTCTTTTTCCTGATCAACCTGCCCGCTTTCATCCTGGGCTGGTTCAAGCTCAGCCCCCGCTTCGTGCTCTACAGCCTCTACGGCATGGTGGCCATGACCGTGGCCTTCGAGATCATGGACGTGACCGTCGAAATCCACGACCAATTCTACGCGGCCGTGGCCTGCGGCGTGCTCAACGGACTCGGCGGCGGGCTCATCCTGCGCTCCCTGGGCTCGGGCGGCGGGCTCGACATCATCGCGGTCTACCTTTTCCAGACCTACAACATCGGCGTGGGCAAGGTCTATTTCGGGTTCAACCTGGCGCTGTTCCTCTTTTGCCTGACGATCATGCCCGTGGATCTGGTCATCGTGTCCCTGATCCTGGTCTTCATCTCCTCGGCCATGGTGGAGCAGACCCTGGCGCTCTTTTCCCAACGCAAGGTCGTCTTCATCGTCTCCGACCATTCCGAGGCCATCAGCCAGACCATCCTCGACTCCATGAAGCAGAGCGCCACCTTCCTCAAAGGCATGGGCGCCTTCAGCAAACGCGAGAAAAACGTGCTCATGACCGTGGTCAACAACATCCAGCTCAAGAAACTCGAAGAGATCACCTTCACCCACGACCCACAGGCCCTCTTCATCGTGGAGAACACCTTCACGGTGCTGGGTTCGAGCTTTTCCAAACGCAAGATCTACTGACGCTCGGATCGTTTCGTACAACTGCTTTCAGGCTGAATCTTGACGCTCCCCCTTCCAATCACGTCCAGCCGCTCATTCTCACACCGATACGCGCTGTCCCGCAGAAAAAGACGAAGAGGCTACCACCCCGCCCTTCGGGCACCCCTCCTTGGCTGGAGGGGAGTTGAAGCGGCTGCTGGCGGACCTTGCCCGGAGCCCGCCGAAACGCTCTAGCCCTTCCAACGCACGTTCAGATTGGAGCACTCTTCTATCCCAACCAGTCACCCAGCGGCCCGGACATCCCCGCGCATGCCCGAAACCCAGGACAGGATGTGGTCGCGGCCCTTGGCAAAAGCGCGAACCACTCGCGGATCATACATCTTTCCGGACTGGGATATGATCTCGGCTTCGGCGTCTTCAAAAGTCATGGCGCTCTTGTACGGACGCTCCTGCATCATGGCCGAAAGGCTGTCGGCGACAGCCAAAATCCGGGCCCCCACGGGAATGTCGTAACCGTTCAACCCGTCCGGATAGCCCGATCCATCGTACCGTTCATGGTGATGGCGGATCATGCGCGCCACTCCGCTCTGGCCGTTCAAGGCCTTGACCGGTTGCAGAATGGCCTCTCCGATGACCGGATGCCGTTTGATGATTTCGAACTCCTCCCGCGTCAAAGGTCCGGGCTTCTGCAGGATGGCGTCGGGGATGCCGATCTTGCCGATGTCGTGCAGATGCCCGGCCAGATGGACAATTTCGGCCTGAACGGGCGAGAAGCCCATGTTCAGGGCCAATATCTGACTGACCACGGCCACCTCCTCGGAGTGGGCGCAGGTCCAGGAGTCCTTGGCGTCCACGGCCCGGCCCAGGGATTCGGCCAACTGGTGCAGGGTCAACGCCAGCGGGGCGCAGGGATCGGCTTTGGCCGCACTGGACTCTGTCTGACAAAACAAACATCCGGTATTATTGAACATGCGATTCCTTACATCAAAGAAGATGAGAACGTTGCGGAGGCACCGCAGGATATGGGTTGAGACGCGCCCTATACAGGGGCGGGAGAAAAGAGACACGGCGGCAAGGACACGGACCCGTTCGTGACCACCTGATTTCCACCCAGCCCCTTGGCCCGGTAGAGACACGCATCGCAGGCACGCACCAGTTCGGACACGCCCGGACCGAGCGCAGGGCTCCAAGCGCAAAGGCCGATGGAAATCGTGCACCCGTCGGCGTTGCTGTCCGCGAAACGGGTCCGAATCCGCTCGCACGCGGCGAGGCAGGCGGAAAATTCAAGTGCGCGGAAAATGACCCCGAATTCGTCCCCTCCAAACCTGAAACCCACGTCCACGTCTTCGCGCACCGATTCGGCGATGACGCGACCCAAAGTCGCCAGCACTTCGTCCCCGACCTGATGGCCGCGCGCATCGTTGATGCGCTTGAATCCGTCACAATCAATCAACACCAGGAAAATTCGGCGCTCGGGATCGCGCAGTGCGCTGGGCAGAAAACGGTCGAAGTAGCGGCGGTTGTAGAGTCCGGTCAGGGGATCGCGGTAGGACATTTCCGCGTAGAAGCGCTTGCGCAGGTCGCTCTCGTCGAGCCGCTCGTGCAGCTTCTTGGTCTGCGTTTCGATATGGTGAGCCATCCAGTTCATGTTGCGCTTCAGGCGCAGCATTTCATGCTCGTCGTCACCCTCCAGGCCTACGGGAAAACGCGCCCCGTAGCGGCCCTGCTGGATCTGCGAGCAGAACTCGTTGAGAAGGCGCAGGTCGCGAAGCACCAGAAAATGCGCCCCGATCCGGCTGACCGGTGCCAGAAGACCGAGAGCCACGGCCAGGCCGGCGACGAGCATGTTGACGGGGTCGATGACCGTCCCGGATTCGAGCGCGGCCAGGGTCGCCCCCATGGGTACCAGCACAAGGACGAACAGAAGGAGCGCCACCCGCCTGACGATGCCGACGCGCGACAGCCAGGTCGCGCGACCGGGGTCGAAGGGAGCCGGAACGGCCGCCTTCGACATGCGCGCACGACCGGAGCGGTGTTCCGTGACGGGCTGGCCGCCGCAACACAAATTCAGCACTTCGCGCCCTCGCGCCGCAACGGGCAGCGGCCCGGCGCATTGCAGCCGCCTCCGGCCTTGCGCCAAACGCAACTTTTCAGACACAGGCGCCGTAAGCGCCGCCCGGATGCATGGTCCAGGCAGCGCAGCTCCGAGGCGCCCAAATGACCCTCCGCCAAAAGTCTGGTCAGCGTGGATTCGGATACCTCGACACGCAGCGATTCATTTCCCTGAAGATGCATAATGCCTCCTCAGCCCTGTACTTTCCGGTGTTCTTCCACGGCGTCGTCGCGCCTGCCACCGTCCTGGCGGCAACCCGCCCCATCGTTTTTTTCAAGGCATTGCGCGCCCCGGGCATCCGTTCTTTGGGCCCAGGTCCTTGATCCCATCACACCACTTGATTTCTTGCGCAAGCGGTGCATTTCCTGGATCGAAAACAATTCCGACCCGTTATCCAGTTTGAAACACATATTTCCTCCACGATTTCATTCGTTTCATTGACCCGCGGACGCCACCCGAAAGCCTTTTCACTTTTTTCGGACGTGAACATCGCCTGGCCCCCTGCCCCGAAAGAACGTCAGCATTGCGAATAAATAATTAGATCAGACTAATTATTCTCACGCACAACATCCCGTTGCCGCACAGCGGTCTTCTGAAAATCCCGCTCGCAGGCGATTTACACCGACGTCGACTGCGGCCAAAGACGCAGTGTGTTAGTCATGACTAATTCGTTGGGCGTGAATTATCCTGGCAACCACGATTCTGTCAATACTCACCCCAGAAGCAAAATAAGGAACACTTAACTCTCCTGTCATCCGCCGACCCGGAGAAAAGGGCAGCCTGATCCGACACCTGCCTGAATTCCATTGCTATATTGGAGATGCCGGACAAATCGCTATTGGCAGGCAACCCGTTGAGTGCTAAAAAATATACCTCCAAACGCGCGAAAAGATCCCGCCCAGTCCGGCTTCGCGCCGATCAGGCGGGGTGAAACGACTCAGCGACCACAAACATACCGGAGGAACCCATGTTCGTCGTCATCGTCGATATCGTTGTCAAAAAGGAATTCGTGGAGAATTTCAAAGAAGCGGTGCTCCGGCAGGGAGAGAATTCCATGCGCCTGGAAGAGGGATGCCTCGGCTTCGACATCCTCGAAGACCCCGAAGACCCGACCCGCATCACCCTCTACGAGTCATACACGGATGCGGCGACGTTCCACGACGTCCACCGTGAAACGCCCCATTTCAAGGAGTACGCCCGGGTCACCGCGCCCTGGGTGGAGAACAAGAGCATGCGCGCCCTGACCAAGATCCGGCCCGGAAACTAACTCAGGTTTCTTTGGCGAAGAAAAGCGCTATTTCAGGTACTTGATGGCCATGAATCCGAGAATGGCCAGCACCACCAGGGCCGAGGCCGCCAGCTCGAAATGCCGCTCCATGAAGGGCTTGATCTTGGCCCCGAAGAGACGGATGAGCCCGGCCACCAGAAAAAAACGCAGGCCTCGGCCCAGGATCGAGGCCAGGACGAACTGCGGCAGGTCAAAGCTCATCATGCCGGAAGCGATGGTGAAAACCTTGTAGGGGATCGGGGTCACGGCGGCCACGAGCACGCCGAAAAAGCCGTATGTCTCGTACCAGACGCGCACGGTCTCGATCACGGCCTCGCCATGGTACATGCGCACGATGGGCTGGCCCACTGTCTCCCAGAGCCCCCAGCCGATGAAATATCCGAGCAATCCGCCCGCCACGGAAGCCGCGGTGCACCACAGGGCCAGCCTGAACCAGCGCGTGGGAGTGGAAAAGCACAGCGCGATGAGCAGGACGTCCGGCGGCACGGGAAAAAATGAGCTCTCGGCAAAGGACAAAACCGCCAGGGCGGGCAGGGCGTAGGGCGTGGCCGCCCAATGCAGCGTCCAGTAATAGAGCTTGCGCAGGGGATTGCGGGTGGCGCGGGCCTGGGAGAGGTCGTCTGGTGTCGCTTCATGTTTCATGGCGCTGGCAGACCAGCACAAAACCACGGGGACCACAACAAAAAAAACGTGCGCCCTTTATTAATCCACCGCCGCTTTGTCATCGGGACCGGCGAATCAATCCTTACCAGGCACGTTCATGAACAGACCCGACGACCGCCTTCCCGCCGCGAAACGGCGCGCCGCCCTGCCCTGGCCATTGCCCGCGCTTTTGACGTGGGGAGCGTGCTGGGCTTTTTTCCTGACCCTTCTCGCCCTGGGCGTACAGGCCGGCTGGAGCCTGGCCCTGGCCACCGCAATGGGACTTGGCGCGAGCCTTCGCGCCGCAACCGGGTGGCGCAAACTCTTCATCGCCGCCGGCTTTCCCCTGTCCGTGGCCGTTTCCGGCATCGGGGCGGATCTGTCGCCCTGGACCTGGCTCATCCCCCTGGCTCTCCTGCTGCTCCTCTACCCCGTCAGCGCCTGGCGGGACGCCCCTCTCTTCCCCACTCCGCAGGGCATCCTGGACGGACTGGACAAAATCGCGGCGCTCACATGCGCGGACCGCGTCCTGGACGCGGGGTGCGGGCTGGGCGCGGGGCTTGCGGAGCTCTACAGGGTCTATCCTTTGGTCCGCCTCGACGGAATCGAGCGCAGCTGGCCGCTGCGCATTCTCTGCGCCTGGCGCTGCCCTTTCGCCGACGTGCGTCACGGAGACATCTGGCGGGAGGACTGGTCCGTCTACTCCATGGTCTACATGTTCCAGCGGCCCGAAAGCATGGGGCCGGCGACGGAAAAGGCGAGACGGGAGCTCCCCAAAGGGGGCTGGCTGGTCAGCCTGGAATTCGAAGCCCCGGCGCTCAGGCCTGTCGCCGTGCTCCGAAACCGGGCGGACAAGCCCGTCTGGATCTACCGCATGGAGTGAACCCGCATCCGGCCCGGGCGCAAGACCGCTGGCCTGGCTGGAGCCATGGGTCCTGCGCCTGCGCGCAGCCGCACCGGATTGACATGATGAGAGGTGACGCGCTGAGAGGTTCGTCATTCCCGCGAAAGTGGAACTCCATGGTTCTTTCGACGTGAAGCCCCTGACGCAGCCTGAAACAAACGCGAGAACCCCCGCCGCTTGCGCGACGGGGGTTCGAAGGTTTTGTCCGGATTTCTCCGCGAACGGCGGTTACTGCGGGCTTGTGAAGTCATGCCCCTTGAGCAGGGCCTTGGAGACCGGAATGATGTCCGCCGAGGGGCAGAAAAGCGTCTCCCGGGTCACGTCCTTCAGGGCCTCGCACAGGACCTGATCCATGTTGTCCACGAACACGATCTCCAGATCCTTCAGGATGACCTTGGGCACGTCTTTCAGGTCCCGCTCGTTTTCCTTGGGCAGCAGCACCCGCGAAATGAGCCCGCGATGGGCGGCCAGGAGCTTGTCGCGCACCCCGCCGATGGGCAGGACCCGGCCGCGCAGGGTGATCTCGCCGGTCATGGCCACGTCGTTGCGGACCGGAATGTCCAAAAGGGCCGACGCCAGGCAGGTGGCCAGCGTGATCCCGGCGGATGGGCCATCCTTGGGGGTCGCGCCTTCGGGCACGTGGATGTGGATGTCGATCTCCTTGTAGAAATCCTTGCGCAGCCCGAAAAATTCCGACCGCGAACGGATGTAGCTGATGGCCGCCTTGGCCGACTCCTGCATGACGTCGCCAAGCTTGCCGGTGATCTCGATCTTGCCCGTGCCGGGCATGAGCGCCACTTCCACGAACAATAGCTCTCCCCCGACCTGGGTCCAGGCCAGCCCGGTGGCCACGCCGACCTGGGCCTCCTCCTCGCGCTGGCCGTGGCGAACCTTGGGAACTCCAAGGTAGGTGCCGAGCATGGATTTGGTCACGGACAGGGTTTTGTCCATGTCCCCTTCCTCCACCAGGGCGCGGGCCACCTTGCGGCAGACCGAGGCCAGCTCGCGCTCCAGATTGCGCACCCCGGATTCGCGGGTGTAGCGGCGAATGATCTCAAGGATGCCGCCCTTGGACAGACTCAGGTTCCCGGGTTTGAGGCCATGCTGCTCAAGCTGCTTGGGCAGCAGAAAGTCGGAGGCGATGCGTTCCTTCTCCGTCTCCAGATAGCCGGGGATGGTGATGATCTCCATGCGGTCCTGCAGGGGCAAGGGAATGGTCTGCAAAGAGTTGGCCGTGGTGATGAAAAAGACCTGGGACAGGTCGTAGTCCATGTCCAGGTAATGATCGTTGAAGGCGCTGTTCTGTTCCGGATCGAGCACTTCGAGCAGCGCCGCCGAGGGGTCGCCCCGGAAATCCATGCTCATCTTGTCGACCTCGTCCAGGCAGAAGACCGGATTGTTGGTCGAGACACGCTTCAGCGACTGGATGATCTTGCCAGGCAAGGCCCCGACATAGGTCCGGCGATGGCCGCGGATCTCGGCCTCGTCGCGCACCCCGCCCAAGGACAGGCGCACGAACTCGCGCCCCGTGGCCCGGGCGATGGACTTGGCCAGCGAGGTCTTGCCCACGCCGGGAGGGCCCACCAGGCACAGGATGGGCCCGCGCAGCTTTTTCACCAGCGCCTGCACGGCCAGATATTCGAGGATGCGCTCCTTGGGCTTTTCCAGGCCGTAGTGGTCGTCGTCCAAAATTTTCTGGGCCTGCTTGATGTCGATGTCCACATCGCGCAGCACGTTCCAGGGCAGGGCCAGGATCCAGTCCACATAATTGCGCAGCACCGCGTACTCGGCGGAGGACGGCGGCGTCTGGCGCAGCTTCTTCATCTCGGCCATGGCCTTGGAGCGGGCCTCCTCGGGCATGTCCTTCTCTTTGAGCTGAGCTTCCAGATCTTCCACATCGGCCTTGGGGTCGAAGTCGCGGCCCATCTCCTTGTGGATGGCCTTGAGCTGCTCGCCGAGGTAGTAATCCTTCTGGTTGTCCTCCATCTGCTTCTTGACGCGGCCCTTGATCTTCTTCTCCAGGGAAAAGACCTCGATCTCTTCCTGGATCAGCTCATAGACCCGTTCCAGACGGCGCACGGGGTTGCGCAGTTCGAGCACACCCTGCTTGCGGTCGTAGGTGGCCTTGAGATGGGGGGCGATGCTGTCGGCCAGGCGACCGGGCTGGGAGACGCTGGTGATGGCCAGGATCGTCTCCTTGGCCAGCTTGCGGTTGACCTGGGAATATTCCTCCACGGCCTCGTGGGTGGCCCGGACCAGGGCCTCGCCCTCGACAGGGTTTCCTTCGAGGTCGGGCATGGAGGAGGTCCGCACCATCTGGATCTCGTCTTCGAGCATGATGCCGCGGTCCTGATCCCAGGAGGCGCGGTAGAGCCCTTCGAAAAGCACCTTGATGGTCCCGTCGGGCAGCCTGAGCATCTGCAGCACCTTGCTGACCGTGCCGATCTCGTAGAGACCGCTCACGTCGGGGCGCTCCTGGCCGGGGTCCTTCTGGGCGACCAGGAAGATCCGCTTCTCGTATTTGTCCAGAGCCGTTTCAATGGCCTTGATGGAAGAGTCCCGGCCCACGAAAAGGGGCACGATGGACTTGGGGAACATGACCACTTCACGCAGTGACATGACCGGCAGGATCATGCTGCCATGGGTGGACTTCTCGAACATTAACGCATCGGTCATGGTTGGTCTCGCAGGTCTTGGCCGACCACGGTTGGTCAGGCGCTCTTGGCCTCGGGTTTGAACAGAAGGAGGGGCTCTTTGCCCTCTTCCACCACGGCCTTGTTGATGACGCACTCGGCCACGTCCTTGGTGGACGGCAGAGTGTACATGATGTCGAGCATGATGGATTCCATCACGGACCGAAGGCCCCTGGCCCCGGTTTCCAGCTTGATGGCCCTGGCCGCCAGGGCTTTCAAGGCATTGGTCGTGAATTTGAGTTCCACGTTCTCAAGCTCGAACATCTTCTGGTACTGTTTGACGAGAGCGTTCTTGGGCTCCTGCAGGATGCGCATCAGATCGTCCTCGTTCAGTTCGGTCAGCGAAGTGATGACGGAGATGCGTCCCGTGAATTCAGGAATAAGGCCGAAACGGATCAAGTCCATGGGGTGGACCTGCTTGAGCAGGCTGTCGGTGGTATCGTCCTGCTTGCGGCGCACCTTGGCCCCGAAGCCCATGCTCGAACCCTGCACGCGCTGCTTGACCATGTCATCGAGGCCGATGAAAGCCCCGCCGACGATGAACAGGATGTTGGAGGTGTCGAGACGGATGAACTCCTGCTGCGGGTGCTTGCGCCCGCCCTTGGGGGGGATGTTGGCCACGGTGCCTTCGATGATTTTCAAAAGCGCCTGCTGCACGCCCTCGCCGGACACGTCGCGGGTGATGGACGGGCTGTCGGACTTGCGCGAGATCTTGTCGATCTCGTCCACGTAGATGATGCCCTTGGCCGCAGCTTCCAGATTGTAGTCGGCGTTCTGCACCAGCTGGACCAGAATGTTCTCCACGTCCTCGCCCACGTAACCGGCCTCGGTCAGGGTCGTGGCGTCGGCGATGGCGAACGGCACCTTGAGGATGCGCGCCAGGGTCTGGGCCAGCAGGGTCTTGCCCGAGCCCGTGGGACCGATGAGGAGGATGTTGCTCTTGTCCAGTTCCACGTCGTCCTTGACCAGGGCGTGGTACTTGATGCGCTTGTAGTGGTTGTACACGGCCACGGACAGGATCTTCTTGGCGTCGTCCTGCCCGACCACGTAATCATCCAGGGCGGCTTTGATCTCCTGGGGCAGGGGGATGTCCGAGGAATCGAGATCTTCCTTGCGATTGTCATTTTTCAAGATGTCATCGCACAGGGCGATGCACTCGTTGCAGATATAGACATCCGGACCGGCGATGAGCCGCTGCACTTCGTCCTGACCCTTGCCGCAAAACGAGCAGGTCAGATCCTTGCCGGTTCTTTTTTTTCTTTCCGCCATGGTTACCTCAAACTTCTGATAAATTCCAAAAAATCTATTCCAGTTCCTTGCGCGAGGCCAGGACCTGATCGATGAGCCCGTATGCGCAGGCTTCTTCGCCGCTCATGAAATAATCCCGCTCCGTATCCTGCTCGACCTTTTCCAGGCTCTGCCCGGTATGACCCGCCAGGATGCCGTTGAGTTCGGAACGCAGACGGATGATCTCCTTGGCCTGAATGGCGATGTCCGTGGCCTGGCCCTGGAACCCGCCCATGGGCTGATGGATCATGATGCGCGAATGGGGCAGGGTGTAGCGCATGCCCTTCTCGCCCGCGGCCAGGAGCACCGCCGCCATGCTCGCGGCCTGGCCGATGCACAGGGTGGCCACGGGGGCGGAAATGTACTGCATGGTGTCGTAGATGGCCATGCCCGCCGTCACGGAACCGCCGGGAGAGTTGACGTACATGTTGATCTGCTTCTCGGGGTTCTCGGACTCCAGAAAAAGCAGCTGGGCGCAGATGGAATTGGCGACGTGGTCGTCGATGGGAGTGCCCAGCAGCACGATGCGATCCTTGAGCAGGCGGGAATAGATGTCGTACATCCGCTCGCCGCGGCCGGTGTTTTCAATGACGAATACGGAATTTCTGACCATGAAAGCTCCTCGAAAAAACAAAGGTAGGGACGAACACCAAAGAAAGGAAAATTAACGATCCGGTACAGGGTGTCAAGGGCTGTACGGCAGGAGACTCGATCCGCCGCCGTTTTACCTGCACATTGCCTGCCAGATCGGACGCGGACGGCTCGAAAAAGAAAAGGGGCCGGGTCATGCCCGGCCCCCCGTGAAGCTACGCGTTCGGGGTTGCCGCCGGAGGAACGGTTGTCACCGTGGCGTTCTCGTAGATCAGCTCCATGGCCTTGTCGGCCAGAACCCGATCCTTGAGCGGGATCATCAGGTTGTGCTGCTCGTAGTAGTCCTTGATGGAATGGAAGTCCTGGCCCGTGGAGGCGGCCATCTTCTGCAGCACCAGGTCCACTTCCTGCGGATCGACCGTCAGATTTTCGGCGTTGGCGATGGCCAAAAGGACCAGGGAGGACTTGACCACGTCCTCGGCCTGGACGCGGTGCTCTTCGCGCAGTTCGGCGGGAGTCTTGCCCAGGGAATCGAGGCTCTTGCCCTGACGCTCCAGCTTGCCCTGCAATTCCACGATCTGCTTGTCGATCTGCTCCTCGACGATGCTCTGGGGCAGTTCGAAGCTGACCGCGGCCTTGATGCCGTCAAGCAGCTTCTTCTGGGCGTCGCCCTTGACCAGCTGCTTGCGGGTGGAAACATAGGACTTCTCGATGGCGTCCTTCAGATCCTGCACGGACGAATAACCGCCGGCAAGCTCGGCGAAGTCGTCGTCGACGTCGGGCAGGTTGCGGGCCTTGATGGCGTGCAGGGTGACCTGCATGGACACGGTCTGGCCGGCCAGCGTCTCGTTGATGAAATCGGCGGGAAAGGTCAGCTCGTTCTCCCTGGTCTCGCCGGGAGTCATGCCGATGACGATGTCCTCGAACTCGGGCAGGGAATTGCCCTCACCCAGGGGAAGCTCGAACTTGTTGGCGGCGATGCCTTCCATCTTCACGCCGTCCTGGAAGGCCTGGAAGTCGATGACCGCGATGTCGCCGGTGGCCACGGGGCGCTCTTCCTTGATGATCACGGTCTTGGCCATGTTCTGACGGATGCGCTCGATGACGTCCTCGACCTGCTGGGGATCGACGATCACGTCCTCCTCGTCCACGGCCAGGCCCTTGTATTCGGGCAGGTCGAAGGTCGGGGCGATCTCGAAGGAGAAGGAATAGGAAAAGTCTTCCTCGCGCTCCATTTCCTTGGCGTCGACGTCGATGCGGGACAGCGGGGAGAGCTTGAGTTCGCCCAGGATGTCGTTGATGTGATAGTTGATGAGGTCGGTCGTGGCCTCCCCGTAAATCTGCTTGCGGAACTTGGCCTCGACCACGGAGGACGGGACCTTGCCCTTGCGAAAGCCCTTGATCTCCGCGCCCTTGCGGTACAGGGCCACGGTGGCGGCCAGGGCGGCATGCACTTCCTCGACACTTACTTCCACCGCCACCTTGCGCTTGACCGGGGACAGTTCTTCGACTTTGTATTCCATGACTCCACTCCTTAAGTGATGGGCGATCCCTCGGGGGCCCGGATAATCAAACTGGTGCGGGCGATAGGATTCGAACCTACAAGCTTTTGGCGCCAGCTCCTAAGGCTGGTGCGTTTACCGTTCCGCCACACCCGCAATTCACAAAAGAGCCTTCATAGACAAGGATTCACAGCCCTGTCAACGCATCTCGCACCGGGAAAACCGCGCCCACAAGCCGATTTGCCCGTCCTTTCGGCCTGTTGGGCTAGATTTGCGCCTCGTTCGCCAGGCGCACTGCCAGGGATGTATGCCGCTGCCGCCCGCGCTCGTTGCCCAGCCCCATGTGCATGGCCCGGCGCGAGCCCATGAGCACGGCCAGCTTCCTGGCCCGCGTCAGGCCGGTGTAGATGAGGTTTCGTTGCAGAAGCATGTAGTGCTGCGAGACCACGGGCATGACCACGGCCGGATACTCGCTGCCCTGACTCTTGTGCACGCTGATGGCGTAGGCCAGGCCGATCTCGTCGAGTTCGTCGAACCCGTATTCCACTTCCCGGCCATCGAACTCGGCGCGCAGGATCTCGTCCTCGGTGTCGATGGACAGGATGCGGCCCAGATCGCCATTGAAGACTTCCTTGTCGTAATTGTTCCTGAGTTGCAGCACTCGGTCCCCGACCCGGTAGGAGCGCTGGCCGCGCACCAGTTCCCGGCCATGCGGATTGAGGCGCTCCTGCAGCAGGCGGTTCAGGGCCACGGTGCCCACCTCGCCCTTGTGCATGGGTGTCAGCACCTGCACGTCGACCATGGGGTCGAGACCGTACGCTTCGGGGATGCGCTCACAGACCATGCGCAACACCAGCGCCTGCAATTCGACCAGATTCTCCTTCTCGACCCAGAAAAAATCGGCCTTGGGCGGCGCGTGCGGACTTCCCAAGGGGAATTCGCCCTCGTTGATGCGGTGGGCGTTGACCACGATCATGCTCTCGCGGGCCTGGCGGTAGATATGCGTCAGGCGCACGGCGGGAATGGCGCCGCTCTCGATCATGTCGCCCAGCACGTTGCCCGCGCCCACCGAGGGCAGCTGGTTCTCGTCGCCGACGAAGACCAGGCGGCAGGTCAGGGGCAGGGCGCGCAGGAGCGAAAGGCACAGGCCGCAGTCGAGCATGGAGACTTCGTCCACGACCATGACGTCGGCGGAAAGCTTCTTTTCCTCGTTGAACTCGAACCCGGTGGCCGGCTGGTAACGCAGCAGCCGGTGCAGGGTCGTGGCCGCGAACCCGGTGGCCTCGGACAGCCTTTTGGCGGCCCGGCCCGTGGGCGCGGCCAGGGAAATCCTGAGCCCCAGGGCCTTCAGGGCCCGCACCACGACGCGGGTGATGGTCGTCTTGCCCGTGCCCGGCCCGCCGGTGATGATGGACACCTTGTGCCCGCAGGCCGACTCCACGGCCTCGCGCTGCTCCTGGGAAAGGGTCAGGGACTGGCGTTTTTCCTCGCGCTCCACGGCCTTGGAGATCTTCTCCGGATCGATGCGGCTGACGTGGTCCAAAAGGGCCCGCAAGCGGGACGCGATCTCGCGCTCGGTCTTGTAGAAATAGGTCAGGTACACGGCTTCGGCCACGCCCTTCTCCGGCAGGGGCTCGACCACCAGGCGCTTGCGCTCGGCCAGGCCGTCGATCTGCTCCTCGATGAGTTCCAGGTCGTGGCAGCCCAGCAATTTGGCCGCCTCCTCCGCCAGGGTGGAGCGCGGCAGAAACATGTGCCCGGCCCCGTCCGCCACCTGGCGCAGGCAGTACTCCACCCCCGCCTCCAGGCGCTGCGGCGCGTCCTCGGCGAAGCCCAGCCTGAGCGCGACCTCGTCGGCGGTTCGGAAGCCGATGCCGTGGATGTCGTAGGCCAGGTCGTAGGGATTCGCGCGCAGGCGCTGCACAGCGCTCACCCCGTAGTGGCGGAAGATGCGGTGGGCGAAGGTCGTGGCCACGCCATGGGTCTGCAGAAAGAGCATCAGCCCCCGCACCTCGCGCTTTTCCTGCCAGGACGCGATGATGGTCTTGAGCTTGGCCGCTCCGATGCCCTCCACTTCCAACAGGCGTTTGGGATCGGAGTCCATGATGTCGAGAATCTGACTGCCGAAGCGGCCGATCAGGCGGTCGGCGGTCTTCTCGCCGATGCCCTTGACCGCCCCGGAGCCCAGGAAACGGCGGATGCCGTTGATGGACGCGGGCAAGAGGTGCTCGCAGGACTCGACCTTGAACTGGCGGCCGAACTTGGGATGCTCGACCCACTCGCCGGTCATGCGCAGGGACTCCCCCGGGGCCACGTCGCCCAGAATCCCGACCACGCTCACCTGGCCGGGCTCGGACGGCGAATCCACGCGGGCGATGACGTATCCGTTCTCGGGATTGTGGTAGACGACGGTGACGACTTCGCCCTGTACGGTTTGCATGGGCCTAGAGGGAATGCCTGTATTTGAGGGATTGTTTGAGGGTTTCGCGGTCCACGTACTTGATCTCCGAACCGAGAGGAATGCCCTGGGCCAGGCGGGTCACGGACACGCCCGGAAAGCTGCGCGCCAGCAGATTGTGCACGTATGCGCCCGTGGCCTCGGCCTCCATGGTCGAGCCAAGGGCCAGGATGACCTCGCGCACCTGGCCTTCGCGCAGAATGGATTCGAGCCTGTCCAGTTCGAGGGACCTGGCGTCGATTCCGTCCAGGGGAGACAGCAGGCCGCCCAGAATCAGGTAGCGTCCCTTGTAGACGCCGGATTCCTCCATGACCATGAGGCTGTCCCATTCCGAAACAAGGCACAGCTGCTCCGCCGTGCGCTTGGGGTCGGTGCACAGATGGCAGGGGTCCGAGTCGGCCAGGCCGCAACACCGCGAGCAGACATGCAGGGCGCTGCGCAGGCCCTCGATGTCCCGACCGAAGGAGCGCACCGATTCCTCGGGCCACTTGAGCAGGGTCAGGGCCATGCGCAGGGCGCTTTTCGGCCCCACGCCTGGTAGGGCCGAAAACTGGTCAACGATTTTTTGCAGGGGGGCGGGAAGACGCTGCACGGAACATCCCTAGAAAAGACCGGGAATCTTCATCCCGCCGGTGATCTGGGCCATTTCCGACTGCATCAGGTCCTTGCCCTTCTTCAGGACTTCGTTGACCGCCGACATGACCAGGTCCTGCAGCATGTCCACATCCTCGAGCACGGACGGGTCGATGGCTACGGACAGAATCTCGCCCGAGCAGTTGGCCTTGACCGTGACCATGCCGCCGCCGACGCTGGTCTCCACTTCCTTCTTGCCGATCTCTTCCTGGGTGCGCAGCATCTTCTTCTGCATCATCTGCGCCTGTCTGATCAGTTCGTTCATATCTCGCTCTCCTTGGAATTGCCGTTTGAAAGGGGTCGGACCTCGACGATCCGGGCCTGAAATCTTTCCTGGGCCTCGCGCACCACGGGGTCGGCCTGGGCCATTTCGCGCAGTTCGGCGCGGGTCTTGCGCACCGCCTCCACCGGGGTTTCGACGCGCACCGTCACCCCTGGCCCGAAATAGGTCCGCGCCGATTCCAGAAGCACGGGCAGGCAGGCCTTCAGGCGGTCGCACAAAAAAACATGCTGACTGGTCAGCACCAGCTCCGCGCCCTGCAACTCGCCCCGGGCCTTGTCCAGGGCCGGCAGAGGCCGGGCTCCCTCGCCCCGGTTGGCGCAAAAGGCCACGAACCCGGCCCAGCTCCTGGGACCATCCGGCACGGCCTGTGCGGCAGGCGCGGCCTGGGCGACGGGCGCGGACGGGCCGCTCGCTTGCGCGCCGACGCTGCGAAAGTCGGCTTGCGTCTCACGCAACGCCGCGCCCGCGCCGGAAGGCCGGTCGACGGCGCTTTGAGCGGGCCCGGCCGGTGTCGCCGGACGGGTCTGGGATTGCGGACCAGGGCGGGAGGAAACCTGGACATGGACCGGCCCTTGCGGCCCGGTCTGCGGATTCGCCTCGGCGGAAACAGGCCTGGGCGGCGCGCTTCCCGCCGCTCGTGACGCAACGGGCGGCGCGACGGGCCGCGACGGGGCCGGCCTGGCCTGAGGCGGAGCGGACGCGCCGCCGGGCCGGGCCTCCCCCGCGCCCATGGCCAAAAGGTCCGGCAGGCTGGCCAGGTTGAGGAGCAGAAGCTCCAGCGCCAGGGCCGGTTCCATGCTGGTCAGCACCTTGCGCTGGCTGTCCAGGGTCATCTGCCAGGCCGCGTGCAGATGCCCGAGGGAAAAGCCGGGCGCGACGGAAGCCCAGATATCCACCTCTTCGGCGGGCAGGTCGATGATGCCTCGGGCGGCCTCGCCCATCTGGTGCAGCAGAAAGAGGTTGCGCCAGCATCCGGCCAGCTCGCGCAGGAAAAAGCCCAAATCCACGCCCTGGTCCAGAATTTCCGTCAGCAGGGCGTGCAGGCCGTGCAGGTCGCGGGACTGCACGCACTCCACCAGGCGCACGAAAACCTCGCTCCCGGCCAGCCCCAGCACCTCCCGCACGTCGGCCAGGGTCAGGGAGTCGGAACCCAGGGCCATGACCTGGCCCAGAAGCGACATGCCGTCGCGCACCGAGCCCGCGCCGCGCCGGGCGATGAGGGTCACCGCCGACGGGTCGGCGGGCACTCCCTCGCGGGACAGCACGCCGTCCAGATGCCGCACCAGCTCGGCCTGGGGCAGGCGTTTGAACACGAAATGCTGGCAGCGGCTGATGATGGTCTGGGGAAATTTTTCCGGCTCCGTGGTGGCCATGATGAAGGTCACGTGTCCGGGCGGCTCCTCAAGGGTTTTCAGGAGCGCGTTGAAGGCCTGCTTGGAGAGCATGTGCGCTTCGTCGATGATGATGACCTTGTAGCGGCACTCCAGCGGCGCATAGCCCACATCCTCTTTCAGGCGGCGGACATTGTCCACGCCGGTGTTGGAGGCGCCGTCGATCTCGACCACGTCCACGGCCGAGCCCAGCGTGATCTGGCGACAGATGGGGCACTGGTTGCAGGGCTCCTCGGCCGGCCCGTTCATGCAGTTGAGGGCCTTGGCGAAGATGCGGGCCAGGGTGGTCTTGCCCACCCCGCGGGTTCCGCTGAACAGATAGGCCGGCGCGACCCGTCCGGAGGACGCGGCGCGGGAAAGGATGCGCTTGACGGCGTCCTGTCCGGCCACTTCTGCAAAACTCTGAGGGCGGTAACGGGCGGTAAGGCTTTCCTGGCTCATGGTGCGTGGAGGGGGGTGCGGAAGTTCATGAAACGCCGGGCTCCGCGAAACGAAGCCCGGCATGGACGGTGTTTCGGTCTAGATCGTGTAACGGGCCAGCCACTTGCCGTACTTGGGATTGTCGCCGCGCAGCAGCTTGAAGTAGGCGTCCTGCAGGGCCGCAGTGACCGGGCCGCGACTGCCCTGGCCGATGGTCCGGCGGTCGATCTCGCGGATGGGCGTGACCTCGGCCGCGGTGCCCGTGAAAAAGGCCTCGTCGGCGCAGTACAGCTCGTCGCGGGTGAAACGCTCCTCCACCACGGTGTAGCCAAGGTCCTCGGCCAGGATCATGAGCGTCTCGCGGGTGATGCCGGCCAGAATGGAGCCCAGGGGCGGAGTCTTGACCACGCCGTTTCGGACCATGAAGATATTTTCCCCGGTGGCCTCGGACACGTACCCTTCCGCGTCGAGCATCAGGGCCTCGTGGTAGCCGTCGGCCAGGGCCTCGCGCTTGGCGAGCACGGAGTTGACGTAGTTGCCGCAGGTCTTGGCCTTGGTCATCATGACGTTGACGTGGTGCCGGGTGAAGGTCGAGGTCTTGATGCGGATGCCCTTTTCCAGGGCTTCCGCGCCCAGGTACGCGCCCCAGGGCCAGGTGGCGATGATGGTCTGGATGGGGTTGTCGCCGGGAAAGACGCCCATGGCTCCGGCGCCGATGAAGCACAGGGGACGGACGTAGCCCTCGGGCTGACGATTGGCTTTCAAGGTCTCGATGATGGCGTCGAAAATCTGCTGCTGGGTGAAGGGGATGACCATCTCGTTGATCTTGGCCGACAGGAAGAGCCGCTCCACATGCTCCTGCAACCGGAAAACGGCCGAAGTTCCGTCGGAACACACGTAGCAGCGGATGCCTTCGAACACGCCCACGCCGTAGTGCAGGGTGTGGGTCAGGACATGGACCTGCGCCTCGTCCCAGGGCACGAGCTTGCCGTCGAACCAAATCTTGTCAGCTTTCTGAACCATACATCCTCCTTCATATGGACGTCTTTTTTGGGCCCCGGCCAGGGTCTCCGGGGCCTGCCCGGACACTAGGGCAAGGCCGGGGTCCGGTCAAGGGAAGCCGGCTCTACCTGCCCTTCTCGTTGTCGTGGCTGGAGCGGAACACCATGCGGATGGGCGTCTTGTCCATGCGGAAGACCTTGCGCAGCTGATTTTCGAGGTACCGCACATAGCTGCCATGAAAGAGCTTCTCGTCATTGACGAAGAAGACGAAGGTCGGCGGGCGGGAGTCGGCCTGGGTCATGTAGTAGATCTTGCCCCGCCGTCCGCCCATGACCGGCGGCTGGTGCCGTTCGGTGACCATCTTGACCAGACGGTTGAGTTCTCCCGTGGTCACGCGCTGGCCGCACTGCTCCCAGAGCTTCTCGACCAGGGGCAAAAGCCCGCCCAGCCCAGCCATGGACACGGACGAGGAATAGAGCACCGGCACATGGGCGCAGAAAGCGAACTGGTCCACCAGGTCCTTCTTGGTCTTGGCCAGCTGGTCCTTGGTCAAAAGGTCGATCTTGTTGACCACGATGACAAAGGGAATCTTCTCCGTGTCCAGAAAGGACAGGAGGCGCTTGTCCTGCCCGACCACGCCGTCCATGACGTCGAGCACCAGCACGACCACGTCGGCCTGCTTGGCGGCCTGCATGGAATGCACGACGCTGAAGTATTCCAGGGAATCGGTGACCTTGGACTTGCGGCGCACCCCGGCGGTGTCCACGAAGGTGTAGGTCTTGCCGCCGCGCTGCACGGCCACGTCCACGCAGTCGCGGGTGGTCCCGGCCTCGGCGCTGACCATGAGCCGCTTCTTGCCCAGAAGCGCGTTGATGGTCGAGGATTTGCCCGCGTTGGGACGGCCAAGCAGGGCGATCTTGAGACCGCCCTGAGGCTGGTCGACGTTTTCACATTCGTCCCTGGGCAGCGCCCCCTCGATCATGTCGCGCAGGTCGCCCATGCCGAAGCCGTGGGCCGCGGACACGCATTGCAGCGGGAAGGCCAGGGCGTAGAACTCCGCCGCCAGGGTCTCCTCCTGCTCCGGGCCGTCGACCTTGTTGACGATGACGCGCACTTCCTTGCCGCTCTGGCGCAGATACTGCCCGACCTGTTCGTCCTGGGGATGCAGCCCGGTGCGGCCGTCGACGATGAACAGGATCAGATCCGCCCCGGCCATGGCTTCCCGGGCCTGCTCGAAGATGCTGATCTCGATCTCGTCGCTGGAGTCGGGGACAAGCCCGCCCGTGTCGATGAGCATGTAGGAGCGCGTTTCGCCGCGCACCTCGCTGAAGATGCTGTCCCGGGTCACGCCGGCCATGTCGTGGGTGATGGAGACCCGCTTCTTGATGAGGCGGTTGAAAAGAGTGGATTTGCCCACGTTGGGACGCCCGATGAGGGCCACCATGGGAAGGAGCTGGTTCATGGTCTGCGTTCCTGGCCGATGATCTCGGCGATACTCGATGTGTAGGGCGGGGAAAGCACCCCGCGTTCGGTGATGATGCCCGTGATCAGCGAATGATCCGTGACATCGAAGGCAAAATTGAAAACCGGGACTCCGTCGGGCGTGATCTGCGTACTCCCCACATGGGTCACCTCCAGCGGCGTGCGGTCCTCGATGGGGATGAGGCTGCCCTCGGGCGTGGCCAGATCGAAGGTGGAACTGGGCGCGGCCACGTAGAAGGGGATGCCGTAGTGCCGGGCCAGGATGGCCACACCGGATGTGCCGATCTTGTTGGCCACGTCGCCGTTGGCGACGATGCGGTCCGCGCCGACCACGACCTTGTGCACCAGCCCGCGCCTCATGAGCAGCGAACAGGCGTTGTCGCAGGCCACGGTGACGGGGATGGAATCCTTGTGCAGTTCGTAGGCGGTCAGCCGCGCGCCCTGCAGAAAGGGACGGGTCTCGTTGGCGATGACGGAGATCTTCTTGCCCATGTCCACCGCTCCCCGGATCACGCCCAGGGCCGTGCCGTACCCGGCCGTGGCCAGGGCGCCGGCGTTGCAGTGGGTCATGACCGTGTCGCCGTCGGCCAGCAAGGCCCCGCCGAAGCGGCCCATGGCCTTGTTCATGGCGATGTCGTCGGCGTGAACCTTTTGCGCCAGGGCGAGCCAGACCTCGCCCAGTTCGCGCGGATCCTGGATGCCCGCTCCGGCCTCGCGCATCAGGCCCACGGCCCAGGCCAGATTGACCGCCGTGGGCCGCGCCTGGGCGAGCAGGTTCAGCAACCGCTCAAGCTCGCTGCGCCAATACGCCCCCGCCGCCATGGCCTGCCCGAGCGCTATGCGACAGCCGTAGGCGGCGCTGACGCCAATGGCGGGCGCCCCGCGCACGACCATGGTCTGCAGGGCGTAGATGACGTCCTCCACCGTGCGGCAGGCGAACGTTTCTTCCACCAGGGGCAGCTTGCGCTGGTCGAGAAGCAGGAGGGTTGCACCCTCGGCGTCGAATCTGATGTGATCTTCCATGAAATTCCTCTTGAAGAAAGAATGGGACTTATGGAGAATTTTTCCTATCCGTCCCATTCGTCTCATGCTTCCCATTTTCTTCGCTCTCCAACAAAAAAAACCGGACCACCACGCAGCCCGGTTTCTCAGACAGGCCAGGCCCCGTCTCAGGAGCGTTCGGTCACTTCCACCAGGTGGTAGCCGAACTGGGTCTTGACCGGGCCGTGCACCACGCCGACGGCTTCGTTGAAGCAGACGTGGTCGAACTCGGGCACCATCTGACCGGGGCCGAAGGTCCCCAGATCGCCGCCGCGCTTGCCGGACGGGCACTGGGAATAATTGCGGGCGATTTCGGCGAAATCGCCACCTTCTTCGGTGATCTTCTTTTTCAGAGCCTGACAAACCTCTTCGGTCGCCACCAGAATGTGACGGGCACGTGCTTTGGCCATGGGATTCTCCTTCGTTTTTTTCGTGGCCCTACCCGGATGCCCGTCACTTGGCAAGACGACCGGCTCAGCCGTAGGCGAGCATGCGCCGTCCGACGGCCTCCATATCCACGGGCCTGCGGTAAAGCGCTCCATCCGCGCACTGCGGCAGCGTCGCATCCTTGGCGGGGCGCTCCTCGCGGTACAGTACGCCGATGGGTATCTCATCGCCGAAGGTCCGGGCCACGGTCATGGCCGCGGCCCAATCGCCCGGATCGTGGCTGGCCTCCTTGCAGCGGGCCTTGTACCAGGCGAAGGTGTTGACCTTGTTGAAGGAGATGCAGGGCGAATGCATGTCCACCAGGGCGAAGCCCGGATGCCGCATGGCCTGGGCGATGGTCCGGGCCGCGTGCTCGCGGAAACCGGAAAAGCTCCGGGCCACGAAGGAGGCGCGCATGGCCACGGCCACGGCCACGGGGTTGAAGGGCTGGTCGAAGACGCCCAGGGGGTTGTTCTTGGTCTTGTGCCCGGTCATGGTCGTGGGGCTCGATTGCCCCTTGGTCAGACCGTAGATCTGATTGTCGTGCACGATGAGGGTGATGTTCACGTTGCGGCGGATGGCGGCCAGGAAATGGTTGCCGCCCTCGCCGTAGGTGCAGCCGTCGCCCGACTCCACCAGCACGGTCATCTCCGGGTTGGCCAGCTTGATGGCCTGGGCCGGCGACAGGGCGCGGCCGTGCAGGCCGTTGAACCCGTTGCACTTGAGGTAATGCACGATCTTGGCCGCCTGCCCGATGCCCGAGACCATGACGAACTGATGCGGCAGGATGCCCTGGTCGGCCAGGGCGTCCTTGACGGCCAGAAGCACGTCGTGGTTGCCGCAGCCGGGGCACCAACTGGTCGTGAATTCGCCGTAGATTTTGGTGTCGATCATAAGGCCTCCAGAATGGGCTGCAACCGCTCCCTGACGAATCCGGCCGTCAGGGTCCGGCCATCGTAACGCAGAACGGTGTCGTGTATGTGAAACCCCGTGGTCTTGCGCAGCAATCCCGCGAACTGGGCGGTGCTGTTGCCCTCCACGGCAACGACCGCGCGGGCCGAATCCAGGCGCGGCAGGAAGGTTTCGGGAACCAGCGGCCAGACCTGGGTGAAACACAGGCAGGCCGCCCGGACCCCGTCCGCGCGGAGCCCGGCGGTCGCTTCCCGCAGCACCTCGCAGGACGAGCCCCAGCCCACCAGCAGCAGGTCGGGATCGTCGTCGCCGGAAAACTCCGGCGGCAAAACGTCTGCGAGCAGCACGCCGAGCTTGGCCTGGCGCTTGTCCTGCATGCGCACGCGAATGGCCCCGTCCTCGATGATGTGCCCCGTCTCGTTGTGCTCGTGGGAGTCGGCCAGCACCAGGCTCTGCCCATGCCCGGGGACGCGCCGGGGCGAAACGGGCTTGTCCCAGTTGTAACGGCGGTAGTTTCCAGGATCGGAATCTTCGAGATCCGGACCGGCGACCGGCGTGAGGCCGTCCAGGTCAAAGGGGGCCACGGAGCGCACCGCGCTGGCCAGGTACTGGTCCGAAAGCACGAACACCGGGCCCTGGCTCTTTTCGGCCAGGTCGAAGGCCCTGTGGGTCAGGCGGAAGCAGTCGTCCAGGGTGGCCGGGGCCAGCACGGCGCGGGGAAACTCCCCGTGGCCGGCGTAAAGCACCAGCTCCAGGTCGGCCTGCTCCGTGCGCGTGGCCAGCCCCGTGGCCGGGCCGGGGCGCTGGACCACCACGAAGACCACCGGCGTCTCCGAGACCCCGGCCAGGCTGACCGCCTCGGTCATCAGGGCGAATCCGCCCCCCGAGGTGGGCACGATGCTCGGCGCGCCGGCGTAGGCCGCGCCCAGGGCCATGTTCGCGGCCGCGATCTCGTCCTCGGCCTGCTCCACGACCACGCCCATGTCCACGGCGGCCTGCACCAGCCCCTCGGCGATGGAGGTCGCCGGGGACATGGGGTAGTACCCGCAGAAGCGCACCCCGGCGGCCAGCGCTCCGAGCACGATGGCCTGATTGCCGTCCATGCTCAGCATCCCGGGCGCGCCCGCGCTTTCGGGCAGGGGCAGGCCCGGCGCATTTTCGGCGGCCCACTTCATGGAGGCCGCCAGCACGCGCAGATTGCTGGACACGATCTCGCCCCCCTTGGCCCGGAACTGCTCCTCAAGCTGCTCTTCGAACAGGGACGCCTCAAGGCCCATCATGGCACCGAGCACGCCGAGCAGGGCCACGTTGCGAAAAACGGGACGCGAGGCGAGCTCGGCAAATGGTATGGCCACCATGCCGGGCAGGGCAGATAGCTCCCAGGCCGCGTCGGCCAGGATGATGCCCGGCTCCTTGAGCTTGTCCTTGTGCAGGTCCACGCTCTCCCGGCTCATGGCGGCCAGCAGGTGAAAGGTGTCCGCAGGCCCCTGCACGGGACCCGCGCCGATGCGCAGCCGAAAATTGTTGTGTCCGCCCCGCACCCGGGACATGACATGCTGGGCCGCGAGCAGATGCCTGCCCGAGCGGACCACGGCCTTGCCCAGCAGCCCGGACACGGTGTCCAGGCCCTGACCGGCCTCCCCTCCCATGATCAAATGCAGTTCCTTGTGCACGGATAGCTCCTTGGTTTCCCATGCCCGGCGGTTGCGCGGCATGAATTTCGACCATTCTTCTGCTGGCATATTTTGCCGCGGGAAACAACCTCCTGAGCGGAAAAACGCCCAGATGGCGGCATCGCGCCTCAGCCCCGCCCCTTCCCGGGGAGGGCGAACACTGGACGGGACAGGCGGAAATCCTTAAGGCAATCGCGGCAAGCAGGCTCATTCGCAACCAGGAAACACCCATGTCCATATCACACTGCGTCATCGGCATCGACACCGGCGGCACCTACACCGACGCCATCGTGCTCGACCGCCTTTCGGGACGGGTCCTGGCCGGGGTCAAGACCCCGACCACGGCCCACGATCCGGCTCTTGGGATCGGGCGCAGCCTGGAAAAGGCCCTTCTCGCCTCCGGCGCGCCGCCGCGCAGCGTGGAACTCGTGACCGTGTCCACTACCCTGGCCACCAACGCCCTGGTGGAAGACAAGGGCGCGGAGGTCGGACTCTTCGTCATCGGCCACGACAAGCGCCTGCGCATCCCCGTGGCGGACATGCGCTTCATCCCCGGCGGCCACAAGGCCAGAGGGGTCGAATCCGAGCCCCTGGGCATGAATTTCCTGCTCGACGGCATCGCCGCCATGAAAGGCCGCGTGGACGCCTACGCCGTCTGCGCCATGCTGGCCTTCGAAGACCCGACCCACGAACTGGTCGCGGCCAAGGCCATCGAGCTTATCGACCCCCAACCCATATTCTGTTCGCACCAGGCCAGCACCCGGCCCGGCATGGAGGAACGCGCCGCCACGGCGGTGCTGAACGCCCGCCTCTTGCCCGTGATGCAGGATTTCATGCGCAGCATCGACCGCTCCATGGAACGCCTGGGCCTGTCCTGCCCGGTGCGCATCGTGCGCGGAGACTGCCGCAGCATGGATCTGCGGGAGGCCGCGCGCAATTCCTCGGCCACCGTGGCCAGCGGCCCGGCGGCCACGGCCCTGTTCGGCGCCCATGCCGCCAAGGACGAGACCGCGCTGATCGTGGATGTCGGCGGCACCACCACGGACATCACACTGATCCGGGAAGGGCGTCCCGTGGTGCGCGAAGAGGGCATGACCATCGGCTCCTGGCGCACCCACGTGCAGGCCGTGGAAATGTACACCGTGGGGCTGGGCGGCGACAGCCTGGCCCGCGTCGACAGCGGCGTCCTGTCCCTGGGCCCGGCCCGGGTCGTGCCCCTCTCCCAGGCCCATCTGTACCTTGACGGCGCGGCCCTTGAGGCCGTGACCAATCCCCGGGCCTGGCTCGGCGCGGACCTTTGCGCCCAATGCGTGCAACTGGCGCCCCAAATCCCCCCCGGAGAGGACCGCATCCTGAAATGGCTCGCCGAAAACGGCCCGGCCACGCCCGCGCGGCTGCGACGGGAGCTGGGGCTGGCCGAATCAAGCCTCGAAAAGGCCATCGCGCGGCTCCAGGCCGCGCGACGCGTCATCACCTGCGGCTTCACGCCCACCGACGCCCTGCACGTCCTTGAACGCCTGCGTCTGGGAGACAGCGTCCCCGCGCGACGCGGAGCACAGGTGCTGGCGGAGCTTCTGGAACTGACCCCGGAGGCATTCTGCGGCCAGGTGCTGGAAAAGGCCTATTCCAACATCGCCACAACCATCCTCAGCGCTCTCGGCAACCGCGAAGTCGGCCCGGCGCTGGCGCAATTTCTCCATCAGTCCGAGCCCAGCGCCCTGCTCGACATCACCGTCCGGGTACGGCCCCGCATCATAGGCATCGGCGCGGCAGCGCCGTTTCTGCTGCCGGACGTGGCCGCGCGCCTAGGCACCGAGGTGGTCTTTCCGGAGCATTACGAAGTCGGCAACGCCCTGGGCGCGGCCCTCATGGACACCATCATCAAGGAGTGAACATGCATTTCAAGGAACAATCTTTCGCGGCGGCCATGGAAATCTGCAGTGAAAGCGAACTGGCCGAGGTCGTGCACGCCTGGGTTCCGGCCGATGAAGGATGGGTGATCCATGCCTGGGCCGAAATCGAGGACGCGGTCTACGACCTGACGGAAAGCGAGCATCCCATGCGCAAGGCCGATTATTACCAGCGCATGGGCGTGCGCCAGGACCTGACCCGCCGCTATGGCCGCGTGGAGTATTTCACGCTCATGGCCGAAACCGGCAGCATGGGCCCCTTCGACACGAAATTCTTTTTCGCCAACCAGGCCACGTCCCTCCCCCAGGCATGATCAACGCGCCCTTTGCCGGGGAAATCGCCGCCCTCGCGGCGGCCTTCATCTGGGCCGTGGCCACCATGATCTACGCCCGCACCGGCAACCGGGCCCCGGCCCTGTTCCTGAACCTGGTCAAGGGCACCATCGCCGTGGCCATGCTCAGCCTGACCGTTCTCATCCTGGGCGAGACATGTCCGGACCTGACCGTCTCGCAGTGGCTGTGGCTGACGGGCAGCGGCATCGTGGGCATCAGCGTCGGCGACAGCGCCTATTTCTCGGCCATCAAGCGCGTCGGCCCCAGCCAGACGCTTCTGGTCGAATCCCTGGCCCCGCCCCTGACCGGCGTTCTGGCCCTGTGCTTCCTCGACGAGGCCATCGGGTTCTGGGCCTGGACCGGCATTTTCCTGACCATGGCCGGCATCCTCTGGGTGGTCACCGAGCACCGGCCCCAGCAAAAAAGAATCCACCTTCCGGGGCTGGGTTTCGCCACCCTGGCCGCCCTGTGCCAGGCCGGGGGCATGGTCATGTCCCGGCAGGTCATGGTCACCACCGACATCACGCCCCTGTGGGCCGCCCTCATCCGGCTGGGCGCGGCCAGCGTGGTGCTGTGGACCGCGCTGCCGGTGCTCAGGCCCGACATCGTGCTGCGCCGCGACTCCTGGCGGGCCGTCGGCACGGCCAGAAACGGCTGGGCCTTCTTCGTGCTGGCCGTCTTCCTCGGCACGTTCCTGGGCATCTGGCTGCAACAGGCCGCCCTCAAGCTGACCGGCGCCGCCATCGCCCAGACCCTGCTCTCGGTCAGCCCCCTCTTCGCCCTGGGGCTGGCGGCCATGAGCGGTCACAAAGTCTCCCGGCGCAGCTTCGCGGGCGCCCTGCTCACCCTGGCCGGAGTGGCGCTCTTTTTCCGCTGATGCGCCGGGCTGCGAAGGCTGTGAGAACCGAGACTTGCCTTTTGGCTTGGTCCTGATATTTCTGGCAGCTCCAAACCCTCTCACCCCCTAGGGAGCGCCATGACACCATCCTGCCCCGCCCCGACCCAGGCCGCGCCGGTCAGCCTCGTGGTTTTTGGAGCCACCGGGGACCTGGCCATGCGCAAGATCTACCCAGCCCTGGCCTCCCTGTGCAAAAACGGTCTGCTCAGCCACGACTCGCGCATCCTGGCCGTGGGCCGCAAGGATTTGGACACGTCGCGCTACACGCGTCTGATGCGTGAAAAACTGGGCGGGTCGATCCCCGAATCCTGCATGGCCGATCTGATCCCGCGCGTCCGCTACCTGCGCCTGGACCCCGACGAATCGGACTCGGGCTACACATTGAGCCTGGCCCTGGGCGAACTCGACGACGCGGGGACGAAAAACCGGCTGTTCTATCTGGCCGTGCCCCCGGCCGCCTACATCCCCCTGGCCACCATGCTCGGCGAGGCCGGGCTGGGGCGGGAGAATGAGGGCTCAAGCGTGCGCATCGTCGTGGAAAAGCCCTTCGGGCGCGACCTGCCCACGGCGCGCGAGCTGGACACTGTCCTGCACCGCTATTTCAAGGAACGTCAGATTTTCCGCATCGACCACTACATGGCCAAGGAGACCGTGCAGAACGTGCTTCTGCTGCGCTTCGCCAACGCCCTCTTCGAACCGGTCTGGAACCGCCGCTACATCGACCACATCCGCGTCACCGCCGCCGAGACCCTGGGCATCGGCCACCGCGCCGGCTTCTACGACCAGGCAGGGGTGCTGCGGGACATGTTCCAGAATCACATGATGATGCTTCTGTCCCTGTGCGCCATGGAACCGCCATCCCTGTTCGAGGCCGAACTGGTCCGCGACGAACGCTCCAAGGTCTTCCGGGCCCTGCGCCCGCTCGACCTGGAGCGCCTGGACGAACAGCTCATCCTCGGCCAGTACGGACCGGGCATGTCGGATGGCCGGCCCGTGCCCGGATATCTCCAGGAACCGGGCGTGCCCCCGGACTCGACCACCCCGACCTTCGCCTGGCTCAAGGTCTATCTGGACAACTGGCGCTGGCAGGGCGTGCCGTTCCATCTCTGCTCCGGCAAGCGCCTGGAAGCCAAGCACACCGAGATATCGGTACAGTTCAAAAGCGTGCCCGTGTCCATGTTCCGCAAGACCCAGGGCGAGGTCATCCCTCCCAACCGGCTGGTCATCGGCATCCATCCGAACGAGGTGGTCCGCCTGGAGGTCCAGACCAAGGGCCAGGGCTCCTCGCTCTGCCTCCAGGGGCAGTCCATGGAATTCTCCTATGGCGCGGGCGAGGGCCCCGGTCGCCTGGACGACTACGCCAAGGTCCTGCTGGACTGCATCACCGGCGACCAGACCCTTTTTTGGCGGCAGGACGCCGTGGAACTGTGCTGGGGCTTCCTGACCCCCATCCTGGACCGCTGCGACTGCCCGGACAGCGACATCGCCCTGCACACCTACGTCGCTGGCGGGCCCGGCCCCAAGGCCGCGCAGAGGGCCGGATCATGAGCGGGGCCTGGCTCGAATTCCCGGACCAGGAGAGCTACGGCCGCGCCCTGGCCAGCCACGCAGGACGCCTGGCCAGGCAGACGCTGGCCCGCGAACAGTTCTTCCGCCTGGCCCTGTCCGGAGGATCGGGCCCCCTGCCCTTTTTCCGGCATCTGGCCGACCCGGGCCTCTTTCCCGGCGAGCTGTGGGCCAGGACCCATGTTTTTTTCGTCGACGAGCGCATGATCCCCGCCGTCCATCCCGACTCCAATTTCGGTTCCGTGCAAAGGCACCTGCTCTCGCGCGTGCCCCTGCCGCAGGCGCACGTCCACCGCATGCGCGGCGAACTGACTCCGGAAGCCGCCGCCGCAGACTACGCCCGGGAGCTGCGGGAACATTTCCGGCCCGGGCCCGAAGAAACGCCGGAATTTGACCTCATCGCCCTCGGCATGGGCGCGGATGGACATACGGCATCCGTCTTCCCCGCATCGACGCTCCCGCCAGGGCATCCCCTGGCGGCGCCCGTGCCCCCGCCCCAGGCTTCGCCCCGGGTCGCCCGCCTGACCCTGACGGAGCAGGTGCTGAACGCGGCGCGGGAGGTCATCTTTCATGTCCTGGGCGCGGACAAGCACCCCGCGCTGCGCCTGATCCGCGCCGGAGACAGGACCAGGCCGGCGGGGCGCATCCATGCCCGGAGACAAAGCTGGTACGTCTGTCCCGCGCTCCCATAAAAACAAACCACCATTCCAATGGAGGCTCCATGGCCGGTTTTGAAGGCATCAAATGGGCTGATTTCCAATCACGCTATCTGCTCCGAACCAAGTCCCCGTCCATGGTTCCCATGGCGGACAAGGTCCCCGCCGTCTCCCGCTCCATCCATTACGGGCTCTGCCTGGCCTTCGAGGGCATCCGCTACTTCGTCGGTCCGGCCGAGGATGGCGGGCTGCACATCCAGTTCCTGAACCTGCACAAGAACCTGCAACGTTTCCGCCGCTCCATCTCCTTCAACCTGGGCTCGGCCCAACAGGCCCTGGTCCCCTCGGAAGAAGAGCTTGAAGCCATGATCCTGCGCTACCTGCGCAGCCCGGAGTTGAAGGAGTTCATCCACGCCATGGGGGAATCCGGCGGCCAGGGCTACCTGCGTCCCTTCACCGTGGACGAATCCCAGTCCATCGGCGTCACCTTTCCCGAAAGCCCCGCCATCCGCATGGTCACCTGCACCTACGACCGCTACATGGGCGAGCCCTTCAGCGGCGTGGTCGTGCCGCACCTGGTGCGCGCCGTGAGCGCCAACGGCACGGGCAACCTGAAGCTCGGGGTCAACTACCTTTTGAGCGTCAAAGCCGTGGACGAGGCCAGGAGCATCCTGCCCGAGGCCAGTTCGGCCCTGTTCCTGGACGACCGGCCTGACCTGCCCCTGCGCGAGCGGCGGATCACGGAGTGGGATTCCTCCTGCTGCCTCCTGGCCCTGACGGACGGCGTCGTGGTCAAGATCCCCGAAAGCCCCCTCATCCTGCCATCGGTCACCATCCAGGGCATCTGCGCCATCCTGCGCGAATCGGGAGTTCACGTGGAGGAACGGGACATGACCTACGGCGAGCTTCTCGCCCGGGCCGAGGCCGGGGAGATCGCGGCCATCGCCTCCGTGGGCACGGCGGGCATCCTGAACCGGGCGCAGCGCCTGGTCATGGTCGACGAACACAACGCCCCCTGCGCCCAAATGCGGGCCCGGACCGAACATCCCCTGTACCAGGCCCTGGGCCGCGCCCGGCAGACCTATTGGGATATCTACCAGGACAAGGCCCCGGTCCCGGAAGGAATGGTCCTGCAAAGCTACCTGATTTGACCGGAACGGCCGCCCCGAGGACGCGACACGACGGCTTCCGGCATGGAGGAGGTTTCGAATGGCGGAGTGAAGTCTTCGGCAACGAGCGACGCGGTCCAATGCGTTTTTTGGATCGCCACCTGTTGACAACCGCCTCCGGACCCCATATCAGGCTTCCCACACGTGGGGATGTAGCTCAGCTGGGAGAGCGCTGCGTTCGCAATGCAGAGGTCAGGAGTTCGATCCTCCTCATCTCCACCACGTAAACCAAACAAGCCCGCTCAATGCGGGCTTTTTTGCGCCCATACGTCAACAATTCCGATATGTTGTATTCATTATCCTTCAGTATCTTTCATTTTACTTCAAAGTGTGTAAACTCTTTTTTGGGGTACGTTAGTGGGGTATCCGGGGTAGCCTGGGGTATCTTCAATGTGGGGTATCAGAAGAGAGGTGATCATGCTTACAGATGCTAAAGTCAGAAGTGCGCGACCGGCCGAGAAGCCTTACAAGCAGTTGTGTGCGTCAAGTTCTGCAAATTCTTCCACGGCATGACGGGTAACCTCAAGCAGCTGGCGACCGAGAATGGGCTCACCCAAAGCTCGTCGGAGGTCGCCAGATGCGTTTTCCATTAAGCAACC
>JBFWJY010000030.1:0-45284 GCA_050252955.1 Desulfomicrobium sp.
CCACAGGTTCATGTTGACAACGGTCAGGGCGGGTTGCAGATTCCGCGTCACCGCCATGGCGTTCTCGTCGCCGTCCCAGTATATTTCACGCAGCGGCAGGCCGCTTACGCGTTCGGCTTTTTTCCACAAGTCCATGGCCTCGGACCAGTGTTCGGCCAGATCCCGGCCCATCCCGGGCTCCTGTGATCCCTGGCCGGGAAATACTATGCTGTGTGTGGTCATTGTTCCTCCAATCAAAAACTGAGCTGCTTGTATCCGCAGCCCCCCCTCAGGTAAAGGGGAAATCCCCAAGGGCTGCGCCCTGCGGGGATTGCCCGGCCTGACGAAAGGATCGCTTATGAATTCAGCACCCGAAGCGGCCCAGGTCGCGGCCGCCGCCAAGCGGCTGGGCCGTGTGCTCGGCGACGAAGAGGCCCGCCTTTTGAGCGTCTACCTTGGCCTTCTGGTCAAGTGGAACAGCCGCATGAACCTGGTCGGACCATCCGCCTGGTCCGAAATCCTGGAGACCCTGATCCAGGATTCCTGGCATCTCTGCGACCTGTTGCGCACTCTCGAACCACAGCCCGGCCAGACTTTGGATTTGGGGGCGGGAGCGGGTCTGCCCGGCATCCCGCTGCGCGTCTTCTGGCAATCGGGCGAGTATTTTCTGGTGGAGCCGAGGCAAAAGCGGGCTCTTTTCATGGAACAGGCCCTGGCGCACATGCGGCTGCCCAGGACCAAGGTCATCTGCGCCCGAATGGAGGCGCTGCCCCAGGCGCGGCGCGCGGCAAACTTCATCGTCAGCCGGGCCTTCATGCCCTGGCAGAAGCTTCTGGGCGAAGTGAAAACCCATCTCGCGCCGCAGGGGAGGGTGCTGGTCATGAGCAACGAGACTTCCGCCGACACGGTGGAGGGCTACAGCCTCGAACAGGTCCGGGAATACGCGGTGGCCGGAAAGAAAAGGTATTTTCGGCTATTCGTCCTTGGCGGGCATGACTTCTGAGAGATGCGGCATGAGCAGGCGCGTGGCAACCTTGTCGACCTCCTCGGCCAGGTCCATGAAGCGTTCGAGATACTCAAGGATCTCGATCTTGCGGTCCTCGGCGGAGTAGCCGTAGTCTTCCTCCAGTTGGCCGGAGGTCAGGTATTCCTCGAATTCGTTCAGAAATTTTTCACTCAGCATGGAACCTTCCTTGGACGTGCGCTATCGACCGGAACTTTCCTGCCACAAGAGCTCCTCATGGTCAAAGAGGCTGACCGGGGTTCTTCTCCGGAATTTTGGGGAGCTGAGAGAATCGAAAAAGCGTTTGGAATTTCGGGACTTCGACTAGCTCTGTTCATGCATCGGATTGCAAAGAGTCCTGTCGTCGCTGAGGGGTATGGCCGGGATTATGGGTATGCGCATCGCCCTGGTCCCGGCGGAGAAGCATCATGGTCACAGTCAGTGACCGGAAATCGGGCGCAAAAAAAGGGTTGTCGGCCTGTTTGGCTGCCAACCCTTTGATTTGTCATGGTACGGAGGCGAGACTCGAACACAATGTCAACATTCTGTAATTATTTATTTTTCATGCAATGCGAGCGGGCTTGTGTATGCAAAATATACAAAAAATGCATATTTTTGAAATAAATTACGAATCAGGAAATTTTCGCCCAAAAATCGAAAAACTCAATGAATGAGAATCCCGCTTTGAGACACGAATCCGGTCCGCCCATGCCCCCACCTCGGGCATAAAAAACCCGGCCTCACCATGAAGCCGGGCCGGGCCCGTGCGGACGTGACCACGCCGTGGCCGAAAATAATGCCCGCCCCCGAGCCGAAGGCGGGTTTACCTCAAAGCCCCGTTCGACCTGTTGAGCCCGTAGGTCCTGGCCAGCGCAGACGGCACCGGGCCGCGCCCCTGACTGATGCTCCCGGCCACCTTGCTTTCGATCTGCTCCACGAACAGGTCAATAATACTGACGCCGTTCTCTTCGCGGCGTTGGACCTCGCCTCCGCGCCCCGGCGCTTCAATCTGGTTGATAACGATGTTCGTCCCGCCACCAGACACCCCGAGGGAACCGTCCGGGCCGCGCTTCAGCGGCATGATGGCTTCCGGGCCCGCCTCGCCCATGAGCCCAACGCCCTTCGCGAACGGAAACACGGTAGGACGGTCAACGACTGTGTTGGCGTAAGTGTGGAGACCTGCGGACTCGAAGACGTTACCCTTGGCGTTCCGGGAAAACATGCTGGAAAGTTCTCCCGCGATTCCAAACCCGGCAGCCGAAGACACCCCTCCGGACAGACCTCCGAGCAAGGCCCAGAAGATACCACTGATGGCCTGCTGGACTGCAATCCTCGATAAATCCTTGATGATGCTGTCGGCAAAGTCCTCAAACTCCATCTTGCCGGTTGTCACGAACGAAACAAGCGCGTCTTCGCTGGACTTTGCCCACCCGGTGATCGCATCCTGGGCGATCTGTGCCGCGTTCCCGGCATTGTCCGTGTAGAGTTGGAACGCCCTTGTAGCGCCGTCCGACCAGTCACGGGAGTACTTGAGTTTTTCAGCGGCCGCCCATTGCGCAACCGCCACCTCTTCAGCGCCAGCCCTGCGGTAAGCCTCGGCCTGTGCCTGAATCTGAGCTTCTTTGAATTCGGTCTCGCCAAGGACAACTGCCTTGTATTTGTCCGCGAACTCAGAGACCAGTTGCAAATCTTTTGCTTGATTATCGGCCCGGACCTGCACGGAATCGGTAATGGCCTTGATCCGCGCATTCTCGTAATCTGTCCAATACTGGTCCAGCACCTCAGCTGCCTTGCGTCCATCCGCGATCATCTTTTCGTAGTATCTGGCCGCGCTGGAGCCTGCCACCGAAGTGGTAGCACCAGCATTCGCAACCGTAGCGGCGGGAATGGATTCCGGCGCGGCATAGGCGGGCATGACCATTTCACGGTTGACCTTTCCGCGATATGTGCTCGGGTCCATGGGTTCCATCTTCAGCCCTTCCCAAATCCACTGTACTTTCCCGGTCTGGATGTTGCTGATCATGGCGTTGAGGCCTGCAATCGCCTGTGTGACTGCGTTGATGCCCGACACAGCCGTGTCTGAATGGAATAGATTATTCTTGAGGTCGGTCCACTCCTCAGACAAACCGTTGACCGCTGCCTGGGCAGATTCAAGCGCGGCGGTCTGGGCCGCTTGGCCATAGACGCGCTGGAGTTCTGCGGCCAACTTCGGAAGCAGGTCGTCAGCCATGACCGTGCCAGACGCCACCATTTTGTTGAGTTCTTGCGTTGATACGCCCATGGCTTTTGCGGCCATGCCAAAAGCGCCGGGGAGCCGGTCGCCCAATTGGCGGCGCAATTCTTCCATGGACACGACGCCCTTGGAAATCATCTGCTCAAGGGCCAAGAGCGTGCCCTTGGTCTGGTCGGCAGAAAGGCCCAAGGCCGTTGAGGCGGCGGTCACGGATGAGAAAATCTTGCGGGTCTGCTCGCCTTCAAGCGTGGTCCCGCGAGCTGCTGCCGTTAACGACTTGAAAGCCGGGGCCAGTTCATAGAAACTCTGACCAAGGCGGTTTGATTCGTCACGGAGCCAGGCCATAAGTTCAGCCGCTCCGGCCTGACTCCCGGTGATTGCCACGAACGAGCGCTGGAGGCTGTCCATGGCAATACCAGCGTCAAGAATGGCCTGGCTGGCCTGCGTAAAGGACTGAACAGACAGATACGCAAGGGCAGTTCTAGCGGCAGCGCCAAACGCCGTCATTGAACTAGTGGCGCTGTTGATGGAAGCAATTCCGGCCTGGCTCACATTCATGTGCCTTCCAAGTTCGGCCACTTCCTTGGTAGACAACCCGGCGGCATCTGCAATCCGGCGCAAGGCCTGTTCCTGGATTTTCGCCGCGCGTGTTTCCATCATCTTCGATTGCAACTTGCCGAACTCAGCAGCGGATAACCCGGTGATACGCTGTAGCTGGCCAAGATCTGTGCCGATGAAACCAAACTCTTTACCGGTAAGTTTTGACGCATTTGAAAGCGTGTTCAGATCGCGGACCAGGCCGTTGATGGAATTCTTGAGTTGGGCCGGGGAGAGTGCATTATTGAGGGCATTGGACATGCCTTGCGCCTGTTCTGTAACGGCGGTCTTCGCTGCCTTCAACTCTTGTTTAAGTTGTGTTGCGTCGCCTCTTATCTCAACGTAAATTCCGGAAATTTTGGCCATGTTGGGCCTCCTTTATTTGAAAAAAACCCGCCCTGGAACGGCTCTCATTCCTGGGCGGGCTCAAACTCCGCGGTTCGCTCCAAGCTCCCCACCTCGTTTGAATGGTCCATGAGGTATGCCGGACCTTTTCTGCGCCAGACTGCGGGACCAGCGCAGAAATATTTCTATCGGGCCGCCAGCATCACGAACGGGGAAAGCGTATTGCTGCCGTTCAGCGGGGTAATGGGCTGATCGTGGAGCGGTTGCCCGTTGTTTCTCATGACGAACCGGAACGCGGTTTCATCGGTTAGGAACTTCACATGGATGGATTCAGCCTCTTCCACGCCGCCCTTGGTGATGAGCAGATATTCGGACCAGTCGGCAAGCACGATGTCCCCAAGGTTGCCCAAGGTCTCGCAGAATTCCACCGGCACGATGGGCAGGGAGAACAGAGCGCCAAACGGGTTGTTTCGGAAGTCGGGCGTGTAAACCGGCCGGTCGCCCACGGTCATGAGCGGGAACTGAGAGAGGCAGTCCTGATTCACAAACCAAGCCGCGCTGCGGAGGTTGCCCTTGAAGCGTCCAAGCATCTTCACCACATTCTCGGCAACGATGGTTCCGGCGTCCTGGGCGTCTTCCGCGTCCACCGTCACCGGCAAGTTGCTGTTCATGACGCCAAGACACTGCCCCGCGCCGTTGCCTTCCCAGATTTCCTGATCCAGCCGGAAGGAAAGCTGCTGCCGAAGCACGCGCTTCGTATAGGCGGCCATTGCGGGCGCGTCCCTGAGCATCCGGTTTGTGACGTAGACCAATCCGTACAAGTCTTCCAGGCGCAGTTCGCGTTCCTTGAGCTGGGCCTTGCCGCCTGCGGTCATTTCCTCGGCTTCAGCCTTGCGATACACGGCAACGCCGTTGATCTTACCGTCGCTGCGGTTCCGGTCATCGGCGGCCAGGTAGCTGTAGGAATCCGCGTTCGGGCCGATGGGCTGAATGGAGCACCGGGACGAAAAGACGCCGGTTTCAATCGCCGTGGTTGCAATGTCCTTGGCCTTGTCGGTTTCCACGAGGTAGCCGCCGTCGCTGCCGGTGCTGGTATTGCCGCCAGCCGCGTTGACGATCTGCGTGTAGCGCTCAGCCGCTGCGCTCTTGGCCCGCATATCCGTTCCTGTGGTCAGGTGCATGACGTCCAGCATCTGCTCGCCAAGGTTCTTGTAAACCTTGGGTTGATTGGTGATGCTGATATGGGCGCTGTCGAAGTCGACGGCTGAACCTGCGACAAACATTGCGTCCTTGGAGTCGGACAGACCGTTGGCCTTCCGGTACATGTCCATTCTAAGAGACAAATTGTCGCGTTCTTTTACCAGAGCGCTGAAGCGCTGTTTGTCGCGCTCGGTGAAGTCATCCTTTTCCTGAAGGTCGCGAAGATCGTCGTTGATTTCGCCAATTCTGCTGTATGCTGCGGACATATCCATTATAATACCTCGAAAATTTTATGAGTTGAAGGATTCGATTTTTAGTTGCCGTTCACGCCACGCTTTGGGGCTGTTAAAATCCGCGCTGGCCATGGCCGAAGCGCCCCTTGCTCCCGGCTTGTCCTCAAAGATCCTGTCCACAAATCCATGCTTCAAAGCCTCGGATGCCGTGAACCATGTTTCCGCATTCATCCAGGCGCGGATCTGAGCAGTAGGCTTGCCGGTCTTGCGGACATAATCCTTCACGATGCCGTCCGTGGCCTTCCTGAGCAAAACCGCATAGTCTTCCAAGTCTTCCGCGCCACCGCCAATCACGCCCCAAGCATTATGGATCATGAACATTGCCCCGTCCGTCATTTCGACCTCACGAGCCGCAATGGCCAGGGTCGTTGCTGCGGATGCGGCCATGCCGTCCACATGAGCGATGACTTTAGAGGAATGTTGCGCGATGGCGGTTTTCATGGCCTGAGCGTCGAAAACAGAGCCGCCGGGAGAATTGATTCTCAGGTGAATGGTTTTCGCCTTGATGCCGTTAAACTCCGGCACCCATTGCGCCGGGTCGATTCCGAACCAGCCGCCTATCGCGTCGTATATGTAAACCACGGCCTCGCTCTTGGCCGCGTTGTACACAGGGGCAGGGGAGAGCTGCGCGGGCTTCCCGGCCTTAACGCGCTCCCTGGCCTCGGTCTCAGCCTTGGCTAGCAGCTCACGCGCGGAAAGTTGGCCGTTCATTTGTCGTCATCCTGCGGACGGCTTGTCAGATAATCCACAACTGCATCCGCCGCTTGTTCGATTTCAACCGGCGTCAGCGCAAAACCATCCTTGCTCATTTCGAGCAGGGTCTTGAACAAGTCGCCCTGCGACAACTCAGCCAGCGCGGCGATTTTTTTCAGTCGCGCGACCGTCTCAACTTCCAGCCAAATCGTATGTCGAATTTTTTTTGCCATTTTCGGCCTCCGTGATTCGGACAATTCGGACTTTTCAGACAAAAAACACCCTCGAAGGCTTTCATGGGGTCCGAAAAAGGTGTCGATAGATTTCGTCTATGGATTGCATGGGGTTTTCTGTGCCCAATTTTGGCCACGCGAAAAAGATAGAGCCAACGACGGTCTCCGGGGGTCAGCCCCAGACATTTGACTCCCCCCTCCCCCTGGCCACGGCACCCGCCCTGCGTCCTGACAAGCCGCGTCCTGCATCCTGGGCCGGGAGAGAGGGCCAAGGTCATGCCTTGCGCCCTGCCTCAGAGGCGGGCTTCTGTACCCGTTCCTTGGGGGTCAGCCCCGCGTCCCTCGCCACTCCGAAAACATGGCGTAAGGTGCATCCGACTTCGACCACGATTTCGCCGTAGGTCCATCCCTGTTCGAGCCGTTCGATGATGCGGTCCTTCAAGGTTCGTGGCCTGGCCACTGCTGAGGGGAGCATGATCTCGCACCCGCCAAACTCGGCTTGCAGGACTTCCGCTGCGACGGCACCGACGATGGGCACCAGCTTATCCACGTTGCGCTTGCCGGGGATATAGACCGACCGGCCAGGGAAGGCGGTCAGTAGGGCCAGGGCCGCGTCCGGGCCAATCAGGTTTTCAAGGTCAACGCGTGAGATCCAGATTGATGCCATGCTATTATTCCTTGCGCTGCTGCGCTGCTTTGAGTTCCTCGATGATGGACTTGAGCTTCGTTATCTCAGCCCACAAAAGCCGCGTCCGGGCGTCGAGCGTGCTGTCCTGCAACTTCACCTCATCTTCGAGCACCTGCACCCGTTCATAAATATCTGGCGTCCTCATGCTTCCCCCTGGTCCTGTAGTGATTGAGCATAGACCGACTGCACCGCGTCCATGAGGCGCACCGGCCAGCACTCGGGCATGGTCAGCCCATGCCAGCCATTGACGTGGAATCCTGGCCACTCGCTCATGAGCTCAACCAAAAAGGCCCGGCACCCTGCGGGGGTCCACTCGGGGATGGAGTAGCCACAACAAAGAAGGGCTTCGGCCAGGTTCGGCGGGATGGAGAGGGGAGAGCCCGCAGGTCTCGCGGGGCTCTGTCTCACTGGTTGTCTCACTGTTTCGACGGTGATTCTCACGGGCTGTCTCACTGCCTGTCTCACCTTGGCCCGCGCTAATACTTGGCTAATCAGGCGTTTAGTGGATGCCGTCTCAATGATTTTCTCATGCCGCGTCTCAGATACGGGGGGCTTTGTCTCATGTCTCATTTCCCTAGGGGCTGATACGTGAGATACGGTGCGAGCGTTCATCATTCCACCCCCAGGCGTTTCTTGATCCGGTAGACCGTGGCGCGGGGGATGCCGGTCTCTTCCACGATATCGGCAATGGCCAGGCCCTCGGCCAGTAACGCCTTGACCTTGGATTCTCGCTCATCCTGAATGGGCACACATGCCCACGTAACCCCGCCGCCGGGGGCTTCGATCAGTTCGGCGGCGAAGGGTTCGGCGTCCTTGCCGGTGATGCCTCTGGCCTTTTCAAGATGAACCTCGAATTTTGCGCCCTGGTTGGGCTCGTAGTCCTTCGCTTTGCGCAGAGAGATGACCGTATCCAGAATGTCTTCACGGGCGCTTGTGCCCCGCTGCTGGCCTGATTTCCCGGCGTGGTGGATCAGGACCACCGACTTGCCGCGCCTGCGCATGTCCAAGCACCATTCCTGCATGGGCAACCATGACTCTGCCTCGTTCTCACGACCGCCACGGCTTAGCGTGGCCAGGTTGTCAACGATGATGACTTCGCGGTCGGCAATGTAGGGTTCGAGGGCGGCGCGGCCGTCAGGCGTCGCAAGGTTGGGCATTCCCGATTCTTGAATGTCGGGGGTCAGTATTTTGAGGTAGTCGGGATCGCAGTCACCACCCGCGCCCTGCGCAACCAGAGCAAGGCGCTCTTGGAGCACGGCGGCGGGCATTTCTCCGTCAATGTAGATGACCTTCCAAGCCCTGTCGGCGCTCCATCCACCGATACAGAGCCCGCAGGACGCGGCCGCCCATGCCATATTGAGAGAGACCCACGTCTTGCCCACGCCTCGCGGGGCGTAGAGCATGACAAGGCCCTGCTGAGGCAGGACAGGGAAAAGCACGTTTCCGCGCACTGGAAGTTCAAGGGCCAGGAACTCATGAAAGTTGAGCACCTTGAGCGGTTGTCTCACTGTCTCACCCCTAGGAGATTGAGACGGTGAGACAGATCCATATCCCTGCGCAGACAGACCCTTGGCCGCTGCCGCGAAGTCTCCATCGTGTTCGAGCATGGCGTACACAGAGAAGGGGGAATACGCTTCGTTCGGCTCAAATGGATGGCTGTTAGAACTGAAGGGGTAGAAGATGCCGTCAGCCGTCAGCGTGGCGCTTGTGCATCCTGTCTTGCCGGGTCTGGCCAAGTGGGTGCGGTCCCCAACTTCTTTGGATACCGTCCACCCATGTTTTTCAAGAATGGGCAGGCTCTCGCCTCGGGCGTTGAAGTCATCGCCGGGCCGATTACCGTCAGCCGCCCGCGCCTCGGGCTTGATCCTGCGTTCTTTCGGCTCGGGGAAATAGGTCTCGAACTCCCTGGCCAGGGAAAGCAGGTAATCGACTTCCTCATCTTCAACCAGGGGCATGGAAAGGATCTTGCCCTGTATCAGCACGTAGCCGGGCGACGGAGCGCACAAGCAATAAGCGCCCATGCCCGAGGTCGCGCCTCTGGTCTCGATGGCATCGGGAGCAATGACCCATTTGCCGCGATACTCGAACGCCTTGAATGATTTCTTGGGCCTGTTATCGGGGTCGATAGGCTTTCCATCGCCGTCATATTCGCCGGGGCCTCCGACCTCGATAACTTGGTGTGCGAGCTTCTGAGTCATGAAGGGGCGCTTGGTTCTGATCCAGATATGATAGCCACCGTTCATAGACCGCTCTGTCGTGAGACGCGCCCATAACTCGGGGCGCTCTGCTATTACCCTAGCCCTGTAGGGGTCGAAAAATAGACCGGCCTGGTCAAAGTCGATGGCCAGCACCGGATTGACCTCATTGCCGCAGACCAGCGCAACCATGGGATTGCCCCAACGCTCTATTTCCTTCCACGTCGGGGGGCGGTCCTTGATCTTTTCTCGATTGATAGCCGGGGTCTTGTCGGCATTACAGGCAAGCGGATGCAGACCACGATCCAGGGCCAGCTTGGCAAAATCTTTGACCAACGCGCTCATGACCGCCCCCTGTGGAGCCAGCCCTCACGCGACGTTGCCCGCTTGACAGTTAAAGTAATACATGAGAGTTTGATTTTGCGGAATGTATCACCTCCGCGCCCACTCTTGCCCTGCGGTTGCCCACTGTGGGGCATTTTCTTTGGCATGGCTCACGCCTCCGTCTGATCGGAGAGGCGGGCAATCAGCAAGTCAATCTCTGATTCGCGCCATGCCGTTGTCCTGGGACTCAGTTTGATGCCCTTGGGGTAGCGACCTTCGGCCACGCCGTCCCACCATGTGGTCCTGCTGACCGGGAATTTTTCGAGAACTTGCCGGATGCGAAGAAAGCGGTCGCGGGGCGGGACTTGAAGATTTTCGGGGAAGTTGGTCTCGATCTTTTTTCGTGCAGACATAGGAGGATTCCTCGTTGCCACGGAAAAACGAGACCTTTTAGTCTTCGCAAGGAAAACAGTTGACGCATCCCGCCAACCCATGCGAAAAAAAATGTGGCTTCGTATTTCCCGTGGCCAGCTGTAAGTTAAACACCCCGCCGTGGACTCCTTGGTGGGAACCTATTGCCAGCCTGGCTTAGGAGGCGGGAAAACCATGCGACACATGGAAGCCACTCTCTACTAGGGCGCGGAACTGGTACTTCCGCGCCTTTTCAATTTATAATGGCGTCCGTTTCAAACGTTATTAGCGGTCACCAACCGCCCTGACAAGCTCAAGCACCCCCGGCAGGGGGAAGTGGTTTCGTTTGTTTCAATGCTTTTTATTCGCGCAAGCTCCCTCCTGACAAGCTCAAGCAAACAAGTTTTTTCTGGCCGGACTGGGCATTCGCCCTGTTGCCGTCCAGTTCAGCACTTTCTAACCGCCACAATCCGTCTTTGTTCACTGCGAACACGTTGGGGGTTGACATTCAAATAAAAATATGCACGCGGAACAAAAAAACGCCACCCGGTTATGGATGGCGTTCTGGATTTTAGGACTTGGAAAAAAACGGGCTACTTCAATTTGCAAATCGCGGCATCAAGCCGGATGCGCAGAGCGTCCACGGTCGGGATGAACTGATCCAGAACTTCCACGATGTCTGAGGCGGCCTGAGACTCGAACGAGTCGGCATCTGCCGATTGCCGAATCATGCGCAGCATGGCCATGATCCGAAAATAACCCTGGTGAATGTCCAAAAGTTCCTTTTCAACGTCAGTGAGGGGCTTCTGACCGTTTGTGATTTGAACTGCTGCTTCCATGCTACACCTCCTCGGAGAGAACGCTTTCCATGACTTCGGCTATTCTGTCCGCGCCGGGCTCGTTGCCGATAACCGACCTTGCGCCCCGGAAAAGCATATCCACGGTCTTGTCCTTGCGGGCCGCTTCCTTCCGTTCTTCTTCTGTCGGGTGCAAATAGCGATTGAAGGATTCCTCTTCAACATGAGCCCGGAGCGTTTCCACCTGGGCCACGGTGCGGGACATGAGGCGGTGCCAGGCGTCGGCGTCGAATTTGAAATCATTCCACGTCAGGGCCTGCCATGCCTGTGTCAGCACGTCGAGTTCGCCATGGATGCGGTCAAGCTCGTTTTCTGTCTCGCTCACGAGCTTCTGCATAGCCTGATAAGCCATGCGGGGGTCAGTCAGTTGTTCAAGGTTGATTGCCGCTGCGTCGTTCTGTACTGCGTTCTGAGCCATGATGTCCTCCTAATTAGGACGTTGCGGTTAGGGCCTTGTGGCGAGATGCGACCTCGCCGCCTGGCCCGTTTTTGATCCTGGCCACCATGACCGGAATCAGAAAAATATTCTGCGCAGGGATTGCAGGTTTTGCAGGGTTCCTCCCGCGTATTCCCGGAAAGTGTCAGCCAACATTCCCAGAAACATGCAAGGGGATGATCTGCGCACCCTCCCGGAGCTGGTCCAGATAGTTTGCCCATGCCTGCATCATCTTCCGGCGTTCGGGCAAATATTCCGCGAAATTGTAAGCCGCCCTGACTCCATCACGTTCGGCGTGTGCAAGTTGCCGTTCGACGGCGTCACGATTCCAGCCCTGTTCATTCAAGAGCGTACTGGCCATACTGCGGAAGCCGTGGGCGGTCTGCTGCTGCTTCGTGTCGTATCCCAGATAGCGCAATGCGGCATTGACCGTGTTCTCGGACATGGGCCTGGACGATACGCGCCCGGGGAAAAGATACTTGCCGTCACCGGTCAGGGGTCTGAGTTCTTCGAGGATGGCGATGGACTGCTTCGCCAGCGGGACAAGATGCTGGACCTTCATTTTCATCTTGGAAGCCGGGATGCGCCATTCCTTGGCTTTGAAGTCGATCTCTGACCATTCGGCGTGACGGAGTTCTCCCGGCCTGACAAAGAGCAGGGGAGAGAGGCGCAAAGCGCACCGGACAACGTGGCTTCCCTGGTAGCCCTCGATGGCCCGGAGCAGCTGCGCGATTTCTTTGGGGTCGGTCAGACTGGCATGGTGCTTGTGTCTCACTGGCGTGAGAGCGCCCTTCAGATCGGCGGAGTTGTCGCGGTCGGCTCGGCCGGTCGCCACGGCATAGCGGAAAACCTGACCGATAACCTGGTGCATCCTGTGGGCTAGGTCGGTAGCGTTTCTGTTTTCCATGATCCTGAGAACGCGGAGAATGTCTTGGGGCTGGATCTGCGTGATGAGCTCGTCACCGAGGAATGGGAAAATGTCTTTTTCGAGGCGACGGATGATTTTTGCCCGGTGGACTTCGCCCCATTTCACTTGGTGCTTTTCATGCCATTCGCGAGCCACGGTCTCGAAAGTGTCGCCGGTGGGCTTGTCCAGTTCGGCGCGGGGATGAATCCCCTTGGCAACGAGCTTGTTGTACTCCAGACAAGTTGCACGAGCATCGGCAAGGGATATTTCGGGGTAAGATCCGATGGAAAGCAAGATCGTCTTGCCCTTCATCATCTTGCGATAACGCCAGAGCTTCGAACCATTCTTCTTAACCGCGAGATATAACCCGTTGTGGTCAACGAGCAGTAGGTCTTTTTCCTTCGCCCTGGTATTCTTGATCTTGGTATCGGTCAGCGGCATCTTGTATACACCCCGTGGGTTCAAGTGATTCCCGGGAAGGCTTGTCATTTCTGGTTTTCGGCGTTTTCTTGCATACGAGATGCACCGTACCAGCTGCGTATACAAGCGGAGTATACAAAAAGAAGTCGGATGGCAATGTCCGAAACGGACAAAAGGGACTCCATCGGACTTAACGTCTTTTGGCTATCCCTTGATTTTATTGCCCTTTTTTAAGATCCGGACAAGCTCGGATTCTCATGTGGTACCGGAGGCGAGACTCGAACTCGCAAGGGGTTGCCCCCGGAGGATTTTGAGTCCTCTGCGTCTACCATTCCACCACTCCGGCGTGAGGAGTCGTTCTTAGTGAAGGCGTATTTCAAAGTCAACCGGATTCTTGGGGAAAATCTCAAAGAGGCTGCCTGGAGCCCTGCGCGGGCACATGAAACGCCGGTACCAAAGTCCTGTCATCGACTTCGACCGGTCATGGACTGGCCGCGCGAAGCCCTTTTGCGCTGAGACGGTTCAGCCCTTCTGCTCGTGCCGATTTCAACGCCGCTGCAAAGATCAAAACTGACCCTGCCTTGCATGCAGCCTTGAACGCAGGCACGGCCGGGCGCATGCATGATTCTTGCTTGCAGGATGGCTTGATCCGCAATGCGGCAGAATCTTCCCGCAAGCAAGGAGGGAGCATGGAAATCGGCGGCATGGATTCAAGCGCGGGCGTGCGCATGGGCTATTCGAGACAGGAACGCGTTTCCAGGGAAACCCGCCCCAGCCAGGGGGACACGGTCAGCCTGTCCTCGGAGGCCAAACGCCTGATGGAGTATTTCCGCAACAAAGAGGTCCACGCGACGGACCGGGAGGCGGAAAGCGCCACCGCGTCAACCGAAACCTCGCCCGAGGGTTTGGCCCACGCCACGCAGGGTGGAGCGGTCGGCGCGGCGCAAGGCGCCTCATCCGGGAGCGGTTCCGGATCGGGCAGCCAGGTCGAGGATATCAAGAAGAGGATCAAGGACCTGATGGACAAGGTCGAACACATCATGGACGGCAATCTGCCGCCTGAACAGAAACAAAGCGCTGCCGCCCCGTATTTGCAACAGATTTCGGAGTTGCAGCAACAGCTGCAGCAGCTCATGAGCGAGCAGCAGACCTAGCAGGCTGCCCCAAAACGGCGATCCGCCTCATCGCCGCGGAGAATCCAGGACTTCGCCCCATGCGCGTCGCTCCTGGATTTTCTCTGTTCATCGCAGCCCGCCATTTTCGAGCAGCCTGGACACTGTTTCAGGCCATCAGCCAGGGGGGCGAAGAGGTCATGAGGCGCGGTCCGGTCGCAGGGAGTTGTGTGCCTTCATGGCGCAGAGTTTGCCGCACATGGTGCAGGTCCTGCCTTCACTGGAGCGGTTTTCCTCCCATCGCCGCCGGGGCAATTCCGGGTCCAGGGCGGCGGAAAACATGCCTTTCCAGTCCAGTTCCTTGCGGCAGACGGACATGGCCCTGTCCCGGTCGATGGCGCCCACAACGCCCTTGGCGATGTCGCCGGAATGCGCCGCGATGAGCGTGGCGATGACGCCTTGGCGCACGTCGTCCTGGTCTGGCAGGCAAAGGTGCTCGGCCGGGGTCACATAGCACAGGAAGTCCGCTCCCGCCGCTGCCGCCGCGGCTCCTCCGATGGCGGCGGTGATGTGGTCGTAGCCTGGCGCGATGTCCGTGGTCAGCGGTCCCAGCACATAAAAGGGAGCGCCGTCGCAGATGCGCTTTTGCAGCATGACGTTGCCTGCGATCTGATTGAGCGGCATGTGTCCCGGTCCTTCGATCATGACCTGAACCCCTCTGCTTCTGGCCCGACCGGCCAGCTCCCCAATGACCAGCAATTCCTGGATCTGCGCCGAATCGGTGGCGTCGCTGACCGCTCCGGGCCGCAGGCCGTCGCCAAGACTCAAGGTCACGTCGTGGCGGAAGGCGATGTCGAGGAGCTTTTCGTAATGTTCAAGCAGCGGGTTTTCGCGGTTGTTGCGTTCCATCCAGGCCGCCAGGAGCGCTCCGCCCCGGCTGACAATGCCGGCCACCCTGTCCTTAGCGTGGGTGCGGGCCACCGCCTGGCGGGTCACTCCGCAGTGCACGGTGATGTAGTCGATGCCCCCGGCGCATTGCGCTTCGATGGATTCAAGCAGCATGGAGGCGGTCATGGCTTCGATGTCGCGCCCGGCCTCGACCAGGTCGGCGGCCACCGCATACAGGGGCACCGCTCCGACCATGACCGGCGAACGGTCGAGAATCGCCCGCCGCGTGGCCATCAGGTCGCGTCCCGTGGACAGGTCCATGACGCTGTGCGCCCCGGCCCTGACCGCCATGTCGAGCTTGGCCAGTTCGATGTCCAGCGTTCCCTGCGCTCCCGACGTCCCGATGTTGGCGTTGACTTTGGTTCTAAGGCCTTCGCCGATCCCTTCGGGCGCGAAATCCCGGCCCACATTCTTGGGTATGACGATGCGACCCCTGGCCACGCCGTGGCGGATGGTTTCGGGGCTCAGGTTTTCCTTTTCCGCCACCACCCGCATCTCCTGGGTGATCGTTCCTTCCTGGGCAAGACTGAGTTGTGTCATGTCGACCTCGGTTGAAAAATGAAAAAGCCGCTTTCCAGCAATAGGAAAACGGCCGAGCGAGCGTCGTCGTGGTTCTTGTTTTCCTACGCTGGAATTATCCAGATCAGGTTCAAAGGGTATAATCTCAGACTCATGCGAGCCACCCCCAACTTGTGATGCGGGAACTAGCGGGTTCAGGGCCGAAGGTCAACGGCGTTGCGCGGTCTCTCGAATGGATATCCGCATCGCGGAGTGAAGCATTCTCAGCACGCCCGCGGCGCTGGCCTGGAGCGGTCCAGGCTTTCCGTGTTGCAGAAGCTTCGGTAGGCGTCCTGGTCCAGCGGGAAGTCCCAGGAGCCGCTTCTGAGTTCGATCCTGCCGCCGAATCCCGTCTTGAAGCGGTACATGCCGTGGAAGGGGTGCGAGGGATCCAGGCCGGGGGAGACCGCGCCCATTTCGTAGGTCAGGCAGCCGCGTTTCCGGGCCAGGTTCATGGCGGTCCAGTGCATGAGGTAGGGGGCCATGAGGCCGCGTTTCAGGTTCGAGGACGCTCCGTACAGGAAGGTGGCCGCCTTGCCCGAGATCCCGATGATTGCCCCGGCCAGGTTGTCCGATCCATGGCCGGCCAGCAGAAAGACGAGTTCCGAATTGCCTTTCCCCGCGAACCGGCATTTGAACAGGGCCGCGAAGTTTTCATAGTCGCACGGCGAGAATCCGTTGCGCTGCGCGGTCTGGCAGTAGAGGGCGTGGAATTCCGGCAGGTTGTCCGCGCTGACCGTGCGCACGGTCACGCCTTTGCGCTGGGCCAGGCCGATGTTGTAGCGGGTCTTGGGCTTCATGCGCGACATGGTCGTCTTTTCGTCCCCGTCCAGATCCACCACCAGCGAACTGGCCACGGTCAGATCGGTGGACGACTTGCGGATGTTCCAGTGCCTGGTGCCCATGTTCATGCGCATCTCGCGGATTCTGGGTTCAGGGAAGGCGGTCCATTCCCGTTTCTTCATCTCTTCGGCGTAGAGCGACTTCCAGGGCAGGTCGTAGCGGATGAAGGCCACGTCCGGGCCCAGTTCCCGGGCCAGGGATAGGGAAAATTCTTCGAGAAAGGGTCCGTAGTTTTCTTCGTCCGGGGCGTATTCAGGGCCCTGGGGCACCACGGCGATCTTTTTGCCGCCGCAGGGCTGCAAGAGCACCAGCACGTCCCCGCACCGCCTGGATTCGAGGTCGAAGGCCAGGGGCTTGTAGCCCAGCCTGGACTTGACCTGCGCCCAGTAGGGGGTCTGGAAGAGGATATCGGTGGGCAGAAGAGCCAGGGGTGTTTTCGCGCTAAGATCCAGCATAGTGTCTCCTGTCTGAATTGCGGATCAGGTTCGGGAAATAAAAAGGGGGATGCGCAAGCGACGCATCCCCCGTGAAAAGTATGTTATTTCGAGAGTTTCAAGCGTTCATGCGCTGTTTGAACCGCCGGGTTTCGGCAGTGGGGCTGTTTACGATTCGAAAGGCCATGGTTTTCCTCCTCGGCAGTAAAAATGCCGACACGAACAAGCGCGGGGGAGGCTTTCGCAAGCCTCCCCCGGATAATTTCGGATTCCAAAAGAAGCCGCACTGCTATACGTATTTTTCCATTCATGCAAGCCTGTCGATATTGTCGGAAGGAATTTTTTTTTCGGAGCGATCATCGAGGTCTTTTTCGATGGAAATTCGCATTTTATCGTATAGCAGAACGTCAAGCATGAACGAGTTATCGGAAAAAGAATTGCATTATGAAACATGATGTGCGTTTTGTTTCGTGTCCGCCGCATGACTATTCAAGAAAGCGTAAAAAATATTTGTAAGAATATTCTGTCAAGCTTGACCATTTTTGTTTTTCCGGAGGATTATCTTCTTTCGCGCCGTTGTCGCCGCATGAACATGGTTTCGTGCCGGTTGCGGTCCTTGGCGCGGAAAATAGAAAGTACGAGTCTACGAGGATTGACATGAACAAAAAACCAAGCATCACCATAACATCCCTGGACGCCGAGCGTCTTGAAATACTTCTCGATTCTCTGCCCAAGGGCGGATTTCCGGGCAAAGCCGCCCTGGAGGAGGAACTGGACCGCGCTCGCATCGTGGACCCCAAAAATGTTCCGCCCACCGTGGTGACCATGAACTCCACGGTCAAATTCAAGCTCATGCCCGCAGGCGAGGAATTCTGCCTGACCCTTGTCTATCCGGGCAGGGTTGACGACCAGGGTACGACGATTTCCATCCTGGCGCCGGTGGGCAGCGCCCTGCTCGGGCTCTCCATCGGCGATGAGATCCAGTGGCCCCGGCCCGGAGGCGGGATGCTGCAGGTGCGCATCGAGGAGATAGTGTATCAGCCCGAACGCGCAGGAGAGTACGACCTTTGACTCTTCCCGGCGTCATGTCGCCCGCGCGCATCCGCGCCGCCGTCCGCCGGCGGAAACGGCCGGGGTTGCCTCCCGGCCGCTTCTGTTTCATAGGGCGGTCATGAAGCCTCGATTCGCCATACCCCGACTGCGTTCCCGTCAGCGGGCCCTGCTGCGCATGTACCGCACGGTGGCCGACTTCACCTATGATCTGGAGATCTGGATGGAGGCCGCCGGTTCGCTGCGTTACGTGTCTCCCTCCTGCCTGCGCATGACCGGGCATGCGGCGGAGGATGCGCGGCGCGACAGGGATTTCTTCGCCCGCATCATCGTTCCCGAGGATTTTCCCCAGTGGCGTCGTGCCATGGACTGCGGGCACCGGGAGGACATCGCGGCCATGGACTTCCGCATCCGCCGTCTGGACGGTGCGCAGATCTGGCTGTCCCAGGAGACCACCCGCGTCTTCGATCCTCGCGGCAGGTTCCAGGGCTGGCGCCTGTCCCTGCGCGACGTGACGGAGCGGGTGCAGGTCCGCATGTTTCTCGATCAGGCCCGGCAGAATCTCGAAGAGCGGGTGCGGGAGCGCACGGCGGAGCTGGAACTGTCCCGCGGACGCTACCGGGCCCTGTCCGGGTACCTGCAGGACCGCATCGAGAAGGAGCGGGCCCATATTTCACGCGAGATCCACGACGTCCTGGGGCAGGACATGACCGCCATGAACATGGGCCTGCACCGCCTGGAACGCTCGTTCCAGGACACGGGCGACGGGCGTCTGGCCCAGGTGGAGGAGTTGCGTCTCCTGGTGGCCGGCACCCTGGAGACGGTGCGCCGCATTTCGCGGGAACTGCGTCCGCCCATGCTCGACGAACTGGGGTTCGCCGAGGCGGTGGCCTGGCAGATCCGGACCTTCGCCCAGGCCTCGGGGCTGCGCGTGGATCAGCACATCGACGGCATTCCCGATCTGCCCGCCGCCCTGGCCACGTCCATGTACCGGGTCCTGCAGGAATGCCTGACCAACGCGGCCCGTCATTCCGGGGGCAACCGCCTGCGCGTGGCCGTGCAGGCCGTGAAAGGGGAGCTCGTCATGCGCGTGGCCGACAATGGCCGGGGCATCACCAATGCCCAGGCCGATGCGTCGGGGTCGCTTGGACTCCTTGGAATGCGCGAGCGGGTCCGTCTGGCCGGAGGAACGCTCACGGTGGCCCGCCTGCTCAAGGGCGGAACCGAAGTTGTGGTCAGGGTGCCCCTGGCCGGGGAGAATGGCTCATGCGCATCTTGATTGTGGACGATCACGCGGTGGTGCGGCGCGGCACCATGAACATCATCATCGACCGTTTCCCGGAGTGTGAATTCTCCGAGGCGGGCACGATGCACGAGGCGCGCCTGGTGCTGGAGGATGCGCGCTTCGATCTGGTCATCCTCGACATTTCCCTGCCCGACGGAAGCGGGCTTGATTTCCTGGAGTACGCGCAGGAGCATTCTCCGGGCCTGCCCGTGATCATGCTCAGCATGCACCACGAGATCGAATACGCCCAGCGCTGCCTGAGCCTCGGCGCGCGGGGCTATTTGAGCAAGAATTCGGCCCCCGAAGAGCTTGAGGAGGCCATGATCTCCATTCTGGACGGCGGCATCTACGTCAATCCGTCGCTGCTCGACTCGCGCAGGCCGGCCTCGGCCATGGACTCCCTGTCCCGCCAGGAGCGCGATGTGGCCCGCAGGCTGGCCAACGGCGAGACTATGACCGCCATTGCCCAGGCCATGGGCGTCAGCGTCAAGACCGCCAGCACCTACCGCACCCGCGCCATGCGCAAGCTCGGTATCGCCACCACCTCCGGCCTGATCCGCTTCCTGCTGGAGCGCGGCCTGGCCGATATGTGAATGGTGTCGGACAAATCCGACAATGTTGCATCCCAAGCGCCGTTGAGTATGACCTTATGAAAGGATATCTCATGGAAGAAATAGGATTTTTGTTGCTTCTGGCCGGGGTGCTTGGCCTGGCGTTGTCGCTGGTCATGCTCGGTCGGCGAAAGCGTGTCGGGAAACGCTCGTTGCCGGATAATTTCGATTTCGCTGACCGCAAAGATTCCGAGAGGAGACGATGATCCTGAGCCTTGAGGAGCTTGAACTGCGCGCTTTCGACCCGCCGCACCTGGGCATGCCCGGTTGGCCCTGCCAGGCCGGGCGCTGGGAGGAGGATGGCCGCTTCGTGGAGATTTTCGTGGCCGCGCGGGAAGGCAGGATCATCGACGTGGGTTTTCTGACCAACATCCCCGGCGACGGCCTCCTCTGCGCCTCGGTCTACTGCGACGAGGTGCTGCACAAAACAGTGGAAGAAGCCCGCGCCCTCCGCACGCAGGACATCCTGGCCCTTTTTCCCCCGTCCATGCGGGAGGATGCAGCCTTGCGGGACATTCTCGGCTGCTGCGTCGCCGCGGGCATCGAATCCGTCGCTGCCTGCCCCCACCAGCCTTAGCGGGCTGCTCGTGATATTACCGGCTCGATCCACGTCGAATCAGACAAAGTCTGCCGGCGTTTAACCCACCTCGCCTGTCACAGAGTCATTCCCTCATTCTCCGTTCCGCAGCGCGGGCTTCCGACGCGTCGAAAGTTCGGCCAGGGCCAAAAGCGCCGTCCGTGTCGCCCCTTCGATGGCGGCCAGGTATTCGTGGTCGAAGCTGTTGTCGCGCCTGTTCGCGATGACCGGACAGATCGCCCCGCTCCAGTGTCCCATCCCGCCGAGGAAGTGCAGCAGAAAGCTCGCTTCCATCTCCATGTTCTCGAAACGTTGTCCATCGACTCCGGGGTCGAATTCGCTGAAAATCCTGTCCAGATTCGGCGTGCTTGGCCGCAGCCGGGAGATGTCGCGGCCCTGGGGGGCGAAGAATCCGCTGTTCGAGACGGTGAGTCCCGTCCTGGCGGCAACCCCCAGGTCCCTTGCGGCTCGCGACAGCGCCTGGACCATCGTCGGTTCGGCGCGCGAGACATAGGGATGGATCTTTCCCCGGAACCGTGAGTCCGGCCTGGCCGCCTTTTCAACCACTGCCGCCAGTTCCCGCTCCAGGCGCGCGCAGGTCGCATCCGGGCAGGGCGTCTCGTAGAAAAGTCCGGTGTTGTCCATGCCCACGGCGTAGGTGGTGATGATGGACGTGCCGAGCCGCGTCGAGGCCTGCAAGCCCCCGGAAGTCCCGACCCGGACGACGTGCAGCCGGGGAAAGCGTGGCTTGGGCGCTCGCGTGGCGAAGTCGATCTCGCTGAGCGCCACCAGTTCGTTGGCGACGATCTCAAGGGAGGGCGTTCCCATGCCGGAGGTCGCCACGCTGGCGCGCACGGGCGAGATGATCGTGGCCCGGCCGCCGGTTGCGCGGTATGTGCCCGTGGCCGTGACCAGCCCCCGGTGTTCGCGTTCGACTTCCAGATCATGCAGAAAGGTCCGGGCGATGAATTCGGCCCGCCCAGGGTCGCCGACCAGCAGAATGTCGGGCGCGAGCTGCTCGGGCCTGATCTGGAGATGATAGATGCGGCCCATGGCGTCGATGGGCAGGTCGGCCTCGGTGTGGACGGGGAGGGAGGGTGGATGTGGTGCGTCGCTCATGCCGGGCACGTACCTAAGTTCGTTTCCGCTGGCCAGAACGGTTTCGGCAAAGCCCAGATCAGGCGGCGGGCAGGGCTTTGAAGGCCATGTTCAGGCCCATGAGGAGGATCATCAGGAAGAGCACGCGCTGAAAGGAAAGGTCGTGCAGGCGTCCGGAGACCCGCATTCCGGCCCAGGCGCCAATGGAAACCGAGGGCAGGGCGGCGGCGTAGAGCCAGAGCGTGCGCATGCTGTACAGCCCGGCCAGGGCGTGGGCCGCGACGATGAACAGGCCGCTGACGATGAAGAAGGCCCCCAGGGCCGCCTTGATCTGCTGCTGGGTGCCGCCGCGCAGGGACAGGTACACGGCCAGCGGCGGGCCGTTGAACCCGAAGGCCGTGCCCAGGCTCGTGGACAGGAACCCCGCCAGCATCCCCCAGGGCGCGGCCAGTTTTCTCTTGTTCACCCGCGTGCCGCTCAGGCCCCAGATGGAGTAGGCTATCAAAAGAGCGCCAAGCCCGAATTTGAGCCCCGCTTCCGGGACATTCTTCAGCACCAGCACGCCGCAGACGGCTCCGGGCAGTCCGCCCAGAAACAGGGCCCTGATGCCGCAGGAATCCAGATGCTCCCGGTAATTCCAGGTCATCTGGAGGTTGAGCGAGAGCACCACCAGGCCGCAGGTGGAGACGGCCAGCGGCATGTCCAGACCCGTGGCCACGATGGGCATGGCCACCAATGCCGCGCCGAAGCCGACGATGCCGTTGACGAAGCCGCCAAGCAGCCAGCCGGAGATGGTTACGAGATAGAGCGTTGCGATGTCCATGAGCCAATCTTCAAGGCGGTTGCGGAAGGGCTCTTCGAGCCGGTTGACCGTCGCGGAGAACGCCGTTCTCCGCGACGGAGCGGATGCTGCTACAACCCGAGGATGCGCCGGGCGTTGTCGTGCATGACCTTGCGCCGGACTTCGTCCGATAGGGGGAAGCCGGCGTAGGCGTCAAGAGCGTCGGCCAGTTCGATGAAGGGATGGGCGCTGGCGAAGACGACCTTGTCCTGGATGATGGTGCTCATGGCCTGCACGAAGACGTCGGCCATGGGCGCGCGCTCGTATTCGGAGAAATCCATGTACACGTTGGCGTTGCGCAGACAGGCGTAGACGGCCTCGTTGACGTAGGGGTAGCCGCCGTGGCTCATGATGATTGTCAGCTCGGGAAAGTCGCGGGCGACCTGGTCGATGTGGCGGGGATCGGCGTAGTCCATGATGGCGCCGGGGACTTGCGGCGGCGGGGCCATGGTCACGAACACGGGCAGGTTCAGCTCGGCGCATTTGGTGTAGAGCGGGTAGTAGCGGGCTTCGCAGGCCGGGATGTGGGCCAGGTAGGGGTCGATGGCGATGCCCTTCATGCCGTGTTCTTCCACGGCTCGGACGATTTCATGAACCGCGGCCATTTTCTTGTGCGGGTCGATGCCCCAGAAGCCGATGAATTTTTCCGGATAGGCCTTGCAGAATTCCAGCACGCTGCCGTTGTTGGCCGGGGAGCCGTAGGTGGTTTCGCAGTCGCGGCCCGTGATGACCGCCCGTTCGACGCCGAGCCTGTCCAGGTCGGCCACGATCTCGGGCAGGGGCTGGGGCTTGCGGGCGTCGAACCCGATGGCCTGGCAGGCGGCCTTGAACATGGCGCTGCTTTTGATGCCGTTTATTATTTCGAAAGTGTTGGGACGGAAACGGAAATCGATGATTTTCATGGACAAAGTCTCCTTATCCGGCGCTGACAAAGAGGTCGGCCGGGTTTGAAAAGCGCCGCCGGTCGATCCGGCGGCGCGTGGTGTCGAGAGGTTATTTCGAGATGAAGAAGAGCGGAACTTCCGGCACGTAGGTGATCAGGAGCAGCACCACGATCATGAGCAGGATCATGGGGATGACCGACTGCGACAGGTTCGAGAGCTTGGCCTTGGAGATGCCGCTGGCCACGAAGAGGTTCACGCCCACGGGCGGGGTGATGAAGCCGATGGCCAGGTTGACGACCATGATGATGCCGAAGTGCAGCGGGGAGACTCCCACGCCGGTCACCACAGGCAAGAGGATGGGCGTGAGGATGACGATGGCGGCCAGGGCTTCCATGAAGACGCCGACCATGAGCAGGAGGACGTTGATGAGCAGCAGGACGACCAGCTTGCTCTCCGTGACGCTCAGGATGGCGCGGGCGATGGTGCCGGGCACGTCCTCGATGGTCATGATGTTGCCGAAGAGGGTGGCCATGGCCATGAGCACGATGATCGTGGCCGATGTCTCCGTGGCTTCCACGCAGCAGTCGTACAGCTTGCGCAGGCCGATTTCGCGGTACACGAAAACGCCGACGACGAGTCCGTAGAACGCGGCCACCGCCGCGGCTTCCGTGGGGGTCATGAGACCGCCGTAGATGCCGCCGAGCACGATGACCGGCACCATGAGCGCCCATTTGGCGTTCCATACGGCCTTGGTCAGGGTGCCGATGCTTCTTTCGCGCACTTCGCCGTGCCAGTTGCGGGCCTTGGAGAAGAAGTAGGCGTAGCCCATGAGCACCAGTCCGGTCAGCACGCCGGGCACGATGCCGCCCAGAAAGAGGTCGCCAATGGAGACCTGGGCGGAGATGCCGTAAACCACGAACGGGTTGCTGGGCGGAATCATGACGCCGATGGCGCCGGCGGCGGCGACCAGGGCGCCCGCGAAATACTTGTCGTACCCGCGTTCGACCATGGCCGGGACGGTCAGCGCGCCGATGGCCGCGACCGTGGCCGGGCCGGAGCCGCTGATGGCTCCGAAGAACATGCAGGTGGCCACGGTGACCAGGGCCATGCCGCCGTAGAGGCCGCCGAGCATTTCGTCGGCCAGGGAAAGCAGTCGCTGCGACAGCCCGCCCGCGCCCATGAACACGCCGGCGGCGATGAAGAACGGGATGGCCATGATCGGGAAGCTGTCGATGGAGGTGAAGGCGGTCTGGGCCAGGTACTCGATGGGCAGGGTGTCGGCGCAGATGACGGTGGCCAGGGTGGACAGGCCAAGGGATATCGCGATGGGAACCCCGAGCGCGCACAGGACGACAAAATATCCGAACAGGGCGGGCAGGGGTTCGATGTATTCCGCGATGAAAACGGGAGAAACGACCGCGGCCACGAACATGAGCGCGAATGCCGTGTCCTTCGGACCGCAGATTTGGAACTGACGGAAGAGGCTCTGCAAGAGACGCAGGCTCATGAGTCCAAAGCCCAGGGGCAGGACGAGATAGGGGATGATGTAGGGGATGCGCAGGGCCGTGGTGTGCTGGGGGAATTCGAGCAGCCTTTCGATTTGCGACCATCCCGTCCAGCAGATCGTCAGGGTCAGGATCAGGAAGAACGCGTCGACCATGATCCAGCTGGCGTTCTGCCAGCGCGCGGGGATTTTGTCGAAGATGATGTCGATGCGGATCGAGCTGCGCTTTTTGATGGCGACGGAGAGCGCCAGGTAGGTGATCCAGATGAAGATGTAGCGCGAGAGTTCCTCTGTCCATACAGCCGCGCCGGAAGTGGCTGAAAAATGGGTTATTATGTATCTGTAGCTGGTCTGGAACGTGATGAAGAGAATGATCAGCAACAGTCCCGACACAAGAAAGATTTTTTCGAAATTTTCGTCTAACCACGCCCAGCACTTTGACGTGCCTTCAGTCTTGTCCGCGTTTTCGATGGGCATGACGCCGCAGGTGATTTCCTGATCCATGTGGTCTCCCTTTTGCCTCATTTTATGTGGACCATCCGGTCAATCCCCTGCAAGTCGAGCAAACTGCGAAGACAGGTGCGCTTCACGTTGTTCAGGGGAAATAGGTTTGTCTTTTCACCCCCGGACTTGCTTCCGGGGGTGAAAAGAGCGTCTTACTGCTGGGTTTCGTTCAAAAGCTTGAGCAGGTTGGCGGGAATCTGCGCGGCGAACTCTTCACGCACGGGGGCGGTGAGTTCCTTGAGCTTGGCGCGTTCCGCGTCGTCAAGAATGGTGATCTCGATTCCCTTTTCCTTGAAAGCCTCCCACGCCTTCGCTTCGAGGCGGACCGTCTCCTCGCGCTGCCACTGCAGGGCTTCGCGGGCTGATTCGCTCAAAATCTGCTGCTGCTCCGGAGTGAGGCTGTCCCACTTCTTCTTGTTCATGAGCAAGAGATGCATGCTGTAGTTGTGGTTGGAGTCCATGGCGTACTTGAGCACTTCGGTGTGCTTGGCGTCGTTCAAGAGCGAGAAGGTGTTGCCCTCGGCATCGACAGTGCCCTGCTGCAGGGCCGTGTAGGTCTCGCCCCAGGCCACCGGAGCCGGGTTCATCCCAAGGGCAGTGGCCACCGCGACCTCGACGGGGGAGTCCGTGGTGCGGACCTTGAGGTTGGCCAGATCGGCCACGGTGCGGATGGGCTTCTTGGTGCTGACGAAATTCCTGTAACCGTACTGGCTGAACATGAGCGTGGTCAGGCCGATCTCGTTGGAGATCTTTTCCAGTTCACGGCCCAGTTCGCCCTCGTCCAGGGCCTTGTACAGGTTGTCCTGATATTTCGGGGAGGTGATGTAGGGCAGGTCGATGGCCATGTACGCCTTGTGGAAGCTGGCCATGTTGGGCGAGGAGCTCGACGACATGTCCAGGGTTCCGGCCTGGGCTGCTTCGGTGGTCACGCGGTCGCTGCCGAGCTGCGCGTTGCCGAAGATCTGGATGCGGATCTTCCTGTCGCTTTTCGCTTCCACCAATTCCTTGAATTTCTCGTAGCCAACGGTGACGTTGTTGCCCGGAGCCATGGGATGGCCGAGACGCAGGGTCAGGGGTTTGCCGGCGTTCGCCGTGTCGATGGATCCGGTCAAGCCTATCGCTGCCATCAAGCCCAATGCGGCTAAAACGATCTTCTTCATCTATTCCTCCAAAAAAAGTTGAGTTTTGACCAGCATTGCCTGGCAATGTTTCCGGCTGTCGCCCTCTGGTCACGGGTATTGATGACCCTTCAGCAGAATGCATGCCATTTTGAAATGATAGTGAAACAGTCTGGTTTGATTAAAAAATATATAAATTCAGTATGTTGAGATTTTGCGATGCAAGAAAGCGGCGTGGAGACAAGAGGTTTGATGCAGATTTGCAACTATCGGGATGGGTTCTCAACAAAGTGGCCGCGTTTGGGAATTAAATCACATAACCAAGTCGCACGTTGCTGTCATACGCGATGGAAGGGAATGTTGCGACTGCTGCGAGTGCTGATTTTGCGTACTCGGTTGCAAATTTGCAACCTTTTTCGTCTGAAAAAGGTGGGATTTTTCGCTATTGGTGCATTTTTGCGACAAGTTGGCTTTGTTCCGAATTTCCCAAAGAGGCTTATTTTTCGGCAAGCAGTGGATGGTCTGTCTTTTTGGATGGTTACGAGAATTGGCACAGAGAATGCTCATGGTCGATTGGTTGTGTTGAAGTGAAGCAGATTATTTTTTCAGATATATATGTCTCGATGCTGAAATCTGAAAGAGAAAAAATCGAATATCAGTTTTTACAAAATTTCATACGCAAACTTAGACCAGGAGCAAAAAAATGACTCGATTTACATGTGGCTGCATGTCGCCTCAGGAAGAACGTCTGTACAATCAGATTGAAGGTAAAGAAGATAAGTTCAGAAAAACGCATAGCCGCGTTTTCAAACTTCTGGAAAGATTTGATGGACAGAAACCACGCATCGACATCGAACGCGCCCTGTACTTCACGCAGTCCATGCAGAAGACGGAAGGTCAGCCTCTGGTTCTGCGTTGGGCCAAGGCCATGAAGCACATTGCCGAAAATATGACCGTCTATGTCCAGGACGACCAGCTTCTGCTGGGACGCGCCGGTTGTGATGGCCGTTACGGCATCCTGTATCCCGAACTCGACGGCGATTTCCTGGACATCGCGGTCAAGGAGCTTCCCAACCGCCCGACTTCTCCGGCGACCATCACTCCCGAGGACGCCAAGATCGTGGTGGAGGAGATCGCTCCCTTCTGGAAGGGCAAGACCTTTCACGAAAAGCTCAACGCCGCCCTGCCCCAGGAAGTGCACAAGCTGACCTACGACGACCCGGCGGGCCTGATGTCGCGCTTCATCGTCAACGAGACCGCGTCCTTCCGCTCCTCCATCCAGTGGGTCCACGACTACGAAAAGGTCTTGAAGCGCGGCTTCAACGACATCAAGCGCGAGGCCCTGGAAAAGCTGGCCGACCTCGATCCGCTGAGCCCCAAGGACAACTGCGAGAAGAAGCCCTTTCTCGAAGCCGTGGTCATCGTCTGCGACGCCATCGTGCTCTGGGCCAAACGGCACGCCGTGCTGGCGCGTGAAGCGGCGGAAAAGGAGACCGATGCGCAGCGCAAAGCCGAACTGATCCGCATGGCCGAGAACGCCGAGCGCGTCCCTGGCGAGCCGGCCCGCGACTTCTGGGAAGCCTGCCAGAGCCAGTGGTTCATGCAGATGTTCTCCCGCATCGAGCAGAAGACCGGCACGACCATTTCCAATGGCCGCATGGACCAGTATTTCTTTCCCTACTACGAAAACGACATTGAGGCCGGCACGCTGACCGAAGACAAGGCCATGGAGCTGCTGGAGTGCATGTGGGTCGGCATGGCCGAATTCATCGACATGTACATCTCCCCCACGGGCGGGGCCTTCAACGAAGGCTACGCGCACTGGGAAGCGGTCACCGTCGGCGGCCAGACTCCGGACGGACGCGACGCCACCAACGATCTGACCCACCTCATCCTCAAGTCCAAGCGCGAATTTCCGCTGCACTACCCGGACCTCGCGGCCCGCATCCACAGCCGCTCGCCCGAGAGCTACCTGTGGGATGTGGCCGAAACCATCAAGGACGGCTCGGGCTTCCCCAAGCTGATCAACGACGAGGAGATCGTGCCCCTGTACGTCTCCAAGGGCGCGACCTTCGCCGAAGCCTATGACTACGCCGTGTCCGGTTGCACCGAGGCGCGCATGCCCAACCGCGACACCTACACCTCCGGCGGGGCGTACATCAACTTTGCCGCGGCAGTGGAAATGGTGCTGCGCAACGGGCGCATGAAGAAGTACGGCGACATCGACCTGGGCGTGAAGACCGGCGACCCGACCGCATTCGCCACCTGGGACGAGTTCTGGGACGCCTACGTGCAGCAGCATCTCCTCTTCCTGCGCGCCGCCTTCGTGCAGCAGTACACCATCAACAAGATCCGCGCGACCTGCTTCGCCCAGCCCATGGGTTCCGCCGTGCACGACCTGTGCATGAAGCACTGCATCGACCTGCATCAGGAGCAGATCCCCGAGGGCATCAACCTCGGCTACTTCGAGTACATGGGCCTGGGCACCGTGGTCGACTCCCTGGCGGCCATCAAGAAGCTGGTCTTTGAAGACAAGAAGCTGACCATGAAGCAGATCATCGACGCCGTGGACGCCAACTTCGAGGGCTTCGAGGATGTGGAGGCGCTGCTGCGCTCCGCCCCCTGCTACGGCAACAACGACCCCTACGCCGACAGCATCGGCCGCGAGATCGACAGGATCTCCGTGGAGTACGGCGGCAAGTACAGCAAGGAGCTGGGCATGCACAACGACGTGCGCTACGTGCCTTTCACCTCGCATGTGCCCTTCGGCAAGGTCGTCAGCGCCACCCCCAACGGACGCAAGCAGTTCACCCCGCTGTCCGACGGCTCCTCGGCCTCCCACGGCGCGGACGTCAACGGCCCCACGGCCATCCTGCTGTCCAACTACAACACCAAGAACTACGGCATGCGCGACCGCGCTGCCCGCATGCTCAACATCAAGTTCACGCCCAAGTGCATCGAGGGCGAGCAGGGCACGGAAAAGCTGGTCTCCTTCATCCGCACCTTCTGCGACCTGAAGATCTGGCACGTGCAGTTCAACGTCATCAACCGCGACACCCTCATCGCGGCCAAGAAGGACCCGCAGAAGTACCGCAACCTCATCGTGCGCATCGCGGGCTACAGCGCCTACTTCGTGGACCTGTCCCCGGACCTCCAGGACGACCTCATCGCCCGCACGGAGCATGGCGCTCTCTAAGGATCAGGGGGGCTTTGGCCCCCCTGCCTTTTTCCAACGGTAATGAGAAGAGAACAGGGCGGGGTGTGGCGGTTGTCCCGGCCAGGGGCCGCCGAAACTCCTTCGCCGGCCTCGTAGAGTGGAATCGTCGCCCCTGCCGACCGACACCGATTTTCAGGCGGGCCGCGACGATTCAACAAACGATGCCTGGCTCAGTCAGACAGTCGGCGGCCCCTGGCCGGGACAACCGCCACACCCCGCTTTCAGTTTACCAATCGCGAAAGCCGCCTCGGGATCACGTTTCGTCCTCCCAATTTGCGTCAAAACATCGAGGAGCCTCATGAGCGCGCTTGAAGACAAGAAGAAGAAAGGCCTGGTGTTCAACATCCAGAAATATTCGGTCCATGATGGCCCGGGAATCCGCACCATCGTGTTTTTGAAGGGCTGTCCCCTGTCCTGCCGCTGGTGCAGCAATCCCGAGTCCCAGCGCCGCGAACCGGAGCTGGCGTTCAACGCCGGCCGTTGCCTGACCTTCGCCAAGTGCACGCGCTGCCTGCAAGCCTGCCTGCGCGGGGCGGTCCTCCGCGAGGCCGACGACTCCCTGCGCATCGATCGGTCGCTGTGTTCCGGTTGTCCCATGAATTGCGCCGAGGCCTGCCCGTCCCAGGGTTTGATCGTTTACGGCCAGGAACGCAGCGTCGATGACGTGCTGAAGGTGGTGGAGCAGGACGCGGCCTTCTACACGCGGTCCAGCGGCGGTTTGACCCTCTCCGGCGGCGAGCCGCTTTTGCAGGGTGAATTCGCGTTGGCGCTCCTGCGCGACGCCCGGCGGCGCAGGATCAAGACGGCGGTGGAGACCTGCGGCATGGTGCCGTGGAAAACGCTGGAGGCTGCCGCGCCGCATCTTAATTACGTGCTGTACGACATCAAGCACATGGACAGCGGCGTGCACGAGGAACAAACCGGGTGTGCCAACGAAACCATTCTGGAAAATTTCCGGAAGCTGGCCGCACTGGACCCGGACAAGCCGATTCTGGCCCGCACTCCGGTCATTCCCGGCTTCAACGATTCGGAAGAAACGATCACGGACATCGCGGAATTCATAAAGCCGTTTCCCAACGTGCGCTATGAAATGCTTCCCTATCATCGGCTGGGAACGCAGAAATATCACTTTCTGGACCGAGTGCCGCCCATGGATGACGTGACACTGGACAAATCCATTATGAACAATCTGCTGGAAGCCGCAAAAAATGTACTTGGGGATAGAGTTGAGATTGTAAAATAGATTTTTTCCATGTCTTTATGAACATGAACCAGTTCATAATGGTGACAATGCATCAAATCCATTGCTGCTTTGATGTGCTTGTAAAATTGTATGCACGGGTATTACACAAAAAGGCAGCTTGCAAGGTTGCCTTTTTTTTTTAGCCATGAGAGATTTTTTACATGACAAGCCGTTCCATGGATTTTCTTTCAAAGTATTTCGAATGCATCCTTGATGCGTTGCCCGATGGCGTGTTCGTGTCCGACGTTTCCGGCATCACCCTGCGCGTCAACCGCATGTACGAACAGCTGACCGGACTGACCCAGGAGCAGGTGCAGGGCAAGCAGGTTCGCGCCCTGGTCGAGAACGGCGTCTTCGACAAGGTGCTCAACCCCGAAATCGTGCGCACCGGCAAGCCCGCAACGCACGTGCAGCAGCTGCAGAACGGGAAGAAGCTGGTCCTGTCCGGTTTTCCGGTTTTCGACGAGTCCGGGTCCCTGCGTCTGGTAGTCACCTTCGTGCGCGACATCACCATGATCACCCGCCTCAACGAGCAGATGGAGGAGCAGCGGCATCTGATCGACCAGTTTCACGAGCAGATGGCCTACATCGCCCAGAAGAGCAGCAAGGCGCTCACCCCGGTCTATGAAAGCCAGGTCATGCACAGCGTCGTGAACATGTTGCAAACCGTCGCCCCTACCGATGCGTCGGTCTTGCTGCTGGGGGAGACGGGCGTCGGCAAGGACGTTTTCGCGCGGCTCACGCATGGGCACAGCGCCCGCAAGGACAAGATCTTTCTCAAGGTGGACTGCGGCGGCATCTCCGAAACCCTGACCGAGTCGGAGATGTTCGGCTATATGCCCGGAGCCTTCACCGGCGCGTCGAACAAGGGCAAGGCCGGGTATTTCGAGCTGGCCGACGGCGGCACGGTTTTTCTGGACGAGATCGGCGAGCTGCCCCTGTCCATGCAGACCCGCCTGCTGCGCGTGCTCCAGGACGGGGAGATCATGCGCGTCGGCGGAAGCCGTCCGACCAAGGTCGATGTCCGGATCATCGCGGCCACCAACAAGAATTTGGCCGAGTGCGTTGAAACGGGGTCCTTTCGCCGGGATCTGTATTATCGCCTCAACGTGGCCACGGTCACCATTCCCGCATTGCGCGAACGCCCCGATGACGTGCGCCCCCTGGTGGAGCATTTTCTGCGTTACTATTCCGGAAAGTACGGCAAAAGCCTGGCCTTCATGGAAGTCGCTCTCGGCGTCCTGTCGCGGTATCAATGGCCCGGCAACGTGCGGGAGCTTCAGAACGTGATCCATGGGCTGGTCATCACCCACAGGGGGGGGCTCATCTCCCCGCGCGACCTCCCGGTCCACATCACCGAGGACAAGACCCGCGGCCGGTGCTACGCCGACGAGATCCTTACCGGCGGACGCGCGCTCAAGAACATCATGGCCGACATCGAACGTGATTTCCTGCAGCAGGCGCTGGAAGTGCATGGGTCCGTGCAGAAAGTGGCCGATCTTTTCCAGGTCGACCGCAGCACGATTTTTCGGAAAATCCAGAAGAAATGAATCCGGGGCCTACGCCCCGGATCCCCCCTGTTCACCATTTCTTCCGTCCCTGACGGATCAGAAACACCTTTCCAGCAGTTTTTCCAGGTCGTCGGCCGTTCCCTGACGCGGATTGCCTCGCATCAGGCGCTCCGTCGCGGCGGCGCGTTCGGCTATGCCGCGAATGTCCTCGCGCTTTACCCTGTGGGCGGCCAAGCCGGGTTTGACTCCCAGATCGGACAGCATCCTCTCGAATCCGGCCACGGCGCTTTGGGCCCGCTCGCTTTCGGTTTTGAGGCCGGGATCGCAACCCAGGATTTCGGCGATGCGGGCGTACTTTTCGGGGGCGGCCAGGCAGTTGAAGGCGATGCCCATGGGCGCCACCGCGCCTACGAGCAGGCCGTGGGGCAGGTGGTAGGAGGCGGGAACGGCCATGGCGATGGCGTGGATGACCCCGTTTTGGGTATTGGAAAAGCCCATGCCGGCCAGGGCGGAGCCGTAGAGCATCTGTTCCCTGGCCGTCATGTCGCCGCCGTCGGCGCAGGCGTCGCGGATGCTGCCCGCGATCATGGCCATGGCCTGGAGATTGGCGCAATCCGTGAATGGGGTGGCGCTTTTGTTGACGTAGGACTCCATGGCGTGGACAAAGGCGTCGAGCCCGGTCGCCGCGGTCACGCGCGGCGGCATGGAGACGGTCAGTTCCGGGTCGAGCACGACCATCCTGGCAAAGAGATGGTCGCTGACAATGCCTTTTTTCGAGTTCGAGGCGACATCGGCCACCACGCTGATGGAGGTCATTTCGCTGCCCGTCCCGGCGGTGGTGGGGACGAGAACCGTGGGCAGGCATGGAGCGGGGACGAGATCGACTCCGAAGTACCTTTCGACGGGTCCCTCGTTTTTGGCCAGAACGGAGGCCGCCTTGGCCGTATCCAGGACGCTGCCGCCGCCCAGTCCGAGGATGAGGTCGGCCTTGAACGCCTTGGCGCTGGCCGCGCAGGCCTCGACCACGGACGGGGTCGGCTCGTTCGTCACCTCGGAAAAGATTTCCGCGAGAAGGCCGTGTCGTTTCAAGGACTCCATGATCGAAAGGTGGCTGCCGCGCTGGACAGTGCCCCGGCCTGCCACTACGAGGACACGGCTCGCGCCGAGGCGCTTGACCTCGATGCCGATGTCGGCGGAAGAGCCTTGCCCGTGAATGATTGTGCCGACGGTTTTGAACGTATGGATCATCATGACTCCCAAGTTGTGTGCGTGGAATGCGTCGCACGACGCGGCGCGCAAGTTTTCGCGGGACCGTGAACCTGAAATGGACGTGATGCCGCCGGGGCGCGAAAGAGGGGGCTGCGGCCTCGCCCGGGGCTTTGCGTCTTGAAATCGTTCACGATCAGGTTCGTGGTTCCGAATCTCCTTGTCAATACCCGGGCTCGTTGTCTATCGTCCGGGTGTATCTTGTCCTTTTTCTCTCACAGCGTGCGGTGCCATGATCCGAATTGCGCGATTTTTGTTGAGCATGATGCTCGTTCTGGCGCTCCCAAGCGAGGGCGCGGCCGTCTCTTTTCAGGGAAAACGCATTCTGTGGGTTGAATCCTATCACCAGGGGTTCGCCTGGTCGGACGGGATCGCGCGGGGGGTCGAGAAAATTCTGGATGGAACCGGTGTGGAATTGCGGGTGGTGCACATGGACACCAAGCGACATCCTTCGGAATCGCACGCCGAAAAGTCCGCCGGCGATGCGCTGAAGGTATTGCGGGAGTTCGACCCCGACGTGGTCATGGCCTCGGATGACAACGCGCAGCGATACCTTGTGGCTCCTCATCTGCGTGGAACCCGGATTCCCGTGGTCGGCGCCGCGATCAACTGGGATGCCGGCGAATATGGCTATCCTGCGCCCAACATGACCTGCATGGTGGAGGTCAACCTTTTGGAACAGGCCAAATCCATGCTGCGCGCGTTCGGACAGGGGGATCGTTTCGGCTACATCGCCGCCGATTCCGAGAGCGAGCGCAAGAACGTGCAGATCTACAATGCCCGCAGTTTCCAGGGCAAGTTGCAGGGACTTCTCGTTTCCCGGTTCGAGGATTTCCTTCACGCCTTCAGCGAAGTCCAGGCCAGTTCCGACATGCTCATCATGGGCGGCAACGGGGGGATCGCGGGTTGGGACGATGCCGAGGCCCGAAAGTTTCTGCGGGGGCACACCCGCGTCCCGACCGGCAGCTTCGACGACTACCTCGCCCCGTACGTGATTTTCACTTTTGCCAAGGATCCCGAGGAGCAGGGCGAGTGGATGGCGCTCACCGCCTTGCGGGTGCTCGGCGGCGAAAGTCCCGCGTCCATTCCCATGGTCGAGAACAGGCGGGTAAGGCTGATCGTCAACCTGAGGCTGGCCCGCGCCGCCGGGCTTGTGTTGCCGGTTTCCCTGCTCAAGACGGCGACCGTCATCGGCAAGGACGAAGAATGATCGGGAGAAACGCATGGGCTTGAAATTTCGGGCGAATCTGACCGGATTCATTCTGGTGGCCGGCATCACCCTGAGCATTTCAGGCCTGGCGACGTGGACCATCGACCACCTGACCGAAACCCTCAATTTTCGCCTGTTGGACAAGGAACTCGACGAGTACCGGGAAAAGATCTTCGAATCCCGGAAGGTGCTCGACGGTGTCGGCCTGCTCGGAATCCGAGACTACGAGGACAAGGCCAAAGCCGATCTGCTCGCCTCGTTCACGGCGCGGTCGCCGGAGATGTTCGGCCAGCTCGGCATTGTTTCCTCCACGGGCAAGACAATCATGCACGCGGGCCTTCCCGGCGGGCGGGATTTTGAACTGCCGTGCCTGCCGGAACTGCTGCGCAGGGGGGCGGGCCGGATTGATTGCGCCAGCGGCCAGGAGACGCGGATCGGCCCGTTCCTGTTCATCCCGGAATGGGATTGGCTGCTGACGGTCACCGTCAGCGCCGAAGAGATGCGTTCTACCCGTAACGAATTTCTGACCAGAGTCGCGCTTATTTTCGCCATCGCCTCCGTTCTTGGCTGGTGGTTTTACGTTCGCGCCGCCCGGGCGGTGCTCGATCCGGTGCTGGACCTGTCCAAGGCCGCGACGGAGATCAGCCGGGGAAGTTGGCGGGGGCTGCCGGAACCGCTGGCGCGCAGGGACGAGATCGGCGAATTGAGCCGCAATTTCGTGGCCATGGCCCGGCGTCTGCGCGACAGTCAGACCGATCTGACGCGCCAGGCCGAGTCCCTGCGCGAATCAAACATCCATCTGGAGGCGCAGATCGCGGAGCGCGTCCGTGTCGAGCATGATTTGCGCAAGGCCACCACGTCCTTCATGGGTATTTTCGATTCCACCCCGTCCGTGCTGATCGCGGTGGATTGCGGATGCGTGGTGGCCCACTGGAACCGCGCGGCCCGGTCATGGGTCGGGCTTGAACCGGAGCAGGTCGTCGGATTGCCTCTGGACCAGGCCCTCCCGCGGCTTGCCTGGCTGGTCGATACGGTGCGGCGGTCCATGGAGGAGGCGACGACCCTAAGCCTGACCAGGCAGGCCTATGAGCATGGCGAAGAGCGGCGGACCGTGGACATTCTGGTCAGCCCCTTGATCAGCGACGAGGTTTATGGCGCGGTCATCCGTCTGGACGACGTGAGCGCGCAGATTCGCATGGAGGAGGGGTTGATCGCGGCCAGGAAGAGCGCGGAGAGCGCCAATGAGGCCAAGAGCGAATTCCTGGCGAACATGAGCCACGAGCTGCGCACCCCGTTCAGCGGCATCATGGGCATGATGCGCCTCTTGCAGTGCACGCGGCTCGACGACGAGCAGCGCCGCTACGTGTCCCTGGCCATCAAGGCGTCGGACAGGTTCACCCGGCTGCTCACGGATTTGCTCGACATTTCGCGCATCGAAGCGGGCAAGCTCGACATCCACGAGCACGAGTTCCTGACGGCGGATCTGCGCGACTCGGTCATGGAGATTTTTGCCCTGGCCGGCCAGGAGAAAGGGCTCTCCCTGGAATTTCTCATCGATCCGTCCGTGCCCGCGCAGATCGTGGGCGACGAGATGCGTGTGCGCCAGATCCTCTTCAACCTTGTAGGCAATGCGATTAAGTTCACGGAAAAGGGGGGCGTTCGTGTTGAAATTGTCTCCCTGCCGCCGAAAAAGAACGCCGACCCTAGGGTTCTCCTCACCGTCTCGGACACCGGGATCGGCATTCCGGAGAACAGGGTGAACGAGATTTTCGGGTCTTTCGTGCAGGTCGACGGCGCCTCCTCCCGCGCCTTCCAGGGCGCGGGGCTTGGCCTGGCCATCGTCAAGCGTCTGGTGTCGCTGATGGGCGGCCAGATTTTCGTTGACAGCATCGTGGGCGAAGGGACCACCATGCACGTCGAACTGCCGTTCAAGGCGGCCTGTCCGCTGCCCGGCGAATCTCAAGCCTGCGCGGCTCCCCCGTCCGTTGCGCCTCTGCATATCCTGCTGGTCGAGGACGACCCGATCATCACGCTGTACACGCGCAAACTTTTGGAAAAGTCAGGGCACACGGTGATAACGGCACAGAATGGACTTCAGATCTTTGATTTGCCGGATTGCGAAAAAGTCGACTGCATTTTCATGGACATTCAGATGCCTGTCATGGACGGAATCGAGACGACAAGGGCGATTCGTTCGTCATTGCGCCCCGGATACAGAAAGGATGTCCCGATCATTGCACTGACGGCCCATGCAATGATCGGTGACAGGGAAAAATTCCTGAACCTGGGAATGAATGGATATCTGAGCAAGCCGGTCGACGCCGCCGACCTGCTACGGGAACTGGAGAGAATCACGGCGCTTCAGGCAGACGCCTGATCGCCTTTCGCCCGCTTCCATTGGGCGGAGTTTTTCACCGCGGGCATGCGCCCCACGGTTCACGGTTTCTTGAAGCCGTATCTTTCAAGTATGGCCTGTCCTTCCTCGCTCTTTACGAAATCAACGAAAACCTGGCCCATGTCCTTGTTCTGCGATGCGGCGAGCAGGGCGATGGGGTAGGTGATGGGTTTGTGGCCGGTCACTTCGACCGCGATCTTGACCTTGTCTGCGCGCAGGGCCGCGTCCGTGGCGTAGACGAATCCCGCCTGCACTTCGCCTCGGGCCACGTAGTCCAGGGCCTGGCGTACGCTCTCGGCCATGACGAACTTCGGGGCCAGTGGCTCGTAGAGTCCGACTGCTTCAAGAGCGCCCTTGGCGTAGCGTCCGACCGGCACGGAGTCGGGGTTGCCGATGGCGACGAGCTTGAACGCTTCGCCTTTGAGTTCCTGAGGGGCGCTCACGGAAAGTGTGCTGTCCTTCGGAACGATCAGCACCAGGGCATTGCCGGCGAAATCGACGCGGGTAGCCGTATCCATGAGCTTCCCGGCCTTGTCCATGGTCACCTGGTCGGCGGAGGCGAAGACATCCACTGGCGCGCCCTGTTCCATCTGCTTGAGCAGCGCCCCGGACGAAGCGAAATTCAGGACCAGGGAGGTGCCGGGATGGGCTTTCTCGAAGGGAGCCTTCATTTCCGTGAAGGCGTTGGTCAGGCTGGCCGCCGCCGAGACAAGGAGATCCTTGGCCATGGCGGGCGTGGACATGAGGACAACGCAGAGCGGCAAAATTGTACGCAATGATTTAAAATTCATAGGGGTCTCCTTTTTTTTGATTGTTTTTTTCTGGCCCGAAGAGTTTCTGTTTGGCAATATGGTCACGCAAGCATGATAATTCGTGACTGTATTGATCAGGGCGCAGCACATCGTGCATCGCTCCATACGTACTGGTGCACGGTTATGATAACACTGTTGCCGGGAGAGGAAATGCATAAATTGGACTCGCTCGATCCGAATACATTGATGCGACTGGCCTGTCTGGCGCAAGAGGAAATCAAGCGCCGTGGCTTGGGTGGTCTGGTTGCCGGGGCACGGCGCGCGCCCAAGGCGTCTCGGATTTTTCAGGTTCCGGAAACGGTCAAGTATCTCGAATCCGGTCAGCTCGACGCGTTGACGCGATCTTTCCGTGAGTGGCTGCATGCGGCCCGCGACGCACGGACCCGTCAGGCGCGCACCCGTATCTGGCTTCTTTATCTTCTGCTGCGACACACGGGCATGCGACTGGGCGAGGCGTTGATGCTCGACGACCGCGAGGATTTCGATCTGGTCCGGGGCGTGGTGCGTGTCCGGGGCGAGGTCGAGCGTGAAATACCGCTGCCCGTGGATGTCGTGGACAGCCTGGCCCTGTTTTTTGACGATCCCATGAGTCTGGAATTGCGCGGTCAGGTCTTTCGACTGGACCAGGGCTATGTGCGGCGCAAGTTTTCGGAGCGGGGCAAGGGCACGGACATCCCCCGCAAGCTTCTCAACCCGCGCGTGCTCCGGCATTCCCGCGCCGTGGAGCTGCTGCGCGGCGGGGTTCCGATGGCCGTGGTGGATGCCATGCTCGGCCACCAGAGCTCCTCCTCCCAGTATGTCAGCTTCTCGGATGCCGACACTCTGCGCATTATGAACCACTACATTTACGAGGAACGGAAAATGAAGACATCCGCCCGCAACATGTTCGTCGGCCAGATCAGCGCCATCCGCGACGGGAACATCCTGAGCGAGGTGGAGGTGACCACGGCTTCGGGCCTCAAGGTCGTGTCCGTCATCACCAAGGAGAGTTTCCAGAATCTCGGGCTGGCCATGGGCATGACGGTCATCGCCACGGTCAAGGCCCCGTGGGTCGTGCTGGTCAAGGAGGACTCCATGTTCAAGACCAGCGCCCGCAACAAGTTCTGCGGGAAGATCTCGGCCGTCAACGTCGGTCAGATCGCGGCCGAGGTGGTGGTGGACCTGCCCGACGGCACCAAGATCACCTCGCTCATCACCGACGAGTCCGTGACCAAGCTCGACCTCAAGGTCGGCGACGACATCTGCGCCATGGTCAAGGCCTTCTCGGTCATCCTGACCCTCGAATAGTCCTTCCGGCTTCCTTTGTGTGCGGGGCCCGGCGCGACGAGTTCGCGCCGGGCCCCGATTTTTTTCAGAACTGCACCGCCAGCTTGGCGACGACGCGGTAATCCTCGACGGGCTGGGTGCCCTCCATGTCGGCGTACACGGTGATGGGCGCGGCCAGTCCCAGGACCATGTTCAACGGTTCGACCCGCAAGCTCAGTTCGGGGCTGAGGAAGATCATGTCGCAGCCCGAGTTGGGGTCTTTACCGACCACGCCGGGGGAGAGCTCCTGCGTGTTCTTTTCCTGATGCACGCCGTTCATGGCCAAGCCGGCCGTGAAATATTTGTTCACGGCGAAACCGTAGCCCAGATTGTACTGGAACTGGTCGCCTTTTTCCATGTGGTGCTCGCCCTCGGTATTGATCGTGTACATGAGCTGCCCGTCCAGGCGGGAGCGTCCGAAGACCCGTGTCGCCGACAGGGTTGCCTTGGGGTTCCACGATCCCGTCCCCAACTGCAGAAACGGCCCCATGTACGGCTGCGTGCCGAAGGAATTGCGGTTGTCGCTGTCAGCCGTGGGGATTTCAAGGCCCAGGCCCAGGGCCAGGGAGAGCGGGGCGCCCTTTTTCTGCGACAAGGCCTGCCAGCGCCCCATGACCTGCAGATCTCCCAGACCCTCGACGTCGCTTGTGTCCGTCACGCCCTTGGGGTTCTTGCGTTCCAGTTCCTTCTTGAAGACCGTCGCGGTCAGCAGGGCTTCAAAGCCTTCGAAAAGTCCGGCGCGGAAGGTCAGCGCCCCTGCATGGGTCGTGCGCCGTCGCTTTCCAAACCCCGGATCATCTTGAGAAGATCCTGTGTAGATCCGGTTTTGATCAAAGGTGGTGTATCCGCTGATCAGCGCGATTTTCATGGGCTCGAAGACATTGCCGTCCTGCATGGTCACAGGAGCCAGGGGCTTGGGTCGTGTCGCGTTTTGCGCGCTGGCGCTTGTTGAGAAAAAAAGGAAGCAAATAAACATTGTGAAGAACAAAGTACGCATGTGAATCTCCTTTTATATTTTAAGAGTTCACATGCGCTTTGTTTTTTGATTGTGTCTACTGTGTCACGATCTGCGGTGAAAGAGTGAGTATAGAGGATTACATAGCTATTGTTATGAATAGGATTCTACATGCTTTGCGGGCAGAATCTGTCCCAGCCCATGATGCTTGCCGCGCCAGCGATGGTCGTTCCGTAAAATATGACCGGTTTTCCATTCATGAACATGTCGATGCTGCCGTTGGCCAGTGTCGTGCCCGTGACCAGAAGCAGATCTGCCCAGTTCAGAACTTCAGCCGTGGCCCAGCCGCCTTCGATCAGCGCCCCGTGTTTGACCTGTCCGATGTTGTCCGGATCCAGGTCGAGCACCCGCATTTCAAACGCAGTGCTCAAAGCCTTGATCATGGCCGGCTGGTAGCCGACCATGCCGATTTTCGGCTGGCCGTGCGCGCCGCGGATGTGCTCGGCGATGCGTCTTGAACACTCGGCCGGTCCTGCGTCCTTGCAGTGGATCGTGCAGCCCGTCCGGCCCAGGCTGCGCATGACCGCGTTCAGAGTGGCTACGAAGATCGCCTGGGACATGGGCTCGGCAAGGTCGAGGCGCGCGATGTCGGCCAGGCGTCCACGGTAATTGCCGTAGGTGTCGGTGAAGGCTTGGCCCTTGGCACCGTTGAATTGCGCTTCCATCAGTTTTTCCTTGCCTTTCTGGATGGGGAAATCCTGCCCGTCAGGCTTGCCGATGGCCTGCTCCACGGTCAGGGGCGCGGCCGTGACCTCGACGCACTGATCCATGAGCCCTGCCTCTTCCCACACTTTGATGGCCCTTGCGCGGACCTGTTCAAGGATTGTCATTGTATTTCTCCGAAGTGTTCAGATTGCGGACATGCGCTTGAGGGTGAGGAGCATGCCACAGGAAATGGTTCCGATGATTGCGCAGAGGACAATGGCCCGATCGATCTCGCCGGTAAAGACGCAATTATAGATTTCCAGCGACAGTGTGTTGGTCTTGCCCAGGATGTTACCGCCGAGCATGAGCGTCACGCCGACCTCGCCCATGGACCGGCTCAAGGCGAGCAGCCACCCGGCGAGCACGGGCCGCCGGATGGCCGGCAGAAGGACCCGCGTGAAGGTTTGCCAGGGCGTCTTGCCGAGCACGGCCGCGACCTCCGAGAGTCGCGTGCCCTGGTTGCGCAGGGCCGCCTCCACGGGCTTGACCAGCAGCGGCAGGCCCGAAATGACCGAGGCCAGAACTAGGCCGGGAAAGGCGAAAACAACCTCCACCGGCAGAATGCGGCCCATGAACCCACTGCGTCCAAACAGCATGAGCAGGATGAAGCCCGTGGCGATGGGCGGAAAGACCAGGGGGATGGACACGATGAAATCCACGACAACGCGCAAGGTCGAGGGTTTTCCGCTCAGGAAATAGGCGAGCAGCACCCCGCACGGCAGCAGGATGCATCCCGCCAGAGTCAGGACGCGCAGCGACAAGAGAAGCGGGCCGAGGTTCCTGGGGTCCGTCAGCGTTTCCAGCATGATCATCCCTACAGACCGTGAGCGGCAAGGATTGCGCGGGCCTCCTCAGTCCGCAGAAATCGAGTGAAATCCGTGGCGGCGGCGGTGTTGGGAGAGGTTTGCAGCCGTATGCAGGCGATGGCGATGGGTTTGTAGAACTTTTGATCCACTTCGATATAGCCTCCGAGCTGCTTCGTGACCGCCATGGCCTGGGTCAGGTTCAGGAACCCTGCGTCCACCTCGCCCGTGGAGAGATAGGTGAAGACTTGCGGCACGGTGCCAACGACCACAAGCTTACCCTTCAGGGCCGCATACTGCCCGCTGTTGTTCAGATACTCCATGGCGGCCTTGCCGTAGATGGCGAGCGTGACGTCGGGAATGGCGATGCGCCCGATCTCCGTGCTGTTCAGATCGGCAGGCTGGGATTTCCCCTTGGGCCAGGCCATGACCAAGCGTCCTGCTCCAAGCGGGGTCGCGTCGCCCAAGGGGAGCGTGGAGGCGCGCAACAAGCTGTCCTCGCCGACCACGAGGTCGACCTTGCCGCTGCTTTGGGCCTGTCCGGCGATCTGACCCATGTTGCCGTAGATGCGTTCCACGGTTGTCCCGGCCTGCTGCGAATAGCTCTTTGCCAGGGCCTCGATGACGGTTTTATATCCGGCTCCGGACGCGATGAGCAGCGTTTCTCCGGCCAGGGCGGGCATGGACATGAGGAGCGGAAGAAGCGTGAGGAGAATTTTTTTCATGAAGGGTCCTTAGGCGCAGATGCGGGGTGAAAGGTTCCGGGTGGTGAGCCTGAGGGCGGAAATGGCCCCGTCCAGCCATTGAGGCGCGTGCCGGCCGTCGGTCATGGGGAAGATGGCGTCCCCGAGTTCGGCGGCTTCATGCAGGTCGTGGGTGACAAGCAGCACAGGGATGCCCAGACTCCGAGCCTGGTGCCGCAGTTCGCGGCGAAGGTCGGCGCGGGTAGGCGCGTCCAGGGCCGAGAAGGGCTCGTCGAGGAGCAGGATGTCCGGGTCGCGGGCCAGGGCCTGGCACATGGCCGCGCGTTGGCGCTCGCCGCCGGAAATGGTCTCCGGCTTGCGGTTTGCCAGATGCCGAATGCCGAAGCGGGTGAGCAAGGCGTCCACTTTGGCCGCATCCGGGCAGGAAAAGGCCACATTTCCGGCCACGCTGAGGTGCGAGAAGAGGGGATAATCCTGAAAGACCATGCCGATCCGTCTGTTCCTGGTCGGGACATCGGTTCCGGCGGCTTTGTCGAAGAGGGTCGCGTCGTTCAAGGTGATGCGCCCCCAGTCCGGCCTTTCCAGCCCGGCTATGAGACGGATGAGCGTGCTCTTGCCCGCGCCGGAAGGCCCGACAATGGCCGTCAGGCTGCCGCCCGCGCAGGATAGATCCAGGCGCAGGTCAAAATTCGGCAGACGTTTATGAAGCTGAGCGCAAAGTCCCATGGTTGAGTTCCACATCTTTTCGGTCCGTCGTTACATGGTCGTGAACGGGGTGATGGAAAACTCGAATTATGCTTAAAGGGGCATGATTGGCAAAGCGGTCACGGTTGTGACCGTGAGCGTGACCGTCGTGGGGATCAGTCCCGGCTCTGGGCGGACAGGAAGAGGGGATCCAGGATGGCGCGGGCGCTCTCGGTTTTGCGGCGGGCCTCGTAGTCGATGACGTCAAGCACCCGTCCATGGCCGAAAGCGACCAGGGTCTGGGCGAAGTGGTCCACGTCGTCGAGATCGTGGCTGACCATGACCATGGGGATGTCGAAACGCTCAAGGATGGTGGAAAGCTCGGCGCGCATCCGCTCGCGCAGGGGCTGGTCCAGAGCCGTGAAGGGCTCGTCCAGGAGAAGCAGGTCCGGGTTTGGGGCCAGGGCACGTGCCAGAGCCGTGCGCTGGCGCTGGCCGCCGGAGATCTGGCCGGGACGCTGGCCAGCGCAGCTGGTCAGGCCGCACAGTTCCAGCAGTTCATCGACACGCTCGCGGTGTGCAGCTTTGAGTGGGCCGAAGACGGGTTTGAGGCCAAAGGACACGTTGTCTCGCACGGTCAGGTGCGGAAACAGGGCGAAGTCCTGGAAGAGCATGCCGATCTTGCGCTTGCGGGCCGGGACGTTCACGCCGGAGGCGACGTCGAGGAAGGTGCGGCCGCAAACCTCGATGCGGCCGCGCTGGGGCCGCAGCAGTCCGGCCAGGGCCAGGAGGGTCAGACTCTTGCCGGAACCCGAAGGGCCGAAGAGGGCGATGCGCCGGGAATTGGTGCTGAAGCGCGAGTGCAGCTCGAATTCGGCCCCGCAGCCGCAAACGCGGACGCAAAAATCGCAGGCGATGGTTTGGGACGCGGTAGCCTGCGGTGCGGCGGATATCGGGAGCGAGGTCGAAGAGGTCCGACTGATCACAAACATGAGTCCTCCTTCAGGCCTGCCATTTCGGGGTCAGAAGCCGCCCCGAAACCCAGAGAATGAGCGTGCACAGCACGGAGATGACCAGCACCAGCTGCGCTGCCAGGCTGTCCTGTCCGGCCTGGGTGGCGCTGTACACGGCCAGGGACAGGGTCTGGGTGCGGCCGGGCAGGTTGCCGGCGATCATGAGCGTGGCCCCGAACTCGCCCATGGCGCGGGCGAAGGCGAGCATGGTCCCGGCCAGGATGCCGCGCCCGGCCAGCGGCAGACAGACACGCAGGAACACGCGCCACTCCGGATAGCCGAGAGTCCGGGCTGCGTCTTCGAACTTGCGCTCCACTCCGTCCAGGGCGGCGCGGGCGGATTTGAAGATGAGCGGAAAGGAAACCACGGCGGCGGCGATGACCGCCCCCTGCCAGGTGAAGATGAGCGTCACGCCGAAGGTCTCTTGCAGCCAGCGGCCCAGAAAGCCGTTCCGTCCGAGCAGCACGATCAGATAATAACCGAGCACCGTCGGCGGCAGCACCATGGGCAGGCTCAGGATGGAATCGAGCAGTTCCTTTCCCGGAAAGCGATAGCGATGGAAAACCCAGCCCAGAAGCACCCCGAAGACCAGGGAGGTCAGGGTGGCCAGGGCGGCCACACGCAGGCTGAGCTGCACCGGGAAGAGAAAGGTCATGTCCATTCGCGTTTTCCGTTGGCGAGGGTTGGGCGGCGGTCCGCCGTGGACGGCTAGAGGCTCTTTAGCAACAACCGGACCGCAGGGAGGTCTTCCCGCCGTCGCGTATCGTGCTTTCAAGATCCCTTAGCTTTCCGGCCCGTTGGGCTCAAGCGAGTCACGGTTGCTCGGAAAAGCGTGACCGGGAGCTGTGAGGATATCCGCCCCTTAGCGGACGGGTTGCGCTGTGGATTTCTACATATTTGCAGTTGGCGACATAAACGTAGCGTTTGTCCGAGTGTAGATTTTGAGTCCTTTCTCTCTTTTTTTACGAAGCCGCGTCTTTTTCTTCGAGGGTATTTCACACATCAGCCCTCTGCGCATAACGTGAACTGCGTAGTTCCAGTGTCGCAGCGCTACTCGGCGCACCGAATGTCCATATTTTCGCTTCTTGATTAGTTCAGAAGTGGCTCAGTTTGTTTGAACAGATTCGCCTGATTTTTAAGTGGAATCTCCGCCTTTCTTACATCGCCAATTTTACCTGAGGCATCCGATCGGCATAAGCCTCGTCAGGCGTTTTTCTGCC
>JBFWJY010000031.1:0-38860 GCA_050252955.1 Desulfomicrobium sp.
CTGTCCCACTCCTTCACCGAGGCGGTGGAGCTGGTGCGCATCATCGCCGCGCCCATGATCATTCTGAACACGCTCGGCGCGGCGACCTTCGTGCAGGTCATCAACGTGGTTTTCCGCTACCGGGCCAGACAGGACTCGGTCCAGGCCCAGGAGATCCTCGACATCGCCAACTCCACGGTCAGCCACCTGCGCTCCGGCCTGACCTTGGAAAGCGCCATGGCCACGGCGCGCATCATCCACAGCAGGGTCGCGGTCAGCGCCGTGGCCATCACCGATCAGTCGGAAGTGCTGGCCCATGTCGGCGTGGGTGACGATCATCATCTGGCGGGACGCCCCATCGTCACCGAAGGCACCCGCAATGTGCTCGAAACAGGGCAGCCCATGTTCCTGCGCGACAGAAACGCCATCGGCTGCGGCCATCCGGAATGTCCCTTCGCCTCGGCCATCATCGTGCCCTTGACCAAGGGCGGAAGCGTGGCCGGAACCCTCAAATTCTACGGAACCGCCAGCAAGTCCCTCGACCTGCTGCTCTTCGAACTGGCCAAGGGACTGGGCAACCTGTTCTCCACCCAGCTGGAGCTGGAAAACATCCAGATCACCGAACGCATGCTCGCCCATGCCGAAATCCGCCGTCTGCAAGCGCAGATCAACCCCCATTTCCTGTTCAACTCCTTGAATACCATCACCTCCTTCTGCCGCACCAGCCCCGAGAAAGCCCGCAACCTGCTGCAGGACCTTTCCAGCTATCTGCGCAAGAGCCTGGAGGCCAGCCGGGGGTTCGTGCCCCTGTCCGAGGAACTGGACCAGATCCGCTGCTACCTGGCCATCGAACAGGCCCGCTTCGGGGACCGTATCAGGGTCGACTTCGACGTTCAGGAAGGCTGCGAATCCTGGCCCATCCCGCCGCTGATCATCCAGCCCCTGGTCGAGAACAGCGTTCGACACGGCATCCTGGGGCATGAACACGGCGGAAAGATCCGGGTTCAGGTCCGCAAAGAAAACGAGCTGCTGCATGTGGAAGTCGTGGATAACGGCGTGGGCATGGACCAGGCTCAGGTCGACCGCCTCTTCTCCAAAACCCGCCTCGACTCCCGCTCGGGGGGAATCGGAGTCCGCAACTGCTTTCAGCGCCTGGAACAGATTTTCGGCCCATCCTTCCTGCCTTCCGTGGACAGCGCTCCGGGCCGGGGCACGCGCATCGATTTCATGCTGCCGAGGCCCGCCAGAGTCTAGATCCTTTCGGTCGACTCCCGATTCTCCCCGTCGGCGGCTCGACATTTCAAACTCTCCCACGCACGCTTCAAACGCCAAATAAGACGACTGAGCCGCCGTCTCTTGCCCTTACGCCCCCCTCCGTCCTAACAGCGGCGCATGATCGGCAAATGATGTCCGAGGATTTCAAGGCAACCAGCTCTTATTACGAGGAGGCAGACGTGTTTTACTTCTTTTTCGCCGTCGCGGCGCTCATCACCGGCTATTTCGTTTACGGCAAGATCGTCGAGGCCAATTTCGGCGTCGACACCTGCCGGGCAACTCCGGCCTGTCGCCTCGAAGACGGGGTCGACTATGTCAAAATGAACCCCAAAACCATCTACATGGTGCAGCTTTTGAACATCGCCGGGCTCGGCCCCATCTTCGGCCCCATCCTCGGCGCCCTGTACGGCCCGGCGGCCCTGGTCTGGATCGTGCTCGGCAGCATCTTCGCAGGAGCAGTGCACGACTATTTCTCGGGCATGATGTCCGTGCGCTATGACGGCAAGTCCATCCCCGACGCCGTGGGCCACAACCTCGGCAAGTTCGCCAAGCAGTTCATGAACGTCTTCTCCGTGGTGCTGCTGCTCCTGGTCGGAGTGGTCTTCATCCTCGGACCGGCCAAACTGCTGGCGGTCAAGATCGGTTTCAACCTGGACAAGGACATGGCCGTGGTGGCCTGGACCGGCATCATCTTCGCCTACTACTTTCTGGCCACCATCCTGCCCGTGGACAAGATCATCGGCCGCCTCTATCCGCTCTTCACCGCCTGTCTGCTGATCATGGCCTTCGGCCTCTCGGCCATGCTCATCGTGGACGGCTACACCTTCTTCCCCAACGGCGTGGGCCTGGCCAACGTGCACCCCAAGGGCCTGCCCATCTGGCCGCTGATGTTCATCACCATCGCCTGCGGCGCCATATCCGGTTTCCACGCCACCCAGTCGCCCATGATGGCGCGCTGCATCCCCGATGAGAAATGCGGCCGTCCCATCTTCTACGGCGCCATGATCGGCGAGGGCATCATCGCCCTGGTCTGGGCCACCCTGGGCATGACCTTCTATCAGACTCCCGAAGCACTGCAGGCCACCCTGGCCAGCGGCGGTCCGGCCGCGGTTGTCGACCAGGTCGCCACCACCCTGATGGGCCCCATCGGCGGTTTCCTGGCCATCATCGGCGTCATCATCCTGCCCATTTCCTCCGGCGACACGGCCTTCCGGGCCGCGCGCCTGATCATCGCCGACTTCAGCAAGGTCGAGCAGAAATCCATCATCAAGCGCCTGCTGATCGCCATTCCCCTGTTCGTCATCGGCTTCATCATCACCAAGACCGACTTCAACGTCATCTGGCGCTACTTCGGCTTCGCCAACCAGACCCTGGCCACCATCGTGCTCTGGGCCTCGGCCATGTACCTGGTCCGCCACGGCAAGCCGCACTGGATCGCCAGCCTGCCCGCGACCTTCATGACCGCGGTCTGCGCCACCTACCTCTGCGTGGCTCCGGAATTCCCGCTGCACCTGAGCTCAAGCCTCGGCTACCCCATCGGCATCGCCGTGGCCGCGGCCTGTTTCGCCTGGTTCATGCTCACGGCCCGCAACACCCCGGTGGAAGTGGACGCCGTCGACTCTCCCGGAATCATCGGCTGACAAGTCATCTTCCATAAAAAAAGCTCCCCTTCGGCCCAACGCCGAAGGGGAGCTTTTTTTATGAAAAACCCCGGCGTCCGGGGTGTGCCGATCAGGCCAGTTTACCGCAGCACTTCTTGTACTTCTGACCGCTGCCGCAGGGGCAGGGATCGTTGCGACCGACTTTGGGGTCGGCCCTGCGCACGGTGTCGGGCTTCTTGTCGGCGGGTTCGTTGCCGCCGACATATTTCACGTCTTCCTGCTCCTCGTGCTTGAGTTCCTCCTGCTTGACCGCCTCGATGCGCAGGTGGGTCAGAGCCTTCATGGTGTTCTCGCGGATGCGGAAGATGAGGTCCTCGAAGAGCTCGAAGCCCTCGCGCTTGTACTCCTGCTTGGGGTCGCGCTGGGCGTAGCCGCGCAGGCCGATGCCCTCCTTCAGGTAGTCCATCTGCAGCAGGTGGTCCTTCCAGTTGCGATCCAGGGCGTCGAGCAGAAAGAAGCGCAGGATTTCCTGGTACTGGTCCGGGGCGAGGGAGCGGTGCTCTTCCAGCACGGAGAGGATGGCGGCCCGCGCCTCTTCCTTGTCCATGAATTTCCCGCCCGGGGCCATGCGCTCCATGGCGAAAATCTCGTCCAGCTTGGAGCGGATCATGCCGCGTGTCTCTTCAAGGGGTTCGGTCTGCCCCTTGCGGTTGTCCAGAGGCTCGTAGACTTGGGAAAGGAGATCGTCGACGAACTCCTCCACGGTCGGTTGCAGGTCCTCGGTGATCATGAACTCGCGGCGTAGGGAGTAGATGACCTCGCGCTGCTGGTTCATGACGTTGTCGTAGTCGATGAGCTGCTTGCGGATTTCGAAGTTGTGACCTTCGACCCGCTTCTGGGCGTTCTCGATGGACCGGGAGATGAGCGGGTTCTCGATGGTCTGCCCGTCCTCCAGCCCCAGCTTCTCCATGATCCCGGCGATGCGCTCGGAGCCGAAGAGGCGCATGAGCGTGTCGTCCAGGGCCAGATAGAAACGCGAGGAGCCAGGGTCGCCCTGACGTCCGGCGCGGCCGCGCAACTGGTTGTCGATGCGCCGGCTTTCATGACGCTCGGAACCCAGGATGTGCAGGCCGCCAAGCTCACGCACGCCTTCGCCCAGCACGATGTCCGTACCACGGCCGGCCATGTTGGTGGCGATGGTCACGCGGCCCTTCTGCCCGGCCAGGGCCACGATCTCGGCTTCCTTCTCGTGGTACTTGGCGTTCAGGACTTCATGCGGAACGCCCTTCTTCTTGAGCAGCGAGGAGATATATTCGGACTTCTCGATGGATGTCGTGCCGACCAGGACCGGTTGGCCCTTGGCGTGCAGGCCCTTGATCTCCTCCACGATGGCCGCGAACTTCTCGGCCTGAGTCTTCAGGATGACGTCGGGAAAATCCTTGCGCACCATCTGCTTGTTCGGCGGCGCGACCACGACTTCGAGCCCGTAGATCTGCTGGAATTCCACCGCTTCGGTATCGGCGGTGCCGGTCATGCCGGAGAGCTTCTTGTACATGCGGAAGAAATTCTGGAAGGTGATGCTGGCCAGGGTCTGGTTCTCGGCCTCGACCTTGACCCCTTCCTTGGCTTCCAGGGCCTGATGCAGGCCGTCGCTGAAGCGCCGTCCGGGCATGAGGCGGCCGGTGAATTCATCGACGATGACCACCTGCCCGTCCTTGACGATGTAGTGGTCGTCGAGGGTGAAGAGATAATGGGCGCGCAGGGCCTGCAGGATGTGGTGCTGCAGCGTGATGTTGGCCGGATCGAAAAGGTTGGCCACGCCCAGGATTTCCTCGCAGTGCACCACGCCTTCGTCGGTCAGCACGACGGTGCGCGCCTTTTCGTCGATGCTGAAATCCTCGTCGCGGGCCAGACGGGGTATGATGGAGTTGACCCGCGCATAGAGCGTGGTCGACTTCTCGCCCGGGCCCGAGATGATGAGCGGCGTGCGGGCCTCGTCGATGAGGATGGAGTCCACTTCGTCGACGATGGCGTAATTGAGCGGGCGCTGCACGAGCTGGTGCTTGTAGAATTTCATGTTGTCGCGCAGGTAGTCGAACCCGAACTCGTTGTTGGTGCCGTAGGTCACATCCGAGCCGTATGCGGCCTGACGCTCGGCATCGGACAGGCCATGCACGATGACGCCAACGGAAAGCCCCATGAACGTGTAGAGCTGGCCCATCCAGGCAGCGTCACGCTTGGCCAGGTAATCGTTGACCGTGACCACGTGCACGCCCTTGCCGGACAGGGCGTTCAGAACCACGGGCAGGGTCGCCACCAGAGTCTTGCCCTCGCCGGTCTTCATTTCCGCGATCTTGCCCTGGTGCAGGATCATGCCGCCCATGAGCTGCACGTCGAAATGGCGCATGCCGAGCACGCGGCGGCTGGCCTCGCGGGTCAGGGCGAAAACCTCGGGCAGCAGGGAATCAAGTTCCCGCCCGTCGGCCACTTCCGCCCGATACCCGGCCAGACGGGCCGGAATCTCGGCATCGGACAGGGCCCGCATCTCCTTTTCCAGGGCGTTTATCCTGGCCACCGTGGGTTGCAGGGTTTTGAGGTATCTGTCGTTTCTGGAACCGAATATTTTCTTGGTCAAATAACCGATCATGAATACTCCCGACTCGTTGGTCTTGGGGATAACAGGCCGCCCCAAATGACAATCTGCTGCGTCAGCGAAAAAAATCCAGACCGCGCATCAGCCTAATACACCGCGCGTCCTGGATTTTTTCGCTTCCTTGCATGTCACCATTTTTGAACGACCTGTAAATTTTGAATTTTTCAATCAGATAAAAGAGTCTCTTGCCGGGGGCGGATGCTCCGGCTAGAAATCGGACCCATGCCCCGAGTTCACGCACTAGGGCAGATTTTTTACAATGACAACCGTAAGCAGGCAGCCATGAACAAGCATAACCACGCGCTTTTGATCATCGACATGCAACACGATTTCGCGGTCCCCGGCGGGACCTGCGAAGTGGCCGGAGCCCATGCCACCATCGGATCCATCCGCAAGGTCCTGACCCGATTCCGCGACCTTGGCCTGCCGGTCTTTCACATCGTGCGCGAATACCGCGCCGATGGCTCCGACGTTGAAATTTCGCGCCAGGAAACGCTGAAAGCCCACCCCATGGTCGTCCCCGGCACGCCGGGAGTCCGCATCGCGCCGGGTCTGGAACCCATCGAAGGCGAGTACCGCATCGTCAAGCAGCGTTTCAGCGCCTTCATGTTCACCGAGCTGGACCTGATCCTGCGCCGCAAAGGGATCACGCACCTGGCCGTGACCGGAACGCAGCTGCCGTTCTGCCTGCGCGCCACCCTTTTCGACGGGTTGTGCCTGGGCTACCACATGACCTTGCTCACCGACGCCTCGTCCTCGCGCACGCCCGAGATCCATCAGGCCAACATCCAGGACATCCGCGACGCGGGCATGGCCTGCCTGAGCGTGGACGAATACCTGGCCGGAATCACCCCGTCCTGATGCCGCCCCGGGGGATGGACGCCGTCTCAGGCCCGGTTCATCTCCCGCTCGGTATCACGGTTCACGGCCTTCTGCTTCAGATCCTCGCGCCGGTCGTAGACCTTCTTGCCCTTGGCCAGGGCCAGCTCGATCTTGATCTTGCCGTCCTTGAAATAGAGCTTGGTCGGTACCAGGGTCAGCCCCTTCTGCTCCATCTTCGATTTGAGCGAGTGGATCTCGTGGCGGTGCATGAGCAGCTTTCTTTCCCGGTCCGGGACATGCTGCGCGTATCCGGCGTTGGCGTAGGTGGAGATGTGCACGCCCGAGAGCCAGGCCTCGCCGTTCGTGATGCGCACGTAGCCGTCCATGAAATTGACCTTTCCGTCACGCAGGGATTTGACCTCGGAGCCGGTCAGCATGATGCCCGCTTCAATGAAATCGAGCAGTTCGTAAAAATGGCGGGCCTTGCGGTTGGCCGCGATGACCTTGATGCCTGTGGGCTTGGCGCACATGAAAAAAATCCTTGCAGTTGAAATCTAGTCGTCCACCAGGGAGGAGTAGAACATGAGCTCCTCGGGAAAGCGGCGGAAGATCATTTCCCGGACGAGCTTGTTGTTGCGGGCCACCGAATGGCTGGCCATGACCTGCTTCAGAAGGGCGCTGCACTCCTCCATGGACGCCTGGCGGACGATGCGCTTGATGCCGGGTATGGACTGGGGACCGAGGCTGATGGAGTCGACCTGCATGCCCATGAGCACCGGAATGCAGAACGGGTCCGCCGCCAGCTCGCCGCACAGGCAGACCTCGATGCCGGCCCGGTGAGCCGAGTCCACCACCCATTTGATGGAGCGCACGATGGCCGGATGCAGCGGCTGATACAGGTAGGACACGTCCTTGTTGGTGCGGTCGATGCCCAGCGAATACTGAATGAGGTCATTAGTGCCGATGCTGAAAAAGTCCACCTCGCGGGCCAGAAAATCGGCGGTGATTACGGCGCTTGGCACCTCGATCATGATGCCCATGGGCATGTCCTCGCGGAAGCAGATCCCCTCCGCGTGCATCTCCTCTTGCACCTCGCGGTAGAACTTCTTGACCTCCACCAGTTCCTGCAGACCGGAGATCATGGGAAACATGATGGACACGTTGCCCAGCACGCTGGCTTTCAAAATGGCGCGCAGCTGCGTGCGGAACACTTCCCGGTGCCTCAGGCAGTAGCGGATGGCCCGCAGCCCCAGGGCGGGATTGGCCTCGGTCGAGGACTGCATGCGCATGAGCTTGTCCGCGCCCACGTCCAGGGTGCGGATGACCAGCTTCTTGGGCGCGACCAGGGAGGCCATGTCCATGTAAATCTCGGTCAGATCCTCTTCACTGGGCATCCCGTCACGATTCAAGTAACTGTACTCGGAACGAAAAAGCCCTATCCCCTCCCCGCCGTTGTCGTTGACCGCGACAACCTCCTCGAACAGCTCGATGTTGGCCAGGACCTGCACCCGGTATCCGTCGATGGTCTCGGCGGGCAGGTGGCAGGAGCGCATGATCGTGGCCTGGTAGCTCTCGAACTGGGTTTGCAGGTCCGTGTAGCGGGCCAGCTCTTCCTCGTCGGGATCGATGATGATGCGCCCGTGGAAGCCGTCGAGGATGATGATCCCCCCCTCCGCCAGATCGTCCCCAAGCCCCTCCACCCCGACCACGGCCGGGATTTGCAGGGAGCGGGCGAGAATCCCGGCGTGGGAGGTCTTGCCGCCCTGGGCAGTGGCGAAGGCCATGATCTTGTTCACGTCGAGCTCGATGGTGTCGGCCGGGGACAGGTCGTGAGCCAGCAGGATGGCGCGGTGCTTGATGGTCTGGTGACCGCTCTCGCCGCCGACCAGCTTGCCGAGCACCCTCTCGGCCACCAGCCGGACATCCTGCATGCGCTGGCGCAGGTATTCGTCGGCGATGGAGGCGAAAATCTCCTGCACGTCGCCCACGGCGCGCTCCAGCGCCCATTCGGCGTTGATCCTGGTGCCCACGATATGATCCAGGGCTCTTTTGCGGAACTTGTGATCCCGAAGCATCATCAGATGCGACTCGATGATGGCCGCGTGCTCCTTGAGATCATCGGGCACCAGCGTCAGAATTCGCTCCAGATCATGCAGGGCGTCGTCAAAAGCCCGATTGAGGCGCGCCACCTCAAAAGAGGCGTCCGCATCGGACACGGTCTGACGGACCGTCCCGGAAAAATGGCTCTTGTTGAGATAGTAGGCCCGACCGATGGCTATGCCGGCCGAGACGGGAATGCCGAAGAGCGTGCGGGAAGCCATCAGTGATCCTCTCCGAACATGTCTTCAAAAAGTTTCGAGACACCCGAGATGGCATCGGCGGCATCCGGACCATGGGCGCGCAAGGTCAGCTCCGTTCCCTGCGGCGCGGCCAGGGAGAGCAGGTCCAGAATGGACTTGGCATCCGCTTCCGCCTCGCAGGAATGGACCGTGATGGAGGCCTGATAACGCTGGGCTTCCTGGGAAATCTTCCCCGCGGGCCGGGCGTGGAGCCCCAGACTGTTCCCGACCCGGATAATCTTTTCCTGCACTTCACCCATTTCACGTCACCTACATGGATACAAAAGCAACAATCTTTTCCCAGGGCGTAAGCAGGCCGCCCAGCACCAACGCCGCCAATATGAGGGCCCGATCCCTTGTCCGCGCGAAAGCGGCCAGGGCGACAAGCCCGGCCAGCCCCCCCCAGGCCAACGCCCACAAACCTTGCGAAGGCCCCGCCTGGACCAGAAACAGAGCCACCAGGACACTGTTGACCAGCTTGAGCCGCTGCCCCCAATCAATGAGATTCCAGGACTTGAGCCGTTGAAGAAAGGAAAGCCCCTGAGCGTAACCGCGCCCGAAAGTGTACATCTTGAAAAGCTGCAAGGCGCCAAAGCACAGGCAAATCCAGACCGCGAGCGTTCCGACGCACCCCGCGGCCGCCAGATTGACCCCGACCAGAGACCATAAAACCAGAAAGCTGCCGCCAAAAAAAGAGTCGCCCAGGGCCGAAAGCGTATAGACCGTGGTCGAGCGCAATTTCGGCAGGATGTCCGCCGGGAGCATGCCGAGGGCGATTTTTTTCTCCATGGACAAAAAAATCCCCACCAAAAGGGGCGTCCAGAAGGGATGGGTGTTGTAGTGCTTCAGATACCGGCCGCGGGCGCGCCTCAGTGCCCGAGGGTCGGCGGCGTAAAGCGCGCGCAACCCCGGGTCCATGATATAGGCCAGCCCAACATTCTGCATCCCCTTGGTGTTGAATGTCGCGCCAACCATGTATGTGCGCAGGAAAATCCGCAGCAATATCCGCGTATCCACCCTTACTCCGCGTCCATTTCCAGAATCATTTCATAGATCTGCTTGACCGACCAGCCCGTGGTTCGCTCCCGCACCGCACGGGCGGCGTCCTTGGCGCGGATGCCCGCCCGCACCAGTGCCCTGGCCCGGTCCAGGACCTCGGACTCCGGGGTGGCGGCAATCTCGCCGGGCGGGCCGATGACCACGGTCACCTCGCCCAGCAGTTCCTCCGTGAAATCCCGGAGTTGACCAAGCCTGCCATTGATAAACTGCTCATGTTTCTTGGTCAATTCCCGGGCCAGGCAAAATTCCCTCTCTCCGAGCGTCTCGAAAGCCAGCTCCAGGGTCGGCAGCACGCGATTCTTGCGCTCGAAAAAAACAAGCGTCGCGCAGATTCCGGAATACGAACCGAGCACGGCGCGGGCCTCGCCGCTCTTGCGCGGCAGAAATCCCAGAAAAACAAACGGATATGGGGGAAGACCGCTGGCCATGAGCGCGGCGATGGGAGCGCAGGGACCGGGCACGGGCACGACCGGCACGCCCTGGCGGCGGCAGGCCGCGACCAGGCGATAGCCGGGGTCGGCGATGAGCGGCGTTCCGGCGTCGGACACGACCGCGACCTGCGAACCCTGCTCCAGAAAGGTCATGACCTCCCCAATGCGGTCGGTCTCGTTGTGCTCGTGCAGGCTTAAAAGGCGCTTGCCCGCAATCCCGGCCAGTTGCAGCAGATGGCCGGCCCGCCGGGTGTCCTCGGCCAGAACGATGTCGGCGGCCTCCAGGGTCTGCTGCGCCCGGGGCGAAAAATCACCAAGGTTGCCAAGGGGCGTGGCCACGATCCAGAGCGTCCCGTACATTGATGATGTCCTCCCAGTGTTCGACGACCGTTTCACCATCCAGAAAGAGAATGCCGACCAGATCGAACCTGGATGGCCGGCTCCACGCCCGGTGTTGGCTCAGGTACAGGGCCGCCGCCCTGATCAGGCGTTTTTTCTTGGCCGCTCCGACAGCTTCGCCGGGCTCTCCGCGCACATCTCCGGAGCGGGTCTTGACCTCGACGAAGACAAGCGTCCCGGCGTCATCGCACACGAGGTCGATTTCGCCGCCGGAGCAGCGAAAATTCCGCTCCATGACGCGAAGGCCCTTCTCGACCAGGAACTCGGCGGCAAGCTCTTCCCCGGCCCTGCCCGTGATCAGATGCCGGGCAGCCACAGCTGCGCCTCCCTGGGAGCGGGTCCGACGCCCCGAAAGCTGACCCGGTGCGCGGGGCAGGGCCCAAGGCGGCGCAAGGCATCAAGATGTTCTTTGGTGCCATAGCCCTTGTGCGCGGCCAGCCCGTATCCGGGATAGCGCTCGTCCAGACGCAGCAGGAGATCGTCCCGAAACGTCTTGGCCAGGATGGATGCGGCGGAAATGCAGGGGTGCAAGGCATCCCCGCCGACCACGGTCTGCTGGGGCAGGGGCGAGGGGAAACGCTGATTTCCGTCCACCAGAACCAGCTCCGGGACGACCGTCAGGGCATCAAGGGCGCGGGACATGGCGGCCAGGGTGGCTTGCAGAATATTGATGCGGTCGATTTCGCCGGGCCAGGAAAAACCTAAGGCCCAGGACACTGCCTGGGCCTTGATGGCTTGTGCGAGCACCGCGCGCCGTCGCGAGGAAAGCTTCTTGGAATCGGTCAGCCCCGGAAGGTCGAAATCAGGTGGCAGAATGACCGCGCCGGCCACCACCGGACCGGCCAGACAGCCGCGCCCGGCCTCGTCGATGCCGGCCCTGACCCCTTGCGCCAACCGTGTACAGCCTTTGGGGCTGAGCAAATTGATCCTACCAGGCGTTCTTGGTCTTGATACGGGCGGCTTTGCCCCTGAGGCTGCGCAGGTAGTAGATGCGGCTCTGGCGAACCACGCCTTCGGAAACGACTTCGATGCGGTCGATGGTCGGAGCGTGCAGGGGGAAGATGCGCTCCACGCCGACGCCGTCGGAGACCTTGCGCACGATGAAGGTGCTGTCGGTGGTGCCCTTCTTCAAACGCAGAACCACGCCCTGGAAAACCTGGATGCGTTCTTTCTCGCCTTCGATGATGCGGGTATGCACCTTGACCGTGTCGCCGGCGCGGAAGCGGGGATGGTCGGCGCGCAGGTGCTCGTTTTCAATCTTCTGGATGATGTTCATGATTTTCTCCTTTATCTGAAGCGGCCTTGAAGCCGCAACGTGTGCGTCTTATCCGATATCGCCCAGCAGGCGGTCCACCATGATGGATGCCGCGGAACGCACGGAAAGGTGGTTGTACCTATCCATAAAACGTATGGCCCGCAACATGCCGTCGGCCCCTGCCAAAACGTCGCGATGCAAACCGTATCCCGTGCCCAGAACCAGAAGGACCGGTTCCTTGGCGAGCATTTTGGACACCTGGGCACAGGTCATGTTGCCGGCCTTGGCGCTTGTGGCCACGACCTTGGGACGCACGCCCGTGCTCTGCGTGATTTCCGCGATGGCCTCGTCCAAAAGTCCGACCACCCGGACCCGGCCCAGGGCTACGCCTCGATCCGGATTGGCCTTGAGCCCGTGACCCTCGCGCCAGTGGCCGACAAGGGTGCGGGCAAGGTCCTGCTGATCCGCGACCGGGGTGCAGATAAAATATCCGCCAAGCCCATAGGTACACGAAACGCGTGCAATATCGTGGAGGTCAAGGTTTGTCAAAGAAGTTGTGATGGTCTGGCCCGATTTATTTTCCACTGGATAATGCACCAGGGCCACGAAAAGGTTGCGTCCCGGCCTGGTTCTCTCCAACCCTTTCAGATGTTTGATATCCTCATCCGACAAGGCCGCCGTGCCGAGGATGTCCGGACGCAGGGCGAGAGTCGTCTCCAGGCTCTTCTCCCGCCGCCAGGCCGTGATGCGGCCATGGTGGCCCGAGGACAGCACCTCCGGCACCCTGAGTCCTTCGTACTCCTCCGGCCTGGTGTAATGGGGATATTCAAGCAGGCCCGAGCTGAAACTCTCCTCGTCCGCGCTTTCGTCCTTGCCCATGAAATCGGGAACCAGGCGACTCACGGCCTCGATCAGGCACAAAGCCCCCGTCTCGCCGCCGTTCAGAACAAAATCGCCCACGCTGACAGGCTCGATATCGCACAGCTCTTCCAGACGGGCGTCGATCCCTTCATAGCGTCCGCAAAGAAGCGCGATTTCCCCTTCGGACGCCAATTCCCGGGCCAGATCCTGAGTCAGGGGGCGGCCCTTGGGGCTGAGCATGAGCACACGGGCGCCTGGCGGCAACGTGGCCAGGGCGCGCCGGATCGGGTCCACGGCCATGACCATGCCCGGCCCGCCCCCGTATGGGCGGTCATCGACATTGTGATGCTTGTCCGTGGAGTGATCGCGCGGGTTGACGAACGAAAATTCGACCAACCCCTTTTCCCTGGCCTTGGAAAGCAGGCCGCAGGACAGGGGGGAATCGAAGAATTCGGGAAAAATGGTGATGACGGAAAATCGCATTCCTGTTTCCACTTTAATCCAGCCGGAGCATCAGGGGGCGGCGAACAACCGCGCGGCACCACCCGATGTCATTCCCGCGAAGGCGGGAATCCACCTTAGATGACGACACTTCAGTATCGACAATCCTGCGCGCTCTGACCTTTAGCCAATCACGCTCATGGCTGTTGGTACAATTCGAGGAGACCCTCGGGCGGATCGACGACGATGATCCCGGCCTCAAGGTCGATGCCCCTGATGAACTCGTCCACGGCCGGAAGCATGATCTCGTTGCCGTCGTCATCGTGGATGAACCACAGCTCCTGCCCGGCCACGTCCCGGATGTCTTCCAGGGTGCCGATGCGCGAACCGTCGACGTGCATGACCGGCAGGCCGAGCAGGTCCTCAGGGCGAAATTCGTCCTCGTCCAGGGGCGGTAGGTCGCGCTCCCGGGCCAGCACGTCGGCGCCGCGCCAGGCCTCGGCCTGATCGCGGCCCTGGGAGCGGTCCACGGTGATCAGCGCGCGGCCCTGATGCGCGCGCCAGCCCTCCAGCACGCAGGGCTTGGGCTTTTTGCCCGGAAGCCGCAGATAGACGCGGGTCAGCCCCTCAAAGATGAAAGGGGAGTCTGCATATGGTTCGATGCAGAGCTCCCCCCTGAGGCCATGTGGTTTCTGAACCCGACCCAGTTCCACGAGCCTGACCGGGTCCAATTTCTCTTCGGACACGTTACTCCAGAATTTCCAGGACCGAACGTTTCCTGATCTTGGTTGAAGCAGCGCCCAGGATGGTGCGCATGGCCCTGGCCGTGCGGCCCTGCTTGCCGATGACCTTGCCCAGATCTTCCTTGGCAACCTTAAGCTCAATGACGGAGGTCTGCTCTCCCTCGATTTCAGTCACCGAGACACTGTCCGGGTTGTCCACCAGAGACTTGGCTATGAATTCGATCAAATCCTTGAGCATGGGCACCTCCGCTGAAGATCTGTGGATCGCACGACGAGCCGGGCGACGAGCCTTGGAGGTACTATTTACTGAATCCAGACTTCTTTAGCAAGGAGCGAACCGTATCCGTGGGCTGAGCGCCGAGCTCGATCCAGCTCTTGACCTTGTCCTGATCGATCTTGATCTCGGCGGGCTCGGTCATGGGGTTGTAGTAGCCCACATAGTCAAGGGCCCGGCCGTCGCGACGGGAAGCGGAATCCACGGCCACGATGCGGTAAAACGGTTTCTTCTTGGAGCCCATGCGGGTCAGTCGTAATTTCAAAGCCATTGTTGTTCTCCCTGAACGTAAGTGTAGTGTGCGAACCTCGATGCCCGGTCGTAACCGAAACAAGGGACGTCCGACTATTTTTTTCTGCGCTGCTTTTTGGCCTTCTTGCGCTTTTCCTTGAGCTTGGCAGCTTCCGCGGCGGTGCGTCCGCCGCCGGAAGGAAGCCCGGCGGGCATTCCGGGCATCCCGCCCGGCATCCCCCCCATCCCAGGCATTCCGGGCATGCGTCCGCCCTGGGGCATGGACGGCATCTTGCCGCCGGCCATCTTTTTCATCATCTTCTGCATCTGCTCGAAATTCTTGAGAAGCTGATTGACCTCGGTCACCGTGACCCCGCTGCCTTTGGCGATGCGCTGCTTGCGGCTGGGGTTGATGATCTTCGGTTCATGGCGCTCGGCCATGGTCATGGAGCTGATCATGGCCTCGACCTTGCTAAGCTCCTTCTCCGGCATCTGCACGTCCTGCAATTGCTTGCGGATCTGCCCCATGCCGGGGATGAGCTTCATGATGCCTTCGAGGGACCCGAGCTTCTTGATGCGGCGCATCTGGGTGCGGAAATCCTCGAGGTCGAACTCGGCCTTCTTGAATTTCTTCTCCAGGGCCTCGGCTTCCTTGGCATCGATGGTGGACTGCGCCTTCTCGATCAGCGTCAGCACGTCGCCCATGCCCAGAATCCGGGACGCGATGCGGTCCGGATGAAAAACTTCCAGTTCGCTCAGACGCTCGCCCATGCCCACGAACTTGAGCGGCTTGCCGGTGATGGACTTGATGGACAGTGCCGCGCCGCCGCGGGCGTCGCCGTCCATCTTGGTCAGCACCACGCCGGTGATGTCGAGAACTTCGTCGAACTTCTCGGCCACGGTCACCGCGTCCTGGCCGGTCATGGCGTCGGCCACGAACAAAATTTCCTGGGGGCGGCACTTTTCCTTGATGCCGACCAGCTCCTGCATGAGCAACTCATCTATGTGCAGGCGGCCCGCCGTGTCGATGAGGATCACGGAGCAGCCCTTGAGTTCGGCGTCGCGCATGGCCGCGGCGCAGATGTCCACCGGATTCATGTCCACGGTGGACGGATAGACCGGCACGCCCAGCTCCGCGCCGAGTTTGGTCAGCTGGTCGATGGCCGCCGGACGGTAGACGTCGGCGGGAACCAGGTACGGCGCATATTTCTGGCGGCGCAGATAGAGGGCCAGCTTGGCCGCCGACGTGGTCTTGCCCGAGCCTTGCAGGCCGGACATCATGATCACGTAGGGCGGCTTGCCCGACAGGTTCAGGGCGCAATTCTCGCCGCCCAAAAGCTCGATCAGCTCTTCGTGAACGATCTTGATGACCTGCTGACCGGGCGTGAGGCTGCCGAGCACGTCCTGACCCAGGGCGCGGGCCTTCACCTTTTCGACGAAGTCCTTGACGACCTTGAAATTGACGTCGGCTTCCAGGAGGGCGAGGCGCACTTCGCGCAAGCCATCCTGGATGTTGCTTTCGTCGAGGCGGCCATGGCCGCGAAGTTTCTTAAAGACCGATTCAAGCCGGTCGGACAAGCTATCGAACATGCAAGGGCACCTATGCTAGGGAAAAGAAGAAGGGATGCATAGACAAGTTCGATCCACCCGTCAAGGGGCGCGCGGGAGCCGCTCCCGCGCGACCCGCGCTCAGGCCAGCGCCTTGGCCACTGCCCGTTTGAACCCCGGGCCCGCCCCGCGGATGGTGGCCTCGTCCACGCAGAAGGCAAGGCGGAAGTAGCCGGGATAGCCGAACCCGGAGCCCGGCACGGCCAGAACCTGCTCCTGCATCAGCTGGTTCACGAAGGCCGCGTCGTCACCGCCCTTGGGGATGCGCGGGAAGAAATAGAACGCGCCCTGGGGCATGGAGAACTCGATGCCCGCCTCGCGCAGCACCTCGGCCATGGCGTCGCGGCGACTCGCGTAAATGGATGCGTCCACCTCGTGGCCCAAGGCCTTGGCCAGAAGCTTCTGCCCCACAGCCGGGGCGTTGACGAAACCGAGAATGCGATTGGCCAGGATGAGTCCGGCCACCAGCTGCGAACCTTCGGGCATGGCCGGGTTCACGGCCACATACCCGACCCGCTCCCCGGCCAGGGCCAGATTCTTGGAAAAGGAGCTGACCACCACGCTGTGCTCGTAAACCGGAAAAATCGCGGGCACTTCCGCCCCGTCGTAGGCCAGAAAGCGGTACGGCTCGTCGGAGATGAGCAGGATGGGCCGCCCGGTGCGGGCCGAGGCCTGGCGCAGGATGTCGGCCAGACCGGCGAGCTCGTCCAGGGAGTAGATGCGGCCCGTGGGATTGTTGGGAGAATTGATGAGCACGCAGCGGGTTCGCTCGGTGATGGCCGCAGCCAGGGCCTTCAGATCAAGCTCGAAGGTCAGGGGCTTGGACGCAACGGCTTTCAAGACCCCGCGATGATTCTCGGCATAAAAACCGTACTCCACAAAATACGGCGCAGGGCAAAGCACCTCGTCGCCGGGTTCGAGCACGGCCCGGAACAGGGCGTTGATGCCCCCGGCCGCGCCGCAGGTCACGACCAGATCATCGGAGGCCACGGCCACGCCCTGCTCCACCGAAACCACCTCGGCCAGGCGCTCGCGCACCTGCGGATAGCCCGCATTGGGCATGTAGCCGAAAGCGAAAGGCTTGCCCGCCTCCTCGGCCAGCTCGCGCAGGCCTTCGGCCACGGCCGCCGGCGGAGCCAGGTCCGGGTTGCCCAGACTGAAATCATAGACGTTCTCCGCGCCGTACTTCTTCTTGAGCTCGATGCCGGTCTCGAACATGCGGCGAATCCACGACGACTTGGCCAGATAGCCCTCGATCTGCGAACAAAGAATCATGTATTTCTCCTTCACGGCCGCCCCTTACGGGATGTCCAGGCCGATTTTTCTGTATTCACCCAGTTTGTTGCGCAAGGTGCGCACGGAAATTCCCAGCAGCTCCGAGGCCTTGGTCCTGTTGCCGGCGGTCTTGTCCAGGCTTTTGATGATCAGGCGCATCTCCATCTCCTGGATGGTCGGGATGCGGCCGTCGGCGTCCATGACCGCGCCCGATGTGGCTGTCGGCAGGGGCGGCGCGACGGGGGCGGAGGAATCCGCCTCGCCCTCCTCCGGGAGTTCCGGCGACCACTCCTGGCCGTCGAGCAGAAAGTGGACTGGTCGGATGGGGCCATTTCCGGCCAAAAGCACGGCCCGTTCCATCAGGTTCTGCAATTCACGCACATTGCCGGGCCAGTCATGGGCCATGAGCCAGTCCCGGGCCTCGTCCGAGAGGCGCAATTCCCCAAGCCCGTATTCATGGCCGTAGCGACGGATGAAAAAATCGGCCAGCAGCAGCACGTCGTCGCCGCGCTGGGACAGGGGGGGGAGACGCAGCGGGATGACGTTCAGCCGGTAGAAAAGATCCTGGCGGAACTCGCCCTTCTCCACGCTCTGTTCCAGATTGCGGTTGGTGGTGGCCAGGACGCGCACATCGACCTTGACGGTCTCCATCCCGCCCACGCGGTCGATCTCGCCCTCCTGCAGGGCGCGCAGCAGCTTGGCTTGCAGGGCCAGGGCCATTTCGGAAATTTCATCCAGCAGCAGGGTCCCGCCGCTGGCCAGCTCGAACTTGCCCAGCTTGCGGGAGATGGCCCCGGTGAAGGAGCCTTTCTCGTGCCCGAACAGTTCGCTCTCCAGCAGGTGCTCGGGCAGGGCCGCGCAGTTGACGGCCACGAAGGGGGCGTTCTCGCGGCCAGAATGGGCGTGGATGAAACGGGCGAACATCTCCTTGCCCGTGCCCGACTCGCCGGAAATGAGCACCGTGGCCTTGGACGGGGCCACCTGACGGGCCAGGGCCAGGACCCTGGCCACGGACGGATGGGAACCGATGATGGACAGCTGGCGCGGGCCGCTCTGGGCCGGAGGCTTGACCGGCGCGGGGGCGTCGCCCGGCAGCACGGCCTGGATCTTTTCCCAGGTCAGGGGGCAGAGCCAGTAATCCTGGGCGCCCATTTCCATAAAGGAGCGCGCCTCCTCGGCGCTGCCCTTTTCGGTGAACACGATGACCGGCACCGGGTGCGCGGACCGCGCCACGGCATCGAGCAGATCCTGGGCCCTGTATCCGGGCAGGCTCGGCAGGGTGAAGACGAGGTCGGCCTTGCGCCCCTCCAGGACTTTCAGGGCGGAGAGTCGATCGTCCACGACCATGGCCTGGCAGTCATGCGCCTTGAACTGCGCATGCAGGGGGGACACGAGTTCGGATCGTGCGATGAAGAGGATTCGCGAGGATGCCATATCCCTTCCTGCTATCGTTTCCACCGGCTCTTTGCAATATGGCGGGCCCGCCGACGCTTGCCCCCCAAACGCCCATCTGCTAGGGCTGGGTCGAATTTCACGCCCGGGAATCACCTAACCAACGAGCCCCCTACGCATATGCCCATGGATCCCAAGAAACCGCACGCCATCCCCTGTGACGTCGTCAGCGGAAAAATCTCCTGCGAAGCGGCCCGCAAAGCGCTCCCGGACCACGGACAAGGCGAGCTGGCCCTCGACCCCTGGCGGCTTGAGCGCACCAGCGTTGGCGAGGTGGTTTACGGCCAGGGCAAGACCCTGGAACAGATCCGTCTGTCGTTGGAAGAGCTGGGACATCACCATCCTGTCCTGGCCACCAGGATTTCGCCCGAGCACGGCCAGGAACTCAAAGGCCTTTTCCCGCACGGATGCCTGTGGCAGGAAGCGGGGCTCTTCAGTCTGGGAGCGGATCTGCTGAGCGCAGACCCGAAGGCTCCGAACTCGGACCTGCTCATCGTCACGGCCGGTTCATCGGATCTACCGGTGGCCCGCGAAGCTCTGGGCGCGGCCAGGTTTTTCTCTTTGAGCGTGCACCTGATCTCCGATGTGGGCGTAGCGGGCCTGCACCGCCTGGAACCGCATCTGGACACGCTGCGCCAAGCCCGGGTGATCATCGCCGTGGCGGGCATGGAAGGAGCCCTGCCCAGCGTCCTGGGCGGTCTGGTCAAGGCGCCGATCATTGCGGTTCCGACCTCGACCGGCTATGGGGCCAACTTCGCCGGCCTGGCCCCGCTGTTGGCCATGCTCAATTCCTGCGCCCCGGGCGTGGGCGTGGTCAACATAGACAACGGCTTCGGGGCGGCCGTGCTGGCCAAGAAAATACTGGCCGGATCATAATTGGCTGTTAAAAAATTGAAAATCCGCAGACCGTTCAAAAATGACGAGATGCCAGGAAGCGGAAAAAGGCGGGACGCGCAGTGTATTTGCTCATACATAAGCGGGCTGGCCTTTTGCGCTGACGCAGCGGATCCTCGTTTTCGGACTCTCTGATAAGGCTCATGAACAAAACGCTTCTTTCCCTGACGCAATCCCTGCTTGGCGCAAGCATACCGGTGCTGTGCTACCACCAGGTGCGTCCGGACAGCGGCATGACGCCGGAAAAATTCGGGTCCCATCTGGACCTGATCCGCAAGATGGGCTTTGAAACCATAACCCTGGCCCGGCTGCACGATGTCGTCACCGGTAAAGAGAAACTCACCTTTCCGGCCATCGTCATCACCTTTGACGACTGCACCCTGGACAACTGGGTCTACGCCGTGCCGGAACTGCTGCGCCGGAACATGACAGGCGTCTTTTTCGCCATCACCGACTTCCTGCGCCCCGGCCAGGCCAGACCGCGCTCGGACCAGGGCAGCCGGGCACACATCCCCCGTTTCGACGAAATCATGGGCCAGGCCATACAGGGAAACTGCCAGTGGTTCATGAACCACGAAGAGGTACGCGCAGTCGTGCATGATCTGGGCATGGAGGTGTATTCGCACTCCGCCGCGCACCAGGCCTGCTTCACCAGCGACAGGCCGATCGGGGCCCTTGGCGAGGAAAAGCACTGGAGCCACAAACCCCTCTGCGGCCCAGGCGCGACGAATGACATGCAGGTGTACCAGGCAGGCAGCGCCTACGCCCACGCGGGCTTCGGGCTGGACTGGAACGGCGAGCCTCTGCGCATCGCAAAGCGGGAAGCACGCGCAGCCTTGTGCTTGAGAGATTTCCACCAGGCCAAGAAAGAGCTGGAAGCCATCCTGAACCGGCCCTGCCCATTCCTTTGCCTGCCCTGGGGCCAGTTCGACGAAACGACCCTTGCGGCCAGTGCTCAGGCCGGATACCGGGCCGCGCTGACTCTGGAGCGCACCGTTGTCGGACCTGGCTCGCCCGCACAGCGCATAGGCCGCATAGCCGTCAAGGATGCCAAAACCCTGGCTTGGCTCCGAAACAAACTTCTTCTCCACGCCCACGCGCTGCCCGCGAAACTCTTGGGCTCGCGCCAGGGCCTAAAGACAGGACATTCATGAACATCGCTTTTGTCAACAGCACAAGGAAATGGGGAGGGGTCAAGACCTGGTGCATTGATACGGCGGCAGCCCTAAAAGAATTTCACGTCGACTCCGTCATTTTTGGAAAAGATGAAAGATTTATCGACAGGGCAACACAAAAAAAAATTGAATCGTATCGAATAAAATTCGGCATAGACTACAATCCGATACTTATATACAAACTATACTCTTTTTTTATAAAAAGAAAAATTGAACGCGTCATTGCAAATGTCGGCAAAGATATAAAATCTGCGGGCATCGCGGCCAGAATCGCGGGCATACCACTCATTGTCCATATTGGCAGTCCAGGTGACATCCAAAATAAACTGGAAAATAAAGCTCTTCATAGTATTATAAATCCATATTTTGTTTGCTGTAGCGAATACACAAAAAACGGATTCTTGAGAAATGTTCCTCACGCAAAAAAATTCAAAACCGCCGCAATTCATCCCGGGACAGAAATTTCAAGGCACGAAATACAAACCAACGCTACATTTAAAATCATAACGACAAGCCAGCTCAACAAAGACAAAAGGCACGTAGACGTTTTGGATGCATGTAAAATTCTTGCCGACCAAAAATTGGACTTTTCTTTGACTATCGTGGGGGAGGGAGCTCTTTCAGCGGAGCTGAAATTGCTCGTCCACAAACTTGGGCTCATGGACCGGGTTGTGTTCACCGGATATGTCGACGATGTCGCAAAGCAGCTGCGCGAAGCCGACATCTTCATCCTCCCGAGTCAATGCGAACCCCTCGGCATCGCCCTGGAAGAAGCCATGGCCAACGGTCTGATACCCATTGCCAGAGACGCGGGAGGCGCCCCGGAAATCTGGCCTGAATTCCTGAGATCCCAGCTTGTTCCTCCTCAAAGTCGAGGGCCGGAATTCGCCGAGGCGCTCACCTCCCTACTCCGCATGCCTTGGCAGGAAATTCATGAACTCAAAAATCGCGTCCGATCCCACGCCGCGAACACATTCTCCATTGAATTGCAGACCAAGAAATTTTTAGATTTCATGCTCTCCTGCGGGCGTGACGCTTCATCGCTGAGTAACACAAACATATGATCACACTCGACTCTGAAATTTCCACCATCGGCGGATGGAGCACGGTGTACGCCATCAAGGGCGATCCCACGCGCTGCGCCAAGATCCTGGCCCATCATCGCAGATACAAGGGCGAGTTCCCGGACCCGGCCATGATCGCGCAAAAAAAATATGGCATCGCGGACATGCTGCGCTACGAGCTCGACAACCACCGCCGCCTCGTGGCCCATGTCCCGGCTGACATGGCCAGGCATTTCGTGACGTTTTACGACATCGAAAAGACGAGCTGCGGTCGCGACGCCCTGGTCATGGAGCTGGTCACCGATGACACCGGCGCAGTGGCAAAAAATCTCGACGCCAACACCCGGCCCCTGACCCCGGCCTTTTTCCGGACCCTGGAGCGCATCCGGCGAGACGTGCTCCTGCGCCACGCCATCGACCATTTCGGCATCGCCTGCCGCAACATCCTGGTCCGCGACCAGGACTGCCCGGTACTCATCGACTTTCAGAACAGTGCCGCAAGGCACCGGGGGCAGTTCTGGCTTACGTTTCCGTTTTTCATCCGCCGCAAGGTCACGCGCAAGTTTCAGCGGGTCTACCGGGATGTAGGCGTGCCAGATTTCACCAAGTTCACCGATCTTGCGGACATATCCCTGCCATGACTGCGCCGCAGACACGGCAAAGCGCCTCACCAGCATAGAGAAACAGCCATGCTCGCCACATTTACCGATATCACCCGCTACTTCCTGAACCAACGAAAGGATCCCCTCCGGATGCCCTCTGGCGCAACGAAGACCGTTTTCTGGCGCACTCCGTTTCTGGACAGCGACCAGGCAGCGTTCCTGCTGGACCAATGGCAGCACAAGGCCGCCAGCCTCAAAGGTCTTTTCGGGGACCAGAAGCGCTACGTCTTTCCCCAGCTGGAGATCACCCTGGGCGAAAAAATCTTCATCCCCAAAGTATACAGGGTCCGCAAGTTGAGCCAAAACCTCATCGCTCTGGCTTTTTCCGAAGCCGAACGAAATTGCGCCACCCAAACCTACCTTTTCGACAATGGCGTGCGCGTTCCGATGCCCGCAGGCGTCCTCAACTCCTACAAGCACGGTTGGCTGACCGAATCCGTATTTTTCCAAGAACGGCTGCCTGTTTCATGCGTCGCCTACAAGCATTTTCTGCGGACAGTGCAAGGGCTGGCTCCGGAAGTCCGGCTGAAATTCTTCACCCAACTGGGCCGGGATCTGGGCAAGATGCACGCCCTGGGCGTGTACACCGAGGATACGGACCAGAACATGGATGTGGAAATGATGCCCCGCGACGAATTTCGCTTCCACTTCTTCGATTTCGACAATTTCTACCCGTGGCGCTATCCGAACCTAAGACGCACCATGCACGCCTTTCGACACTATGCGGACTCCAACCACTACACCTGCACGCAGGGAGAGCTGGGTGTCTTCTTGAACTCCTACCTCGAAGTCCGCGAGAAAAGACAATGGCTAACTCCGATCATGAACAACCTGAAGGCCCGCAAGCCCCAAATTTTCACTGTGCGCAACCCATAACTGACTTATGAAAAATTCAAAATTCCCAGATCGTTCAAAAATGGTGAGATGCAAGGAAGCAAAAAAATCCAGGACGCGCGGTCATAGCCATACATAAGCGGTCTGGATTTTTTCGCTGACGCAGCAGATTGCCATTTTTCAACGACCTGATAACGGCGCCCTCGCCTCCGGATACCTCCATGACCGATCCTCAAAACAGCACGTTCAGGCTCATGAAGCGAAGCCTGGGTTACTTCATGCCCTACAAGCTGCACATCGCCCTGGCCATGAGCGGGCTAGGCATAGTCGCTGCCTGCACCGCCGGCGCGGCCTACCTGGTGCAACCCGCTTTGGATGAAATTTTCATCAAAAAGGACGCATCCGCCCTCATGTTCGTGCCCCTGCTCCTGGTCGGGGTGTTCCTGGCCAAGGGCCTTGGCCTCTTCGTCCAGAAATTCCTCATGTCCTACTGCGGGCTCAAAGTGCTGGAGCGGCTGCGCTACGAGCTGTTCGCCAAGATCATCTGCCTGCCCGTGGATTTCTTCGGGGAGACCCGGGTCGGCATGCTCATGTCGCGCATCATAAACGACGTGAACCTGATCAGCGCGAGCCTGCCCGAACTCATCCGCATCATTCAGCACACCCTGACCATGATCGGCCTCATCGGTCTGACCATTTACCGTGACCCAAAGCTGGCTTTCTGGGCCTGTCTGGTCTTTCCCCTGGCCATCTATCCTGTAGTGTATTTCGGTCGGAAACTGCGCAAGGTGGGGCGCAAGTATCAATCCAAAATCGCGGACATCTCCTCGCACCTGCAGGAAAGCTTCAACGGCCTGCGCGTGGTCAAGGCCTTCGCGGCCGAGGACATCGAAAAGGAAAAGTTCGGTCGGACCAGCAACAACCTGGTCAAGATCAGCATCAAGGGTGCCATCTACAATCAGCTGTCCTCGCCCCTCATGGAACTGATCGGCGCGGTGGGTGCGGGCCTGGTCATCTGGTACGGCGGGCGCGAAGTCATCGCAGGCAACCGCACGCCCGGAGAGTTCTTTTCTTTCCTGACGGCCCTGGTAATGCTCTACGACCCCTTCAAGTCCATCAGCCAGGCCAACAACACCATCCAACAGGCCATGGCCGGGGCGGAGAGGGTCTTTGAGATCCTGGATTCCAAGGACTTGCAGGAAGAAACAGGCGGCACAGAGGTCTACACCTCGCCCTTTTCGTCCCTGTCCTTCAGGAACGTGTCTTTCCATTACCCCGGCACCCAGGAACCGGCCCTCAAGGACATCAACCTCGAAATCAGGGCGGGGGAGCGCGTGGCCTTCGTGGGCCAGAGCGGAGCGGGCAAGACGTCGCTGGTGCAGCTCATCCCCCGCTTCCACGACTGCCAGAAAGGCGAAATCATCTTGAACGGCCATCCCTTGCGCAACTACACCCTGCCCAGTCTGCGCACGAACATCGGCATCGTGTCCCAGGATCCGTTTCTGTTCAATCTGTCGGTGCGGGAGAACATCGCCTACGGCCAGACGGAAATCGACGCCGCCAAGGTGGAACAGGCAGCCAAGGCCGCCTACGCCCACGATTTCATCATGGAACTGCCCCAAGGCTATGACACGGTTGTGGGAGAAAAGGGGGTGAAACTGTCCGGAGGGCAAAAGCAGCGACTGACCATCGCCAGGGCCATCATGAAGGACCCGTCGCTCCTGATCCTCGACGAAGCCACATCAGCCCTGGACACGGAGTCGGAACGCATCGTCCAGCAGGCCCTGGAAAACCTCATGCAGGACAGAACGAGCCTCATTATTGCGCACCGATTGTCGACCATCCTGTCTGCGGACAAAATTGTGGTCATGCAGGGGGGCGAAATTCTTGACGTCGGCACGCACGTCCAATTGCTTGAAACCTGCACCACCTATCAAAAACTCTACAATCTTCAATTCGCAACATCAGAGAACAACCCAAATGCTTGAAAAAATACAATTCGAGAAGATATTTCTCTTCGCACTGTGCGGCATGTTTGTGGCTTTTGGCATAAACATTGGCGCTTACACCTTTCTCTATTCAAGCGGGGTGCTCGGCGCGGGGCTGCTTGTCCGGGAATACGTGCGCGGAAACATCACTGTCAGCTGGAAATTTTTCGTCCCCATCGTTTTTTTCGCCTATGTCGCCATCACCCCGGGACATTTCTTTAAAGATTTGCCCATTGCTGGAATGTTCAGCGCGGCTTTTTTTGCGGGAGCGGCTGGGTGCTATTTCTTCAAGGACAAGATGCCTTCGATTTTGTTCTTGCTCCCCTTGGCCTTGTCCGCCCATTTCTTGGCGAGAGTGGTCGCAAGCCTGGCCTTTGACTATCCACTGATCGAAACCACTGGCTACGTAGGCAGCCTCGTCTTGTCCTATTCGCATCACAACGTTGTCGGCGTGCTGGCGTCTTTCGGTATATTCTCACTGATATGCTTCCCGCATCCTCAGCAAAGTGTCCGCCGGATCGGGTACGTCCTGATGGCAATTTTGGGTATTATAATCTTGTTGACGGTAGGGCGATCAACCTATCTCGGACTTGCGGCAGCCCTTGGGCTGCTTGCTTTGCTCAGATCTTGGAAATTGGCGGTTGGGGGCATGGTTGTAGCCATCGTCCTCGGCGCAATGGCCCTGCCCTTTATGGCCCCGGACGCTCAAAAAAGAATTACAGGCATGATAATTGCCCCACACAAGGAACCAAACTTTCAAACCAGGTTGCCAACCTGGGCTATCGGCATTGCAGGATTCAAAGAATCACCGCTGCTTGGCAATGGTCTACGAACGTTCAAAAGCTACAGCCGCTCAATTTTAGACAAGCATTATGTGGAAATGAAAAAGGACAATCCATCCACCTTGAACGTAGCATTCTCGCATCCACATAATTCTTATATCGCAATACTCTATGGATGGGGAATAACTGGTTTTTTTTTCTTTCTTTTAATCTTTGCACTTTCCATTTTAAACAGTAAAAAAGAAACTAAAATTTTTCTTCTCTACTGCACGTCATTTATGCTTGCTTTTGGATTATTTGATGTCCGTTTTTTAAGTAGAGATGGGGCGTTATTTTTTTTCTTTCCAATTGCCATGGCGTTGATCAATTCAAATATAAACGCCACAAGTTTGTTAAAAACAAGAACAACAAATTTCATTTACTCAAGGGATAATTTGCACCCGAAAGCAGTAAAACTATCGCACAACCCTTAAAATTCGACAAATTTTTTCAGTCAAAATGTTCCAAACAAAAATGAAGTTTGTTGTAGCATAACGAAAAAACAGCCTCTTTGGCTCCTGAACCAATCTGTAAAGCCACTCAAACCCATTATTTTGAATCCATATCGGCGCTCTTTTAATTTTTTTAGCATGAAAATCAAAAGCTGCACCAACTCCAATCATCACCGCGCTTATTCGACCCCTGTTTTGATGCATCCAGACCTCCTGCTTGGGACAACCCAACCCCACAAAAACAACCTGAGCCCCAGAGGCATTAATATTCTCTACCTCTTCATTTTTCTCATTGCAGGCCAGGGTTCTGAATGGCGGAGAATAGGAACCGACGACAGGCAAATTGGGAAATGCTTTCTCGATATTGCTGCACAATCGCTGCAGGGTGTCCACGGTGCTTCCATAAAAAAACACCCGGATTCCCTGCGCTTCAGCCTCAGACAACAATCGCCACATCAAGTCCGGTCCATTGATGCGTTTCTGATCAAAAAATCCTCTCTGGCGCAACAGCCATACCAAAGGCATGCCGTCCGGAGTTGCCAAATCGGCATTGTCAATGGCCGCTCGCAAGGCAGGGTCTTTTTGGGCCGTAACCACCGAATGCACATTGCAGACACACACCACTCGGCTCTGCCCTGCCTTGGCACAAGCCAGAATAGTGGATAAAAACCGGTCCCAGGCCCCGGCATCGATGAAACTTCCGATAATGCAGGAACCAGCCCGCTCAGGAGGCTCTAAAGTCGGCGCGTCCGCACGCATTGATTGCCTCCTGGTATATATTTATGAGCATTTCAAAATTTACCTCTGACGAGTAGCGGCGTTGGTACACTCCAAAAGCATTCTGACCCATTGCCCGCATCTCATTGGGATGTGTTTCAGCCCACGACAAGGCCTCGGCAAGGGCCGCTGCGTTGCCAGGCTCGAAAAGGAGGCCCGTCACACCGTCCTCTACAATTTCGGCCAACGCGCCGTGCCTGCTGGCAATGACTGGCAAGCCGCAGGCAAAGGCTTCGGCAATTGTCCGGGGGAAATTTTCATAACAAAGACTTGGAACTGCCAAATAAGCCGCCCCAAACATGGCCTCCCGAACACCTTCAGAAGACAACCACCCAAGCACCGCGACTTTTTTCGTCTCTAAAACCCTGTCCGCCATGGGACCATCACCGACGATGGTAAACCCAAACGCGGACGTCAACTCTAGGGCAGCCAGGAGCGTGTCCAGTCCTTTCTCCGGAGAAAGCCGACCGACAAACAATCCGCCGTGGCGTGGCCCCGGGTTCGGTTTCGGCAGGTCCACAAAATTCGGCTTAACTGCCAACATCTCCGCCGGAAGCCCGGCCGCGATAAATTTGTCGCGGCAAAATTCGTTGAGGGCAATATAACGGCAAACCTTGGAATCAAAAGTGCCCAATGCCTTGTGCAGCGCAAAGCTGGCAACCAGGGCCAAGGACTGGAGCAAGGAATCTCTGTAGCACCTGTGCAGGACGCCCCAAAGACCGCTTCGACCAAGGCAACGCTCACATATTCGACCGTTGCGCAATAGCATGCCCTGGGCGCACGCATATCGAAAATTATGCAATGTCATGACGGTGGGCACGCCCAACCGACGAGCAGCCCAAAACACAGCCGGAGAGATGCGGGGGAAAAAATTGTGGACATGGACAATATCGGGCTTAAAAGAGACGATCTCCCGCTCAAACCGTCGAACGCTTCGCCGCGACCAAAACGCATCCACAACTGTCCGCAGTAAAGATTGTTCGAGTACCCCATGATTATCTTCTTCGTATTTTCGAACCTCGACGCCGTGCGCTGTCAGCATTTCCGCCTCGGACTCAACGACCGAGTCTTCCCCGCCGCGGTGAATATAACGATTATGAACAATCAGGACACGCATTGGAGACGCCTTTTACCATTAAAAAACTTCATAAGAAACAGTCAGAAAGGGACCGATTATTCATAAAAGTACACCATAACTGCTCGCATCAACGAGTTTTATAGGATCCTGGCACAGCACTACCAGATATGGTCTCATAGTTAGCAAACTCGTCGATGCAACGTTGATATGAAATCGTAGAGCAGCGATATGAACCAGCCAGTAGCCTTTCGATGTAACGACCAATCGTTACAAAGCGCCTCACGATCAGCGAACGGAACCCGCCATGACGGCGTTGCACTTCGGCTGTTTCTTCCAGCATGCCTTGGTGGCAACTCAGGTTCGTTCCATCGAGGGTGAATACGCCCAAATACGAATCAATCTTTGCATATCGGCGCCCATCCGCCAACAAGCGCAATATCAGATCCATGTCTGCAGCATACCTTAGCCCGTCATCCAAATAGAGGATGCCGTCATCGAGCAGTCGTCGGCGAAAAAACAAAGTACACGAAAACGCATTCAAGAAACTGTTGGCGATGTACGTTGGCGACAGCCGGATTTCTCGGCGAGCCGCCAGAATGGCTCCATCAGCATCGACCACCAAGGCGTTGCCGTACACGAAGTCAACGTCGGGATGCGCTTCAAAAAAATCACCCACAAGTGCCAAGGTGCCCGGCAGATACTGTTCGTCGCTGTTCAACCAAGAAAGGATATCGCCCCCGGAGCGCCTCCAACCGCGATTGATCGCATCATACATGCCATTGTCGTGTTCCGAAACCGCGCGCAGATCGTGCTGCGCGGACAGCCACTCTATAGTGCCGTCAGTACTACAAGCATCTTGAACGATGTGCTCACGATCAACACCGGCCTGCCCTCGTATGGACCCAACACAAAGGCGCAGCTTCTGAAAGTTGTTTCTGGTCGGCGTAACAATTGAAAATTTCATGGTGCCCTTTAAAAAGCCGACACAATAAGCACAGTTAAATTTATCAACATCTCATTCCAAAAAAAGAAAATCGTCATGAGTGTGCTTTAATGATCAAATATTAACCTCGCAATTTCCCATACCAGCCAATTCAATACGCGTTCCATCCCGTGAACCCCCCCCAAATAGTCTTGACGATAATTTTCATGTCCAGAAAAAGGGTCCACGTCTTTATATATTCCAGATCCTTTTGAACACGCCCCTCCATCTTTTCCATGGTATCTGTCTCTCCGCGAAATCCGCTCACTTGAGCAAGTCCAGTGACTCCAGGCTTAACCTTGTGACGCAACATGTATCCGGAGACAAGCTTCCTGTACTCTTCATTCATCGAAATAGCATGAGGACGAGGGCCTACAACGGACATTTTACCTTGCAATACGTTAAAAAACTGAGGAAGCTCATCAAGAGAATATTTACGCATGAACGCACCCAAACGTGTCACCCTGGGATCACATTTGGTGCATTGAACGAAATCATTGCCATCCTCGCACACAGTCATAGTTCTGAATTTCAGAATCCAAAAGGGTTCGCCGCGCAAACCATAGCGTTGCTGCGTAAAAAAGACCGGGCCAGGAGATGAAAACTTGATGGCAAGGGTAAATGCGAACAGAACTGGCGATATGACAATTAAAGCCACGGTCGCGAAAACAATATCAAACAATCGCTTCAGTGCCGCATTAACTCCAATGAAAGGCGATTCCCAGAGTGCGATGGTCGGGATTTCGCCAAAATATCTCGGAGCGCCGGAGAGCATCATCTCGAATTGAAAGATGTCAGGCACGAGATAGACCGTGGCCGTTGAGTCCGTAAGATCCGTCACGAGTCGCTTGACCTTGTCCTCGGCGCGCATGGGCAAAGCCAAAAAAACATACTCCACCCTATGCTCACGGGCATAGGATGCGACAGTGTCAGTCCGGCCCAACACTGGTTTGCCATCGAGGACACCTTCCTTCTTGTCGTCGAACAAACCGACGACATCGACTCCGAGCCATCCGTTCTCATCGAGATAACGAACCACAGAAACGCCAAGGTCGCCCGCGCCAACGATGATGGCTGCCTGCGAGGTGACGCGATCTCCATTCCGATACCGCAGGACAATCCGCACAAACTTGCGCAGCATGACGAGCGCTACAGGCCAAGCGACAAACCAGGAAATCACGATGACTCGAGAAAAGGCGCCGCTTATCTTGAAGGCGTACGCCACAAACATGAGGCACAAGTAAACCAGAATGCATCCGAAAATGACTGATCGTCTTTCGAAGCGCGGGACTTTGGATGACCATGTCCGATACGCGCCGGATATTTCCAGGCAGACAGGGGAGAGCAGAATGATCAAGACGGCGAAAAATTTGTAGATCAGGGACTGGAAAACGAACCCATGGTATGCGTACTGGCAGAGCGCGAAGATCAGCACGCCCAAAAAGGCGTCAGAAACTTTCAACGCGAGACCAATCATCCACTGACGGGAGCCTGATCTAGTTAGCATATCATGATCTTTCCCAAAATATTACAGAATGAAGAATCTTTACCGACCCAGGCAAGCACAAAAAATTCAAAGCAGCCGGGTCACTCAAGCACACCTCGGTATACGGCCAGCGTTTCTTGGGCACATCTTTGCCAAGAAAACTTTTCACATCGCCGCATGCCCTTTTCGATCAAGCCTTGCCGATAGGCGGAGTCAAACAAGGCGCAAGTGAGTTCTACAACAATGGAATCGACGGATTCGGGGTCAAAAAAACCGGCAGCATCCCCGACTACTTCCGGCAATGAGCTTTGATCGGAACAAATCACTGGACATCCAACGCTCATCGCTTCCAACGCGGGAATTCCAAATCCCTCATAAAGCGAGGGGTAAACAAACACATGCGCAGCTTCGTAAAGGTCAGCCAGCACCTCGTCACCGCCGCTGAAATGCCGGACCTGCCAACGCCCGCCCCCCAACTCTTGAATCCGAGACCGTTCACGCCTTGTCAATGCGCCACCACCGAAAGCAACCAGCTGAAATTTTTCATAGATGGGTGGAGAGGCAGCATATGCTTGAAGGAGACGATCAAAGTTTTTGTAACCGCTCCGACCGCCAACAAACAAAATATAGGGTTTTTCGCATCGCCGCAGACCGGTCGAGGCAGCCAACAACTCGTAACCATGATGGATTACGGATGTCTTGGCAGGATCAACTCCCAAAAAGTCGATGAGGTCTTGGCGAGTGTTCTCCGAAACGCAAATGATGTGATCCGCCCGTCTGGCAGCTATTGCCTTCTTGATTCGTGTATCATCCCGCGCTGAAAAACACTCAGGGAAGAGTTCATGGATCATGTCATGGATTGTAATTACTACCTTGGTTTGACTAGGCGCGACTGTGTCGTGCGAGTAATACGTCTCATGGATGAGATCTGGCCTGAACCTACGCATGATACGAGGTGCTAACCATTGGTTCGATTCTCGGTATATCCTCCCAGTTCTACGTATCTGCGGAACGTGGACACCTGTGACTGGAACACGTGCGGACAATAAGTACTCATTAATGAACAGGGGGCTGACAACCTTTACGTCAGTTCCATCAAGTCCGGCAATGTGGCGCGCCAACTCAAAGAAATAGCGGGAAATTCCACCGTATCTTTGAGAGTCAAAGATTTGATGGTCGTAGACGATCCTCATTGTGGGCACGTCACTGCGAGCCCGTCATGAACCGATGATCTTGCATGGTTTTTGACTTGAGACGGCGACGTGTCACACAAAAAAAAGACATCTTCGTCATCCAGGGATGGGTGCTCCATTGGAGGCAGGTTTGATTGAACATACGGCGTGAGAGAATATGTAAACCATTAGCAGTGTAAAAATGCATCCCTAGCCTTCGGCCGAGTACTTCAAGACTTAGCTTAGTAAAAAAGCCTATGTGTTGACCGGAGGGAAAAGCGTAATACAGCCAGTCTAGCTCGGGAGGGTCGCGTTCAAAAAGTTCAGTAGTAAACAACAGTGTGTCTGCCCCCGCAACCTCAAGGCTCTCACGCACGAAAGCCAGGGGGTCTACAAGGTGCTCCATCACCTCCATGGCCGTAACAGCGCAGCACCCCTTCAAGTGATGAGCGTATTCAAAACCTCGAGCCATAATATTAGAACAATACTTGTCAGCCCAATAGAAATCAAACCCGAAATCACGCATGATTCGAGTCAATATCCCATAACCTCCAGCCGCATCAAGGTAGCGCCCATGTCCACGCTCATGCATGTTCCAATACAAGAAACTCGAAACCTTGAATGCAAGCGAAATATTGCGCATGACTAAGCCTGTGTCTGCGTCAGCAATAGGCGAAGCGTATGCTTCATCTAGCCAATGGGGATTACGCACTCGTAAATATCGACATCCTGAGCAAATTTCATATTCAGCTAAGTACTTACACAAGACTTTCGCTTTGAATGAAAATTGCATTACATGATTGCAAATTGGACAATGATTTACCATTTCAAAAAAACAACCTACAAACTTTAATTTAAAAAGATCCCTCTAATGATTTTACAAAACGCGCTGGATTACCAGCAACTAATGTATAAGCCGCAACATCCCTTGTGACAACGGACCCAGCTCCAACAACAGCGCCCTCGCCTATCGTAACACCCTCAAGAATTATGACATGCATCCCTATCCAAGATTTATCATGGATATTTATTTCATTTGACTTTACATGGTCCCAATATTTAATTCCGTTCATCCAATTTAAAACGTCATTCACTCTGTTTTCAAATAAAATTGAATGAGAGTCATGATCAACAATTGTCACACCGGAAGATATCAATACATCATCTCCAATATTTATACCTTCGGCACATTTAATGGTAGACATACCAATAAATGTTCGACTACCAATGGAAATTTTACATCCTGGCCGCTCAAAATAAATATAAGACTCAACAATTGACGAATCACCGACTCGAAGCGACGAATTTTTAGACAAATGGACCCTTCCTCGCTTTACTCGAGCCGATTTATTAACAAACAAAACAGATCCTTCTGGCTTGTCAGGCAACAAACCCATCTTAGCTTTAAAAAGACGAATAGTTGATTTCGCTATTTTTAACATTTAATATAAATAGTATGATGGTTAAAGCAATTTTATTTTTATAAGAACAAACGACATTTTAAACAAATAAATTTATGCCATAAATTAAATCCAATACGCCATACTTTATAACGAAGCCCCAAATACAACTTTTCGCACAAGTATCTCCTATAGCGATGCAAAGCTATTTGCTCAACCCCTAGCACTACTGGGAAGCTAGCAATTGAAGCAAGCTTTGCAGGATATAACTCAATGCTCATCTTACCACAATTCGAACCGCTACCATCAAAACCAATATTTTCGACAAGACTAGACCGGGGATGCAAGCAAAGCCCGTTAGCTTCAAAAATTGACGCATACCAAAAAACTGCCCATGTTTTCTTCCGACCAAAATGGTTATCCAAAACTTGAGCCCAATAGTTATAAGACCCATATAAATTGAATCTAAATATGTCAGTATGCCGAAAATTCTTTACAAGTCGCATACTATCATTGGAAAAACATTCCCACGACCTAGCCCAAGTACCCCATCCCCAACATGAAGCTATCGGGAGAAAAAAGGATTCAGGCAACCCACTCATATCGATATCAAAAATATGCCCGGATACGTGCATAACAGAAGCATTATTTTCATAAATACGCAACGCGTCATTCATATAGCGCAAAAAAAATGGAGAAACAACCAAATCATCTTCCAGCACAATAACTTTTCCATACAATTTGACCACATCAGTCACACCAGAAATAATAGAATCAGCAAGCCCAAAGTTACGATCACGCTCATAAATTGTGACAGATCGAAAACCTACAATAGTTTGAATATAAGTCCGAACCTGCTGTACAGCTAAAAAATCATTAAATGCACGCGGAGCGTCAGAATAGATAATCAAATCTGTCTCAGATGCTAAATCATTAGCAACCAAAGCATCCACAGTTTTTTTCGTGTGCTCAGGCCTAGCATACACAAAGAGAACTACTGGAGACAGAGCATATTCAGACACGGAGTACTCCTTCGTAAATTCAAAGAGAGTCTAATATTTTCTGAAATTTATTTTCCCATATTTCTAATGAAAATTTAGATGACACCAAATCATATCCGGCAAGCCCCATTCTATCACGCAACATATTGTCATTTAAAAGAAGAAGAATACTCGACACAAAACCTTGAACATCATTTGGCGAGTAAACAAATCCCGTCAGACCATCAACAACAGATTCAGGATTGCCACCAACATGTGAAACAACACATGGAATCTTAAAGCTCATAGCTTCTAAAATTGACAAACTATGATTCTCTAGTTTCGTCGGATGAAAAAAAACAGTCGCCTGACCAAGCACAGAAGAAATATCGCAAACTTCATCCATAAAATGAATTTTATTATCACCAAATGTAACACATTGCATTTGATAAAGCAGCTCACCCTCTCCATACCAATAGAATGAAACATTATCCATCTCTTTAACTACTTGGCGCGCCACATCAACCCAAACATATGGATTTTTGTACTCTCTAACGTGCCCTAAAGATACAACACTCATATCGTTATGCGGCTTGTCATGATTCAAAATGGGAGATAGAATCCTCGAAAAATTGTGAACAACCAGAATACGAAACGGTAAATGACGAGCTAAACGTTTTGCTGCATAATTTGAAACAACAATTACAACATGTTTTTTTGAATTTGAAAATAATTTAATCACAGTGAAGTATAACTTGAAATATATTCCATAAGAATTAGGTGAAGAATGCAAAACATGTACATGATTTGTGGATTGCAAAAAAATGTATAACCAATTTTTTATATTTCCAGTAGAACAAATAATTAAATTTGGGCGATACTTAAATTTTAAAATTGAAATAACAAAAAATTCCCATATAAATCTTAAAAAAAATATCTTGAAAAAAATGTCAAAAGTCCGCAACTTACAAACATGAACATCTTTATAATTTAAAAACTGCTCAAGGTCTTTGTTTACAGCGCGTGCAGGGATAGCGACATAAATCTTTCCACCACTAAGGCTAGAGATAAGATATCGAAAATACTCGCGCGTTCCACCAGATATCGAAAAATCAGCAACAATTAGCGCAGAACCTTCAAGTTCTATCACGAAGCCTCCGCGCCGGAACGCCGCCATATATTCCGTTCGGCTTCGTACTTCTATTGACAACAGCCCCAGCAGCAATAACACATCCAGACTCTACAGTAACGCCTTGCAAGAGTGTAACACGAGCTCCAATCCAAACATCATCTTTGACAATGACAGGATTCATAAAACCACCCTGAGTATTCATCGGAACACCGATTTTATGATAGTGGCTGGTCGTATAGACATGCAATTCAGGCCCAACCATTACGTCATTTCCAAAAGTAACAGGAGCCAGAGCCCGTATATAAGAATTTCTTCCTAATCCAGAATTATTTCCGATAGAAAAATTATTTAAGTTTTCTATCGTTACCCCGGGTTGAATATTTACATTACGGCCACATGATTTCATCCTAATTTTCAAAACTGCTACACGAAGTCGAACCACAAAAGAATCAGGACAATTATTTGATGGTATGTGTTTTATCAATATCGCATACATTAATATAAATAACCATTTAATTAAAATTTTAAAGCGCGTAATCAATTTAAACCACCCAATTTGTGAAACAAAAATTTTAATGGATTACAAAAATATTTGAAAAAATAATTATTTTTTTTATGAACACTTTTTGATATTCTTTCAAGATCGACAAATGCTTCACTTGACATATAGTGTTGAGCACGCTGAATCAGTTCAGATATGCCAGTTTCTGGACTAAACAATGCCTTATCTAACAAAATATTATTAAGAAAAAAAATTCGCGCTGTTTCGCACAACAAAAACTGAAGATCAGCTTTTGTCTGCGTGACTCCTTTAACAGCAACTCTATACCTAAGCAGCTGGGCTTCCAAGTTCCTGATTTCATATCCAAGTGCCACAGCTCTGAGCCAAAGTTCATAGTCTTCAGCATAATTAAAGTCGGCACGATACCCACCTGCAGACACGATACGATCTCTGACCATCATCACAGTAGGATGAGCAATAGGAAACGACGTTAGGAGAGAATTTGTTATATCATTTGAATTTATCGGGAATTGTCTTTTAGATATAACATTTTCGTTTTCATCTATACAGCATAGTGCTGACCCTAATATTGTAACACTAGGATTACGTACCATAAAATTATACTGTTCCTCTAAGCGTTGAGGCTCAGATATATCATCAGCATCCATTCTCGCAACATAATTTGCTGTAGCTAGATTTAAAGCAAAATTAAGACTTTTTGCAACTCCTAAATTTTGATTATTTTTAAAAATCTTAATTCGGTCATCTTTTTTTTTATAATCGTTTAAAATATAGCAAGTCTGATCGGTAGAACAATCATCGATAATTATAAACTCAAAATTGGAGAATGATTGAAATAAAATTGATTCAACTGCCTGTCGCAGAAATCGATCTGCATTATAGACTGGCATTATCACCGAAATATTAGGCTTGAATTGTCTAGAATTAAGTTGCACCATAGTTAGTCAGTCCTGAAAAACTCTAAAAGCGGCCCATCATGCACAAGCCTGTACCGCCCGAACATCTGGTCGAAAAACATGTCCCAGCAATTTAAGGCACAAAAAATACAGTAACCGGATGAACTTCCGAAAATTGAAGGCCGCAGAGGCCATGAACAGGTTCACGGAATCGCCGATCCGGCCTTTGAGGTAGTTTCGAAGCATCCTGTGATCGTTCTGGAGATGGCCGATGACTGGTTCGATGGCGGCCCTGCGGCGAAAGCGTGCCCGAGCTTGGCGTTTTTCATGTTCGGTCTTCGGGCCTTTGTCTGATTCTGGAATTTCGATGCGGGTATCCCCGGTCCTGCGCATGCCTCGGTAGCCGTGGTCGCAGATCGCCATGGTTGGTCTTTTGCCGACGAGACTCTCGACTTGGGCCAGGACTGCGGGGAGGGGATGGCCATCGCAGGGGTTGTCCGGGAAGGACAGTGCGCCAACGACGATGCCGATGATCTTGGTCACGGTCACGGATGTCTTTGCGCCGAAGTCGTATTTCTTGTGGGCCTTGCCTTTGCTGATGCATGACACGCACGGCTCATGGAGGCTATAAATTTTACCCGTGTAGGAACGCTGCTGGCGCTTGACGTGGTCGTAGATGTTCAAAGACTGCTGAGCTTCAGGAGAAAGCTTGCGCTTCAGTTCGCGGAGCAGGATTACGACAATGGTTCGCAAACGCCTGATCGCCCGCTGGGACTCGCCCTGTTTGCGGCCTTTTGGCTTGAGACGAATGGTCCGCAGCAGCTTCTTGACCTCGCGTTGGTAGCTGCGCCGGAGCTTGACGTCTTCCAGATTGGCCATGATGCGGCAACATGTCACGATCTTGGTCAGCAGCTTGGTGTCCGTGGGGAAGGTGATGTTCTTTTCCTGCACGGTTGAGTCTACAACCACTACCGTTTCCTTGGCCTTGTCGCCGTGGAGGGCCATGGAGACTTCGAAAATTTTGCGCACGCCGTCTTCGCCGATGCGACGCCGGAAATAGGTCAACTCTGACGGATCACACGGCAACTTCCAGGTGAACCGCTGCTGACCGCAGAAAGCCTGGAAATAGGGGTTCTGAACCAAAATCTCGACGACGCGCTCATCGCTCAGGTTTCCAAGCTGTTTGAGGATGAGAAGCCCAGCCATCAAACGGACGGATTTGGCTGAGCGAGCGGATGAGCCATAAAGTGGACAAAAGCTGTCCTCAAAATCCTGCCACGTAATGGGCGTGACTAACCCCAGAGGGTGGTGTCGAGGATCGAGTTGATTGATCAGATCTGGGCAGAGGAAGCTGCGCTGGCGGTCCGATTTTTTGGGCTGCATCGTTGGTAACCTCGGAGTGATTTCGACCAGTATAAAAAATGCATTTTCAATGCATCACTGGTTATTTGAAATACATTATCTCCGATTAAATTTCGATTAATTTCAGTATATTCTCATATTCTACAGGAGTGACTACTTAGTCGATCCTGAAAAAATTTAAAAAGGCCAGTCAGGCAGACGCCTGTACAGACGAACATCAGCCTGAAAAACGTTCCCAAGAAATTTGAGCACAAAGAAATTTATTGAGTTGCATTGTTGCTAACCTCGGAAAAAATCCGACCAGGAAAAATACGTACCCGGTTATGCAAAATACATTATTTCAGCTGAAACATCAAATTACTCGACTTTCGGGGTTAGCCATTAGCAGCTAACAACCTTTGTTCATTGAAAATATAATCGAAATTGCGCCCCAAACTGCGTATTCCGTCTCGGAAAGCCTCAAGCAGTATGCGTTCTGCCTGGC
>JBFWJY010000032.1:0-37450 GCA_050252955.1 Desulfomicrobium sp.
GCCCCAGGGCCTGTTGCAGGATCATGGCGGCAATGGTCCTGTTGCGCGTGCCGATGAGTTTCAGGACCGCGATCTCCCGGATCTTGCCCATGGTCAGCGTGTAGATGATGAAGGCGACGATGGCCGCGCTGACCACGGACAGAATGACCAGAAACATGCCGATCTGCCGGGCCGATGTGGCCACGAGCTTTTCGACCAGGATTTTCTCCATCTGCGCCCGCGTATAGACCTGATACCTGCTCCAGCGCTGAATGGACCGCGCCACCGCATCCGGAGCATGGCCGGAAGCAAGGCGGACCAGCACGGCATTGACGTTGGAATTGGTGGACTGGGATGCGATGACCGCGCTCAGCAGGCCCGGAATCGGGCGGTTGAACGCCGGATTCTGGGCTGCCCGACGGCGGGAACGGACAATGGCGTCGTTGTCTTTCAGGAACTGCGCCTCCTGGGCGTCCTTGAGGGGAATGAAGACCATGGGGTCGCCGCCCGAGGAAACCGTCCGCCGGGTCAGCCCGACCACCGTGTAGACATTTCTGCGGATGACGATCTGTTGCCCCAGGCTGAAGCCGGTTTTGACATCGGCCACGGCCTCGTAATGGCTGCGGGTGATATGCCGTCCGGCCACCAGGAAAATGGGCTGTCCCGGCTCTCCGGGCCCACCCGGAACCACCCCGACGACCATGGCCCGCACGTCGCCGCCGTCGCGGCGGACCTGCATGGTCAGGTAGGTCACGTTCGCCGCCCTCTCCACGCCCTCCATGCCGAGAATCGAGCGATAGACGTCGTCGGGGATGGTCGAGGATTCGGCGTAAGGCCCCAGGGTGTCCTGCTGCACGACCCACAAGTCCGCCCCGCTGTTGTCGAGGAGCACCTTGGCGTCCTCGACCATGCCGCGATAGATGCCAGCCATGGACAGCGTCACCCCGATGAGCAGACCAAGCCCCACTCCGGTGAAGACGAACTTCCCCCAGGAATGCAGGATATCGCGCCCGGCCAGGCTGATCATTTGGGCACCCCCGGAAGACGGTCCACAATCGTGATGCCGCTGCGGGCCGTCAGCGTGGACGCGCTGTGCGAGACGACGGACTGACCGGCACGCAGCCCCTTGCGGACCTGCACCAGCCCGTCCAGGTCTCCCGCCCCGAGTTCGACGGGAACGAATTCGATGTTCCCGCCTTCAACCACCCAGACCCCCAGCGCGTTTCCGTCTCGCAGCACGCAGCTGCCGGGGATGACCGGGGCAGGAGGCAAGGCAGGCAGGTCCACGGTCACTTCGGCCAGTTCGCCGATGGCGGGCAGAGGGTCGGGCAGGGACTCAAAAACCACCTTTGCCAGCAGCTCTTCGGTCACGGCGTCCGCAACCGGCTCCACACGGTACACATGCGCACGAAGGGGTTCCGACGAACGGGAACGCAGCGCGACACGCGCGGACAAACCGGCGGTCAGCCCGGAAGCCCGAAGCTGATCGAAGCGGGCATTCACCCAGATGTGGTCCGGGTCGATGATCTCCACCACGGCCTGCCCGGCCACAACGGTCGTGCCGGGCTCGGCCAGACGCCTGGTGACCAGACCGGCGGCAGGCGAAATCAGCCTGACGGTCTCCCTCTGGCTGGAAATTCCCGCACGCTCGGACTTGAGCCGATCGTACTCGTGCCTGGCCGAAGCCGCGGTGGCCAGGGCCGCTTCAAGCCCGCTCCGCGCGACCTGCGACTCCTGCCAGCGAGCCTCGAAGGCCTCCCGGCTCACCGCTCCGCTCTGCACGAGGGTGTCGAAGCGGCGGGCCTGGGACTCGGCGTAGGTTGTTTTCGCCCGCAGCTCCGAAACCTGGGCTTCGGCGGCCCGCTCCGTCGCGGCGGCGCGCATCAGGGCGGCATTCTGGGCCATGAGCCTGTCGTCGAGGTCCACGGGGTCCATTTCGCCAACGACCTGCCCCGATTCGACCCTGTCCCCGACATCCACCAGAATTTCACGAACCCGTCCGGAAGCTGTCGGCCCGATGTTCTGCGTGTATCGCGCCTCCACCGTGCCGATGCCGAAAAGCGACGGTTCCAGCGGCATATCCCTGACCTCGGACACGACCACCGCAACGGGAGCCAGCGGCCCGGAGCGCAGCGCCACATACAGAAAGGCCACGGCCAAGAGACTCAGGATGACCAACAGCAGAAACTTCTTGCGCGACATGAGACTGATCATACGGCGCCCCTTACGGCCCGGCGAAACAGGGCGAACGTCTGCGCCGCTCCGCGAGTCATGCATTCCATATCGCCAAGCAAGAGCGCCTTGATGACCAACCCCTGCACGGCACCGACAAAAAAGGAAACCGCGACATCCGTGGGAATCGCGCCATCCACCTCGCCGCACGCCTTGCCCTGCTCAAGCGTAGCGGCCAGGAGTTTCCCGTAGCGCTCAAGCAGGGCAGCCACGACGGTTTTGGCAGGAGTGGGCTGGGTTTTCTGAAGCTCTCCAAAGAGCATGCGCGGAATTCCGGGGTGTTCCACGGCAAATGCGATGTGGGCCATGAACATGGCCTCAAGAGCGGCCAGCGGACTGGCGGCGGTATGGGCCGCGCTTGAAACACGCGCATACAATTCCGAGGAAACCCACTCCATGACCGTGCGCCAGATTTCGTCCTTGCTGGAAAAGTGCCGGAAGATGCCACCCTGGGACAAGCCCATTTGCGCCGCGATGGCCGTGGTCGTTATTTCCCCCGGATTCTGGACCGCGGCCAACTCAAGTACCGCCTGAACGGCCATGCCGCGCCTCTCGTCCGCCGAGAGATATTTTACTGCCTGACTCATGATGCCCCCAAAGAAAGCGATTGATTACTTTCTTTTGCTTCCGCCATCGCATTTGTCAAGGGGCCAATGTTCAGTTTGAGCTGTCATGAAGCGCGACGTCCACTATTTTTCCTAAAGAACAAAGACATGCTGGCGGATGGACAAAAAAAACAGCCACCAAGACACCAGGGCGGCCTGGCAAAAACAGGCGTCAGGCTTGTTCGGCCATCAAAAAGCGGCCACTTCAAAGCGATTGGAATGCAAAGTGAAAGACCCCAATGGTCCGGCCCTAGATCATCCCCGCCGCCAGTCCCAGACCCAGCACCAGGAGCATCCCGCCAACCAGCACCCTTACGGTCTGGATGGTGATTTTCTTGAGCACCTTGCGGCTGTAATGCACCCCCAGAAAGGCCGAGAGGGTGGCGACGACGACAAGGCCCGCATTGCCCGTGATCATGTGCGAGCCGGACATGCCCGCGTAGACGCCAAGGCGCGTCACGTCGACCACGCAGGCCAGGACCACGCCCGTGGCGATGAAGGCGTCCTTGCCCAGGCCCGCGCCCAGAAGGAAGGCGCTACGGAACGCGCCCTGGTTGCCCGACAGACCGCCAAAAAAGCCGCTGACCACCCCGCCCAGGGGCAACCAGACCGGAGCGATGGCCTGCTTCTTCCCGCCGCGCAACTCTTGGAAGGCGAAGAAGACGATGAGCACGCCCACAAGCAGCTTGACCGGGGTGACAAAAAACTCCGCCCCTGCCAGTGAGTAGGAAAAGAGCGGCTCCAGGCCCGAGACCCTGACCAGCACCCAGGCACCGGCGAAGCTCGCGACCAGGGCGGGGAGCCCGAAGCGCAGACTCACGCCCCAGTCGGCCTGCCGTCCGAACAGGGCGAGCTTGAAGAGATTGTTGGCGAAATGGACCACCGCGGTCACCGCCACGGCCGTCTCGATGGGGAAGAAGATGGCCATGACCGGAGTCAGCACCGTGCCCAGGCCAAAGCCGGAAAAAAGGGTCAGCCCGGAAACGGCCAGACTGGTCAGACAGATGACAAGATAATCCATTTGATTCTCCACGGTTCGCAGTTTTTGATGGCACAGGCCAAAATGTTGTCTGCTTTCAGATCAAAGAGCCACGGACAAAAATTCCATGTGCACGGTCTTCCCCGAGGCCGTGTCCGGCTGGGCCGAATCCCACCAGGACCAGGCCGGTCAGGCCCGGTCGGATGCACGGTTCGTCAAGGAACAGGACGATGGAGAATAGCCGGTCCACCGATCCGCTTTTTCGATGCGTGTCCACTCAACGCATCAATCAAATCGATTTGTTTTAACCCGCGTCCTGACTTACTCAAACGTGCATTCCACAATTCCTTTGGGAGGCTTGAAATGAACGTTTGGAAACATTTTTCCGTTGTCCTGGCAATCGCCCTCTTCCTGTCCTGCGGCGTCGGGCACGCCGGACTGCTCGAACAGTTCGCGGGCCAATCCGGCAAGATCGACATCGCCGGTGGCACGGCGCACATCCCGGTCATGACCGAGGCCGCCAAGCGGATCATGACGGTCAATCCCGACATCCGCATCAACGTCGAAGGTGGCGGCACAGGCGTAGGCGTCCAGAAGGCCGGGGAAGGCCTGGTCGATATCGGCAACACCGGCCGCGCCTTGTCCGAAGACGAGGTCGCCAAATATGGTCTTGTCTCCTTTGCGTTCGCCGTGGACGGAGTGACCGTGATCCTCAACCCGGCCAACGGCGTGAAGGACTTGAGCGCCGCCCAGGTGCAGGACATTTTCGCGGGCAAGGTCACGAACTGGAAGGACGTGGGCGGGGCCGACGCGGCCATCACGCTCTATTCCCGCGACGAAGCCAGCGGCACGCGCGAAGTGTTCTGGGGCAAGATGCTCAAGAAAGGGGCCATCGCGGACAACGCCAACATCGTGGCCTCCAACGGCGCCATGAAGGTGGCCGTGGCCCAGGACGCCAACGCCATCGGCTACATGAGCATCGGCTTCGTGGACGGCTCGGTCAAGGCGCCCACCCTGGAAGGCATAGAACCTTCGCAGGACAACGCCAAATCCGGCGCGTACAAGGTTGCCCGCAAACTCTACATGAACACCAAGGGCGAGCCCCAGGGTCTGACCAAGCTGTTCATCGACTATGTCACCAGCCCCGAGTGCACGGACATCATCGCCAAGGCCGGCTACATCCCTCTCCAGTAAAGGCATGCAGCAGATTCGCATCTGCCGGCAAAATTCATCGCGATTTTGCCGGCAGCTTTTTTTCGACCGGATGGTCAGAATTCTATCCTGCGGGGCCGGGTTCATCTCTCTTGGAACTCTCGCCGCCATCTTCGTCTTTCTGCTGGTACTGGCCCTGCCGCTCTTTCTGGAAGGACAGTGGGGACAAATCCTGTCACTGACCTGGCGCCCCTACCAGGGACACTATGGCATCCTGCCCATGATCGCGGGTTCCCTGGCCTTGAGCGTGTCGGCCTTTGCCGTAGCCTACCCGCTAGGCCTTGGCATCTGCATCTTTGCCTGCGGACCAGGCCCCAGGCCCCTGCGCCGCGCCGTCATCTCGGTGATCACCTTCATGACCGCCATCCCCACCGTGGTGTACGGTTTTGTCGCTGTCTTTCTGCTCGTGCCCAGCTTGAACAACGCCGTGACGGGCAGGAGCGGGCCATCCCTGCTGGCGGCTTGTCTGACCCTGGCCCTGCTTGTCCTGCCAACCATCGTCCTCTTTCTTTACGGAACCATGCGCGAGACGGAAGCGCGGACCCGTCTGACCAGCGCGAGCCTTGGCTTTTCTCCGCTCCAGTCCCTGCTTATGGTGGTCCTGCCGGGCTCGGCCACGGGGCTGCGCACCGCCGCCATCATGGGCTATTGCAGAGCCTTGAGCGACACCCTCATTCCGCTCATGCTGGCCGGAAATGCACCGCAGTTGCCGACCTCCCTTTTCGATTCCATCCGAACCTTGACCGCGCACATCGCCCTGGTCGTGGCCACGGACAACAGTTCCCCCGCGTTCCATTCCCTTTTTGCCTGCGGCCTGCTGCTTTTCGGGATGAGTCTTGCTGTGCAGTTCATGATTCGAAGACATGACGCATCCTTCAAGCCGCTGTGCGGAAAATGGCTGGACATCCTCTCCTTTCTGGCCGGGCACCGGTTGTGCCGGACGCTGATTCACGCCTGGTCCTTGGCGGCCTCGACCCTGGTGCTGGTCGCCATTGGCGGACTTGTCGTCTTTTTGCTTCGGCAAAGCCTGCCCATCTTCAATGCGCGGCTTTTTTTCGGCGACACACCGATCATGGCCGCAATCCTGGGACGCGCACCGGTCTGGGACGGCATCTTCGCCGCCTGTGCAGGGACGGTGGCGTTGGTCGCCCTGGCCTCGCTCATGGCCATCCCCGCCGGAATCAGCGCAGGCATAGCCCTGTCTCAATATCTGCACGGCAGGCTCGCCCGCGCTCTCAGGTTCTCGGCCAACACCCTGGCGGGGGTGCCGTCCATCGTGATGGGTCTGTTCGGCTTCTCGCTGATCATCTTTCTTCGCCACACCGTAGCTCCCGAGGCCAACACAAGCCTCTTGCTCTCCGCGTTCTGCCTGGCCCTGCTCATTCTGCCGTACATGATCAATGCCACGGCCCAAGCGCTGGAAACTTTGCCGGAGGAACTTCGCCTGCTCGGCCCGAGTCTCGGCATGACCAGCCTGCAAAGCCTGCGACGCATCCTGCTTCCGGCCGCGAGCCGAGGAATGCTCGGCGGAGTCGTGCTGTCCATGGGCCGCGCCGCCGAGGACACGGCCGTCATCCTCCTGACCGGAGTCGTGGCTCAAGGCGGTCTGCCGCGCGGGCTGCTGGACAAATTCGAGGCTCTGCCCTTCACCATCTACTACCTTGCTGCCCAATACCAGAGCGCGGATGATCTGCACAAAGGTTTCGGCGCGGCCCTGACCTTGCTTGTCCTGACCGTGCTCCTTTACGGAGGAGCGCGAGTACTGCGGGCGGGCATAGAGAAAGAATGGAAAAACTGACGCCCCTCTTCACCTTGCGCAACGCAGGCGTAGCCCTGAACGGCAAGAGGATTCTGTCCGCCCTGGATCTTGAAATCATGAAAAAAAGGGCCACTTTTATCATGGGCCGCTCCGGGGCGGGCAAGACGACCCTTTTGCGCGTCTTCAACCGCCTGAATGACTGTTTTCCGGGCTGCATCACCACCGGAGAGGTGCAGCTCCATCTTGATGACGGAGTCGTGCGCCCCTACTCGGGCGAAATCCCTCTGACCGAGCTGCGGCGACTCGTCGGCATGGTCTTCCAGCACCCCAATGTCCTGCCCATGAGCATTGGAAATAATATCGTCATGCCGCTTACCACTGTGCACGGGGTCAAGCGCGCTGACGCCATGGAAGCAGCCGAGCAGGCACTCAAGGAGGCACAGCTCTGGGACGAAGTGCGCGACCGCATGGACGCCGATGCCCGCACCCTCTCAGGCGGACAGCAACAACGACTGTGCCTGGCCCGCGCCCTGGCCATGAAGCCCAGCACCCTGCTCCTGGACGAGCCTACCTCATCCCTGGACCACAAGGCCGCCAAGGGTATCGAGGAACTGCTTGAAACCTTGAAAGGACGCTACACCCTGGTCGTGGTCTCCCACAGCCTGGATTTCGCGCTGCGGTTGGCCGACGACATCATCGTGCTGCGCGAGGGCCGGACTCACCGCCATCTCCCGCCCCGGGAACTCAAGGGAGAAAGCGCTGCGACCCTGACGGAACTGGAAGCCATGTACTGATTGCACAAAAAATGACGCCTATCACGCATTCAACAAGCGTCATTCTTCTTGAATGCAACGCTGTCATCGGAAAAATGGTAACTATTTTTACAGTGGCTTGAGGAAAAACTATCAGTCATAGCATTCATTTTCTAGGAGTCGTGTAGCTGCGTCTTATTCATTTGTGGCACGAGCAATGAGTGTTGAATCAGAAAGATGGATACCTGAAGGGGGAAGTCCAAAAAAATCATCAACGCTACAGCCCTAAAGCACTTTTGCGTTCCACTTCAATACAACTCTTTAAAGACACACTTTCTATCAATATTTCCAATCAATAAATGACGAACCGATCAACTATCTTGATTTGCATCCGCACCATGTTTCCAGCATATAAGGAAAAATTATTCTCCGGAGGGTGATGATGACACAGGAAGCGTATCGGAAAATGTGGGAGAACCTGAATCTGGATATCGAGGCCCATGACGGCCTTCTGGGCGTTCTCGGAAAATTTTACGGGGACATCTACATGAGCCAGCAGGGACGGTTGGGAGGAATGGAGTATCTGGACTTCGTCCTGTCGGAAGTGCACGGCCTGCGCATCAAGGAATTGCAGGACGCCAAGGCCCAGGGGCGCAAGATCGTGGGCACCTTTTGCGTCTTCGTGCCCGAGGAGCTGACCCTGGCCGTGGACGCCGTGCAGGTCGGCCTGTGCGCCGGGGCCGACGCGGGCAAGGAAGCCGCCGAAACCCTGGTGCCGCGCAACACCTGCGCCCTGATCAAGTCCTTCATCGGCTTCAAGCTGGCCCGGCTATGCCCCTACACCGAATCCTGCGACCTGATCGTGGGCGAAACCACCTGCGACGGCAAGAAAAAGGCCTACGAGGCCTTTGCCGAGCACGCGCCCATGTACGTCATGGAGGTGCCTCAGACCAAGTCCCCCGCCGCCCGCGCCCTCTGGAAAGAGGAAATGCTGCGCTACATGGCCAAGTTGGAGGATCTGACCGGCAAGAAAGTCACCGCCGAAAAACTGGCGGAGGCCATCAAAACCGTCAACGCCCGCCGCCGCGCCCTGCAGCGCCTGAACAGGCTGCGAGCCGCCGTGCCAGCGCCCATCTCAGGGCGGGATGTGCTGCTCGTCAACCAGGTCAGTTTCTATGATGATCCGGTCCGTTTCACGGCATCCATCAACACGCTTTGCGACCAGCTCGAAGAACGCATCAAGGTCGGCGAAGGCGTGGCCCCCAAGGACGCGCCCCGGCTCATGCTCTCCGGCTGTCCCATGGCCGTGCCCAACTGGAAGCTGCCCTACGTCATCGAAAGCTCAGGGGCGGTCATCGTGGGCGAGGAATCCTGCATCGGCACCCGCAACACCCGCGATCTGGTGGACGAATCCGCACAGACGCTGGAAGAGATGCTCGACGCCCTGGCCGACCGCTACATGAAAATCGACTGCGCCTGTTTCACGCCCAACAACGAGCGCCTGGAAAACATCGAAGCCATGGCCTCGGACCTGAAAGTCGACGGGGTCATCCAGTACGCCCTCATGTTCTGCCAGCCCTATGCCCACGAGGGCATCAAGGTGGAAAAACGCCTGACCGGGACGGGCATTCCGAGCATGTCCTTGGAGACGGACTATTCCATGGAGGATGTCGAACAGCTCAAAACCCGCGTCGAAGCCTTCCTGGAAACCCTCAAATGACGGTTCTGGGCATCGACATCGGCTCCCGCTCCATCGAAGTTGTGGCCATGCGGCAGGGGAAGGTGGTGGAAAAGCGTCAGGCACCCACCACCTTCAACCCGGTGGCACAGCTTCTGGCGCTGCTGGACGGACTGGACGCCAGGCTGGCTGTGGCCACGGGGTACGGCCGCAAGCTGGCGCAGGACCTGGACCTGGGCTTTGAGGTGCAGGCCATCACCGAAATAAAGGCCCACGGCCTGGGCGCGCACCATCTTTTCCCGCACGGCCGGACCGTGCTCGACATCGGCGGCCAGGACACCAAGGCCCTGTCGCTCCTGCCCGGAGGACGGGTCGGCAAGTTCGAGATGAACGATCGCTGCGCGGCGGGCACGGGGAAATTCCTGGAGTACACGGCCCAGATCTTCCAGATCCCGGTCCGGGACTTCGGGACCTACGCCCTGGGCGGCGACAATCCGCCCATCATCAATTCCATGTGCACGGTCTTCGCCGAGACCGAAGCCACGTCCCTCATGGCCCAGGGCGTGCGGCCCGAAAACATCGCCCTCGGCCTGCACCTGTCCATCGCCCGGCGCACGGCGAACATGCTCGGCCGCGTGGGTCTGACCCTGCCGCTCATCTTTGTCGGCGGCGTGGCCCACAATCCCTGCATGCGCCGCCTGCTTGCCGAGCAGACAGGCACAGCGCCAGGCGAAACCCTGTTCATCCCCGACGAACCGGACATGACCGGAGCCCTGGGCGCGGCGTTGTGGGCCGGGAACCTTGAAAAAAACTGACCTGGCAACTCCCGTAGAGAATACAGGACACTCGGGGCCGGACAACGGCCCCGAGACCATGCTGTTCAGAATTCTCCCGCCGCGACCACTTCCTCTTCGAGGATATCGAGTATTTGCGCCGTCATCCGCGCGTATTCGGGGTTGCTTCGATCTCGTGGTTGTTCAAGTCCCACATCGATCACTTCCCTGATCCTGCCCGGCCGGGCCGTCATGACCACGATGCGATCGGCGAGGTACACGGCCTCGTCCACGCTGTGGGTGACCAAAATCACCGTTTTCCTGGTTTCCCGCCAGATGCGCAGCAGCTCTTTTTGCATAAGGATGCGCGTATGGGCATCAAGAGCGCCAAAGGGTTCGTCCATGAGCAAAACCTGCGGGTCCGTGGCCAGGGCCCGGGCTATGGCCACACGCTGGCGCATGCCTCCGGAAAGTTCATACGGGAATGCCTCGGCAAACCGCGCCATACCCACCAGTCCGAGATAATGCATGGCCAGCTCGGTCCGCGCCGCCTTTTTTTCCAGCAAAAACTCCAGCCCCAGACAGACGTTGTCGAGCACCGTGCGCCAGGGCAGAACCGAATATTCCTGAAAGACCATACCCACGTCACGGTGGGGCTGATCAAAGATCCGCCCTGCGTAGGTGGTTTGCCCAGAATCGGCCCGCTCCAGCCCTGAAATGATGCGCAGCAGGGTCGACTTGCCGCACCCGGACGGCCCGACGATGCAGACGAACTCGCCGCGAGCGATCTTGAGACTCGCCTTTTCGAGCGCGCGGACATCCAGTCCGCGTTCGGTGACAAAGGACTTGGCGACATCTTTTATCTCAAGGATATGATGCATCATCTACCTCGCCAGCCGCTGCCAGGAAAAGCACCTGTGCTCCACCCTGCGAAACAGCCAATCCATGAGCGCCCCGGTCAGGCCGATGCTGAACATGCCGGCGACGACGATGTCCGTCGAGGCCATGGTGTAGGCATGTGTGATCAAATACCCCACTCCCGAAATGCTCCCGGGAAGCATCTCCGCTGAAACCAGGCACATCCAGGCCACGCCAAGACCGATGCGCATGCCGTTGACCATGGACGGCAGGGCCGCCGGAAGCAGAATCTTGCGGAAGATGTCGAACTCTCCCGCTCCCAAAACGCGGGCGGTGTCGATGAACACGCGGTTGACGTTGCGCACGCCGTGAATGCTGCTGGTCAGAACCGGATAGAAGGCTCCAATGAAGATTATAAATACCATGGAATACTTGAAATTATTGAGATACACGAACCACAGGCCACGATCGACCCCGAACAGATCGGCGAGGCTTGCGACGCCGAACCAGGCCATGACCAAGGGAACCCAGGCCAGGGGTGGAATGGGACGGAAAAGATTGAGAAAATCGCCGAACATGGTGTGCGCCGCGCTGTAATACCCCATGGCGATACCCAGCGGAATGGCTATGGCCACGGCCACCGTGTAGCCCAGCAGCACCCGCAGCAGGCTGACAACGATGTTTGCCATGAGCGAGCCCATGCTGAGCAGGTCCTCGGTGGGGCTCGAGAGCAGTTCGGCGACCTCGCCCACGGAGGGCAGGATGACCTTGTTTCCGACGACCGTGGCGGCCCATGACCATATTGCAAGAAAAGCGAGTACGGCCGCCAGGGAAAGGACGCGGTGATAACGAGTGTGCATGCTGGAATCCGGAAAAGAGCCGGCCCCCTGAAAGTGGGGCCGGCGACTGAGGTTAGTTTTCGGTCAGGAAGCGCAAGTCGAAAAGCTTGTCCTGGACTTCGGAAAGGCTCTTGTCTTTGAGGTCGCCACGGAACTTGTGCATGCCGTTCAGGATGTCCAGATAGGTGCCCTGCCCGCGCATCCAGTTTTCCGTGGCCGCGGTGGTGTAGATGATGGTGGATTTTTCCACGGCCTCGGCAGGGGCTCCGGTCCAGGCGTTGATGATCCTGCCCTCCTCGGCCTTGTGCTCATTGCACCACTGTCCGGACTTGGCCAGCAATTCGACGGTCTTGCCCACGACCTCGGGATGCTCGGCAATGACCGCGTCCCGGGCGGCCATGACGCAGCAGGGAAAGTTGTGCCACGCGCCCGACGGGGGAAGATCACGCAGGTCAAGGGCGATATGGCCGACATTCTTGAGCTCCGAGACTTCGGGATGGGGCGCGGGCCCGACCCAGGCGTCGATCTGGCCGCTGGTCAGGGCCGGAATGAAGTTGGAGGTTTCCTTCAGGTCGACCAGCAAAACGTCGGCGTCCTGCTGAGTTGCGTCCTGGGTGACTGTGAGCCCGGCCTGAAGCAATGCGCCCTCGATGATGATGCGCGGAGCGCTGGTGGGCGAATGATAGCCGATTTTCACGGGCTGATCGGAAGTTTTGATGAACTCCGCGACCTGATCCCAACCCTTGAGCGTGCTCTGAGGGGGAAAGACGAGCCCCATGCCGTCCACGTGCGTGGGGCAGAGCATCCTCATGGGGGTGCCCTGGTCGATGCCGGCCATGATGGCCGTGCCCGAGGCCAACGCCATGTCCATGTTGCCCTGGGCGAACATGGTTGTCGTCTCGGAACCGCTCTTGTTCACGATGACATTGAAAAGAGCCAGAGGCTTGTCGCCATCCATGAGTTCATACTTCAGTTTTTCAACTACTGGACGCAGATAGACGCCGAACTCCTTGAATTCCTCATTCTTTGCCATGGCCGCGATGAAAGGGGTGTGGTGCGTAGTGAAGATGTAGCCCATGTTGAGAACAGGAATCTTTTCTTCAGCCATGGATTGGCCAGCGGACAAAACTGCCGCCATGACCATGAACAGGCCAAACATGCGTTTGAACCGCAATACCGATAAAGACGTGCGAGCCATGAACCTCTCCTATACTTGCTTCATGTTACAGTATTCCTTCCAGAAACGCTTCAATGCGGGTCCGGATTTGTTCCGCGTCGGATTCGGAATACCCGGTTTCGATCTGCAGAAACGGTATTCCAAGCTGTTCGGCTCTTTCACGCACGACATGAGATTCGACATTGAATCCGTGGCACCCCTGCCATGTCAGATCGATGATCCCGTGGATGCCGAAATCGCGGCACAGGTCTTCGACGGTTCGCAGACGCCCGGGATTGGGGCTCATGCAAGCGCAGGGAATCCCCAGGTATCGTCTGGCCACGTTCTCAAAAAGATCGCCCTCGGTTCGCACCGGGCTGTTCAACCCCTTGATCCCGCTGCAATTGTCCTGACAGACAACCACCGCTCCGCTTTCCTCGACCAGTTGCAGAACCTTGTGCGAGCCCTTGCCGACCGGGGTGCCGGTCAGAAGGATTCTGAAGCGGCGGTCGGAAGTTGATCCCATGGCGCTTTTTCTCAGCTTCAGAAGTTCGTCCCTCAGCTCGCGCAGGGCGGCAAGATACGGCGCGGCCTCGACCATGAAGCTCTTGCTTTCCAGCACCGGCAGAAGCTGCATGCCGGTCAGCAGAGGCGGACCGTCCGCATTTATGCATACGATCTCCCACATCAGGGCGCGGACGGCGTTCCCGATCTCCACCTCTTCCTGCAACCGCCCGGCAGTGATGGGCACGCCGCCGTGGGCCGTCAGATACTCTCCCAGGCGCTCCGCTTCGGCGTTCCAGAATCGAAGCGCGCTCCCCAGGGACTGGTCGTAAGGAAGATGCATCAGGTGCATGGGTTTTATCCTGCCCAGGAACTCGTACATCTTCTTTTTCCCGTCGCAGGTGGTTTCCGCGATGATGAAGTCCGCAGCGGAGAAAAAGGGACAGGTATCGGTCTTGGCGTAGCCGTAACTGGACTTGATGAGCGGGCAGAGGCTGGCCGGAAGCACCGCCTCGGCCGCCTGGATGGGGTCCTGCCGCTTGCCGCACAGGCCGATGGGCACGCACCCGGCGGCGCGGATGATCTCAAGGGGGGCATAGATGCAGTAGACCCCGGCGATGGGCCGCCCCTCTTCCCGAGCCGTTTCCAAGGCCGCCAGGCAGTGCTCGCTGAATTTTTCGAAAAACTGCAATGCCGAAACGACCGAGTCGGGTGTATTCTTCATTCGAGTCACGCCACATCCTGCATAAATTTCTAAAAATGTGTTTAGTTACGGATAGATGAAAAACATTTCACCTACCGTCCCTAGCCGCTAATTGCGGATCCGTCCAATTCGTTCTGAAAATATGTGAAAGGAAGATGTATTGATTTCGCGAATATATGCGCAAAAGAAGGACCGTTGCGGATTGAACTGAACAGCGAGCGCTTGCGAGCTGCCGCCGCAGGAAGAACCCCGGGTCCCTTCATCCGAACATGAAGACTCAATCGATTTCATCGATTGCGAAACGCCAAACGCATAGAATTTATCATTTTGACAGACGCAGTTGAATACGATCACTGTGCCCGCATGGGTATGAAAGTCGAGCAGATTATCGAGCAGGGTTCCGGGGCCCAGAATGAGGACTATCTGATCTCGGGACACGACGTCTTTGGCGTGTTCGACGGCTCGACGAGTCTGGACGGAGCCTTTTTCGGCGACGGCCGGAGCGGCGGAGCCATGGCGTCATCCATCGCGGGGCAGGCGTTCTTAGGCGGTTCGGAACCGCTGACCGGACTCGGGGCTTTGGCCAACGACTCCATCAGGGCGGAGATGGAACGTTGCGGGGTTGATTTTTCCAGACGTTGCGGCCTGTGGAGCACCAGCGCCGCCGTAGTGCGCCTGAGAAACGGCGCCGTCGAATGGTTCCAGACGGGGGACTGTCAAGTCGTCTTCATCGGCAAGGACGGCGGCTACAAGGTCGCGGCCAGACGCGAGGATCACGACTTCCCCACCTTGAGCCTGATCAGGGAGAAAGGACGTCATCACCCGGAAGTGCGGAAACTCGTGGAAAAGATCCGGCAGGACATGAACCGCAGCTACGGCGTGCTGAACGGGGAACGGGAGGCGGTGGATTTTTTCCGTACGGGAATGGAAGATGCCCGCGACATAAAGACCGTGCTGATCTTCACGGATGGGCTGGGCGTGCCCTGCCCGGTCCCCCAAAAATACAAGGATTTCTCATGCTTGGTGCGCATGAGCCGGGAACGTGGACTGAGGGGCCTGCGCGACCACGTGCGCAACCGTGAAGCATCCGACCCGGACATGTTGGCCTTCCCGCGCTTCAAAAAACACGACGACATCGCGGCCATCGCCATCCATTTCTGATCCTCTACTTCTCCAGGGCGGCCCGATTGTAAACGCCCTCGATTCTCAGAAAAATCTTCTCCCAGGTGAACGGCTCCGTAATCCTGCGAATGTATTCCTCATCGGGCCGCACCCCGTTCATCACATCCGAGATGCTCTCCTCCAACGCCGTGACCAGCCGGGCTTCCAGCAGCGGCTCGTCGCTCGTGTACGGCCTGTCCACGGTTTCAAGGCGGGGTAGCTCCACCATGCGCACCATGTGCGGATGCGTATCGCCGAAAAGCTCCCTGGCTCCGGGCAGATTGGTGGTTACTATGCGGCAGCCGCAGGCCATGGCCTCCAGCAGGACCAGGGGAAGGCCCTCGAAAAAGGACGGCAGCACAAAGATGTCGCATCTGCGCATCAGGCCGCCCAGCTTCTCATGGGAGAGAATGCCATGGACCGTGACCCGTCCGCCAAGACTTGCGGCCAGTTCCATGCACAAATCCTTTTCAGAACCGCTGCCAGCGCCCACGAGATGAAGGTGCCATGGGGCTACTATCCTTTTGAGGCTCCTCAGCAGCCAGGGCACGCCCTTGGAAGAATCAAGCTTGCCCGCGTAGAGCAGCTGCACCACATCCGAATCCGGCTCGTCGTGCTCGGCATGGAAACACAGCTCATTGTATCCGCCGCTGATGACGTCCACCTTGCCGGGATCAATGCCCAGCAATTCGACAATGTCGGCCTTCTGCTGCTCGAAAAGGGCGATGACCCGGTCGATGCCACGCAAAGAACCTTTAAGCGAATCGCCCAGCTTTGGGCACAAGCGGTGCTGGCGCAGACACGAACCGTGACAGGTGGTGGCCAGGGGCAGATTCGGAGCGACCTCGCAGGCCACGGCCGTAGCCATCCACAGATGGTTGGAGTGGATGACGTCGGGCGCGAAATCGGCAATGGCGGAACCGATGACCCTGGCGAAGACCGTCCTGTACTCGATGATCTGCAACCTGGTCAGGGAGGAACAGACCGTGCTGGGGTAGGGCATGACATCGCTCATGCCCATGACGGGAAATCCAAGGTCATGGCCGTCGAAGCGGATGACCCGGCACCGTCCCGGTCGCATCAGCTCTTGCGGCATCAAGAAATCCGCGCACACGCCCGCAACGAGAAAAGGCTCATGCCCCCTGCCGCGGCCTTGCCGGATCATCTCCTGGACGTATTTTCCGCTGCCGGTGAAATCCGGTTTCTGGCTGATGATGTGAAGAATCCGCATGCCGTTCGGCTAACATGGAGCCCCGCCAATATCCATAGACCTTCAGGCCCCGGCCCGGACGCTTCTCTTGATGGTCCGGCATTGCACGTGGTAGCGGTGTTTTCTTCGAACGCGGGCCGTCTTGCCGGTCCGCACGCGGCGCTGGTCCGCGACTGCTATGCCGGGATCACCTCCGCGATGCGCGGAGTTCCGCCACGGACACGCAGGCAATCCCGTTCAACCCGGAGACTTCATGAACCAAATCGCCTTCCGCCCCATCGGCGTCATCAGGTCGCCCTTCACCGAACGGACCAACATGCCCATCCAGCCCTGCGGAGCGCGCGGCGTGGCCGGGCAGGTGGTTCTCGACGAATCCCTGGCCGACGGCCTCAAGGATCTGGATGGCTTCTCGCACATCTATATGCTCTACCATTTCCACATGAGCCAGGGTTTCGACCTGACCGTGGTGCCGTTCATGGAACCGGCCAGGCGCGGGCTCTTCTCCACCCGCGCCCCAAGACGCCCCAACCAGATCGGCATGTCCATCGTGCGCCTTGAACGCATCGAAGGCAATGTCCTGCACATACTCGACGTGGACGTGCTCGACGGCACGCCGCTGTTGGACATCAAGCCCTACTTCCGGACCTTCGACGCCCACCCCGATGCGGTCTCCGGCTGGGCCGAAGCCCATCAGGACCAGGCAGGCCACGTCCGCTCGGATGAACGCTTCGTCAAAACCGCAAACGCTCCCGGCCAGCCGCCGAAGAGTTGAGCGGACGACGGCTGGCGAAAGCATGCCCGCAGAGCGATAATCAAGACATGCCCATGGCCGTGGGAATGGCGCTGGATTTTACTCCGGCCTTGAGCAGCGCCTCCTTGCCCCGCGCCGTCAGGTCCGAAATGAAACGGAATTGCTGCCGGGGATCAACGGGATACGCCCGCAAGATGTAGTGCGTCCCCCATGGTTTCTCCTGCACGATGACCGCCGTGGGCTTTTCGATCTGAAGAAACGGGCTGCTGAGCGCGACATCGAGCAATAGCTGGCGGACATGTTTGGCATCGTGGTCGGGATGCAGGAAGAAATTGGTCACGCATTGGAGGCTGGGCCCTCCGTTGTTGGCGTTGTGAACGGGCTCGGTCCACAGCTTCAGATGCGGGATGCTGACCATGGTGTCATCGGGCGTGACAATCCGCACCACGCGCAGTCCGACATGAACCACCTCTCCATAGACCCCGTTCATCTCGACCCAGTCCCCGGGCCGATAATTCAACTCCATGACCGAGACCACTCCGGCAATGAGGCTGCTTGCGTAGTCCTTCATGGCAAAGCCGATGGCCACGCCGAATGCCCCGAGAACGGCGACCATGTTCTGCAACGTCGGTTCGATAATCAGCGGAACCAGCATCGCCAGCGCAACCAGCCAGATGAGAAGCCGCAATATGGGAACGAGGGCCAGTACGACGAAATGACGCCGCCCGTGCAGGCGGTCTGCAATCCAGGGCAGTATTTTTCGCACCATGAAGGTCAGAATTCCAGCGCCAACCAGCACCAGCGCGAATTCCGCAACGGTCTGCGTCCCGATTTTCTTGAACATGCCGAAAACATCCGGGTCATAGTTCATAAAGCCGCCCCCCTGGCCTAGAAATCATCGGTCAAATACCCCCGGCTGCGTAGTACCGAGCGGATGGATGCGTACCCAAGAGCCGTGACATGCGCACGATCGTCGCGAAGCTCAATCACGCCCTGCCCTTGCAGCCGGTGAAGGATGGCTTCGATGTGGTATCCGGAACCAGGGAGCAACACGGGCAGAATCCAAAGCGGCAACCCATTGTGCAGCAGGAGCGCGTGCACGATGAAAATCTCATCTTCATCCGCGTCGCCAAAAAGAGCAGAATCCTGAGTATCAGCCAGCCAGTAGACCTCTTCTCCTTTTTCATCCCGGTTCTGCTCAGACAGCATGCAAAGCTTCTCTCTCCAGTACTTCCAGGCAGTGCCAATGTTTCCCCGACAATGCGCAGCCAACTCCTTCAGCTCCGGACACGCCTCGTCCTGGTCTGAAATTTTATTTTCAGAAGAAAGAATATCCGATCCGTTACGCACGCTGCAAATGCGTATTGACTTGTTTTTGGATTGTAATGGTTGTCCGAAATAGGCGCCCAGCCGCCAGCCGTCGAAAGCTTCCAGGGTCAGCGCGGAACAAGCGGACAGCGACGTGGTTTTCCGCAAATAGGCCCAGGCCCAGCTGTCGCATCCGACAAGTCCCTGGCCCAGGCTCCCCCGCGAAGCCTCCTCCAGCAAACGGCGAACAAGCGTCAGTCCTTGGGCGTGGCGTAAAAAGAATCTCTCCAATTCCAGAACGACCCACGGCTGCGATGCGTCCCACTTTTCGAGCCAGTTCTCACTTCCGGAAAGAATCGTTTCCAGATCGGGTGGAGCGATGATGGCATGGCCCCGTCTCACGGCCAATTTCTCCAGAATCTCGGCGTGACCGCAAAACGGCTGCCCAACCACGAAACCAACCCTCGGAGGCGGACCATCCGCCTTGGCAGATGATTCGAAGGCAAGGTCAAGCGCGGTGGCGGCAGGCCCCCAATCGATGGGCGGCACGAGGTTTTCCAGGCGCATCGCCGGCAGCGACCGCAAATCCTCTTCGGCCTTCAAGGGCGAGCGCTCCTTGTCAGTTTTTGAAATGAAAAAGCGTATCAGCGCCCTCCATTTCTTCTGGGCAGTCCGGGACAGCGTGCCCTTCGGCACCTCGTAGTCGTCAAACGCAACGAATTTCCACACCGGGTCTTCGGGCAACGCTTCGTGTCTGTTCAAACAGCCGCGCTCCTGTTTTTTGTATTTGACAGCTTATAGTGGATCTCTTTGTTTGACGCCCAAGTCAACTGTTTCGTGGGGCGGAGTTCAGCGCCGATTCACTCCTGGCTTTGACTGCAGCGCACTTGATGGACTTTCAAACTGGCAGGGCGGACAATTTTCTGCTAGGGATGAGAATAATCATGATTTTCAATCCGTGCCCGGCGCTTTCGAAATGGACCCTGCCATGCAGGATCGAACCGGAAAATAGTCGTCAACTTCCGCGCTGCAAAAGGAGAACGCATGTCGGCATCGAAAGGGAAAAAACTGGAAATGCTCCGTTCCATGCTCCTGGCCCGAAAATTCGAGGAGTCGCTGACGGAGCTGTGCGCAATCAAAGGCAAGATCCCGGGCATGATGATCCTGTGCACGGGTCAGGAAGCGGTCGGCGCAGGGGTGTGCGCCGCCCTTGAGAGCCAGGACGCGATCATCACCAACCACCGCAGCCACAGTCATCTGCTGGCCAAGGGCGCGGACCCGAAGCTGCTCATGGCCGAAATTTTCTGTAAAAAAACCGGCTACAACAAGGGCAAGAGCGGCACGCTGCACCTGGCCGTGCCGGAGATAGGCGCGCCCTGCACCAGCACCGTGGTCGGAGCGAGTCCACCCATCGCCGTTGGCCGCGCCTTTGCCCAGCAATACCGGGGCGAACGCAGCGTGACCGTGTGCTTTATCGGCGACGGCGCGGCCAACGAGGGTTCGGTGCACGAAGCCATGAACCTGGCCAGCGTGTGGAGCCTCCCGGTCATCTTCGTCTGCGAGAACAACATGTACGCCGGAGCCCAGCGCTACGAAGAGCACACCAGGGTCGCCAACATCTCCGACCGGGCGGCCGGGTACGCCATGCCCGGCGTGGTGGTCGACGGCAACGACGCAGTGGCCGTCCATGATTCAGTGACGGAAGCCAGACAGAGGGCCCTGGCCGGTCAGGGCCCGACGCTCATCGAATACAAGACCTACCGCTGGCGGGGCCACGGCGAAGCCGACCCGCAACTCTACCAGCCCAAGGATGAGATCGCCCGCTGGCAGGCCGCATGTCCCATCCCCAGACTGCGCGCCGACATGCTCGCGCAGGGCCTCGTCACGGCAGAGGAGGTCAAGGATATGGAGGAACGCGCCGCGGCCATCGTGCGGGAGGCCATCCGTTTCGCGGAAGAGAGCCCCTACCCCGAACTCCATGAGGCCTTCGAAGACGTCTTTGCCTGAAAAACCGCCAACGCAGATTGCAAGGAGCTGAAAAGATGCAGCAGTTAGGGATGGGACAGGCCGTGAATCAGGCCCTGCGCGAAGAAATGATCCGTGACCCGAACGTTTTCATCGCCGGAGAAGGAGTCGGCGTGAGCATCCACGACAGCCCCATGCTCCCCACCCATGGTCTGCTGGAGGCGTTCGGCCCGAAACGGGTCAGGGACACGCCGGTTTCGGAAGCGGCCATCGCCGGACTGGCCGTGGGCGCGGCGGAAGCCGGGCTCAAACCGATCATCGAGATCATGTTCAACCCCTTCTTCACCCTGGCCTCGGACATGATCGTCAACCATGCCGCCAAGCTGCGCTATCTTTCAGGAGGCAAGTCATCCTTCCCGCTGGTGGTGCGCATGAAATCCGGCGCGGGTTTCGGGGCCGGATGCCAGCACTCACACAATCTGGAGGCCTGGGTCGCCCATTGCCCGGGGCTGAAGGTGGTCATGCCCTCGACGCCCGCCGACGCCAAGGGCCTGCTCAAATCCGCCATCCGCGATCCCAACCCAGTGATCTTCATAGAGGACATGATGCTCTATTTCGCGCCCGGACCGGTGCCGAGCGGGGAATACCTGATCCCCATCGGCAAGGCCGACGTGAAGCGACCGGGACGGGACGTGACCGTGGTCACCTGGTCCAAGATGCTCGGAGTGGCCATGGGGGCTGCCGAGAAACTGGCCGCCGAGGGGATCGAGGTCGAAGTCGTGGATCTGCGCACCCTGGCCCCACTGGACAAAAAGACCATCCTCGCCTCTGTGCGCAAGACCGGCCGCCTGGTCGTGCTGCACGAGGCCTCGCGCACGGGCGGATTTGCCGGAGAGATCGCGGCGGTGGTCATGGAGGAAGCCTTCGCCAGCCTCAAGACGCCCCTGCGGCGCGTGACCGGCCCCGACGTCCCGGTCCCGGCCAGCCCGCCCCTGGAACGATTCTTCATCCCGGACGAAGAGCGCTTGATGGAGGCGGTGAGGGAGATCGTCTGAGAATGGCAAAGCCGCCCCAATGGGCGGCTTTGACCCGGACGCGCAGACTCCGCCCCGGATATGAAAGTCGCGCGGTCGCACCCATGAATCGTGGGCGCAAGCGAACACGGAGAAAAAGCCGTAAATGTCCGGCGCGTTCCACTCTTCGCCATCGACGCCAAAGACCGCATTCATCCGCTCACTCCGGACAAAAAACTCTCCCGGCAAACTGGAAAATCATCGACATAACACCGGACCACAAACCGCGCCCCCCCCGATTTCTCGGGTGGCACCCTCTTTCGTAACGATGCGCGCCCCGCTCATGGCTCCACACCGTGAACGCGCAGAATCCGCTTCGACAAAACTTCCTTGACACACACCTGCCCTCTTTCCTAGATACTCAAACTTTACGCGTGGTTGGCGAGTACGGCTGGTCTTCATCATTCAGGGCCGACTCGCATTACACCATGCCGTTCGCAAGCTCCGAGCACACGCAGCTGGCACGTCAGTTCACAGCAGCTATTCACTTCGCACCCAATCACCTTAAACACCAGAAACTCCCTTGATGCTCGCCGTAGCCAATCGGCTTCATCATGATTGGCAAGTTTCTTATCCGATAATTACAACAGGAGCTCGCATGTCTATCAAATTCAAAATGTATGGGATCGGAATTGTCTTCTTACTGGCGATCGGGTGTCTCACAGGGGTCAGTCTCTACGAGGTCGTATCAATCAGATCGATTTATAACGATATCGTTCTGCGTGATGTGCAAGGAAAAATTAATGTTCTGGAAATAAACAGAGATGTGAATTATGTGAGTCGCCTGACGCGAAACATGATGCTTGGCAGCAATTTTGAAAAGGACATAGCCAGCCTAGAAAAGGTTATTAAAAACATTTCAAGCAGCTATACAACGCTCAAGGCGCTCGTCGTCGATCAGGATGAAAAAGCCATAGTCGAGAACGCCGAACGTACGACGCTGAGTTTTGTGAACCATGGATACCAGTTCAGTTCCGATCTGGAAAACATACTCGTCGAGAATCGGCCGGAGCGTTTTTCGGAATACCAGAGAGTTGCCACTCCCTTGGCCAATGAATCCAGAGAATACATGGCGGATCTGGTTGCGTTGAAAGACAAAAAGCTTGCGGCCGCGACATCTCAGATGGAAACCACCATTACCGGGATGTTTTGGATCATTTCCATAATCGCCTCGATATCGACCACGGTGGCGCTGTTCATGGTCTTCAGTGTCGGGCGCGGCGTGACCCGATCCATTCATCAGGTTGTCGAGGTGGTGGAGACCATGTCCAACAACGATCTGACCTGCCAGGTCGCGGAAGGCGGCAAGGACGAGACCGGGCAAATGCTGGCAGCCACCCGGCGCATGCTTGGCACATTGCGTCAAACCCTCGGCAGCGTGGTCGGAGGAGTGGACGCGCTGGCCGCTTCGGCCAACGAACTCACCGTGGTGTCGCGAAAGATATTGGAAGGCGCGGCCGACATGCGCGACAAGTCCCATTCCGTATCCACCGCCGCCGAAGAAATGGGCGTGAACATTTCTTCCGTTGCCGCCGCTGCGGAACAGTCCTCCATGAATATCGGCATGATCGCCTCCGCTGCGGAGGAAATGAATTCCACCATGAACGAGATCGCCGCAAGCACGGAAAAGACACGGGAAACCAGCTCCCACACCGTCGTTCGCACACGGCGGGCCTCGGACAACATCAAAAACTTGAGTTTGGCCGCCGTGGAGATCGGAAAAATAATCGAGACGATCAACGCCATCTCGGGCCAGACAAACCTGTTGGCCCTCAACGCGACCATCGAAGCGGCGCGGGCAGGCGAAGCCGGACGCGGCTTTGCCGTTGTCGCCAACGAAATCAAGGAACTTGCCCAGCAAACAGCCCAGGCCACAGAAGAAATCAAGAACAACATCAATTCGATTCAGACCATCACGGTCGACACCGTGGACGAAATCAAGGAAATCACGGACGAAATCGCCAACGTGAGCGGCATGATCGATGGCGTGGCCTTGGCGGTGGATCAGCAAGCCGTCGTGACCAGGGAAATTGCCGACAATGTCTCCCAGGCTGCGGGAGGGCTGCAGGAAGTCACAGCCAACGTCAGTCAGAGTTCCGTCATGGCCAACGAAATCGCCAAGGAAATCGGGCAGATCAACGACAGGATCAGCGAAGTCTCACAAGGCAGCGCGGAGGTCGACGCAAGCGCGGGTTCACTGCGCGGCTTGTCGGAAAAATTACAGAATTCCGTGAGCATCTTTAAAATCTAAACGATTCCTCGTCACCGCGACAACTGACGATTCTCCCATCAAAGAACGATTCCGCAAGCTCAAACCGGAAACCTCAAAAGACAAGCCGCTGAAAAAGTACACTTTTCAGCGGCTTGTCTTTTTTCTCGTCAAGATGCTTCGCCGAAAGGCGGCGTTCGTGCTTCGAGAGGCCTTGCATCTCAATTTCAGGAACTCTCTTTGCATTTGCCGCACGCTGAAATTGACCTGCCGGGAAACTTCGGACCACTCAATTCTTGAGTATTCCCCCAGGTTTTGTCACCTCGGCCTCGACTGGGGCTTTTTTATGGCTCATCCGGCTGGAGCGTACTTTTGACGAAATGAGAGTCATCCGGGAAAAAGGAACCGCGGCGCGTGCGCTTGCCGAGAACCTGTGCGAGCGAGCGCACGCGCCGCGGTTTGTCGCAAGCGCCAGTGGGAGTCCGGTTCAGGCCCGGTGCTTGATGAAGGTCTTGTCGCGCAGTTCGCGGAAGGCCAGATCCAGCTCGTCCTGTGTGTTCATGACGATGGGACCGCCCCAGGCGATGGGTTCGCGCAGGGGCCTGCCCGACAGAAGCAGCAGTCTCAGCACGGTCTGTCCTGCTGTTGCCGCCAGTTCGTCACCGTCCTTGAAAAGCACGAGGGCGCCGTTGGCCACGGGAGTGCCGTTGATGGTCCCCTCGCCGCCATGGATGAAGACAAAGGCGGTGTGCCCGACGGGAGTCGGGTGGATGAACTCCATGCCGGGAGCGATGGCACAATCCAGGTACTGCGGGTCGATGACCACGTCGTCCACGGGGCCAGCCACATCCCCGATCTTGCCTGCGATGACCTTGATGTTCGCTTCAGGGGTCCTGGCCTCGGGAATCTCGACTGCTGTGATGCCGCGATAGCGCGGCGGCATCATCTTGCGGCTCGCGGGCAGGTTGGCCCAGAGCTGGAAGCCGTGCATGGCCCCGGCCTCGTCTCCCTTGGGCATTTCCTGGTGGATGATGCCGCTGCCGGCGGTCATCCACTGCACGTCCCCGGCGGAGATAACCCCGCTGTTGCCCAAGCTGTCGCCATGCTCGACGTCTCCCTTGAGCACGTAGGTGATAGTCTCGATGCCCCGGTGAGGGTGCCACGGAAACCCCTTGATGTACTCCTGCGGATGGTCCGAGCGAAAATCGTCCAGCATGAGGAAGGGGTCGAAAAGCGCGGCTTCCTTGCTGCTGAACATTCGCCGCAGGGTCACGCCCGCGCCCTCGGTCACCTGCTGGCCGTGATAGATTTGCCTGATCTGTCTTCTCATGGGTTCCTCCCGAGCCTAGCGGCCTGTGTGATCATATCGAGCTTTTCCCTGACAGTCACGCCAAGCGCCGACCGGGGCACAGTAGCCATGGCACAGATGACTGTTAAATTCAAAATTCGCAGGACGTATATGGTGAGATGGAAGGAAGCAAAAAAATCCAGGACGCACGGAGTATTGGGCATTCCTAAGCGGTCTGGACTTTTTCACCGTCACCCCAGGCGGCAGAAAAAACCAGCGGATTATCCAGGCAGTTCATCAAAAGCGGGAAGCATTTCCAGCTTCTTGTCCCAATTGGCTTTTCGGGAAACGTAGATGTGCGCCGTGGGCTGAATAGGCGCGTCGCAGTCGAGACTGCCCGCTGGGAGCACCAGTAGCGCACCATCCAGCTGGATGTTCGGCAAGGCAGAGCCACATTCGGCGCAGAAGCTCTTTATGTGGCCTGCATTATGGAAGTTAAACGTTTTCACCAGATTCTCGCCCGATAGCCAGCGAAGATTCGCCGTGGACGAAAACAAGTTGGCCGCGTGGGCCGAGCCTGTATCCTTGCGGCACCGTTCGCAATGGCACAAATAGAAACTCTCGAATTCTCCTTCGACCTCGAAGGTGACCTTGCCGCACAAACACGATCCCGCATACTTCACACTTACAGCTCCTCGCCTCGAGTCCTGAGTTGGGCTGCGGCGCTGAAATCGCCGCGCAAAACAAGCTCGCTATATGAATAATGCACCTATTGGCAACGCCGGGATCGGGACAACGTCTAAAGGCTCAAAGAAACGGGCACCGAAGCGCTCCACTCCGCTATTCCATGATTTGTATCGGACACTGAAAATGGAATGCCCGCGATTCGGAGCCCTCCGCCACTCATACGGCAGCCTCCAGGCACGGACGCAGAACCTTGGGGACACCCTATTAGCTTCGGCGGCCTCCATCAGCTCGTCCTCGGTTGCCTTGCTGAATCCCCAGACTTCCCCCTGCGCCTGCATGGTCCAAGCATCGCGGGACTGACTTCAAAGCCAAGATCACAACCACCTGAAAAAACAGAAAAAGGCGTTGCAGCTTGTAAGCTGCAACGCCCTAGTTTCCTGGTGTCGAAGGGGGGGCTAGCGGAAGCGTCGCAGTTAATTCTTCAAAATCAATCAAATTTAGCTACATAAGCACAAAAACACTACGTAATTTTTGACCTGCATTCTTGACCCCGCAGAATCAAGCAAAAAAATGAAAACTCATCCGCAATTGCTTTTGGGGGTGTTCGCGAAACCACATCCCTTTACCGTGCCGAAACTTCCGTCCGTGACCAGATTCCCCAAGGCACGATAACCTCGCTGATGATCAACCCGCATTCTTTCCAGTGGCAATCTTCACGAGGCTTGACGGTATGGAAGTTGAAAATTGCCAGCTACAATACCGCCAACAGTAATGTCTTCATCCAACTCTTCCCAACGAAGCGCAAATCCATTTAACCTCAAATGAACCCCCTTGAGCTGTTCATCTGTAGCTTCTGAAAGGATACGAAAACGATCTGCAGGAAATCCAATGACTCTGCCGTCTGTCAATTCGATAAAAATCCTTCTTTTTTCTACCCATACCTTGATAGCTGTTGGTTCTTCACTCAAAGTATGCATTGTATTTCTCCCTTATCAACTCAATATTTTCAAAAACAAGCCTTTCAATAGTGCGCAAAATCGGAGCAGGAACTCCTTTATTACGAGCGAGTTTAATCGGATCTAGCCAAAATTTACATTCGCCATCAGGCGTTTCTATATGTATATGCGGAGGCTCATTCCCCTCATCTGAATAAAAAATGAAATCTCAATGAGCCAATTCGCATTACTGTCGGCATATCCTCTCCAGTGGATCACTTTTGCCATCTGCGCCAATTTCTTGGTGAAACAAAACATGTTCCTTAAAAGTCATATCCGATTTAAAGCGAAGAAAAGCAATAAGTCAAATTAAAGCCCTAATCGGGCAACCTAACTGATAACAGCGCGTTGATTTATGATTCCCTCCGGAACGAAAATCGTTATTTCACGTCTTCCCACCAAGAATCAAACGCCTGCCCCATTCCGTCAAGCCTCAACGGCTCACCAATTTTTGGAATAACCAGTCGGAATTTTTTATTTTTGCTGGCCTCAACGACACGTTTAAACGGCTCATCCCAAGGATGGCTGGCAATGGAAAACCGGCCGACATGCGCGAGCATCATGGATTTTGCTCGGAGTTCCTCGACGGCACGGACGGCTTCTTCGGGTGTCATGTGGATAAGTGGCCAGCGGGGGTCGTATTGTCCGCCATCGAGGGCAACAAGATCGAAACCGTCAAAGATGCGGGCGATGTCAGCGAAGTGCGGACCGTAACCCGTGTCTCCGCTCAAAAAAATCCGATGCTGCGAGGTCTCCAGCACAAAACCTGCCCACAGGGTCTTGTTCTTGGTAAGTCCGCGACCGGAGTAATGCCGGGCCGGGGTAACATGGATGGTGAAACCGTTTTGAAACCGCAGGGCCGAGTTCCAGTCGGCCTCGTGCAGCTTCTCCTTCGGATAGCCCCAGTGCTCAAAGTGCGCTGCCACGCCAAGCGGACAGACCACGTTCTTCACCTTGGGCATCAACGCGGTGACCGTGGCATGGTCGAGATGGTCCCAGTGGTCATGTGAGACGATCAGATAGTCGATCTCGGGCATGTCCGCAGCGGTGTACAAGTCCGTTCCTGGAAAGATCTTATTGGCGAAGGATAACGGCGAACCGTGATCGCTGAATATAGGATCGACCAGAATGCGACGGCCGCCAAGTTGGATGTAAAACGAGGAGTGACCGAGCCAGATCACCGTGTCCTGGTCACGATCCAACATCATCTGGTCCCGCAGGTCCAGCCGGACAATTGGCAGTGGCTGCTGGGGACGCAACCGCTCGGTCTTCGAGAACAGATTTTCCCACAGGATTCTCAGGGTGCTCTGACCTTCGGCCAGTGTGGGCGTCGGCAAGGTATTGTGAAATTCTCCGTTTCTGAAATTGGGCGAAGCCTGCAGGCTGGCCAACCGGGACCCAGAAGGGTCCTGGCCAAACTTTACCTGATGCAACATGGCGCAGGCCCCTAGACCAAGCCCCATGCCGAGTGCCACTAAAATAATGAAAACCATGCGTAACCGCCTGTTCATAATCGCTCCATGCCGGTAACTTGTCGGCTTCAATCAAATAACGATGGACTGCCGGACATGGCAGGCATGATCGTCTTCATTTCTTGCCTGATTCTCTTTGCGGTCCCGGACACCGGGAATGCAAGGACGTTCGACAGCGCACCCGGCGGACCGGCGCACACGCAACAGCCGGTGCCCCCTTGAGGAGACACCGGCTGACCTTGATCGATACGTATGAAGAGTTGTCCCGTTACTCCACTTCGCCCCAGGATTTGGCGCTGCGGGCAACCTTCTTGCGCACGCCCGACCAGTCAGTCTCATGCGTGAACATTGACTCCGGCAAAGCGGCCACCATTTTAGCATACAGACTCAGAGGCACCGTGAAGGTCAGTTCATCGGTCTTCATGAATTTCCGGGCGGAGGGGTCGAATCCGCCCAGCACGGCCTTTTCCAGTCCCTGCTCCTTGTAGTACAGGGGCCAGCCGATCATGTTGGTGCACCCGGCGCCGAACGGCGAAACCACGCAGTCCATGTCGCCCGTGGCAAAGACGGTCTGGGTGAAGAGTCCGGTCAGGACTTCGGGGCGGGCGAAAAAGATGACGAACTCGGGCTCTTCCCCGTCCGTAAACTTCGACAACGGCTTGAAAATGCAGTACTTGCCCGGAGCCTTGCGGGGGTTCACCTTCTCCATGAACGCGCGCATGGCGTCGGGACCTGGCATGTACCGCTCGCCGTGCAGGGGCGTGCCGGGAAAACCCGTGGACACGTAGTGCTCGATGAAGCGCAAATGCGGCTTCATCATCGAGCAGTAGTACACGCCGCCCGGGCAGCCGTATTCCTCGGCGGAAATGAACGCCGCCCCCTTTTTCTTGCGGGCCAGCCAGACATTGCCCATGACGCAGGAGAAGGTCTTCATGACCTCCTGCATGTCCAGCTCCCGGCGATCTTCGAGTTCGCGCGAGATGGGCGTGCCCGTCTTCGGGCCGTATGCGTTGTCCGGCTTTGTGTCGGCATAGGTGACGCCGAAGGGCTCTTCGGCCAGCCCGAGATGGTTCAAAAAGGCAGCGGTACCGTCGAGTATGGCTTGCATCGTCATGGTGTCCTCCAGTTCATGGAAAATCCGCAGCGCAGCGGAAGTATTGCCGTAGACCACGACTTTTCATACCATGCTTACCTGTAAAATAAACACGATGAACAGAAAACTCTTTTCCACGAACGGGCATAATCATGCAGGAATTTCTCAATGACGTGCCGCTGCTGGTCGAAGTGGCCAGGCAGAAAAGTTTCACCAAGGCATCGGAAATACTGGGTATCGGAGCCTCAACCCTGTCCAGACGCATCAAATTGCTGGAGGAACGGATGGGAGCGCGGCTTTTTTACCGGGACACGCGCAACGTCGAACTAACCGAAAATGGCCGGCTTCTGCTGGAGCGCTGTGAATTCCTCATGGAGGAGGCGAGGAAGACCTATGATTCCCTGGTCACGAACATGCAGCAGGCGTCCGGCCTGATCCGCGTCTGCATGTTCCGGGACCTTTACGACCGGCACATGAAAAAAGCCCTGCTGGAGTTTGCCGATATGTGGCCCGACATCCGTCTGCATCTGACCTGCGTGGAACACCCGGTGGATATGCGCACAGATCCCTATGACGTGGCCTTTCTCATCGGTCCGTCCATCGCCGAACCGCTGGTGGCCAGGAAACTCATGACCATCGAGCCATTTCTGTACGCCGCCCCCAGCCTTTTCGATCGCTATCCCGTGCCCGTCGAACCCACGGACCTGCACAAGGTACCCTGCATCGTGCTGCAGCGGTTCGGACGCCGCTGGGCCATGCACAACAACCAGCGGCATGTAACCATTGAGGTAGAGCCTCACTACTCGTTCAGTTCCGTGGACATGTGCCTCGACTTTGCCTTGGCCGGGCACGGTATCATGCTGCTCAGGAGGCAGGAAGGAGAACCGCATGAAAAGGCCGGACGCCTGGTCAAGGTGCTCCCGGAATGGAGCGGCGGCTTCGAGCACGACGTGCACATGGTCACGGGCAGCACCGAGCACCCCCGGAGGCTCCGCCTGTTTCTGGATCATATCCAGGATTTTTATACCGCGCCTTAGAAGCGACCCGCTCCTTTATCAAAACTCGCGTGCAGACCAGCAAGACGCACCTCTCTCACGCCGACTTCAACTCCCGCATCATCTCCGCCGGGCTCAACCCGTAATGGCGCTTGAACTCGCGGCTGAACTGCGACGGGCTTTCGTACCCTACCGCATCGGCCGCCAGGTAGGCCTTCATGTTCTTCTGCACGATCAGATCCCGGGCCCGGGCCAGTCTGATCTTCTTGAGGTATTGCAGGGGCGAATTGGCCGTGACCTCCTTGAACGTCTTGTGGAATGCCGAGACGCTCATGTTGGCCGAATCCGCAAGCTGCTGCACGTCGATCTTTTCCGAATACTTGCCTTCCATGATGCTGATGACGCGCGCCATCTCCGAAAATGCGCCGGTGCTGCGGGCCAGGGCATGGAGCACGGGCGCCTGGCGGCCGCACAGGGCCCGGTAGTAGATCTCCCGGACCAATCCCGGAGCCAGGATCCTGGCGTCCTGCTCCGTGCGGAGGGACTTCATGAGCTTGATGGCCGCGTCCTTCATGTCCGCATCCATGGGAGACGGCCCGATAGCCAATGATACCGCGGTGTCCGGCAGCGCGGCCACATGGTCGTACAGCCCCATCTGTCTGATCAGATCATTGAGCTGCCCCATGTCGATGTCGATGAACAGGCCCAGCAGCGGATTGTCCGGGCTTGGGAAGGATTCGCACTCGAACGGCATGGAGACCGAGGTCACGAGGTAATTGTCCACATCGTAGCGGAAGGCCTTGCCTCCGAGGTACGCCACTTTGTGCCCCGAAGCGACGATGCAGATTCCCGGATTGTACAGCATCGGCCGGCGGGCGACGTGCTTCGTATCCTTGAAAAAGCGGACCCCCGCGAGCTTCGACTCCACGGCATCGCCATCAACCGTCGCCATATCCTGAAGTAAATCAATCAGATTGCTCATTTCCAAATCCTCCATGCATTCATGACATTTATGAACACCATTCTCTGATCCAGTTCAAGAGAAAGATGCAAAGAAAAGAGAAATGGGCAAGGTTTAGAGAGAAATGTGCGTTCACCACGGGCCTGCGTCACCTTAAATGGTTTTCATCAACAATTTGGAGGAGGCCGCAATGAAAACCAAAACTTTTGTGACCAAAATGATGACGACCATGATGTCCGTGCTGACTCTGGTCCTGATTACCAACCCTGCCCATGCGGAGGACGCCATGACCTGGGACAAGACATTCAAGCTGAGCGAAAAGGTAACGCATGAAAAGGTATCGTACCCCAACCGGTACGGCATAGCGGTGTCTGCCGACATGTACCTGCCGAAAGACATCGACACATCCAGGAAATATCCGGCCCTCGTCGTGGGCACCCCTTACGGCGGCGTCAAGGAACAGGGCGCGGGCATCTATGCCCAGAACATGGCGGAGCGCGGCTTCGTGGTCATCGCCTTCGACGAATCCTTCAACGGCGAAAGCGGCGGCGAGCCCCGACATATCTCCTCTCCCGAGATCTTCTCCGAGGACTTCAGCGCAGGCGTGGATTTCCTGGGCACCCGCCCCTTCGTGGACAGGAACAGGATCGGCGCCATCGGCATCTGCGGCAGCAGCGCATTCGCCCTCAAGGCGGCGCAGGTCGACCACCGCATCAAGGCCATCGCGACCGCGAGCATGTACGACATGAGCCGCGTCATCCGCAACGGATGGCAGGATTCCATGACCGCCGAGGAACGTGGCAAGATGTTCGACGCACTCGGCGAGCAGCGCTGGAAGGATTTCGAGAACGGCAGCCCCATGCTGCCCGCGGGCTTCCCGGCCGAAGCGACGAACGCCATCCCTGAAGGTCTGGACCCGATCATGAGTGAATTCTGGGAGTACTACGCCATGCCGCGCGGACACCACCCCCGGTCTCACGGCCCGTTCACGGCCACCAGCAACCTGGCTTTCGCAAACTTCCCGCTCCTGAACTACATCGACACGATTTCGCCCCGCCCGATCCTGTTCATCATGGGCGAGAAGGCGCATTCCCGCTACTTCACGGAGGACGCCTTCAAGATGGCAGGGGAACCCAAGGAACTGCTCATCGTTCCCGGCGCCAGACATATCGACCTCTACGACCGGGTGGACATGATCCCCTTCGACAAGATGGAGAGCTTCTTCAACAAGGCGCTGAAGTAGGTGGCACCAGGCCGTCATCGTCGTGGGGGAGATGACGGGATTGGTACGAACACGGCATTCCCGGCGATCTTTCAGCCGGGGGAATGTCACGCCCCGACCTGCACAGAGGGGAACGTGCTACCCGGAAGAGACGAATGAAGAAGGACTGCCGGTGCTATCCGGGGTCCCGGTCATCAACAGGACGCTTTCGGCATCTTCAGATACCAAGGAGAAAAGATCATGAGCGAGACATTCACCGGAGAGGGAATTTTCCCGAAAGGCGGCCACAACGAGGCGTATGCAAAGTATTTCACCGGGACCAGCTACCTCGAAATGCTGTCCACGGAAGGCGTTTTCATCGGCAACGTCACCTTCGAGCCAGGTTGCCGCAACTTCTGGCACGTGCACCACAAAGGCGGCCAGATCCTCCTGGTGACGGGCGGACGCGGCTGGTACCAGGAGGCCGGAAAACCGGCCAGAAAGCTGCTGCCCGGCGACGTGGTCAACATCCCGGCGGAAACCAGGCACTGGCACGGCGCGGCCAAGGACTCCTGGTTCGCCCACGTGGCCATCGAGGTTCCCGCTGAGGGCAAATCCAACGAATGGCTGGAGCCGGTCACCGACGAAGAATACAACGCGCTCGACTAGAGCGATCCGGCAGGAGCCAGATCATGAACATGAAAAAATACAATCCGACAATGATCGCACTGGCACTCATTTTGGGCCTTGCGGCCATAACGGAGGCAAGCAGCATGAAAACGACAACACCCCTCGACGCCCGTCAACAGGCCATCGTCACCATCGCGGCCTTCACCACGAGCGGCGAACTGGAACGCCTCAAACCCGCTCTGATCGAAGGGCTGGACGCAGGGCTGACCGTCAATGAAGTCAAGGAAGTTCTGGTCCAGATGTATGCATACGCGGGCTTTCCCCGCAGCTTGAGTGGCATATGGACCTTCATGGCCGTGATGGACGAACGCAAAGCCCAGGGCATCACGGACGAGGAAGGCAGGGATGCGTCGCCGATTCCGGCCGGCCTCGATCGGGATGCCTACGGCGCCCGCGTTCGCGCCGAACTGTCCGGGCTCAAGGAAGTCCCGACGACCGAGGCGCCGTACCAGAAGTTCGCGCCGATCATCGACACCTACCTCAAGGAGCACCTCTTTGCGGACATCTTCGCCCGCGACATCCTGACCTACCAGGAACGCGAACTGGCGACCATCGCCTGCCTGGCCAGACTGGGCGGCGTCGAGGGTCCGCTCAACTTCCATATGGGCGCGGCCATGAACACCGGCCTGACCGAAGGCCAGTTGCACGGATTCATCGACGTGCTGGAGGCGAAGGTGGACGAAACCGTGGCGCAGAAAGCAGAGGCCGTCCTGGAGAAAGTTCTCTCGGCCAGGAAAAAGTAGTTCGGAAAAGACACTCAAACAGTTCAGCGAAGACAACCATGAGCAAAAAAATACTTCTCATTTCCTCAAGTCCCAGGTCGCAGGGCAACTCCGACATGCTGTGCGACGAATTCCTGCGGGGTGCGACGGACGCCGGCCATCAGGCCGAAAAGATCCGTCTGGCGGATCAGGACATCAACTACTGCACAGGATGCTGTGCCTGCGTCGGCGGGAAGGGAATCTGCGTCCAGCAGGACGACATGACCGAAATCCACCGCAAGCTGCTCACGGCGGACGTCCTGGTTCTGGCCAGCCCGGTCTATTTCCGATCTTTCAACGGCCAGATGAAGACGTTCATCGACCGGGTCTGCCCCGTCTACTCCATGATCCGGAACAAGGACGTCTACTTCATCGTATCCGCAGCCGGAGGCAGGCTCCCAGTGGACAGCACGGTCCAGAGCTTCAGAGTCTTCACCGGCTGTCTGTCCGGCATCAGAGAAAAAGGGACCATCTCCGTGACCGGCATCTGGGACGAAGGCGGCGTCACGGGCACGCCCGCCATGCAGCAGGCGTACGCGGCAGGCAAAAACGCCTAGGTTCTGCCATGATTACAGGGAGGCAACCGTGAATCATCTTCTGTCGATCCTCGCCGCAGGCGCGCTGTTTTTCATTCTCGTGCTTTGCGCATACCGGCCTGCAGAAGCGGTGGCCTCCAGAGACAAAGCGCCAGGGCTTCCCCTGTCGGACATGCGGGTCCGGATAACCTCCCAGGGAAACGCCGCCACGTTTCAGCTCTACGATACGGTCGCTGCCAGGGAATTCTACGGGCAGCTGCCGCTGACTCTCGATCTGACCAACTTCAGGGATGCCCAGTGGATGTTCTATCCTCCCTGGAAACTGAACGTGTCAGCACGCGAAGCGTACCATGACGGAAAAAAAGGAGAATTGAGCTATTATGCGCCATGGGGTGACGTCTTCATGCTCTACAAGGACTTTTACGCGGGCGATGAGATGCACCGTCTTGGTGTCGGATTGAGCGGAATTGATGATATCGCGGCGATGTCAGGTTCTGCCGACATAGACAAATACGTACCGGAAGCGTCCAAAGAGGAGTCAGTCATGCAGATACGGGTCATCGCAAACGGACGGACGATTGTTTTCGAACTGAACGACAGCCAGGCGGGCAGGGATCTTGCCGCCCAGTTGCCGCTGGATATCGACGTGGAAAATTACGGCAGCAACGAGAAAATCTTCTACCCGCCCCACAAGCTGAACACATCGGGGGCGCCTCTGGCAAAAAACGTGCGTTCGGGCACCCTGTGCTACTACGCCCCCTGGGCCGACGTGGTCATGTTCTATGGCAGCTTCGGCTCCGCTCCGGGGCTCTATGAACTCGGCCGGGCCGTGCAGGGCGCGGAGCACATCCGGTCCTTGAACGACAGCATCCGCATTGAAGCCGACGTTTCCGAATAATCTCGCTTGTGGCAACGATGACGACGCTCACTCGCAGTTTCACCAAAACGCTTACCATGCAGGCCTTACGCCTGATCAGGAGAACACCATGCTACTGGATTTCACCTATTCCAACCCGACCCGGATTCATTTTGGCAAAGACTCCCTTGAAAAACTTGCAGACGAGCTGGCTCAATACGGTAAGACGGTTCTGCTCGTTTACGGAAAGGCAGCCATCAAGAAAAACGGGCTCTACGACAAGGTCGTTGCCATCCTGAAAGCGGCCGACAAAAAAGTCGTGGAACTCCCCGGTGTCATGCCGAACCCAACCTACGCGAAGATGCAGGAAGGGTGCGAACTGGTCCGAGCGCACGATGTGAGCCTCATCCTGGCGGTTGGCGGAGGATCGGTCATCGACTGCGCCAAGGGCATTTCCGCCTCGGCCTACTGCGAAGAGGAGCCTTTCGCCAGATACTGGCTGCAGTACCAGCCGATATCCAACAAGATTGTCCCCGTGGCCTCCATCCTGACCATGGCCGGAACCGGCTCCGAAATGAACGGCGGCTCCGTGATCACGCATGAGGACATGGCGATCAAGGCGGGCCGGATCTTTCCGCCGGAACTCTACCCCAGGTTCTCCATTCTCAATCCCGAGTACACCTTAACAGTGCCCAGGTATCAGATGGTCAGCGGCGTATTCGACACCATGTCCCACCTGATGGAGCAGTACTTCTGCGGAGCGGACATCAATACGACGGACTATCTCATCGAAGCCCTGCTCCGCTCCTCCATCGACAGCCTGCGGGCGGCCCTGAAGAATCCCGATGATTACGAAGCTCGCAGCAACATCATGTGGAATGCGACAATGGCCCTGAACACCATGACCGGCCTGTCCAAGACGCAGGACTGGCAGGTGCACATGATCGAGCATCAGCTCGGCGCATACACCGATTGCGCCCACGGCATGGGACTGGCCGCCATTTCGCTGCCGTATTACAGACATATCGCGCCGCACGGACTGCATAAATTCGCGCGTTTCGCAACGGAAGTGTGGGGGATTTCCGCAGAAGGCAAGTCGAAGGAACAACTTGCCGGAGCAGGTATCGATGCTCTGGAGGCGTTCTGCAAGGAATGCGGTGTGGTAAACTCGGTCCGAGAGCTTGGAGCTACGGAGGAAATGCTGCCGAAGATTGCGGAGTCCTCGTTCATTCTGGAAGGCGGTTATAAAAAGCTGACTTCCGACGAGATTCTGCAAATCCTGAAACAGTGCTTCTGACACCTAGCGAAAGGGAGGCCCCGCCTCCCTTTCGTCATCCCGCATCATTCACAGCGATCTGATCACTTCAGCCGCTTTTGCCCTACGCTTCGTGGGTCACGCCGCCAGGCCACTACCTCGCCGCCGAAAGCGTCAATTTCAGCCACCAGACCGCCAAACCATTGAGCACTGCGGATTGCGGGCACAGTGTCTACCGCCACGACCGTTACGGCCACCAATCGCCCCGCCTGAAACCGTGCCCGTTTCCATGCCTACCGCCTCCGAGATTGTACCAGCAGACTGAACAGACGAGCCTACATAGGCCTTTAAGCAAAAGAAAAAGCCGCTAAAGTTCTTTAACTTCAGCGGCTTATCTTTTAAGCTGGTGTCGAAGGGGGGACTCGAACCCCCACGGGATACCCCACTACCCCCTCAAGATAGCGTGTCTACCAATTCCACCACTTCGACATCTAAGCATTCAAATTTGCGTGACTAATCCCGCAAACCGGAGATGCAGTCTTTAGCTGCGAGCTCCTGGTTTGTCCAGTACTTTTTTACTGATTTTTTTCCTGCGCCGCAGGTTCCTCGGTCGCGTCCGTGGTCACTCCGGCGGGAGCCTCGGGGGTCTGGGTCACGGGCATGTCGATGACGATGGATTCCTTGGGAGTAGCGTGCTTCTGCGTGCTGACATACGTGAAAATCATGGAGGTAAGAAAAAAAACCGTCGCCGCTCCGGCGGTCAGTTTGCTGAGCAAGCCGCCCGCCCCGGTGGAACCGAAGACGGATCCGCCGCCACCGCCGAAGATTACCCCCATCCCTTCCTTGCCGGATTGCAGCAGGACGAGAACGACAAGGGTGACACAGGCAATGACATGTATGGTGATCATCAGGGAGTTCAAGAAAATACCTCCTAAATTATGCAAGCACGATCTG
>JBFWJY010000033.1:0-37163 GCA_050252955.1 Desulfomicrobium sp.
GCACCCAATGGGTGCTAAAAATCATTCAGGAAAAGCAAGTTCAATATACCGATATCATTGATTTATTTCAAGTTCAAAATGTTTCAAAACTGTATATTCAATGCAACTTTTTCACGGATTTAGGATTGATATTAAAATTCACGTCCTTATTTTAGTTATATAAGTAATCACATCATAATTTATGCTGACGTCTACTGTTTATATATTTCGACAATGCATACAAAAAATCATGTATTCTCGTTGAGAATATCTGCAATCCCATCGCGCGTTCCATGAAAACAAAATAAGGGGGAGCGATGCCGGACCCTTCGGCCGGGCATCGCTCCCCCTTCATCAACTCGCAAGGCGGAGGCGCTTAGTTCAAATCAGGAACCTCTACGACGACATTCAAGGTAGTCATCAGTAATGACATGGGCATACATATCCGGTAGTATGAGAATGTATGCGCGGTCATGGCGTTGAGGTACACCTGCTGCGAACTGAACAGGCTTCTCTGCGCGGACACCAGATCCAGAAGAGTCCTCTTGCCCATGCGGAACTGGTCCGCGTAACTGCTCACGACCCTGGCGTTCTCGTCGGTCAGGCTACTCAGAACGGGCAGCAGATCCCCGGTGGCCTTGTGAAAACTGTAGGCGGTGCGCACATCCTCCTCCACCTTGCGCCGCACCTCTTCGGTCTCAGCCAACGCCTTCAGTCGCTCACTCTTCGCCTCCCTTACGGCGGCCGCATCGGACCCGCCACTGTAAAGGTTGAATGATACCTGGAGCATGGCGGAGAGATCGTGGTAGTTCTCCGAGTAGCCGCCGGTGTTGTCCGAGTGCCCGCCGGAGGCCTTGAAGTGTAGCTTGGGCATATGGCGCCCCTTGGCCGAGACAACTTCGCTTTCCTTCTGCAGGATGCCCAGATGCGCGGCTTTGAGGGCCCGATTGGTACTCATGGCCAGAGCCACTCCTTGTTCCGGAGTCTGCGGAATTGCCCCGACCGGCCTTTCGGGCATGGACAGCCTGTCCGCCGTGGCTCCAAAAACCTTCAGATATCCTGCTTCGGCGTCCTCAAGCCCCTGCCTGGCCTGCACCAGACGGGATTTGGCCTCATCGAGGGAAGCCTCGGCCTGATCCACGTCGACCTGCGTTCCGCCGCCGCTTTCCAACCGGATGCGGGTGAGATCGAGAATGGCCGCATGTTCGGCAATGTTGCGCTCGCACAGTTCGATGAGGGCGCGATTGCGGATGACTTCCATGAAGTGCTGCGTCGCGGTCAGCCCGACATCCTCGGCGGTGTTGAAAAGCTCTTCTTTTCTGGAATGCGACAGGTGCTTGTCGGCCTCGACCTTGGCGGAGGTCAGACCGCCGTCGAAAAGCAGCTGCGACATGACCACGCGCATCTCGTCCGTCCACGTGTCACCCTGCTCGCCGGACATGGTGGCGATGGTCGTGTCGTTGCGCACCACCTGATACCCGCCCTTGGCCACGAAATCGACCTGCGGCAGCAGGGCGCCGAACGATTTGAGATACGCTTCGTGCGACGACGAATAGGCATGCTTGCGGCTCAGAAAAGTGGGATTCTCATTGATGGCGGATTGAAGGGCCGCCTGGAGCGTGAGGCCGCCAGGGGCCGCAGTTTCGTCCAGAATCGACTTGACGCCGTCGGAGCCGGAAGCAGCGGCGGAGGAATTTGCATTCGAGGACGCGAGTGACTGCGCGCCGCAAATGGCCGGAGCGGCACAGACAAGAAGAGAGATCACGAGATACATGCAAACGATTTGAAGATGTGCCAATTTCATAACAATATTCCTCCTTTGATATTCAAAAAAATGATCTTCAAGCTCATCATGACACAGGGTCACAGAAACATCAGAACCATCAAGCGAATTCATATTACGCGGCGACTTGTAACAATTCATGGTGCCTCCAATTCATATTTCGTTTTGATACGCGAGAGTTGTTTCAACATATAAATTTATGGTCTGGGAATCGTACTGAGCAGTATAATGATGGTACGTCTGACCTTCATGACTGACGTCCGCAGCCTCCTGGGTCCAGCCCGCGCCCATGGTCGTCACGCTGTCTCCGGCATCGCCATCGACAAAGAGCGATCCGCCGGACACTTCGAACACGTCCTCGGCCCTGAGGGTCAGGGTATTGGCGTCGTCGGCGTCGCCCGTGATGTCGATGCGTTCGATGCCCGTGATCCGGCCCGCGTCGTTCATGGCGCTCAGGTCGAAAGTGCTGCCGGTCCCGATGTTGTCCTCCAGGCGGAAGGTGTCGAAGCCAGCACCGCCGTCCACCACGTCGCCCGCGCCGGCATGGACCAGGTCGGCGCCGTCGCCGCCCTGGAGCGTGTCGTTGCCCGCGCCGCCGATGAGCGTGTCGTTTCCGCCACCGCCGATTAGGCTGTCGTTCCCGGCCAGGCCGGAGAGCACGTTGTCCTCGCTGTTGCCGATGAGCGTGTCACCATGGGCCGAGCCCGTGACGTTCTCGATGGAGATGAGCACGTCGCCGCGCGCGTGGTTGCCGCCGTAGAATATGCCCGGGTTCGACCCGTCGATGGAACTGGGCGTTTCCGTCACCTCGTCGCCGCCCGTCTGCGGCCCGGCCAGGTTCAGGTCCACCAGCACCTCGGCCTCGCTCAGGCTGTAGTCGGCCGTGTCGCGGCCCTCGCCGCCGTCCAGGGTGTCCGCCGCGCCCAGGCCCATGAGCAGGTCGTCGCCCGCCCCGCCTTCCAGCCGGTTGGCCGCCTCGCGGTAAGCCCTCCAGAACGAAGTGGCGAACGCCTCGTCGCCCACGGAACCGCCGATGAGCGTGTCGGCGTGGGCCGAGCCGATGACGCCGTCCACGTACCAGAGCTGATCCCCGACCTCCTCGCCGCCTGCCACGCCGACCTGACCGGCGTAGTTGCACTGGTTGCGCAGGTCGATGCTCACGCCCTGGGACGCGTTCTCGTAGCTGACCATGTCGAAATCCATGCCGCCCCACAAAAGGTCCGCCCCGGCCCCTCCCTCCAGGGTGTCGTTGTGTTCATTGCCCCAGATGGTATCGTTGCCGCCGCCCCCGATGATCAGGTCATGGCCGTCCATGCCGTAGATCTCGTTGCCATGGTCGTCGCCGATGAGCGTATCGCCCGTGATGCCGTACGTGCCCACGATGTGCCGGATGCCCGTCAGGACGTCGCCGACGGCGTCGTTGCCCTCCTCGCCCCCGCTCTGGGCCGTGACGCCGTCCTGGATGCGCAGGTCGATGTACACGGACTTGCCGTAGTTGACCGTGAAGTAGTCGTCGGTGATCTCGTAGCTGACGTTGTCGGCGCCGCCGCCCATGATGCGGTCCGCGCCCTGGCAGCCGATGAGCGTGCTGCGGCCGGTGGAGAGGCTGACCAGCGTGTCGTTGCCCGTGCCGCCGAGGAGAAGGTCCTGATTGCCGTCGCTGCCGCCGTCGGACCTGTAGCCGTAGAGCACGTCGTCGCCCGCGCCGCCCCAGATGGTGTCGATGCTGTTGCCGCCGTAGACCGTGTCGTTGCCGGTGTCGCCGTACAGTTCGTCCGCGTGGCCGCCGCCGTCGATGGAGTCCTCGCCGTCGCCGCCGTTGACGGTATCGTAGCCGTTTCCGGCGAATACGGTGTCGTCGCCGCCGTAACTGAAGATGACGTTGTCGACAGTGTTGCCGAGGATGGAGTCGCCGTGCGCCGAGCCGTTGACGCACTCGATGCCCGTCAGGATGTCGCCCTCGGCGTGGTTGCCCGCGCCGCCGCCGGACTGGGCAGTGGTCCCGTCCTGGAGGTTCAGGTCCACGTTGACCCAGGCGGTGCTGGCGCTGTAGTCCGCCAGGTCGCGGGTGCCCACTCCTCCGGAAAGCACGTCGGCCCCGGCCCCGCCGACGAACGTGTCGTTGCCCGCGTTGCCGATGAGCGTGTCGTCGCCGTCCAGGCCGATGAGATGGTTGCTCGCGGCGTTGCCCGTGAGCACGTCGCCGTGGGAAGCGTCGTTGCTGCCGATGAGGTTCTCGATGCCGATGAGCGTATCGCCCAGGGCGTCGTTGTCCGCCCCGCCGCCGCTCTGTGCGGTCAGCCCGTCCTGGATGTTCAGGTCCACATTTACCCAGCTCGCGCTGTCGCGGTAATCGGCGAAATCCCAGCCAAGGCCGCCGTCGATCAGATCGGTCCCGGCCCCGCCGCGCAGGGTGTCGTTGCCCTCCCCGCCAAGCAGCGTGTCGTCGCCGCCAAGGCCCGAAAGAAGATTGGCCGCCGCGTCGCCGGTGATGCTGTCGCCGAAACCCGAGCCGATGACGTTCTCGACGCCGATGAGCACGTCGCCCTCGGCGTGGCCGCCGGACTGGGCTTCGCGGGTCAGATCGATGTCCACGGCCGCACTGCTCGCGCCGTAATCCACGGTGTCGCCGCCTTCCTGGGTGTACAGCCAGGGCGTGTGCGATGCGTACGCGTGCCCGCCCCCGTCCAGGGTGTCGGCGCCCGAGCCGCCGCGCATGGTGTCGTTGCCGTCGAAGCCGTAGACGTGGAAGGTCACGCCCTCGCGGCTGAAATCCGCCGCGCCGGTCAGGTCGTCGGCTTCGTTCGTGCCCCAGATCTGCACCGCGCTGTTGCGGATGCTAAAAGTCGTCTCGGCGGTGCTCAGGCTGCCGTCGGTGACGGAGAAGACAAAGGAGTCGTTCTCGACGACCCGGATTTCGTCGCCGGGCTGCGGGGTGTCGAAGCGAAAGGTGACGCGGCCGCCATCAATGTCGGCCTGGGTGAAGACAGGCTGGGAGAAATCGGTGATCTCGACGCCGTCCAGCAGCAGCACGCCGCTTACCGGGTTCTGGGTGATGGTGTACAAAAGATCCGCAGCGTCGTTGTCCACGTCCGTGGCCGACAGGGAACCCGCCAGGGATTGCGCGGTCAGGTCGCCCACCAGCAGCACATCGTTGACGGCGATGACAGGGGCGTCGTTGACCGGATTGACCGTCAATGCGGCATTGGCCACGGACGACGTCACTCCATCGCTGATGCGGTAACTCAGCGCGACATTGCCGTTCCAGTCCGCCGCCGGAGTGAAGGTCCATGTGCCATCGCCGTTGCTCGCCACGACCCCGGACCCTTCCGTAAGCCGAAGGCCTGTCACAAAAAGCGGGGCATCGGCGGAGGCATAAACCCTGGCCAGAAGACCGGCTTCGGTGATGAGCATGGACCCGTCTTCGTCCATGTCGCCAAGATCCACTGTGCCGAGCACCAAGAGCGGGTCCGCTTCCGGAGATGTCCGGAACCAGGCCAGCCCTTCCCACTCGATCTCGTCCTCGATCCCGCGAGCGGCCAGACCATCGCCGGGAGTTGCGCTGAACGATCCCGATTCCAGAAATTCGCTCATGCCGAAATCGTCGCCGGTGGCGCGATCCAGAAAATCTGTGCTGTCGACGCTCGCCTGATGAATGCCGAGTGCCTGACGGATTTGCGACTCACCGCTGAAAACTTCGCTTTCGGCTTCGGAAACTGAAGGCGGGCTTGTCGCGGTGGCCACGGTCTTCAACCCTTGGACCTGATCTTCGGGCAGCGCGCCCGGCACCGACATCGCGACGTCGAGATCACCTTCAGACGCGGTGAAGGCGGCATCTGTCGCATCGGCGGCATCCGCGTCCAGGGCATCGACCGCGGCAACGGGCGCTTGCCCGCCCGGATTCAGCGGCTCCAAGCCGCCGGTGACGGCTTCAATTTCATGCGCTTTGCCGTCCGAGGTGAGAACGTTCCCCTGATTCTTGAACATGTGGTTGCTCCTTGGTCGCCTAGTACGACTCTTTGAAAGCAACCTACTTTTTTATGAGTATTCAATGATATAAGGATGCCCATGAAATTTACCGGTAAATACCTACGGATAATTACTTATCTTGCACGAGCCAGGCATGACAGATTATACTAATCAGTATGTATATTATCCGGCATAAGCGCATAGAAATGACAACCAACGCGCTCTGCCGCGAGGCTTTCAGGAGAAGGGGCCCATCCCCATGGGATGAGAATTTTGAAAGGAAAATCCAGATACTGCGATGCTTGAGGGAACAGACTTCAGGCCGTCCTGCCCGTCCACCTGACCAGTGCGGCAAAAAGCGCCCCCGTGTCCACGGGTTTGGCCAGATGGTCGTTCATGCCCGCATCAAGACAACGCTCCCGGTCGCCGGCCATGACGTTGGTGGTCAGGGCGATGACGGGCAAGGCATGAAAACGCGGGTCACGCCGGATGGTCCGGGTGGCCTCGTACCCATCCATCTCCGGCATGTGCACGTCCATGAGTACGACGTCCGGAACAGGGTGGGAATCATCCATCAGCCTGAGCACGGCCAGGGCTCCGTTGGATGCGGCCTCCACCAGCACCCCGGCTTGGGACAGGATCAGGCTTATCAGCTCCTGGTTGACACGGTTGTCCTCGGCCAGCAGGACGCGCAGGCCCCGCGCCCGTTCGCGGTTGCGCTGCTCCTCCACCGCGATGCGGCCTATATCGCGAACAGGGGAGTCATCATCCTGGATGACCCGCCGCAACATGTCACTCACCGACAAGGCCGTGAACGGCTTGAACAGCAAGCCTTGAACTCCGAGCAGTCCGGGCTCGATGCTCTCCGCTTCAGGCCGGGCCGGGCTGGTCATGAACACTACCGGCACTTTGGCCGCGCGCTCCGTCGAGCGCAGGATCTCTGCGGCCTCGGATCCGGTCATGTCCGGCAGGTCCCAATCAAGAAGAATCAGATCAAAATCTTCCTCGGACGCGAGTTGCAGGGCCTCCGCAGCCGATCCGGCGAACGTGCCTCTCAGGCCCAGACTCGCCGCGACCTCTTCCATGGCCTCCCGGCTGGCGGGATTGTCTTCCACGACCAGCACGCGCAGGCCTCCATGGTCCACAACCGGCAACGGCTCCGCGCCCAAGGCATCCGGTTTGAAGACGGCCGTGAACTCGAAGGTCGAGCCCTGTCCGAGCCGGCTTCGCACCGTGATCTCCCCGCCCATGAGATGCACCAGCCGGCGACTGATGTTCAGGCCGAGGCCGGTGCCGCCGTACACGCGGGCCGTGGAGGCGTCGGCCTGCACGTAGGATTCGAACAGGCGGGGCAAGACCGCCGCGTCGATGCCGATGCCCGTGTCGCTCACCGCGAAACGTAAGGTGACCGCGCCTTCCGGAAACTGCCCGTCTTCCGCGCGCAGCACGGCCAGACGAACGGTGCCGTTCCTGGTGAATTTGATGGCGTTGCCGCCCAGGTTGACCAGGATCTGCTTGAGGCGCAGCGCGTCTCCGAGCAGGCGTTGCGGGAGGCCCGGCTGCACCGAGAGCACCAGTTCATTGCCGTTCTCGAAGGCCCGTGTGACCAGGATGTCCGCCGAATCGCGCAGCACGGCCTCCACCTCGAAGGGCTTGCCTTCCAACTCCACCTTGTCGGCCTCTATCTTCGCCAGGTCCAGGATGTCGTTGATGATGCCCATCAGATGCTGCGCCGAGGTTCGGATTTTGAGCAAATACTGACGAAGCTGCCCCGTGGGCCCTATCTGTATGCACAGGTTCAGGTAGCCCAGGATGGCGGTCATGGGGGTCCGGATCTCGTGGCTCATGCTGGCCAGGAACGTGCTCTTGGCCTGGGCCATGGCCTCGGCCGACTGACGCTGCAAGGCCATGGCATGGACCGTGTAAGCCATCAGAATGGACATGGCGACGCCCTCGCATACGAAACCGACCCAGAGAATCGACGGATGGGCGAAGGAAAAGGCCCCGTGGGCGGCCCGCTTGTAATAGGGAATGGTGGCGATCGCTCCGCACCATGCGAACAGGAAGATGCTTGAAACCACCCGGTCGCGCTTCAGACTGACGATGCAGGCCCACGCCCCCACCAGCGACACGGGCACGGCCATGTTCATGGAGAATTTCCCTTGCATTGCCGGCGGCAGGAAAAAGGCGCAGACGGCAGCAGCGAAAACCGACCAGATGCACAACAGCAGGACCGCATCGGTCCGCCTGTTGTGCGTCCGGAGGTCCAGAAACTCCCTGATCACGCAGGCCAGACAACCCTGCGCCGCCAGCCCGGCCATCATGATGGCCGCCGGAATGTCCCTGAAGATGACGAGATGCTGATAGCTGGTCAGGGCCACGAAACCGACGAAAGAAAGGTTGCCCAGGACCAGCCATTTGAGCTTGCCGTTTCCGGTGTACACGTAGATGGTCAGATGGATGATCAGCATCGTGCAGAAAAAGCCCAGCATCAAGCCCGTGCCCGCCACCTTGACGCCGTTGACCCATATGGCGCGATCGATGGTCGTGATGTGCGGGCTCAGGACCAGCGCCCGGATGCCGGTGACCCGGATGTAGCAGGTGGTCGGGGCCGTCAGCCCCGAGGGCAGACGGAACTGCCGACGTTCCTGATCGCCGGAGGTCGAGAGCAGGTGGCCGGAGCCGTAGGTTCGCCAGCCGCCGGGAGCGTCAGGATCCGGCACGAACAACTCGATGGTGCCGTACAGGTTCCAGCCCGGGTCGAAAATCCAGTACCGGGGCAGCCCGTTCCCGCCCGATGGAAGCTCCCTGATGGTGAACCGGAACCACAGGGCCGACTGCCTGAAGCCGAAATTGAAGTGTCCGCCTTGCGGCGCCCCGAATCGCGGACCCATCTTCGCGGAAGCCACCTCCGCTATGGTCAGCGTCTTCTCGTCGTCCTCCAGGTACTCCATGTAGGGGCGCAGGTCGCATTCATCTCCTTCCTCGCCCAGCAGGCACACTCCTCCGGCAAAAGCATGGCCATTCCACAAATGGAAGAACAGCATGCCCGCAAGCAAGGCGAATACTGCCCGGTGCGGTGCACAGGCCGCACGCGCGTGGTTCAGGCGGTTACTCATGGCGCTGTCCACTCCGTTCCCCCTTGGCCGCACGTCCCCACTTGACCAGGATTCTGAAAAGCTCATCGGTGTCCACCGGTTTGTTCAGGTGGCCGTTCATGCCCGCGTCAAGACACCGCGCCCTGTCCTCGGCCGTGATGTCGGCGGTCATGGCGATGATGGGCAGGGCGTTGAAACGCTGGTCGGCCCGGATGGTCCGGGTGGCCTCGAACCCGTCCATCACCGGCATGTGCACGTCCATGAGCACCACGTCCGGGACTGCCTCCCCGTCCGTCACCCGGCGCACGGCCTCGGCGCCGTTGTCCACGGTCTCCAGATCCACCCCGCCCTCTTCCAGAATCACCCCCAGGAGTTCCTGGTTGAACAGGTTGTCCTCCGCCAGCAGGACGCGCAAGCCACGCGCCTGCTCCAGATCGGATGGCGCGTCGGCAAGAATGCCCTGGTCCGCAAAAATTGCGGTTTCCCCGCTGCAAAGGACCTGCCGGAGCAGTGCCTCCACAGACGAGACGGTGAACGGCTTGGCCAACACGCCTTGAACTCCTGAGCCCTTCAGACGCAGGTTTTCCATTTCGGGCCGCGCCGGGCTGGTCATGAGCGCCAAGGGCACCCGGGCCGCGCGCTCGGACGAGCGCAGAAGCGCGACCGCCTCAAGTCCGGACATGTCCGGCAATCCCCAATCAAGAAGGATCAGGTCAAAATCTTCCGCTGCGAGCAGCCGCGCGGCCTCCCCCGCCGACCCTGCGAGCGTGTGCCGCAGGCCGAGGCACCCCGCGACCTCTTCCAAGGCCTCCCGACTGGCAGGATTGTCCTCGACCACCAGCACGTTCAAATTCCGGCCCGCGAATCTTGCCTCGTCCTGGGAATCGTCTTGCACGTCCGGGCCGAGCGCGACCGTGAATTCGAAGATCGAACCCTCCTTGGGCCGACTTCGCACCGTGATGTCTCCACCCATGATTCGCACCAGCTTGCGGCTGATGCTGAGCCCAAGACCGGTGCCGCCGTACACGCGGGCCGTTGACGTATCGGCCTGTTCAAAGGCTGTGAACAGTCGCGGCATGACCGAAGGGTCGATGCCGATGCCCGTGTCGCTCACTTCAAAACGCAGCTTGACCGCGTCTTGAGCAGGCGCCGCCGCCCCTTGCACTGCCAGGCGAACCGTGCCGTCATGGGTGAACTTCACGGCGTTGCCGCCCAGGTTGAGCAGGACCTGCTTGAGCCGCAGAGGGTCGCCGATCACACGGCGGGGAAGCCCCGGCTGCACCGAGACCACCAGTTCATCGCCGTTTTCGAAGGCCCGCGAAACCAGGATGTCGGCGGTATCCTGCAACAGCGCCTCCACCTCGAAAGATTTGGCTTCCAGTTCCACCTTGCCGGCCTCGATCTTCGCCAGGTCCAGGATGTCGTTGATGATTCCCATCAGATGGTCGGCCGCCGCGTTGATCTTCAGCAGATATTGCCGCAGCTGCCCCTGCGCTCCCAAGTGCAGGGACAGATTCAAAAAACCCAGCACGGCGGTCATGGGCGTGCGGATCTCGTGGCTCATGCTGGCCAGAAATGAAGACCTCGTCCGGGCCATGGCCTCGGCGGCCTGGCGCTGCGCAGAGATGCGTTCGATGTTGTAGGCCAGCAGAATGGACATGCAGAGGGCCTCACCCACGAAGGATACCCACATGAAGGAGGGATGGACAAAGGGAAGGCCCCCTTTGATGGCCCAGTTGTAGGTGAAAGCGGCAAGTGTCGCCCCGAGCCAAGCGGCCATGAAGATCAAAGCGGGCACCCTGTCTCGCTTGACGCAGTCGAAACAGGCCCAGAACACGATGGCCGTAAGGGGCATGAGGACGTAGATGGACAGCTTCGGATGCATGTCCTCGGGCAGGACGAACGCGGATGCGGCGACTCCCAGAACCGCCCAGACGGCGGCCAGGAGGATCGCGTTAAGCCGTCTGTTGTGCCGACGGATCTCGAAAAACGTCCTGACCGTCGTGGCGACGATGGCCTGGCCCACCAGGCCGACCGTCATGATGATGGTCGGCATGTTTTTGACCACGACGAGATGCTGGTAGTTGGTGGTGGCGACGAAACTGAAGAAGGTCAGGTTGCTGAGCACGAACCACTTGTACTTGCCGTTGCCGGTATAGAGGTAGATGGCCAGATTGCCGAGCACCAAGGTGGCGAAGAAGCCGAGCAGGAGGGCCGTGCCCATGGTTTTGAAGCCGTTGACCCGCAGGGTGCGATCAAGGGTGGCGATGTGCGGAGCCACCATGAGCGGCCTGATGCCCGTTATACGGACGTAGCATGTGACGGGGTCGTTCAGGTCGGGAGGGAGCTGAAAATGCCGGTTCTCCTGTTTACCCGGAACGGAAAGCATACGGCCCGCCGCATAGACCCGCCACCCGCCTTCGGCTTCGGGACGCGGAACATAAAGCTGGATGGTGTCGTAGAGTTGCCAACCCTGGTCGAAAATCCACAGCGGTGAATGCCTGCCGCCTTCCGAGTTTGTCGACGGCTCGACGATGGTGAAGCGGAACCACAGGGCGGAGGAGGTAAAGCCGAAATTGAAATGCCCTTTGGGCGGTGGGCCGTAGCGCTCGGCCAGGGCCGGTGATGCCGCCTGTTCTATGGTCAGGGACCGATCAGCGTCCTCCAGAACCTCCATGAAGGGACGCAGGTCGTACTCCTCCCTCGCGCTGTCGAGAAGGCAGGTTTCCATGCACCACGCGAGGGACGGAAAAAGAAGCCATGCCGCCGTCACGATGGTCAGAACGGCGCATGCCGATGGGAATCGCTGACGTTGCATCATGCGAGCCGACGGTGCTCAGACCGCTCGTAAATCTTCGACGGCGGTTTTCAATTCGCCAAAAGCTTCCAGAAAGGAAGGCACCTCGGCCTTCACTGCGTCCATATCCCCGGCCTTGGCGCGTGTTTCCAGATCGGAGCACTTTTCGGCCAGCCTTTTCGCGGAAAGATTGGCACTCCCACCTTTGAGGGAGTGAAAGAAAATCACGATCTCATCACGATCCCCACGGGCCAGAGTCTCCTCGACCTTCACGCCCACATCGCTGTTGAGTTCCAGGAAACGCAGCAGAAGACGCGTGAATACCTGCCTGTTCCCGTTGAATCTCAGCAATGCCTCATCGACATCCAAAATCATGGTTTGATGCGACATAAGCGCCTCCAGAGCATTAGCAAAAAAACGTCTTATCATGTCGGACAGTTGGCGCACACGACACTCATGCGCCTTGGGGACGTATTCCGCGGAGATGCGGTCAGACACGAACAGTAATTACATACTTTCTGTCTGACATATTTGTATGCCATACGCAGTTTCCTGCCTTTTAGGCAAGCCACAACAGGGGGAGAATCATAAATAAAGTACCGGGGTCATAAGCGCATACGTATTTCCAACGCATTTCGGATCAGCACTCCGGATGAACATCAGAAAGGCGAACCACAATGACACCCTTACCTCCTGAGCGCGGACTTAAGCACCCGCATTTGCAGAGGAAGAAGCTTGCGCACGTCATAGCGGTCCAGAATGGACTGACGCGCCTGTTGCCGGACTCCGCCCAGAACCGTGCGATTCTCCAGAGCGTGGACCACGGTGTCCGCTATGGCGGCGGACGAGCGCATGTCCGTGAACAGGGCGTTGTGGCCGTTACTGGCCACTTCGCGCACCGGCTCGGTGTCGGAGGCAACCACCAGGCAACCGCACGACAGCGCCTCCAGGAACGACCAGGAAAGAACGAAGGGTCGGGTAAGATAGACGTGCGCCGAGGAAGCCCTCAAGAGCGTCCGATAATGTCCGTAAGGCAGGGTGCCCACGAAATGGATGCGCTCCGGATCGGGCTGAAGACGCTCCATGAGGACCTGCTTCCAGGTTTTTCCGGGTTCCGGCGGCGACCCGTAGCACGAGCGATCGTCGCCACCGATGACCACATGGCAATCGGGCCGCCTTTTGACCACTTCCACGGCCGCTTCGAGAAACTGCGGAAAACCCCGGTACGGCTCCATCCCTCGGGTGGCATAGGTCACGATCTCCGTGGCTCCGGAAAGGTCAAGACCCGGCAGCACCATTTTCGCGCCAGGATCGGGAGAGAAGTACTCCGTGTCGATGCCATCGTGGATCACGGAAATTTTCGAGCGGAACTCCACAGGAAACTGCTCAAGCTGCCAGCGGGTCGGACAGATGCCGCGAACGCAGCCGTGCAGATCCATGAGAATGGGAATGTTGTTGGTCCGCACCTCCATCCTGGCGTCAAGGGACAGCGGCGCGCCGGAGAAACGCATGTCCGCGCTCGCGGCATCGTAAAACCATTCAAAGTAGCCGACGAATGCCGATTCGGGAAAAACGTCGCGCAGATACATGGTCGGTCCCCAGCCGGAATGCCCGCAGATCACGTCGGGCACAAAACCCTGCTTGCGCAGCTCCAGGGCTGCGCGCAACGCTCCATAGGCGCTACGGGAGACATCCCAGTATTTCAGGCTCATGGCGCATCCTTCAGGAAACGCCTCGCCGTCCGGAACAAATACGGCCTTGCGCACCCCTGGAATGTTCCAGCCCGGATTCTCGTTCATGGTGAGGAAGACAACCTCATTGTCGGGATCCCGTCCCAGAACCGACGCCACGGACCGGAACTGGGCCGGAAAATTCATGTGCGTAAACAGAATGCGCATGGGACCTCCATGCCGTTAAACATGTTTCACTTCCGCCCTGCCGCCGATATTGCGAATCACCGCCGACGAGCCGGTCGGATCAACCAGCTTTGAAACGGATGCACCCGTCCCGTCACGAAAAATACGAAAACATGGCCTTCAGAATGCGGGCCGACTCTTTTTGTTCCCGCCGCATACGCCAAAAATCATCGAGTAAACAAAATATTCACAATTTGAACAAGATGCTCACACAGAAAATTCAGTCGCGAACACAACATCATTACGCATAACTACTAGTATATTCCTGCATGAATGACCGACAAAAACATATTATTACATATCAGCCATATTCATTACTTCATACCTGTTTCACATATTTCATGCGTAGATATACGAAGGCCATCACTGACACAAATAGATAGAACAAGGCCATACCAATGAGCACTGAATTAAACGGCGGTGTTCTACTTATTAATACTTACTCGAAATACGAAAAAACTCAAGATCATAAGCAGTCATCACACTCGAAAATGGCTGGCGTGATTCGTCGATTCGCGCGAATGCGCACGATGGAGGCGCGTGAGAGCGAGCTTCGGTTTTTCCCTCTTCCACGCTTTACACGACCGCGACTCTCATCGTACAGACCGGACTCAACACAAGCTGGGGGAGCCCGACGGGCTGAGAGGGGACATGTTCCCGACCCTTACGACCTGACGCAGATCATGCTGCCGTAGGGAAGCTGGTTCCGGAAAACACCCATTCATCGAACCGCGCCCCCGGCGCGGTTTTCGTTTTTCCTCCCGCTTGCACCACTACGCGGAGGCCATCATGCACATCACCGTCAACGGACGCGCGCGGGAAATCGAGTCCGGCCAGACACTGCGCGGGCTGATTCTGGCCATGGACCTCGACCCGTCCGTGGTCGTGGCCGAACTGAACCAGGACATCGTGCCCGGTGAAAAATTCGCTTCGACCCCCCTGAGCCACGGAGACCGACTCGAACTGCTGAGCTTTGTCGGCGGAGGCTGAGCCTTGCCCTCGCACGTCCCGCACACCACAAATCAAGCGAGCACCATCATGGAACATTGCGATATCTTCGAAATCGGCGGCAAGCGCCTGACCAGCCGCCTCTTCACCGGCACGGGCAAGTACGGAAACGACTCGCTCATCGCCCCTGTCTGCGAAGCCTCCGGTTCCGAGGTCATCACCGTGGCCCTGCGCCGGGTGGACCTGGACGGCAATGCGGACAACGTCATGCGCCATATCCCCGAACGCATGACCCTCCTGCCCAACACCTCGGGAGCGCGCACCGCTTCCGAGGCCGTGCGCATCGCCCGGTTGGCGCGGGCCATGGGCTGCGGGAACTGGATCAAGATCGAGGTCGTTTCCGACAACCGCCATCTCCTGCCCGACGGCTACGAGACGGCCAAGGCCACGGAGACCCTGGCCAGGGAAGGGTTCGTGGTCCTGCCCTACATGAACCCGGACCTGTACGTGGCCCGCGCCCTGGCCGACGCCGGGGCGGCGGCGATCATGCCCCTGGGCGCGCCCATCGGCACCAATCGGGGTCTGCGGACCGAAGAGATGATCCGCATCCTGATCGAGGAAATGAGCCTGCCGATCATCGTCGACGCCGGCATCGGCACGCCCAGCCAGGCCTGCCGGGCCATGGAGATGGGCGCGGCGGCGTGCCTGGTCAACACGGCCATCGCCACGGCCTCGAACCCCGTGCTCATGGGCCGCGCCTTTGGACGGGCCGTGGCCGCCGGACGCGAAGCCTGGCTCGCCGGGCCGGGAGCCGTGGGCACCCTGGCGCAGGCTTCCTCGCCCCTGACCGGGTTCCTGGATCAGACGGAGGGAGCGTGATGAGTTTTCTGCCCGAGGCCCTGCGCCTGAACAACGAGCCCCTGGACCAACGCTTCAACGCCGCGACAAGGGACGAGGCCCTGGCCGTTCTCGACCGCGAGCATGTCGACGAGCGGGGATTCGCGGCCCTGCTCTCCCCGGCGGCGGCCCCGTGCCTGGAAGACATGGCCCGGCGCGCCCACGAACTGACCCTGCGGCATTTCGGTCGGACCATCAGCCTCTTCACCCCGCTGTATGTCTCCAACCACTGCTCCAACCATTGCCGCTACTGCGGTTTCGCCGCCCCCAACGCCATCCCGCGCGCCCGGCTCGGCCTCGACGAAGTCCGGGCCGAGGGGCGGGCCATCGCGGGCACGGGCCTCAAGCACCTGCTCCTCTTGACCGGCGAAGCGCCGCGCACGGCGGGCGCGGACTATCTGGAAGCATGCGTGCGCGAGCTGCGGCCCATGTTCCCGTCCATTTCGATAGAAGTGTTTCCCATGGCCACGGAAGACTACGTCCGGTTGGTGAAGGCCGGAGTGGACGGTCTGACCGTGTTCCAGGAAACCTACGATCCGGTGCTTTACGCCGAGCTGCACCCGGCCGGACCCAAGCGGGACTACGCCTTCCGCCTGGACACCCCTCGGCGCGGGGCCGAGGCGGGCATGCGCGTGGTCAACATCGGAGCCCTGCTCGGCCTTTCCGACTGGCGGCGGGAAATATTCATCACGGGCCTGCACGCGGCCTGGCTGCAAAAACGCTATCCCGGCGTGGATGTGGCCGTGTCCCTGCCGCGCATGCGCCCCCATGCCGGGGCGTTTCAACCGGCCTGCGTGGTCTCGGACCGTGAACTGGTACAGGCCATGACCGCCCTGCGCATCTTCCTGCCCCGTCTGTCCATCACCATCTCCACCCGCGAAGCCCCGGACTTCAGGGACAACATCCTGCCCCTGGGAGTGACGCGCATGTCCGCCGGGGTCAGCACCGCCGTGGGCGGTCACGCCAAGCCCGGCCAAAGCGGACAGTTTGAAATCTCCGACCCGCGCAGCGTGGCCGAAATGACGGCCATGCTGCGAAGCCGGGGATACCAGCCCGTGTTCAAGGACTGGGAACCCATCGAGGGATGCGCGTGAACGCTTTTGAGGAAGGGCTTGCGCGTTACCTCCGTCCAGGCTTTCTGGAATTTTTGCGCACGGTCAGAATCGGCGTCATCGGGGCGGGGGGCCTTGGCTCCAACTGCGCCGCGCATCTCGTCCGCAGCGGGTTTGCGGATCTGGTGCTGGCCGACGCGGACACGGTCGAGCCGTCAAACCTGAACCGCCAATATTTCACCCTGGCCCAGGTCGGCACCCCCAAGGCGCAGGCCCTGCGCGAGAACCTGCTGGCCATCAATCCGGCGGCCGGGATTGAAGCCCATCATCTCCACGTGGACGCCCTGAACATGTCCCAACTCTTCGATGCCTGCGACGCCGTGGTCGAGGCCGTGGACGACCCGCGAACCAAGAAGCTCATCATCGAAACACTGGCCCCGAAAAAAAGTCTGCTTGTGGGAGCCTCGGGCCTGGGCGGATTCGGTCGCGCCGGGGAAATGCGGGCGCGGTACCTTGGGCCGCGTCTCGTCATTGTCGGCGACCACTCCACTCCCTGCGCGGCCTCCACTCCTCCCCTGTCCCCCGGAGTGGGCATGGCCGCGGCCATGCAGGCCGACGTGATCCTGAACCACTTTCATACCATATATGAGGAACGGGCATGAACGGACGCGAACTGGTGACCCGTCTGATCCGGGAAGGCGGCCTGTACGGGCTGACCGCTGAAAAATTCTCCCTCGGGCGCGGCAACGAGGAAGTGGCGGCAGCCATGCTGGACGGCGGGATACGCATCATCCAGTACCGCGAAAAAACGAAGAAAATGGGCCGCAAGTACGAGGAATGCCTGCGACTGCGAGCCATGACCCGCGAACGTGGAGCGGCTTTCATCATCAACGACGACATCGACCTGGCCCTGCTGGTGGGGGCCGACGGGGTGCACGTGGGCCAGGAGGACCTGCCCGTGGAGGCGGTGCGCTCGCTGGTCGGCGACAGCGTGGCCATCGGCCTGTCCACCCATGCCCCGGAAGAGGCGCGCGCGGCCGTGGCCCGGGGCGCGGATTACATAGGCGTGGGTCCGATATTCGAGACCAGCACCAAGGAGGATGTCTGCGCGCCGGTCGGCCTCGAGTATCTGGACTTCGTGGCCAAAGGGGTCGACATCCCCTTTGTCGCCATCGGCGGAATCAAGGAGCGCAACCTGGCCGAAGTCGTGGCCAGGGGGGGACGCTGTGCGGCCCTGGTCACCGAAATCACGGGGGCGCGGGACATCGGAGGCCGGATCGCCGCGCTCAAGCGGATCCTGCGCGGATAAGCGATGCGAAAACCGGGAGCGGATCAGGGCCGCGCCAGCGGGCAAAGCGGGATTCGCCTCCGCCGGGCTTTCGTCCTTGATATCGGCTCCGTGTTGGGCGTAAGACATGCTCACCGTCGCACAACCAGCTACATGTCGCCTGACAAGGAGCACTGCATGGATACAGGATCACCGACCCCGCACCGCTGGCGCTTTTTCCGCCTTGGCGGCTTTGACCAGGTCCGGCTGGACACCACCGAAGACCTGCTTCGCCTTCATGAACTGGACCAGAAATTGTGGGCGGCCCTGAGTTGCCCGGTGGGCGGACTTGAATTCGATCCTCGCACCCTGGCCATGCTCGACACCGACGGCGACGGGAGAATCCGGGTTCCCGAAATTCTGGCCGCCGTGGAGTGGGTCTGCGCGGTGCTGCGCGATCTGCGCCCCGTGCTGGCGGGAAGCTCCGCCTTGCCGCTCGCGGCCATAAACGACGGCGTCCCAGAAGGCAGGCGGCTGCTGGCCTCGGCCAGACAGATCCAGAACTTTCTGGGCCAGGAAGGGGCGGAGGCCATCACCATCGAGCATGTGGCCGGAACGGAGGCCCTGCTGCACGACTCCCCCTTCAACGGCGACGGCGTGATAACGCCCGCATCGGCCAGGGATCAGGTCATGCAGGCCCTGATCGAGGAGATCATGGGCTGCGTGGGCAGCGTGCAGGATCGAGGCGGCGCGCCGGGCATCGCGGCCGAGCAGATCGAATCCTTTTATCAGGCCGCGGCCCAGTACGTTGAATGGCACGACCAGGCCCTGCGAAACGCCCAGTCCGTGCTGCCCCTGGGAGAGAACACCACTGCCGCGCGAGACGTCGTGAATGGATTGCGCGCCAAGCTGGACGACTATTTCACCCGCTGCGACCTGGCCGCCTTCGACCCCAAGGCCCAGGACGCCCTCAATCCGGCCCTGACCGCCTACGAGGCCATCTCGCCCAACGAACTGCGTCTTGACGCGGACCTGGAGCGCTTCCCCCTGGCGCGCATCGAAGCGGGTCGCCCCCTGCCTTTGGAAACCGGCCTCAACCCCGCCTGGGCCCAGGCCATGGCGGCGTTCAAGGCCTCGGTGGCCGTTCCTCTTTTCGGTGACGTGGAAAATCTTGAGCGCTCGCAGTGGGAGCGGATCAAGTCCATTTTGGAACCCCACGAGGCGTGGCTCGCCGGCAAGGTCGGCGGCGAAGTGGAGAGCGTCGGCCTTGAGCGCCTCCGGGAACTGCTGGCCGGCGACAGCCGTCAGGAACTGGAAAAAATCATCGCCGAGGACCTGAGCCTGGCCGAACAGGTCGAAAGTTTCGATGGGGTGACGCGGCTGGTGCACCTGACCCGTGATCTCGTGCTGCTGCTCAACAATTTCGTGGCCTTCCGAGATTTTTACTTCCAGGACCGCAAAGCCATTTTCCAAGCAGGCACCCTGTATCTGGACGGCCGGGCCTGCGAACTCTGCGTGCGCGTGGCCAACCCCGACACGCACGCCGCCCTGGCGGGCCTGAGCCAGACCTACCTCGTCTATTGCCGCTGCACGCGGCGCGGCAGCACGGAACAGATGCACATCGCGGCAGCCTTCACCGGCGGCGACTCCGACAACCTGATGATCGGACGCAACGGCATCTTTTACGACCGCCTGGGGCAGGACTGGGACGCCACCATCGTCAAGATCGTCGACCATCCCATCAGCGTGCGCCAGGCCTTCCTGTCCCCATACAAGCGCATCGGCCGCATGATCGGGGACCAGATCGCCAAATTCGCCGCCGCCAAGGACAGCGCCGTGGACGCCTCCGCCGGATCGAAACTGGCCAGCGTGGGCACGGGAGCCGATCCGGCCAAGCCACCGACCCCCTTCGACGTGGGCAAGTTCGCGGGCATCTTCGCCGCCATCGGCCTGGCCCTGGGGGCCATCGGCACCGCCCTGGCCACGGTCATGAGCGGATTCCTGAGTCTGGCGCTGTGGCAGATGCCCCTGGTCATCGGCGGAGTGGTGCTCATGATTTCGGGCCCGTCCATGCTCATCGCCTACTTGAAGCTCCGCCAGCGCAATCTGGCGCCCATCCTCGACGCCGGGGGCTGGGCCGTGAACACCAAGGCCCGCATCAACATCCCCTTCGGAACCACGCTGACCAGGCTGGCCGAATTACCCCAGGGCGCGAAACGGTCCATGGTCGACCCCTTCGCGGAAAAGAAAACGCCCTGGAAACGCTGGGCCGTGCTGCTGGTCCTTTTCATGGCGCTGGCAATGGCCTGGGACAAGGGCTATATCCAAAGGATGTTCGCCGAACTGCCCGCCCTTTTCTCGAACCGCCAGACCAATGCCACGACAGAGGCTCCGGCCCCGGCGGCGGCTCCCGCGCCGGCATCGCAGACAAACGAAACCGCGCCGGACCAGCCGGCCGGAAAGCAATAACCTGCGCCGGACCACCGGTCCGGCGCACAGGAACCGCATATGTTCAAACGCGTGCAAGCGCCCGGGGACTGGCTTCGGGTGCTCATGATCCGGGCCATCGTCTTCATGGAGGAGCAGGGCATCTCCTGCGCCGAGGAAATGGATGGCCATGACCTCGGAGCCGTGCACATCCTTGGCCGGATCGACGGCGAGCCCGTGGCCTGCGGCCGCATCCGCCACCAGGGCGGACGGGCCTTCCTGCAACGCCTGGCCGTGCGCCGCGCATGGCGCGGGCAGGGTCTGGGAAGCGCCCTGCTTCTCTTCATGCTCGACGAATGCCGCAAGGACGGATTCCACCGCTTCGAGCTCCACGCCCAGACCAGGGCGGCGGGCTTCTACCGCAAGCATGGCTTCGTCGCCTGCGGGGAGGAATTCGAAGAGGCGGGCATTCCCCATGTGACGATGCGCCGCGAAGACCCCCTGCCGCGCTGAACCGTCCATGAAGCACATCTCGCCCCTGGCTCTGCAGGCCCTGGTCTTCGCCCTGGTTTCGGCCAGCTTCACCACCATCTATCTGGTGCAGCCCGTGCTGCCCGTGTTGCAGGCCGAATTCGGAATATCCATCGCCAAGGCGGCCCAGACCGTTTCCACCGTCATTCTCGGGGTGGCCTTCTCCACCCTGGTCTTCGGGCGTCTGGCCGACATGTATCCGGTCAAGCCGTTCATCATTCTGGGCGGAACCGTGGTTTCGGGCGCGGGAATGGCCTGCGCCCTGGCCGACAACATCGACGTCATCATCGCACTGCGCCTGCTCCAGGGCTTCTTCATCCCGGCCCTGACCACCTGCCTGGCCACCTACCTGGCCAGAAACCTGCCCGTGGAACGGCTGAACGTGGTCATGGGCTCCTACGTTTCGGCCACCGTGGTCGGAGGCCTGGGCGGACGGCTCCTGGGCGGCTGGATCCACCCGCCGCTGCACTGGCGCTACGCCTTCGTCACGGCCTCCGTCATGGTCCTGGTCACGGCGGTGGCGGCCATCCTGCTGCTGCCCCGTGAAGAGCGGCCCGATGAAATCACCCGCACCGGACCGGGATACCTCGAACTCCTGCGCAGGCCCGACATGCTGCGCACCTTCGCGGTGGGCTTCGGCGCCCTGTTCGTCTTTGGGGCCACCTTCAACTATCTGCCCTTCTACCTGAGCGCCCCGCCCTTTTCGGCCAGCACGAACCTCATCACCCTCCTCTATCTGACCTACATTGTCGGCGTGGTCATCGCCCCCCTGTCCGGCAGGTTCAGCAACCGTTTCGGCAACGGCCTGACCATGATCCTGGGCGTACTGATCCTCTCGACCGCCCTGCTGCTCAGCCACGTGCAGAGCCTGGGCGTGATCTGTCTGAGCCTGGCCATGGCCTGCGCCGGATTCTTCGCCATCCACGCCGCGGCGGTGGGAAGCATGAACCGCAAGCTCTCCTCCAGCCGGGGCAGGGCGAATTCGCTCTATATCCTATGGTATTATCTGGGAGGGTCGGCGGGGATAACGGTCATGGGGCATGGTTTCAAGCATTTCGGGTGGGCTGGAGTGACCGGATCGGGGCTCGCCATGCTCGCGCCGCTGCTCGCAGTGGGAATATACGAGCTGCGTACCGGACATTGATCAGCTCAAGGACAAGGAACACAGATATTTTTTAAACTTCAGTCCTTCCTCGTGCTCGGGATTGATGCGCAGGCATTTCTCCAGGGAGCCTTCCGCCTCGGCGATCCTTCCACCCTGCACATAGGCCCTGGCCAGGTTGAAATACAGGTTCTCGTCGGTGGAGCAGACTTCGAGCGCCCGCGAATAATAGCGGCAGGCCTGGTCCAGCATGTCCTGCTTGCGCAGCTCGATGCCGAACTGGTTGAAAAGATGCTTGTATTCGGCCGAGGCGAAGCCATCCAGGGCGATGAGCTGTTCGAAGACCGTCTGGGCCTTGTCGTGCTGGTTGTACTGCAGATAGGTCAACCCGAGGCCGAACAGGGCGCGCACGTTCTTTTCGTCCAGGCCCAGGGCGTTGTTGTATTCCATGGCCGCCGAATAGGGCTCGCCGTTCCTGCGATGCCGGTCGCCCCTGGCCACGGCCTTGGCGATTTTCTGGATCACGGGTTTGACCTGTTTCAAAAACATGTCCACTTCGGGCTGATACTGGGTGATCAGCTCATCCATGGTCACTTCGGCGGCAGGCCCCGACGGGGCCCAGTTGGCGTTGAGGGACTGGAGCGCCAGCAGATCGTCGTCGATCTGTTTGGCGTAATAGTAGAGAGTGCTGTCCTCCTTCTTGGACGTCACCCCCGTGCCGATGGTGACCGTGGATCGCTTGGAGCAGACGCACTCAAGCCCCAGGTCCGTGGCCATGCAGTATTTGGACACTTCCGCGATGGAATGGCCTTCGCTCACGGCATCCTCGTTTTCCGGATCGCTCTTGAACATTTAAAACCAGCGCACCATCTGTTCCAGGGGTCTGCGCGTCTTGCGCTTGGGGGGCTTGGCCCGGTATCCGAAGGCGAGCATGTAGGCCACTCCGTACTCATCGAGATCGACGCCGAAATCCTCCGCCAGCACCTCGTCCACCTTGTCCTGCGCGAACCCTTCGATGGGGCAGGAATCGATGCCGATCAGCGCCGCGGCGGTCATCATGTTGGCCTGGGCGATGTAGCACTGCTTGCAGGCCCAGTCGAACATGGCCCGGTCGCTGTCGAGCAGCCGGAAATCCGATTGCTGAAAGGTCGCGTAATACTCCGTGCGGGCGGTGATGCGTTCCTCGGGCAACTCCTGGATCTGACGCATGAAATCGGAAATGCCGGCGCTGTCGAACTTGAGCAGCGGCGTCTTCATGGCCAGGCAGACCAGAAAATGGCTCGCCGTGGGGATCTGGCCCTTGCCGCCCCAGGTGTGGGGCAGAAGCTTCATGCGGAAGTTCATGTCCTGGACCACCAGAAACTGCCAGGGTTCGAACCCGAAGGAACTCGGGGACAGGCGGGCCGCCTCCAGAATGAACAGGAAGTCGTCCTCGGCGATGGTGATGTTCGGATCAAACTCCTTGCACGCATGGCGAAACATGAAGGCGTCAAGAATGATCTGCTTGTCCATTCGGCATCTCCTTTGAAGCGGATTTTCAGGCAGCCCGGGCCGATGTCGGCGAGGCAGCGGAAACTCTACGCAGGCTTTCGCCTAAGTTCAAGAAGTGGAAACGGGGTGCGGCGGTTGTCCCGGACAGGGACCGCCGCAGGAAAAGAAGCGCAACGATTTCAGACGACAAGTCAACGCATTCAAAGGTAGCATGTATTTTAAAAAAATAACACGGCGATGCTCAAATAAGCTTCGGCGATACGTAGCTCCTTTTATATCTAAAATTGTGATACTACATCATTTTTTCAGAACTACGTATTGACCGGCCAACAATCTCCATGTAACGGGAAAGAAAAGGAAATATTCGACGGTTATCCTTTCCGATTGTGGACATGACAGGTCAACAAAACATGTTGCCTGTCTTTTATTCATACACTGATGGAGGTGTGTTATGAAGGTTTCTGTAGGTTTAGGCAAACCCGGGGCCGTAGAGCGATTGGAAAGCAGTGGAGTCTCCCGTCGAGATTTCATGAAGTTCTGTACCACAATCGCAGCGGTCATGGGCATGGAGGCGTCCTTCGCCAACAAAATCGCCCTGGCGCTGACTTCTCCCAAACGTCCTTCGGTGGTCTGGCTGCATAACGCGGAATGCACAGGCTGCTCTGAATCGATTCTCCGCGCTGTCCGCCCCTTTATCGACGACCTGATCCTGGACACGATCAGCCTCGACTACCATGAAACAATCATGGCGGCCGCCGGCCACAAGGCGGAAGAAGCCCTGCACGCGGCCGTGAACTCCCCCAACGGCTTCCTCTGCGTTGTCGAAGGCGCCATCCCCACCAAGGACAACGGCATCTACGGCAAGGTCGCAGGACGGACCATGCTTGAGATCTGTTCCGAAATCGTGCCGAAAGCCATCGCCACAATTTCCTACGGCACCTGCGCCACCTACGGCGGCGTTCAGGCCGCAAGCCCGAACCCGACCGAGGCCAAGGGCATCAACGATGCGCTCAAGCACCTGGGCGTCAATGCCGTGAACATTCCCGGCTGCCCCCCCAACCCCTACAACCTGGTCGGCACCATCGTCCATCTCCTGACCCACAACCTGGCCATTCCGGAAATGGACTCCGTGAACCGTCCGATCATGTTCTACGGCGAAACCGTGCACGAACAGTGCGAACGCCTGCCCCATTACGAAGCCGGCGAGTTCGCGCCCTCCTTTGATTCGGAAGAGGCCCGCAAGGGCTGGTGTCTGTATCAGCTCGGCTGCAAAGGCCCCATGACCTACAACAACTGCCCCAAGGTCAAGTTCAACCAGACGAACTGGCCGGTTCAGGCTGGCCACCCCTGCATCGGGTGCAGCGAGCCCGATTTCTGGGACGCCGCTTCCCCCTTCTACGAAGAAGCATAACAAGGCTGTTGCTCAAGGCTCAACTTTTACTGAATCCAGAGGAGAGTACATATGTCCGGTTGCAAACCCAACCAAGCCCCGGGTGTCGTCGCCACCCCCATGGATAAAAACTTCAAGGGGCCCATCATCGTGGACCCCGTGACCCGCATCGAAGGCCATCTCAAAATCGAAGTCGAAGTCGACCAGGGCAAAGTCACCAACGTGTGGTCGAGCTCCCAGCTGTTCCGCGGCCTGGAACTGATCCTCAAGGGCCGTGACCCGCGCGACGCGCAGCACTTCACCCAGCGTTCCTGCGGCGTCTGCACCTACACCCATGCCCTGGCCTCCACCCGCTGCGTGGACAACGCCGTGGGCGTGGACAAGAACCTGCCCGACAACGCGCGCCTGATCCGCAACCTGGTTCTGGCCGCCCAGTATCTGCATGACCACATCGTGCATTTCTATCACCTGCATGCCCTGGACTGGGTCGACGTCACCGGCGCCCTGACCGCGGACCCCAAGAAGGCCGCGTCCATCGCCAACTCCATCTCGACCCGCGTGACCAAGGCCGAAGACCTGAAGGCGGTGCAGGACAAGGTCAAGGGCCTGGTGGATTCCGGCCAGCTCGGCATCTTCACCAACGCCTACTTCCTGGGCGGACACAAGGCCTACTATCTGCCAGCGGAAGTCAACCTCATCGCCACCGCGCACTACCTTGAGGCCCTGCACCTCCAGGTCAAGGCCGCCCGGGCCATGGCCGTTTTCGGAGCCAAGAACCCGCACACCCAGTTCACCGTGGTCGGCGGCGTGACCTGCTACGAAAGTCTGACCAACGAACGCATCGCCGAATTCGTGGGCCTGTTCCAGGAAACCAAGCAGTTCATCGACGAATGCTACATCCCCGACCTGCTGGCCGTGGCCTCCTACTACAAGGACTGGGCCGGCATCGGCGGCACCACCAACTTCCTGACCTTCGGCGAATTCCCGACCGTCGAAAGCGATCTGAACAGCCGCTGGCTGCCCCCCGGAGTCATCTTCAACCGCAACATCGGCCAGGTCGAATCCTTCGACCCCAAACTGATCACCGAACATGTCCGCCACAGCTGGTACCAGGGCGACAAGGACCACCATCCCTACCAGGGCGTGACCGAACCCCAGTACACCGCCTACGAAGACCGCGACCGCTATTCCTGGATGAAGGCGCCCCGCTACGGCAAGACCTCCGTGGAAACAGGCCCCCTGGCTTCCGTGCTGGTAGCCTACGGCAAGGGTCACCCGGAAGTGAAGAAGCTGGTCGATTACGTTCTGGGCTATCTCGGCGTCGGACCTGAAGCCCTCTTCTCCACCCTGGGCCGGACCGCCGCGCGCGGCATCGAAACCAAGGTCGTGGCCGACAAGCTCATGGACTGGGTCAACGAACTGGCCGAGAACGTGAAAAGCGGCAACACCAAGATCTACCAGGATTGGACGATGCCCGACGAGGCCGAGGGCGTCGGTTACGTCACCGCTCCCCGTGGCGCGCTGAGCCACTGGATCAAGATCAAGAACGGCAAGATCGAAAACTTCCAGCTGGTCGTTCCGTCCACCTGGAACCTCGGGCCGCGCTGCGCGGAAGGCAAGCTCTCCGCCGTCGAGGAAGCGCTCATGGGCACGCCCATCGCCGACGCCGAACGTCCGGTGGAAATCCTGCGCACCGTTCACTCCTACGATCCCTGCATCGCCTGCGGCGTGCATGTCATCGACTCCAAGACCAACCAGGTCCGCAAGTTCAAGATTCTGTAAAAGAGAAAGGGCCCCGAAACCGGGGCCCTTTCCTCCCTTGAACCTCTCCGCGAATTTGCGTAGCTCTTTCTTTTCACTCCTCAAACATGGACATGTTCATGACTGAAAAACGCATCCTCGTCCTTGGCGTGGGCAATATTCTCTTCACCGATGAAGGCCTTGGCGTGCGCTGCATCGAACACATGCAGGAAAATTTCACATTTTCAGACAACGTCACCCTCATGGATGGCGGCACCCTGGGCACCAAGCTGATGGGGCCGATCCTCGAATCCGACTACCTCATCGTCTGCGACGCCGTGCTCTGCGACGACAAGCCCGGCTCCGTGTACCGGCTCATCGGCGACGACCTGCGCAAAAGCCTGGCCTTTCGCGACTCCATGCACCAGACCGACCTTGTCGACACGCTCGGCATGTGCGAACTGGTCGGCAACCGTCCCGAGGCGGTGGTCATCGGCATGGAACCCTTCGACTACGAGTCCATGGCCCTGGAGCTTTCCCCCACAGCTGTCTCGTCCCTGCCCGTGATGATCGAATCGGTCATCCACGAAATTGAAAAAGCCGGTGGAACCTGCACCCCGAACTAAGGAGTCATCATGTGTCTGGCCATTCCCGCCAAGATTGAATCCATCGAAAACGGCGTGGCGCAGTGCCGCGTCGGCGAAGGCGAAACCTTTGTCGCCGCCTCCCTCATGCTGCTCGACGGCGAGGCGGCACTGGGCGATTACGTCATCATCCATGCCGGGTTCGCCATCCGCAAGCTCGACCTCAAGGAGGCGCAGGAATCCCTGACCATCCTCCGCGACCTGGCCAACGCCTACGACGAAGTTCAGCGCAAATACGAACAGGAAGGGCCGGACCGTGCCAAGGCCTGAACCCGGCAAAGCCCTGGGGAGCCTTGTCGGATTGGCGGTCTGCGAAGCCCTGTCCTCGGATCGGAGCACCATTTCGGATGACGCCCCGCTCAGTCCGGGCCTTTGGAGCGACGGAACGTCCATGGCCCTGAGCCTGGCCGAAAGCCTGACCGAAATGGGCGGCGTCGACCAGCGCGACCAGATGGTCCGCTATACGAGCTGGTTCCGATACGGCTACCTGAGTTCCACGGAAACCTGCGACTTCATAGATGAAACCGTCAAGCAGGCCATTTTGCGATTCGAACGCACCTGGAACCCCCGGGACGAGAACCAAACCCAGGGCGATGCCTGCCTGGCCCGCGTGGCTCCGCTGGCCATGTATTTCAATGCGTCGCGGGAAGACATGCTGGCCGCCGTCGCCGCTTCGACCCTGACCACGCACTCCGCGCCCCAGAGCGTGGACGCCTGCGTAGTGCTTGCGCTCATGATCTTCACGGCCTTGAACGGCTCCGAAAAATCCGCCGTGCTCCGCCCGCCGCTCCCGGAAAACCTTTGTCCCGAAATAGCCGAACTGAGCACCGACGTCTCCGCGCAGGCCGGTTCCCCGGTCGCGCGCGCCCTGAAGGCGGCCATGATCGCCTTTCGGGACAGCGACTCGTTTGCCGAGGGCGCCCTCAACTGCCTCTCCCATGGTCCGCGCGCCCTGGCCGCCTATGGCCAGCTGGCCGGATCGTGGTATGGCCTGGAGCATATACCCCGCCTCTGGCGTCAGAGCCTGGCTCGACATAACCTGTTGATTCAAATGGGAAATCAACTGATCAAAAATTAACACCCGGTCAAACTTGCCAAAAGCGAACCTCGTCCGTAGCATGCGCCATGCTTACGGCGATTTTCTGCGCCCCTGATCGCGCCTGACATGCGGGCCCGCGCGCCCACGACCGCCAATCCCCTGCACCATAGACTTCAAACAACGAGCATCTGGTATGAAAAACCGCATCTCTTCGGCCTTTTTCCTTGTCATTCTCCTCCTTCTCGGAGCCCTGGGAGCCATGTATTACGTCAAGGCGGAATGGACCCCGCCCACGCTTTCCCTGACCCCCGAACAACCCACGGCCAGCACCCGGACCGTGTTCACCGTCACCGCCGAGGACAAGGACTCCGCGTTGCGCAGCCTGCATGTGGTCGCCACGCAGGGCACCAGCACCATCGACATCGTGAACAAAACCCTGCCCGCCGGAACCAAGCGTTTGCATGAAGAATTCTCCCTGCCCAAGACCGGCCTCAAAAACGCACCCCTGACCTTGACGGTCACGGTCAAGGACACCTCCTGGCATCGTCTGGGACGCGGTAACAGGGTTCAGATCGTGCGCGAAATGAACATCGATTCCATGCCGCCCGTCATTTCCGTCTTGTCCGGGCAACACAACGTCAATCACGGCGGAACAGGCCTGGTGGTCTACAGCACCAACGAGGAGCTGACCACGAGCGGCGTGAGGATCGGCGACCACTTCTTCCCGGGCTATCCGTACCAGCCGGGCAAATATCTGTGCTTCTTCGCCCTGCCCTTCAACGCCGACCCCAAGGCGGTCACGCCGGTCCTGACGGCCAGCGACCTGGCGGACAACCAGTCCACCATCGGGTTCAACTTCCGCCCCCTGCACAAAAAATTCCGGCACGACGACATCAACATCTCGGACAACTTTCTCCAGTCCAAAATGGGCCAGTTCGCAAACCTCTACCCCGATGCGGCCACTCCCGTGGACATTTTCCTGAAGGTCAATTCCGAACTCAGGGCCAAGAACGTGGCCTATCTGCTCGAACTCGGCAAGGACACGGTCCCCCAGAAGCTCTGGGACGACACCTTCATCCGCCTGCCCAACAGCGCCCCCATGGCCGCCTTCGCCGACAACCGGACCTACATGTATCAGGGCAAGGCCGTGGACAACCAGACCCACCTCGGGGTGGATCTCGCGTCCATCGCCGCCTCGCCGGTTCCGGCGGGCAACACCGGACGGATAATCCTGGCCGAGTTCATGGGCATCTACGGCAATGTCGTGGTCATCGACCACGGTTTCGGCCTTCAGTCCCTGTATTCGCACTTGAGCGAAATCCACGTGCAAAAAGGCGACACCGTCCAGCGCGGACAGGTCATCGGCAAGACCGGCGCCACGGGCATGGCCGGTGGAGATCATCTGCACTTCGGGATGCTTGTTTCCGGCATCGAGGTGCAGCCCATCGAATGGTGGGACGCGCAATGGATCGACCACAACATCACTTCCAAACTGCAATGACCGCGAACGGGGCGCATTCCAGGCCCCGACGCGAAAACGGCCGCGAGCCTCGGGCTCGCGGCCGTTTTTTTGGGCGTCTTGACGGAGACGACGTCAGGCCCACTCCTGCTCGAAGCGCTCAGGACCGGCGACCTTGTACCCCTTCTCGGCCAGCATGCGCCGAAGGGCCTCGGCGTCATCGACTTGCACGCGAAAAACCAGCAGGCGCTGCTTGCCTCGGAAAAACGTCGAGGTGGAAAGAATGTTGACTCCCATGTCGAAGAAAAGCCTGCTGATCTCGGCCATGAGCCCCTTGCGGTCCTCGGCCTCGATGGCCATGCGGTGCCCGCCGAGTTCCAGCCCCATTTCCTCCACCAGCACGGCCAGCATGGAACTGCGGCTGATGTATCCCTTGAGCCGGTTCTTCGTGTCGACCACGGCCAGACCGGCAAGGTCCCTTTCGTGCATGATCTTGGCCGCGACCTCGATCTCCGTCTCGGGAGTCACGGTGGGCATTCCCCCACGCACCAGCTCTTTGACGGTCATTTTGGAGAGGAGGTAGTTCAGTTCATGCTTGCTGAACGTGGTCGCCCCGGAAGGCAGGGCGGCGCGGATATCCTCCTTGGCCACGTACCCTTTGAGTCTTCCATCCTCGACAACAAGCAAAATCCACAGTCTGTGCTCCTCCATCATGCGATCCGCTTTGACTATCAGCGTATCCGAGGTGATGGTGGGGACATGCTTATCCATGGCAAGGCCTACATACATGACATACTCCTTTGAGTCGTTCGGGTGAATCCCTTTACGTTAAGTGCAGTGACAGCCTTCATCCTTTTTGCTATATCTTTGGTTCCATTATCGGAAACAACGATCCCAAAAAAATCAGGTCCCCGGCAAAAATGAAACGTGCTGTTCTTCTTATTCTCGCTCTATGCTTTCTGACAAGCATAACCAAGCCGGGATTTTCAGAAAAACCGCTGCGTCTTTTTTTTGAAAAAAACATCCCCGTGGACCCGCAATCCCGGCAGGAGCACATCGTCAAACAAGGCGAATGGCTCTTCAAGATTCTGGAAGCAAAGGGCTATTCACCCTCGCAAATACACAGGGCCCTGCCCGGCATCGAGGCCTTGAACCCGCATATCCCGGACATCAACCGGCTCAGCCCGGGGCAGGTTCTTCACCTCCCCGACATCCTCTCCGCCGCCGGCATCGCCGTCGCCCCCCCCCGGGCTGCGGCGCCGACGGGCTCTTATGAGAAAATGCCCTATGTCGTTCGCTCCGGAGACACGCTCATCCAGATACTCCAGGCGCAAGGCGTGCCGACAAAGCTGATTTTCAGCCAGTACATGGATCTGTTTTTGGAGCTCAATCCGGATGTGCCGGACAGCAACACGCTGCGCATCGGCCAAGAGATCATTCTTCCAGTCGTGGTTCATGAGGGTCCTGCCGCGCCGGTTCCCGCCCCACCGGAACCCGCCGCGGCCATGGGCCCGCCCGCGGTCGCGCCCTTGCCCGCGGGCCTGGGCGAAGGAACCGGAGCGCAGCCCAGGCAGGCCGCAAGGCCGATCTTTCCCGCGCCACCCCTGCGCCAGACGCCACCGGAAATTGCGCCCGCCCCGCCGGAAACGAATACCGGAAAACACACCGAACCGGAAAGCCCCGCACGGGACTCAAAAAAGGAGCAGCGCCAGCCCCGCACCGGACTGCCTCTGGTCAAGACGGTGCTGGAACAGATGCGCTTCCGATTCGTGCCCGGCGACGAGAGCATGCATCCCCTGCCCAACGCCCAGTGGCTGATCGTCAAAATGCGTGAAACCCCGCTGGTCGACGCGCCCTGGGGCGGAAAAATCCTCTTCTGCCCCATTCCCAAGAACGCCCAGTGGATCGAAAACGCCAACAAGCTGGGCATGAAGGTCTGCGCCATTTCGCCCCGCTGGAACGTGCAGGAGGTGCTGGAGAAACTCGCCGAGGCCTTTCCCAAGCATTTCCGTCTGTGGGGGGCCGGCAAGGACCTTGTGCTTTCCCGCAACGGCGTCGGCGTGACCCTGCAATCGCAGCAGCTCGCCATCATGGAGCGGGACGGCAAAAAGCGCATCCATCTGGTCTGGTCCAGATCCACGCCCGATGCGCCGCCCCTGCCCCAGGGCCTGCACGAAGTGCTTGATTCGGCCCAGGTCAAGGTGATCGAACTGGACCCGTACAATGAGCTTTCGCGCCTGCCTTCCCGACCGCGCGATTCCATCTACGTGCCTGTGGCCACGCACATGGAGCTTATCAGGGCCATGAATCCGGACAACCCCGAAGAAACCTTCGGCCGGACCATGCCCGATTCGCTGAACGCCCTGTTGCAGGTGTTGCGCGACAAGGAGCTGCTGCACCAGGGCATGGTTCACGTATCCTGGTCTTCCGGAGCCCAGAACCGCATCGCGTTGCAGGTTCCGGCCTGGACAGTTTCGGGCGGAAACGGCAGGATCGCCATCCTGGACCGGCGTTTTTCGGATCCTTTCCTCGTATCCGTCCTTTCCCACGAAGGTTACGCCTGCTTTGTCCTCCCGGACTGAACCCAAAGGGACCATCCATGCCTCACGATTTTCGCGTTTACGGCCATCTGGCCGGACTTGATGCCGAGCAGCTGGCCGACTGCCTTGCGTATTTGTCCTCCTATGAATGCGAGGCGGACGGACACGTCCTGGACTTCGTGCATGAGGGCGGATTCATCGACGTGGACCACGATCTGGAAGTTTTGTCGACCATCGTCGGCCCGAACGCGCGCGGCGTCATCGACATCATCAACCACCAGGACTGGGAGATGCATCGCTGCACGCTCTCGAACGGAATTCTGCAACGATCCCGCATTGCCCTGGACAACGCCCTGGACACGGCTTACGCATCGGAGCGCCGCTCATAAGCCCCCTACGGAGTCAACATGCACGAACTCTCCATTGCCGAAAGCCTGATCAAGATCATCGGCGAAGAAATGGCCAAGCATGGCCTCACCAAATTGCATTCGTTCAAGATCGTCTACGGACAGATTTCGGCCATCGTTCCGGAAGCCCTGGAGACATGTTTCGAAATGCTGACCATGAACACCCCTTTCGCGGGTGCGAAAATGGAAACGGAGGTCAAGCCCATGGTCGTGCGCTGCCGCCAGTGCGGGAATGAATTCAGCCCCAGCCAGGAGGAGCGCGTCATCATGCCCTGTCCGCAGTGCGCTACGGAACTTGGGCACGAGATCATCTCCGGCCGCGAACTCTACATAGATAACATCGAAGCCGAATAACTGGAGGAAAGCATGAAAGTCGATGTGGTACGAAATATCCTGGAGGCCAACGACGCCGTCGCCGCCGAACTCAACGCCCGGCTCAGCGCCCAAGGCATCCTGACCCTCAACCTGATGAGTTCGCCGGGCTCGGGCAAGACATCCCTCCTGGAGCGCACGCTCACCGATCTGAAGGACGAGTTCACCATGGCCGTCATCGAGGGCGACTGCCAGACCGAGAACGACGCCCGCCGCGTGGCCGCCACCGGGGCCCGGGCCGTGCAGATCAACACCGCCGGCGGATGCCACCTCGACAGCTCCATGGTCCGCGACGCCACGGAAAAAATGGGCGTGGACGGGGTCGACATCCTGGTGGTGGAAAACGTGGGCAACCTGGTCTGTCCGGCGGAGTTCAGCGTGGGCGAGGACTACAAGGTGACCATCCTGAGCGTGACCGAGGGCGACGACAAACCCGAGAAGTACCCCTTCATCTTCGCCGAATCCAAGGTCATGATCCTGAACAAGATCGACCTGTTGCCCTACGTCAATTTCGACGTGGACCGCGCCAGCGCCTTTGCCCGTTCGGTCAACAAGGACATCGAGATATTCACCGTCTCCGCCACCACGGGCCAGGGCATGGACGCCTGGTACGACTGGCTGCGCCGGGAGCGGGCCAAGAAGATAAAGTAGGCCCGAACCCGCAAAAATAGCGAAGCCCACCATCCGTCCAGGAAGGTGGGCTTTTTCGCGTTTTCGGCATGTTTGCCATGCCGCCTTTGCATTTCAAATCCAATGAGGCTGAAGCCTCCCGCCCGGCGAGGCCGCTCAAAAACCGTTCTGGCAAGGCGCACGCCTGTTTTGAAGGGCGAAGTGTAGCCAGCTACATGAGGCATTCAAAACAGGCATGCAACGCAGTCCAGAACGGATTTTTCAGCGGCCTCACACTCCCTTGAGCACCCCGTCGACCATGTCCTGGGCCTCGGTCTTGATGCGCTCCAGATGGTCCCGGCCCAGAAAGCTTTCCACATAAATCTTGTACATGTCCTCGGTGCCCGATGGCCGTGCCGCGAACCAGCCGTTTTTGGTGGCCACCTTCAACCCGCCGATGGGCGCGCCGTTGCCCGGGGCATGGGTGATCTTCGAAAGAATGGGCTCGCCCGCCAGCTCGGCCGAGGTCACCTGCGCGGGCGAAAGCGTGGCGAGCAGCTTCTTCTGGGCCCTGGTCGCCGGGGCCTGAAGGCGTTCGTACAGCGGGCTGCCGTGCCGCGCTTCCAGGTCGCGGTAGATGTCGCCAGGATCCTTGCAGGTCACGGCGGTGATCTCGGCGGCGAGCAGGTTCAACAGTATCCCATCCTTGTCCGTGCTCCAGGCGCCGCCATCAAGGCGCAGGAAAGACGCCCCGGCGCTCTCCTCGCCCCCGAAACAGCATGTCCCGGCCAAAAGGTCTTCCACGAACCATTTGAAGCCCACCGGCACCTCCCGCACCGCACGACCGTGGGAGGCGGCCACGCGATCGACCATGGAACTGGTGACCAGGGTCTTGCCCACCTGCGCGGTCGTCGGCCAGCCCGGACGATGGGCGAGCAGATAGTCGATGGCCACGGAGATGTAATGGTTGGGATTCATCAGTCCGTGCCCAGCGGTGACGATGCCGTGCCTGTCGGCGTCGGGATCGTTGGCGAAGGCGATGGAAAAGGAATCCTTCATGGCGATGAGCTTGGCCATGGCGTAGGCCGAGGAGCAGTCCATGCGGATATTGCCGTCCTTGTCCAGGCTCATGAACATGAAGGCCGGGTCGACGACCATGCTGACCACCTTGATGTCGAGCCCGTACTCCTCGGCGATGGGCTCCCAGAACGGCAACCCTGCCCCGCCCAGAGGGTCCACGCCGATGTTGATGCCCGAGGCGCGGATGGCCCGCATGTCGATGACCTTGTCCAGATCAAGGACGTAGGGGCGGATGAAATCATGCTCCCGGCACAGCCCCTGCCTCAGCGCCCGTGCCAGCGGGATGCGCGGCACCGCGCCGCGGGTTTCGAGCAGGGCGTTGGCCCGCTTCTCGATCCAGCCGGTGACGTCGGTGCCGGCTGGGCCGCCGTGGGGCGGATTGTACTTGATGCCCCCGTCCTCGGGCGGATTGTGCGACGGGGTGATGACCAGGCCGTCGGCCAATCCGGATGCGCGTCCATGGTTGTGGGTCAGGATGGCGTGGGAGATCACCGGCGTCGGCGTGTAGCCGAAACCTTTCTGAAAGCGGCAGTCTACACCCGCCCCCGCCAGCACCTCCAGGGCCGTGCGCAGGGCCGGTTCGGACAGGGCGTGCGGGTCCATGCCTACGAACAGCGGCCCGTCTATGCCCTTGGAGAGGCGGTATTCGCACACGGCCTGGGTGATGGCCAGGATGTGGGCTTCGTTGAAAGAGCCTTGGAAGGCGCAGCCCCGATGCCCCGATGTGCCGAACGACACCAGCTGCTCCGCCCGGGACGGGTCCACCTCCAGAGTGTAGTAGTCCGAGATCAGCCGGGGAACGTTTATACGCAAAGATTCCGGCACGGATGCGCCGGCAAGGGGATGGACAGCCATGAATGCTCCTTGTGGATTACGCAGAATGCGCCGCGTCGCTATTTTCGTGCAGGGCCTGGGAGCGTTTGAACGTCGCCCAGAGCACCTTGTCGTTCGGATCCTGTTCGTAGGCCTTCTTGAAAAACGGCGTGCCGTTTTGGCCTGCTTTCTGAAAGATGGTGCCGATGTTGAAGGCCACATTCTTGTTCGAAGCGGGCAGTTCGGGATCGAACTTCAGGGCCTTTTGCGCCGCGTTCAAGGCCTTGTTGGCCTCCCCGCCTTCGCTGTAGGCCATGGCCATGTTGTAGAAAAGGATCGCGCTGCCGGGCAGGATGGCCAGCACGCGCAGGTATTCGGCAATGGCCTCGCGCCATTTGCCCTGCTTGCGCAGTGATATGCCCAGAATGGTGACGGTGCCGATGTCGGCCGCCGTGAGGTTGTCCCCTTTGAGCTCAAGGGCCTTCTTGGAATAATGGATGGCCATGTCCGGATCGCGATTGGCGCAGATGTCGGCGATGCGGCCCGAGAGGTTGGAAAGAAATTCCGCGGCCTCGCGCTGCGCCAGATGCATGGCGCTGCGAAACATCTCATCCGCCACGGCGGTGTTGCCGCGCGCGATCTCAAGCTCGCCGATGTGCATGATGCGCTGGGTGTTGAGCGGACTGATCTCGTTCAGCCGCCGCAGACAGTCGAGCTGCTTGTCGGCGTCGCCGGATTGCTCGTAGAGCGCGGCCAGCCGCTTGAGCGGGGCCAGATACAACTCCGCGTTCTTCACGGCCCGCTGGTACATCTCCTCGGCCCGGGCGGTCATATCAAGGCCCAGATAGGCGTCGCCCTTGATCATGTGCCCCACCGCGCTGTCCGGCTTCTGCTTCAAAATGTCGTCGGCCACGAGCAGCGCCTCGCCCCAGCCGCCTGCCTCCAGGAGTTTCCTGCCCTTTTCGATGAGCTTGCTGAGCTTGCCCTGGGGAGCGATGGTGAAGGCCAGCTTCTCGGTGAAGCAAGCCACGGAGATGGGCTTGGTGATGATGTTGTGCGCGCCCTGCTCGACCAGCAGCGCCGTGGTGTACTGGTCCACCTCCTGGGTCAGCACGATGATGCCCGCGCCGGGACACAGGCGCATGATGCGCTCCATGACCTGCGACATGTCCGCCTCGGCGGCGCGGCGCTCCAGGCAGATGATGAAACGGGCCTCGGAATCCTGGTGCAGGATCTCGAAGAGATCCTCAAGGCGGGTGAAATGATGGAAGGATTTCCTGGACAGGCCCATGCTGTGGTAAAGGACCGATTTGATCAGTTCCACGAAGACCGCGTCGTCGGTCAGGGCCACGAATTTGCCCCCGGCCAGGGCGTAGTCGAAGATCGTGGCCCCATAGGTATCCTGACCCGGACCGGCAGCAGCAACATATGTACCCATGGAAAGTATCCCGCCTTGATTCGTTCTCGCGCCTGTCCCGAAATGGGCGACCGGGCAACGCGGCGAGAATACACAAAGCCGCACGAATGTTCAACGCGTTCCTGGCCCGCCGGGAAAGCCCCCGGTTCGCCCGGGGCCGCACAAACGCATTTCCAATGACGAAATGTACTTGATTTTACCCCCCGCCTCACCTAAGAAATTTCCTCCACATCGGACCGCCCCCATAGCTCAGGTGGATAGAGCACGGGATTCCTAATCCCGGTTAGCCCATGTTCGAGTCATGGTGGGGGCACCAGAAAGGCTAAAGGCTTCAGCATCTTGCAGGGTGTCGGAAGCCTTTTTCTTTTCAATGATCCCCACTGACTCACCTTTTGA
>JBFWJY010000034.1:0-33808 GCA_050252955.1 Desulfomicrobium sp.
ATCCAGAGCACAAGCCCGAAGAGCAGGATCAGGTTCAGCCAGGCGGCCATGAACAGGAAGTAGACGAAAGCCGACGCGGCGATGAAGGCCATGCCCAGAATCCACATCCTCTTCCTGTCCTTCATGCCCAGCAGCAGGCCGATGAGGAAGATGAGCGCCCACATGGCGCAGGGGTTGAAGCCGTCCAGAAAGCCCATGACCACGGTCAGGACAGGCAGGGAGAAGGTGCGGGCGTCGATGTCGCCAAGCACGGGGAGGGTGATGGTCCTTTCGCGTTCCCCCGCCGCCTGCCCGGTTTCATTTCCCACCGTTCCCGACTCCTCGTCGGTCAGCATGTCCCGGGAGCGCTCGAAGATGATTCTTCGTGACGGGTCGGGGCATTTGCGGGCCAGACATTCCTCGATCCTGCCTTGAATCTTGCCCGGGGTCAGGGTTTCATCGAACCCTACGATGTACTCGTCTCCGATGACCAGAAACGGGATGCCGCTCACGTCGGCTCCCATGCTCTCCGCCACCCTGCCGAAAAGCTTCATGTTTTCGTCGCTGAAATAGACTTCGAAGCGGTGCATGTTCAGATCGGCGTATTTCTTCTCATACATCTTGAGGTATTTTTCTTCTTTTTTGCAGTGCGGGCATCCGTCTCCGTAGAAGAGATAGACGTCGAGGCCGCTTCGCGGATTGGCGAAGCAGAGGAAGAAGGCGCTGAAGAGCAGCAGGACGAGGAGGGCTTGTCTTTTTTTCATGCCGCACCGGACCATGGCCGCAAACGGACGGGATGTTTTCGTACAGATCGTTTTTGGAAAATCTATCACGCTTTGCGTGGTGAGAGCCAGGACAATGTTGGGAGGAGCCCGGACGAGGGAAGATTGCGAAGGGGCATCCGGGGGCCGCGGGTCGGATGTGCGGGAAAAAGGGGGGCCGCCGCCCCCCTTTATGGCGTGAGTTCCGTTGCCAGGGCTTCCCTGAGCTGGCCGCTGGTGAACATGTCCCGGAGCACGAGGGGGCTGTCCGGATTGTCCTTGGAGAAGATGGCCAGGATGGGGATGGATTTGGAGCCCAGACTTTCCAGCAGGGCCATGAGCTGCGGATCGTGGCGGGTCAGGTCCACGCGCATGAGCACGGCGTTGTGCTCTGCTGCGAATTTGGCGCTTTTTTCCGGAGTGAGCACGGTTTTTTCCAGAAATTTGCAGTTCGGGCACCAGTCCGCCGTGAAGTCGAGAATCAGGTTTTGCTGGCCGCGCAGGGCGTCGAACCGCGCCATGTCGAAGTTTTTCCACGGGTCCGGGTGGCCTTCGGGTCGAAAGAGGAACGCGGCGGCCAGGGCGACCATGCCGATGGCCGCTGCGCGTACGGACCACCGACGGATCGCGGTCTGGTTCAGGTCTGTCCATTTGCCCCAGATCCAGGCCCCCAGGGCGATGATCCATAGCAGAATGAGCACGTTCAGGTACTGCGAGGTCGGGAGCAGGCCGAAGAGGTAGACGCAGGTCGCGGCCAGGAGAAACCCGAGGATGCGTTCCAGATGCAGGGTCCAGGCTCCGGGTTTGGGCAGGAACCGGTACAGGCCGGGGAAGATGGACATGGCCAGATAAGGCGAGGCCATGCCCAGGCCGATGCAGCTCAAGACCAGGGCGATGATCTGCGGGGGCTGTATGAGAGCCCAGGCCAGCACGCCGCCCAGAAACGGGCCGCTGCAGGGCGTGGCCAGGATGGTGGCCAGGACGCCGGTGCTGAACGATTCAAGGCGCGGGTGGTGCGCCACCCCTTTGGCCTTTCCTTTCAGATCGATGAGTGGAAGGTCGTAAACCCCGAAAAGGCTCAAGGACAGGGCGAAGACAATGGCCGTCAGAATGATGATGGCGCTCGGTTCCTGGAAAATCTGCCCCCAGGCCATGCCGGTGGCGGCGATGATCCCGGCCAGGATCAGAAAATAAAGCATCATGCCCAGGGCGAAGAAGAGGTTGTGGACGCGGAACGCTTGCCGCTGGCTTTTGGGCACGCTGTCCGCCGCGGGGATGAAGGAGCGCAGCTTCAGGGTGATGACGGGCAGCACGCAGGGCATGAAATTGAGGACCAGCCCGGCCAGGAAGGCCAGGAACGCGGCTTTCGACAGGGTCTGCACTTCCAGACCCGGCGCGAAATAGCGGGGCGAGAATGCCCGTGCCTCAGGTGTTTCCATCGTTTCGGCCACGCCCTGCGCTGCGGGGGCAAGGTCTTTATCCACCCCAGGGACGGACAGCAAAAAGCGCGGCCACCAGTCCTGGTCCTCGGCCAGCGGCAAGGAAAAGGTATCGGAGACGGTGAGTTCGAGCTGCCTCTTGATGGGCTGGCAGGTGGTCGATGAGCATAGCAGGGCTTTTATCCTCGCCTCGACTCTGGAGGGACCGTCCGACAAAGGAATGAAAAAAGGCGTCGGGCCATCGTAGAGTTCCACGGTCAGGCTCGGGTCGAGAGGGTCAGGACCAGGAGTGGGTTGCGGGTAAAGGGGAGCCAGGAGTTCGCCGTCGCGCGATGCCTCGACCTCCGTGGGGAATCCGGAAGGGCCCTGGATGTTGCCGTAGGCGTGCCAGCCCGGATTCGGGGTCAGGGTCAAAACGGCCAGTACGGGCGCTTGAGCGTCACGTGTGCGAAAGGCCTGAAGCGTGATGCCGTAAGGCTCCTCCGCCCACGCGCCGACGGGCAGGGTCAAGGCCAGGAACGCAAGGCAGGTCAGAAAAAATCTGGGCTGAAATATCATTGTCTCGTGGGGGTGTGATGTGCTCGGCAAAGCGCCTTTGAATCGTCTCTATTAAAAGGTTTGCCACCGCGAGGCAAGGACGGCGTCTTTGCCGATGAACGGTCCTACGGGTCGCATACGACTTCTTCCTTCAACAGAAAAATGCCGGGAGCCTTCCAGAGGAAGACTCCCGGCGCGCAAGGAGAGAAAAGTTCGGGCCGGAATTATTCCGGCCCGTTTGTTATTTCAGATGGTCGGCCAGCACTTCGGCGATGTGGCGCACGGCAAAGCCGGACTTGTTCACTTCAGCGCCGCCGCGCAGCTGCATGATGCAGCCCGGGCATTCGGTGACCAGCACTTCCGCTCCGGTGCGGCCCGCGTCGGTCAGCTTGTGCTTGAGGATCTGCTCGGAGATCCCGGGGAACTTGGCCGAGTAGGTGCCGCCGAATCCGCAGCAGACCTGTTCCTGATCGGCCTGGGCGTATTCATATCCGCCGAGGGCCAGGAGCTTGCGGGGCTGTTCCACCACGCCCATGCCGCGGCAGAGGTGGCAGGGGGCGTGCAGGGTGGCGCGCTGCTGGGTCTGCGAGAATTTCTCCTCGGTCACGCCCAGCACGTCGGTCATGAAGGCCGAGAAGGGGATGACCTTGTCGGCGAAGGCCTTGGCCGCCGCGTCGTTCTCGCCAAGCAGGAACGGGTAGTTGTGCTTGAGGTGCGAGGCGCAGGAGGCGCACAGGGTGATGATGTAGTCGTAGTTCCCGGCCATGGCCTCGATGTTCTGCCTGGCCACGTCGATGGAGGCCTTCTTCTCGCCCATCATCTGCAGGGGCAGGCCGCAGCAGGACTGCTCCATGGGGAAGTCGACCTGAACTCCGTGCGCGCCCAGAACCTTCATCGCCGCTTCCAGCTGCTCCGGATAGACGAAGTCCTGCACGCAGCCCGAGAACAGGGCGATGCGGTACTTGGGCGCGGAAACCTGGGGCTTCAGGGCCTCGAAGCGGTCGCGGAAAGGCTTGGCCGCGATGGCGGGCAGCGCCTTGAAGCCGTGATCCTTGGAGAAGATGTGCGGCAAATGGCGGATGTACTGCGTGCCGCCGGTCAGCGGACGCTGGGCCATCTTGGCCGTGCGCAGGAAGGTATGGAAGAGCTTGCGGTTCTTCATCAGCTTGGCCAGCAGCAGCGACGGCAGCGGGTGGCCGTCCTCGTCCAGGATGCGGGAGTGGATTTCCTTGATCAGCCTCGGCAGATCGATGCCCGCCGCGCAGATGTGCTTGCAGGCTTCACAGTTGATGCAGTTCTGCACCAGGTTCTTGGCCTTGTCCTTGCCGTGGAAGAAGTAGGTCAGGATGAGGCCGATGGCGCCGATGTAGATGTGGCCCATCTGGTGGCCGCCGACCATGCGGTAGACCGGGCAGACGTTGGCGCAGGCGCCGCAACGCACGCAGCGCAGGACCTGGGCGAAGAGCGGGTCCTTGGCCATCTCGCTTCTGCCGTTGTCCAGGAAGATGATGTGCATCTCCTTCTTGCCGCCGGGACCGGGCTGGCACTCGTTGGCGCCGCTGATCCAGGTCACGTAGGAGGTGATGGCCTGGCCGGTGGCGTTCTTGGGCACCACGCGCAGAATCTTCAATGCGTCTTCGAGGCTGGCACAGAGCTTGTCGATGCCGGTGATGGCCACATGCACGCGGGGCAGGGTCGTGACCAGCCGGGCGTTGCCCTCGTTGGTCATGAGGCCGATGGTGCCGGTCTCGGCGATGGCGAAATTGACGCCGCTGACGCCCATGTCGGCCTGGGCGTACTTGGCGCGCAGCTCGCGACGGGCGACCTTGACCAGGCGCTGGATGTCCGAGGACTGATCCTGGTTGGTGACCTGGGAGAAAAGCTCGGCGACCTGATACCGGGACAGGTGGATGGCCGGCATGACCATGTGGCTGGGACCTTCGTGCCGGAGCTGGATGATCCATTCGCCCAAATCCGTTTCGACCACTTCCAGTCCGTCTTTTTCCAGGCGGTGGTTCAGGAGGGTTTCTTCAGCCGTCATGGACTTGGACTTGACGATCATCTTGCACTTGGTATCGGCGGCGATGCGGGCCACGATCTCGTTGGCCTCGTCGCCGTCCTTGGCCCAGTGAACCTTCACGCCGTTGGCTTCGGCCTTGGCCTTGAATTCCGCGTAGAGCTGGTCCAGGCGGGTCAGCCCGGCGTCCTTGGCCTTGACGACTTCCTGGATCAGCTCCTCCACGTCGTATTCGCGGAAGGCGTTGGCCCGGCCGACGGGGTAGGCCGTGGCGAACTTGTCCATGGCTCCGCGCAGGAAGGTGTTGTCCAGAGCTTCGCGCAGCTCGTCGTTGTATTCGGAAAGATTTTTGGCCTTCTGCATTATTTGTCCTCCAGAATCAGGATGTGCAGTTCCAGGGGCCCGTGCACGCCCAGGGCCAGAACGCGTTCGATATCGGCCGTGCGGCTCGCGCCGGTGATGAAAGCCAGATAGTTGGGCTTGCGGCTCTGAAAGCCCTTGATTTCATCATACAGATCCTCGGCCGTGGCCCGAATGCGGGACTTGGGAATGACCGCGACGTGGATTTCGCTGATCATGGTGGCCAGACGCAATTCCTCGCTGGCGGAATCGATGACCAGGCTGCCGGTTTCCGCGATGCCGTAGTCGGCGACCGTGAATCCGATGTCGATGCCGGCCAGATGGCTGCGCATTCCGTCCTTGATGACGGAGATCTCACGGCTTGCGGCTTGCTTGACCAGCTCGGCCATGTCCGTTTCGTTCAGGGCGGGGGCGCAGATGATCTTGCCCCATTCCTTGAGTTCGCACAGATCCTTGCCCTTGTCCGACAGGGATTCCTCACAGCCGCTCATGAGCAGCTGACAGGCTTCCTTCTGGGCGCACAGATCGACAGTATAGGCGATAGCCTGAGCCATGGAGTCCACTTCCGAGACAATGGCCGAGACGATTTCCGCTTTTTTCCGAAACTTTTCCAAAACCTCTGGGGTTGGTCCCATACGTCCTCCTGGGTGAATTCATTTGGCAGTTATACGCAGGATGCGTGCCAGCGGGCTTATTGGCTCCGAGTAAATCATTTCAGCGTGTTGGAGTGCGAAAAAATCGTGCTGTAAAAAAATAACGCCATGCTTGGGGGATTTCACCCAGCCGCGTTGTGGGGATTGGCGCAATCGTCGCAGTCGGAGGCGGCTTTGTCCCGCAATCGTTTGAGCATATCGGACGCGGCGATTCCGCCGGCTTCGGTCAGTTCCCCGAATTCCAGCGCTTCACGCAGGACGTCGAGCAGGTCGTCAAATCCGGGTGCCTTCTGTTTGGAAAAAACATGGTGCGCGCCTTCGCGCATGGCCACGGAATCGACGCCGCGATCGATCAAGCCCTGCAACAAGGGGCGCCACGCTTCCTGGCCCATGTTTTCCAGGGCCACGGCCGCAAGCCAGGCCACGTCGGAGTCGCGGTCTTCCAGGGCGTCGACCAGCGCGGGAGCCGAACGCGGGTCGCGCAGGGCGCCCAGGGCCTTGGCCGCGCCCCAGCGGACGTGGCGGTCTTTCGCGGTGAGCACGGCTTCGCAAAGGGGGGCGACGGCCGCTTCGCCCAAGGCCTCCAAGCCTTCACGACCTTTCTTGCGGATCAGCCCGTCCTTGTGCGCCAGCATCGCCATCAAGGCGGACAGATTTCCGGGATTCGGGTCTTGAGGTGACATGTCGGGCTTCCTCGACGAATTGAGCGGGATTGGCTTATAGTATTAAGCATGATTTCAGCAAAAGTCCCGCAAAAAATTCACGAGGACTTGTTTTGGAGGAAAAATCGCTCTTGTGATCGCGGCGGCGTCACGCGCAACCGTCCGGCGGCCAGGCTGTGCGCACGGTCGGCGTGAACGGTCACGCCGTCATTTGGTTTGGGAAACGGTGATCGGCGCGCCGCTGGTGCCTGCGTAGAAGACGATGATTTCCGCCGGTTCGTCGCCTTCGTTCACGCCGTAATGCGCGGTGTTGACCAGTTCGACGATGGGGTCGCCGGCTTTGAGGATCAGCGTTTTTCCATCCTGCGCCACCACTGTGAGTTGTCCGCTGAGCAGCACTCCGGCATTGATGACCGGGTGAAGATGCGTCTTGAGGCGGGTTCCGGCCGGGATGGCGATGCGCAGGATGGTGATCTCGGGCTGACCCTGCGGATAAAGGGGCAGCCTGCTCCCGTCCCAGCTCGTGGTGGCTTTGGCCAATTCCTGGACCACGGCGGCCTGTGGGGCCTGCTGTTTGGGTAGTGAAGCGCAACCGCTCTGAAGAAGAAGCGCGAAGGACAGGGCTGCGAGGAGAAACCGGGTGTGTTTTTTCATGGGGTCACCTTGTAATTGCATTGGTGAAAGGGTTGAAAAAATTGTCCACATTGATGGAATTTTCATGTGTCCGGCCTGGAGCATTCCTCCAGCAGATACAGGATGCTGGCGTAGGGGATGCCGCCGTGCAGGCTGAGGCCGATCTCGCAGGTCCGCGACGTGGAGTACCCTTCGCGGCACTCCTTCACCTGCTGCGCCAGCCCCGCCAGGGCCGAGGCGTTGAGTTCCGGGCGGTGGAAGCCCTTGTCGCCGGAGAAGCCGCAACAGAGGATGCCCGTGGGCAGGACGACATTCGCGGCCAGACGGCGGGCCAGATCCGTGAACGCGTCGGTCAGGCCCATGAGGCGGGTGGAGCAGGTCGAGTGCAGGGCGATGATGCGGTCCACCGGGGTGAATCGCAGCCGGGGCAGCAGGAAGGCGTGCGCGAATTCAACGGGTTCGAACAGGGGCAGGCCCCTCATTTCCTTTTTCATGCGCGCCAGGCAGGGGCTCGTGTCACACAGGATGGGGTGGCGGCCGTTGTCCGAAGCCGCGCGCAGCGCTTTTTCCAGCTCCAGGATCTTTGTCCTGGCCTGATCGTAAAGCCCCTTGGTTTCAAAGGCCTTGCCGCAGCAGAGTTCGGCCACGTTCTCCGGGATGCGCACGGTGAATCCGGCCCGCTCCAAAAGCCGCGCCGTGACCTCGGGCAGAGGTTCCCGGCGGTCGTCCCTGGTGTCGCCCATGGTCCGCGTGGCGCAGGACGGCAGATAGACGATCACGTCCTGCCCCGTGGCGGAACCTTTTATGGGCAAAAGCGCCGCCGCGGCGCGAGGCAGGCGCGCATGCCATTGCGGGAGGCGGCTTCTGCTCAGTCTGGTCAGCACCCGGCTGATCGCCTCCATCCTGTTCGCGCCCAGGGCCAGGTGCGCCAGATCGACCGCGCCGAGCACGCCGCGGGCCAGGCTGGTGGTGGCGCTGAAATGTTTCGCCACGGTGCTCGCGGCCAGGCGGGCCAGGGGCGCCGCCGCATCGTGGCGCAGGTCGCGGATGAAGGACGCCACGTCGATGCCCAGCGGGCAACGCGTGGTGCACAGTCCGTCCGTGGCGCAAGTCGATTCGCCCAGTTCGGTGAAGACGGCGCGCCATTTCTCCGCTTCCGCGCAAAGCCCGTTTTGTTCCAGTCTGGTGATTTCCCGCCAGGCCGCGATGCGTTGGCGCGGGGTGAAGGCGATGTGCCGCGAGGGGCAGACCGGCTCGCAGAATCCGCAGTCCACGCACATGTCGATTTTCGGGTGGCTGGTCAGGGGCAGTTTCAGGCCGCGCAGATGCTCATGCGGGTCTTCGTTGAACATGACGCCGGGGTTCAGTATCCCGCGCGGGTCGAGCAGGTTCTTGATCTCGCGCATGGCGGCGTAGACCGTGTCTCCCCATTCCTGGCGCACATAGGGCGCGATGGCCCGGCCCGTGCCGTGTTCGGCCTTGAGCGACCCGTCGAAGTCGCGGGTGATGAGCGTGGCCAGGTCGTCCAGGAATCCGTGCAGGCGCTTGAGTTCCCTGGGGTCGCTGATGCGCGTGGGCAGGGTGAAGTGAAAATTGCCGTGAAAGGCATGCCCCATGATCCCGGCATCGTAGCCGTGGCGCGCGAACAGGCGCTGGAAGGCCACGCAGCCCTCGGCCAGGCGCTCCACCGGGATGTTGATGTCTTCGGTGATGACGAACTCGTCGGCGGCGCGGAAGCTGGTCACGGCGGAAAAAAGCCCTCGCCGCACGCTCCACAGCCGCTCGCACTCGGCCGCGTCCGTGGTGAAGCGGGGCGGCACGACCTGTTCGATTCCGTCCAGGGCCGACATGATCGCCCCGGTGTTGCGGGTCAGGGCTCGCGGGTCGTCGGCCCTGGTCTCCATGAGCACGGCGCAGGCCTCTTCTCCCAGTTCGCGCAGCATCGGCGGGGCGGCGGGCAGGTTTTCCACGGCCCGGATGGAAGTGCGGTCCAGAAGCTCCGCCGCCTGCACCGGACACCCCCCGCGCAGGGCCATGACCGCCCGCGCCGCCGCGTCAAGATTCGGAAAGATCACGAGCGCGGTGGCCCGCAGGGGAAGGACCGGCAGCGTGGACAGGGTCACGGAGCTGACAAAGCCCAGGGTTCCTTCGGAGCCGATCATCAGATGGGTCAGGATGTCCAGAGGGTCGTCGAACTCGGTCAGCGCGTTCACGCTGTAGCCGGTGGTGTTCTTGATGGAATACTTGCGGCGGATGCGTTCCACCAGGGCCGCGTCGGCCATGACGGCGCGGCGCAGGGTCGAAAGGCGCTCCAGCACCCGGGCATGACTGGCGCGAAACGCGGCCACGCTGTCCGGGTCCTCGGTGTCCAGAATCGTGCCGTCGGCCAGGATGAGGCGCATGTGGCGCATGGTGGCGAAGGTGTTCTGGTCCACGGTGCAGCACATGCCGGCGGCGTTGTTGGCGACCATGCCGCCGATGGACGCCGCTGCCGCGGAGGCCGGGTCCGGCCCGATGCGCCGACCGTGCGGAGCCAGGATCGCGTCGGCTTCCCCGCCGGTCAGGCCGCAACCCAGGCGGACAACCAATCCTTCATGTGATACATTATGTTTTCGCCAGGCGTCTCCCCGGATGCGGGCCACGATGCTTTCGCCTGTGGCTTGGCCGTTGAGGCTCGTGCCCGCTCCGCGAAAAGTCACGCCCCCGCCGTGCTCGCGCAAAGCCGCAAGCACGGCCACGAGTTCAGTTTCGCTCTCAAGATCGATCACGGCCTTGGCGCGAGGCTGGTAGATGCTGGCGTCCAGGGCGAAAATGCGCGTCCGCACGGGATTAAGATGGATGCGTTGCGCGGGCAGGGCGCGGGCCAGGGCGGCGGCAAGGAAAGGCGGCAGAGGCATGAAGGCTCCGTAGGTGTCGATGCTTTGGCCGTGACGGTGCAAAGCGGGCTTGGGAAGGACAGAATCAGTAGGAGGGTGGGGAGCTGAAGTCAATGCGGCGCATGGCGGGGGCAGCGTGTATCCCGGACATGGACAGAAAAGGGTTGCAAAGCGTCCGTCTGATCGATAATTGTTTATGCTTTGTGTCCCCAGGTGTGTAAATTTAATAAAAACAGATGGTTGCAGTCTGGCCCAGCGCTGCGTGGGAGTAACCTGCGGAGGAATCGATGAAAATGAATGTTTCGATGGTGGTCTTCCTGGCCCTGATCATGTTCTGCGCCTCGTCGGCCCAGGCCTCCCGGGTTCTCAAGTTCGGCCACATCGCGCCCACCAAGATCGAGAACAAGGATTTTCCCATGCACAAGGCGGCTCTGGCCTTTGCCGAGCATGTGGAAAAGGAGACGGGCGGCGAGATCAGGATCGAGGTCTTTCCCCTGGGCCAGCTCGGCAACGAACGTTCCATGCTGGAGCAGGTCCAGTTCGGCACCCTGGACATGATGGATTGCACCACGGCGGTCATGTCCAACCTCATTCCGCAGGTGGGCCTCTTGGATCTCTTCTTTCTCTTCCCGAGCAAGGAGGTGGCCTACAAGGTGCTGGCCGACGAGGAGTTCAAGACCGTCATGGACGCGCTGATGCCCGGCATGGGGCTCATCCCCATCGGATACGCCGAGAACGAGATGCGCGACTTCGGCGTGCGCGACAGGACCATCACCTCGCCGGAGCAGATGCGGGGCGTGCGCGTGCGGGTCATGGACTCGCCCGTGTTCCTGGAGAGTTTTCGGGCGCTGGGCGCCAACCCCGTGGGCATTCCGTTCCCGGAACTCTACACGGCTCTGCAGCAGGGCGCGGTGGACATGCAGGAGAACCCCATTCCCACCTCGGTCATGATGAAGTTCACGGAAGTGGCCAAACACCTGACCCGTTCCTCCCATTCCCTGACCTGCCTCTACAAGATGGTCAGCCGTCCGGTCTGGGAAAGCCTGACTCCGGAGCAGCAGCGGATCTTTCTGGACGCGGCCAAGATCGCCGAGGACATCAATCGCACCGAAAACACGAACATGCGCAACGAGCTGGAAAAACTGGCTGTCGATACATTCGGGGCCACCATCGCGGACCTGACCCCGGAAGAACGCCAGGCCTTTCATGAGGCGGTGTTGCCCGTGCATGAAAAATTCGCCAACCAGGTCGGCCTCATTCCCGACGATCCCAAATTCGGAAAGTACGCAGGCAAGCGCTATTACGACATGATTGTCGAAAAGGTGGATCAGTACAGCAAGTAGCCGCCCCGCGACGGGCGGCGCAAGGCATTTCAAAACCGGACGGCAGGGCTTCCCTGCCGTTTTTTGAGCATGACAATGAAGAATTTTTTCCGCATTCTTTCGCACATCGAGGAAATGGCTGTCGGCGGACTGCTGCTGTTGTTGGCCGCGGGCACCACCATCCAGGTCTTCACGCGCTATTTTCTGGGGCTGACCTTCGACTGGTTCGACGAGGCTAGCCGCTATCTGCTCGTCTTCGTGACCTTCGCCGGGGCCGGGATGGCCGTCAAACACGGTGCCCATTTCTCCATGGAGGCCGTGACCCAGTATGCGCCTCCGCGTCTGGCGGCGGCCCTGCGCCTGCTGGCCAATCTTTTGAGCGCCGCGGTCATGCTGGCCATCGCCTGGTACGGATGGGAACAGACCGCGCTCCTGGCCCGCTACGGCATGACCACCGCGTCCCTGGGCATGCCCATGTGGGTGGCCTACCTGCCCATCCCCGTCTTCGGTGCGGGCATCGCGCTGCGCTTTCTCCTCCGGGCCCGGGAACAGGCGCGAATCATGGTCGCGCCCGCGCAGGAGCTCGACTGATGGTATGGTTCATCGCGTGCGCCTTTTTGGGACTGCTGCTGCTCTCGACGCCCATCGCCATCGTCGTGCTGGCCACCACTGCCGGGGCCGTCGGATTTTTTCTGAACGTACCCCTGACCGCCCTGGTGCAGCAGCTCTTTCGCGGCCTGGACAATTTTCTGCTGCTCTCCATCCCCTTTTTCATCCTGGCCGGAAACATCATGGCCGAAGGGCGTATCGCCCATTATCTGGTTCAGTCCATGGAAGCCTGCGTCGGTCGCTTCCGGGGCGGGCTGGCCCTGGCCGGAATTCTGACCTGCATGTTCTTCGCCGCGATTTCAGGATCGAGCCCGGCCACGGTCATCGCCGTGGGCAGCATCATGATTCCGGCCCTGATCCGCTCCGGCTACTCCGAGAAATTCAGCATCGGCCTCATCACCAGCGCCGGGACCCTGGGCATCCTCATTCCGCCATCCATTCCCATGGTCCTCTATTCCCTGGTCGGTAACACGTCGGTAAGCGACATGTTCATGGCCGGAATCGTTCCCGGCGTGATGCGGGTGGTCATCTTCGGGATATTCGCGGTCTACATGGCCAGGCGTTTCAATTGGGGAGCGACGTCGTCCCACTCGTTGGGCGAGACCCTGCGCATCCTGGGACGCGCGTCCTGGGGCCTGGCCATGCCGCTGATCGTGCTCGGCGGCATATACTCCGGCGTCTTCACCCCCACCGAGGCCGCGGGCGTGTCCGTGATCTACGCCCTGCTGGTCGAAACCCTCATCTACAGGTCCATGACCTGGGAGAAGCTGCGGGTCATCCTGGTCAAGAGCGCCGTGCTGTCCTCGGCCTTGCTTTTCATCATCGCCTGCGCCATGCCTTTCATCTGGCTGCTGACGCGGGAACAGCTCCCGGTCCAGGCCGCCGAATTCATCGGGGCGCACATCGGCAACAAGTATGTCTTTCTTCTGCTGGTCAACATTCTTTTGCTCCTGATCGGCTGCGTCATGGACATCGTGACCTCCATCCTGGTCCTGACCCCCATCTTTCTGCCCATGCTGGCCCATTTCGGCATCGATCCCGTGGCCTGGGGCATCATGATGATCGTCAACGTCGAGATCGGCTTTCTGACCTTTCCCTTCGGCCTGAACCTGTTCGTGGCCATGGGCATCACCAGGCGCCCACTGACGTATATCGCGCGGGCCGTGGCCCCTTTCCTCATTCTGCTCTTCCTGTGCCTTTTGCTGGTCACCTATCTTCCGGCCATTTCCACCTGGCTGCCCGGGGTGTTGCGGTGACCGGAGCGTAAAAAAATGACCGCATGGGCGGCACCCATGCGGTCATTTTTCGCGCAGCGCCTGCGCCCTGCTAATTGACGGCCTCTTCTATGGCCGAACAGCAAACCATGTTGCGCCCGCTGTGCTTGGCCAGGTAGAGGGCCTGATCCGCGTTGTGGAGCAGGCATTCCGGCGGGGTCAGCGCGCCGGGCTTCAGACCGGCGATGCCGATGGAGGCCGTGACCCGGAAACGTTTCTTCTGGAAACGGAAAACGGTCTGGCCGATCCGGTCGCGCAGCCGTTCCGCCAGTATCCAGGCCTGATCCTCGCGGGTCTGGGGCAGAATGACGACGAACTCCTCTCCGCCGAAGCGGGCGGGAAAATCGGACTCGCGCAGGGTGCTGTTCAAAATCTTGCCCACCTCCCGCAGCACCAAATCTCCGGCCTGATGCCCGTACGTGTCGTTCACGGACTTGAAATAATCGAGATCGATCATCATCAGGCTCAGTTCGTCCTGGTGGCGCTGATGGCGTTTCATTTCCTCGCGCAGCCTGGTGTCAAAATGATGACGATTGGAGATGCGGGTCAGGCCGTCGTGGTCGGCGCGAGCCTTGGTTTTGCGGAATTCCAGGCTGTTGCGCATGGCCAGGGCCAGGTGGTTGGCGGCGGAGGAAAGCACGCGCAGACGGTCCGCGCCCAGGGCGGAGGCTTCGCGCGAACAGATGACCAGGGCTCCGAAGGGCTCCTCGCCCAAAGAGAAGGGCAGGGTGATGATCTGTTCGAGTTCGGGCGTGCTTTCGCCGCCTTCGATGCCCTGCAGCACGGTGAGCTGATAGCCGCGCACCTCGTTCTTGCCCAGGCGGGCGGCCACGCTCAGGAGGTGGTTGGTCCATTCCGCCTGGCGGACCGGGGGCAGATTTTCCGGAAGGAACAGCTCGGCCTCTGTCTGCCCCTCGTTGTCGGCCCAGAACACGCCGAGAACGGTGCCGACTTCGAGCAGGAGCGCCAGATCCCCGGCGCAGTTGGAGAGGATGACCGCCGGATCGAGGGTTTGGCTGGCCTTGGTCAGAAGCTGGTTGAAGAAGGCCAGCTGCTCGTTCTTGCGGGCCAGAAGCTCTCGTTCGAGGCTGATTTCCCGGGCCATGAGAAAGATATCCTGATACATGCTGGACACTTCTTCCGCCTGGCGCAGGGCGCGGGCAATTTTTTCCTCGTCCAGAGGACAGGTCATGAGCGTCAGGAAAGAACCCGAGGCCATGTATTCCAGCGCGTCCTGGTCATGGGCTTCGGCGATGAGCAGGTACTGCCATGACTGGTGCGCGATCAGGCTCTCGCGGTCTGCGGGCGTCAGTTCTCTCCACGTCGATGCGGCGACAAAGACAAGTCCACCCTGGGTTCTGTCTGCCATGAATTCCTGGGCCGAACCGAGCTGGCCGTTCTCGAGAACGGCCGTTTGAGGCAGATGGGCTTGAAGCTCGGCTGCCAGCTTGGGGTTCAAGGCCAGGCCCAGGCAAGGGCGGGTCGGGGTATTCATGAAGTCCTCCGGGACAACGAAAAATTGACGTTATGCAGGGGGTATAGCAAGTTTGTTGCCAAGCTGGGCTTTGTCTGCGCCCCTCTCGGCGGACTCGGGTTTTGTTCCGTTCCCTGGAATGACGCGCGATACCGGGGTTGGTCGTCTGGGCGTTGAAATCAGGCCCGGATATTGCTTTACGCGGGCATGGCGCAACAATCCGGCCCAATCTGGGGCACTCTTGATCCGTTTGTCGAAGGCGGCCCGATTATCGGACGCAAGGTCGCCAATTCCGGCTTTCTGCAGGCTTTGCTTGGGGCCGATCCTTTCCGCGAATATCATTTTTTCCTGCCGGACCGGAACAGCGGCAAGGCGCTCGAAGCCTTCGTGAATTCCGTCTGCCCGCAGGTCGCCGCCAAGGTGCGCATCCTGCCGCGCACCGCTCTGGCCGAACACGTGGCCGCGAACCTCTACCACGCTTTCCACCTCTCCGACTGCCTGACCGCCCAAGGCTTTCTGGCCGCGCTCCGGAACCGTCTGGCCGCCAACGTATTTCCCATCACCGGCGTGACCCACTCCCTGTCCTATGCGCGCTATGGGCAGTCCTTCGCCCAGCATGTCTGGAACGGGGTCACGGGACGGGACTGCGTCGTGGCCACTTCAAGGGCCGGCGCCGACGTGGTGCGGGAAGAATTGACCGTCCTGGCCGAGACGTTCCGCGCTCCGGCTGCGCAGGTGGCCGTCGTGCCGCTGGGCGTCTGGTGCGGGGATTTCGATGTCGCGATGCAGGAGGACGTACCCTCGGTTCCGGCCACGAAAACCGTCTTTTTGGTGCCGGGGCGCATCAGCCCGTATTCCAAGATGGATCTTCTGCCCCTGCTGCGTGCCTTCCAGCGCTTGCGTCAGGGCGGGGTGGACCTGGGCGGGGTCTGTCTGGTTCTGGCCGGGAGCCCTGACGAGGGCGCATCCCTGCCGCACACCCTGACCAACCTGGCGGCCAACATCGGGCTTGAACTCGTTCTGGTGCGCTGTCCCGACGACGCGACCCGGACGGCCTTGCTGCATCGCGCCGACGTGGTCGTGTCCCTGGCCGACAATCCCCAGGAGACTTTCGGACTGACGATCCTGGAAGCGGCCGCCGCCGCGAAGCCGGTCATCGCATCGGATTACGACGGCTATCGCGATCTGGTCCTTCACGGGCGCACGGGATTTCTGGTTCCCACCCTGGACAGCGGCGAGGTGGACGATGTCTCGCTCCTGGCGCCGCTGCTCTACGACAGCGCCTATCACCTCTGGCTGGCCCAGGACGTGGCCGTGGATGTGGGCGGGCTGGCCGGGCACCTGCGGGCCATGCTGCACAAAAGCGCGCGCGAGGAAATGGGCCATGCGGCCCGCGAACATGCGCAGGGGTTTGACTGGTCCGTGGTCATCGGGCGCTATCTGGAATTGTGGGAGCGTCTGGCGGCAGCGCCCGCGCCGAGGCCCGGCGAGGGCGAATACCTCCATCCGCTGGCCATGCGCTACGAACGGCTTTTTGCCGGGTATCCGTCGCGGCGCCTGGCGGAAGGGGATGTGCTGGAGGCCACGGAGCTCGGGCGGGCCGTGTATCGCGGGCAGGATTTTCCGGTGGTCTATGCGGGCATCGAAGGCAGGATCGACCTTGAGTTGATGCGCAAGGTGCTGGTGTGGGCCAGGCGTCCCCTCTCATGGACTGCCCTGCGCGAAAAGGCCGATGGGGAGGACCGCCTGGCGGCCACGGTGCTGTGGATGCTCAAAGGGGATCTGCTGCGGGTATCCACGGAGTCCTCGGCCCTTGGCAAGGCCTCATGACCCGCTACCCGTATTTTTCGAAATAACCGCGCGGCGTGAGGATTTTACCTCCCGCCAGGCGGCTCGCGCTGTTGCCGATGACCACGGTGGTCAGCATGTCGGCCCACTCGGGGTCGCAGGCGCCAAGGGTCGCGACACGCACGTCCTGATCCGGGCGGTAGGCGTTGCGCACGAAGCCCACAGGGGTGTCCGGGCCCCGGTGCTCGGCGGCCATGGCCAGGGCCTGCCCCAGGTAGGAGTCGCGCTTGCGGGACTTGGGGTTGTAGAGGACGATGACGAAATCGCCCTCCACCGCGCAGCGAATCCGTTTCATGATGGTCGGCAGCGGGGTCAAAAGGTCGGACAGGGAGATGGAGGCGAAGTCGTGCATGAGCGGAGCGCCGAGCAGGGCCGCAGCCGCGCACAGGGCCGGGATGCCCGGCACGACCTCAAGCTCGATCGTGTCCAGGAGCCCCTCGCGTTCCAGAAATTCAAGGACGAGTCCGGCCATGCCGTAGATGCCGCTGTCTCCGGAGGAGACCACCACCGTGTCCAGTCCGGCCAGGGCGAATTCCACCGCCTTGGCCGTGCGTTCCATTTCCTTCTTCATGGGGCTTGAAAAAAGAGTCTTGCCTTTGAGCAGGTCGGGATCGACCAGCTCCATATAGCGGTCATACCCGACCACGGCCCCGGCTTGAGCCAGACAGGACAGGGCCATGGGGGCGAGGAGCGCCGTGCTGCCGGGTCCGAGCCCGATCACGCTCAGCCGGCCAGGCATATGGCCACCGTCACGTTTCCGCATATCGTCTTGGGCACGATGAGCCGCGCCTTGGGACTCATTTTCAGGGCCGCCTGAATGCTGGCTGCTTCGCATACGCTTCCCACTCCTATCTTTTCCCGCACCCGCTCCGAGGGGTTGGGGACGTGCGTTTCATTCAAGACCGGGGCCGCGAAAAATTCCAGAGGCAGTCCCAGTTTTTTGGCCGCGTCCAGCAGCCCGCCTTCATCCGCCTTCAGTTCGACGCTGGCCAGCGCGGCCAGGCTGCCGCACGCCAGATCGTGCCGGGCCATGACCTGCGTCAGGCTCGCCTGAATTTCCTCCCGGGACACGCCCCGGCGGCATCCGATGCCGACGCAGAGGCAGCGCGGGTGCAGGAGCAGGCCTGCCGTGGCGACGGCTTTCCAGTTGACCCGTACCTGCGCTTGCGGATCATCCACCAGTTCAAAGGAAGTATGCAAACCCGCGTCATCACGCAGGCCCAGACGATTTTCCGGGTCATGCACCGTGACGCGCCCGCCTTCGGCCAGGACGCTGTTGATCGCCGCCAGGCGGGACGGGTCGGCGATGGCGCAGTCCCGGTCTTGGGCCAGGGTGTCGATGGCGGGTTTTCCGGCCGTGTCCGTGGCCGTGGTGATGACGGGGCGGCCGCCGATATGGGCTCCGATGCGCCGGGCCAGGTCATTGGCCCCGCCGAGATGGCCGGACAGGAGACTTACGACATGTTCGCCGTTCTGATCGCAGACGACCACGGCCGGGTCTGTGGTCTTGGAATGCAGCAGGGGCGCGATGCTGCGCACCACGATGCCCGTGGCGGCGACAAAGACATGGGCGTGGTAGAGGGGGAAATTGCCGCGGACCTGATCTGCGATGCGTTCAAAGCCCCGCACCTCGCGTTCGGCCAGACGGCTGACGGCGAACAGGTCGGCCGGCGCCATGGCGGCGATGCGTCCGGCCAAATCGAGGCCCTGGCGTGTCATGGCGTAGACGGCCATGCGCGGCCAGGTCCGCGGGCGCTCGGCCTCGCGAAACCCGTGACCGAAGGAGGCTGCGTAGAGCCTGGACTGGATCTGCGGCGCGGCCTCGCCGGGCAGGATCAGGAACACGGCCTGACGGGTGATGTTGCCCGCCTGCACGCTTTTTTCGAGCTCCGCCAGGGTGGTGCGGACGATTTTCTCCTCCGGGTGACCGACCTTGTGGCCGATGACGATGACCGTGCTTTCCGGCGATCCGGCCAGGCGCAGTTCGTCGGCCAGTTCCCCGGCCTTGTCCGCCGAAAGATACACGGCCACGGAAGAGCCGTGCCGCGCAAGGACGCTCAGGCGTTCGGACTCCGGGACCGGCGTGCGGCCATGCAGCCGGGTGATGACGAGGCTCTGGGTGGTCTCGGGCACGGTGAAGGACACCCCGGCCCTGGCCGCCGCCGCAAAGGCGGCGGTCACTCCGGGAACTATTTCCCAGGTCACGCCGTCACGCTCCAGGAGGGCGATCTGTTCGCGCACCGAGCCGAAAAGGGATGGGTCCCCGGTATGCACCCTCGCCACCAGACCACCCGCCCGCGCCGTTTTCAGCATCAGGGCGTGGGTCTCATCAAGGCTCATGCCCGCCGAATCGGCGACAATGGCCCCCGGCTTGGCGCAGCCTACCACCTTTGCGGGCACCAGGGACCCGGCATACAGCACCAGGTCCGCCCGGGCCACAAGGTCCCGGCCACGGACCGTGATCAGGTCTGGATCGCCGGGGCCGGCGCCGATAAAATACACCTGCGAAAAATTATTCATGTGTCGCTTGAAGGTTTTTGGGTTTCCAGAAGAAAAACGGGATTGGAAGGCACCAGCCGCAGATCGCCGCCCAGGGGCGAGCTGGCGTGGTGCATGAGCTGATGCACGGTCAAAGGCCAGCCCAGTCGGCTGAAGACTGCGCGGGCCGTTTCCAGGGTGGACAGCAGCACGGCAGTCACCACCAGCCGCCCGCCGGGGGCGAGCAGGGCGGCGCACCGGGAAAGCACCGGGTCCGAGACCCCGCCACCGAGGAAGATGTGGGTGGGTGTGGCATACTTCCCGTCCTCTAGAAATTCCTCCAGCGAAGCCTGCACCACCTCCGTGAGCCACGCCCCGGTGTGTTCCACATTTGCCTTGATATGCCGCACGCGCTCGGCCTGGCGCTCCACTGCCACCACCCGCCCCTTGCCGAGGAGCCGCGCGGCCTCCAGGCTGACGGCACCGCTGCCAGCGCCCAGATCCCACATGGTCGCGTCCGGGGGCAGGCGCAGGAGGGAAAGGGCGAAGGCCCGGACCGGCTGCTTGCTCATGAGGCCATCGTCGTGGACCAGGGCGTTATCGTCCAGGCCCAGTTCCAGCGGCAGCTCTGGAGCGGTGGTGCGTTCCAGCAGAATGATGTTCAGCGTGTGCCAGGAGCGTTGCGCGGCCTCCGGCAGAGCGATCGTGGTCAGCTTTTCCTGTGGACCGCAGAGCCCCTCGGCCACGTGCATGCGCCAGCCCGTGACACCGCGTTCAAGCAGCAGCCGGGCGATGGCGTCGGGGCTGTTCCGGTTGTCCGTGTACAGGGCCGCAAGGCTGCCGTGGGTCAGGGCGGCGAAGAGCGGGGTCTGATCGTCGCGGCCGTGCAGGGACAAGGCGCGGCAATCGTGCCAGGGCAGGCCGAAACGCGCGCAGGCGGTCTGCAGGGCCGAAACGTTGGGGTGAAAGGTCAGTTCGCGCGGTGCGAAGAAGCGCAGCAGGCTCGCGCCGATACCGTAGAGCAGGGGGTCGCCGTCGGCCAGGACGCAGACGACGCCGTCCTCTGCGCGGCTTTGGATGCGGGCCGCGAATTCATCCAGGGGTCCAAGCGGCAGTCGTCTACCTTCCTCGATTTCCAGTTCGTCCAGGAGTCGTCTGCCGCCGGCGATCAGATCCGCCGAGCGTATGAGGTTCAGAATCTCCGGGGAACGATGGGCCGGGCACAGTCCAAGCCCCAGAACATGGATCATGCGGCCTCCGGGGTCTGGTGCAGAATCTGGCCGGAAAAATCGAAGAGCATGTAGCCTACCCGCAGGTCGCGGCCGCAAAAGTCGCGGGCTGCGTCGGCGGCCTTGTCCGTCAGCAGGGTGAAGAGGACCTTGCTCCGGGGCATTGGGGTCAGCAGCTCCAGCGCCTGCATGGCCGTGTTGGCCCCGGCGACATCCCGGCAAACCTGGCGGTCGAACCCGCATTCCGCGCACCAGCCCGCGAGGATGGTCAGGTCAAGCTCGGCGCTGCGGGCGTGGGTGTAGCGGTGCCCTTGGGCCTGCTTGACCAGCTTGCCGAAAAAGACGCCCCAGAGCACGGAATCAAAGTCGCGCCGCCCGACTTCCTTCATGCTGTAGGCAAAAAAATCGGCCACCTGCACGCACGCGGTTTCCGGCGTCCGGGGGCGGGCCTGTCGCAGAAAACGTTCGCTGCGTCCGCCCGTGGTCAGGCAGGGGGTGCGCACTCCGCAGGCCTGCATGACATCAAGGCACTGGCGAATGGTGGCCTGGTAGGCCGCGTTGCTGAAGGGTTTGACCGTGCCCCGGGTGCCGAGGATGGAGATGCCGCCGATGATTCCCAGGCGTGGATTGAAGGTTTTCTGGGCCAGTTCTTCCCCGCGATCCACGAGGATTTCCACTTCCAGGCCCATTTTTTCGTTCATGCCGCAGGCAGCGTTGGCCATGGCCTCGGTCACGGCCAGGGTGATCTGCTGGCGAGGCACGGGATTGATGGCCGGCATGCCGACGGGAACGGGCAGGCCCGGCCGTGTCACGACGCCAACGCCCTGCCCGCCGCGCAGGGTGATGCCATCCCCCGCGCCGCGTTGCACTCGCGCCCGGATCACGGCGCGGTGGGTCACATCCGGGTCGTCGCCCGCGTCCTTGACCACGGCGGCGAGGATGCCGTGACCATCATCCCGACTCTCCAGGATCGAAATGGTCATGCGTTCACCCATGGGCAGCAGAACCTCGACGCTGTCCGGGGCGCCGCCAGTGAGCAGATGCAGCGTCGCGGCTTTGGCGGCGGCAGCCGCCGCCGTGCCCGTGGTGAAGCCATGGCGCAGGGTCATGCCCCGCAGGCTCCTGCGAAATGGGCGGCCATGTGCGGATTGGAGCCGAAATGCAGGTGCGCGTACGACCCAAGGCAGTTGCCCTTCAGGTAGCCGCCTCCGGCATTCGTTTTTCCGCAGCGGTCATGGACTTCGTAGACCTGGGCGGCACCCGGATCGCTGCCGGTCATTTTCGAATAGTGGAATTCATGCCCTCTGGCCTGTTCGCCGGGGCCCCCCAGGGGGGAGGCCGCGACGAGTCTCACTTCGCGGTATCCCAGGGCCTGATGGCGGCCTTCCATGGCGCAGGAGAAATCGAACACTCCGGCCATGGCGTGCTCCTTGCCTGCGCGCGTGCGCAGCGAGCGCATCAGATACATGAAGCCGCCGCATTCGGCGTAGACCGGCTTGCCGCTTTGGCAAAAGTCGCGGATCTTGCCGAGCATGGCCGTGTTGGCGGCCAGTTCCGCCGCGTGCAGCTCCGGATATCCGCCGCCCAGGTACAACCCTTTCAGGGCCGGGGGGAGGTTCGTGTCGTGCAAGGGCGAGAAGGGCACAAGTTCCGCTCCGGCCTGACGCAGCATGCGCAGGTTTTCCTCGTAGTAGAAGCAGAAGGCGCGGTCCCGGGCGTAGCCGATGCGGATTTCCGGCATCTTGACCCCGCCGTCGCTGAGCGATGGCAGGGAGTATTCGGGCAAGGCTTCCAGCAGGGCGTCCAGGTCGATGGAGGCCTCGACCCAGTCGGCCAAGGCGTTCAGACGCTCCTCGCGCCGGTCCAGGTCTTCGGCCGTGACCAGCCCGAGGTGCCTTGAGGGCAGGGGCAGGTCGGCCTGGCGCGGCAGGCTGCCCAGGACCCGCACCCCCTGGCCTTCCATGGCCTGGGCCAGGATCTGCCCGTGGGCGGGGCTGCCGGTCATGTTGAAGAGCACGGAGTCCAGGCGCAGGTCCGGGTCGAACTCGGCATAGCCCTTGACCAGGGCCGCCGCCGAGCGGGCCATGCCGCGCGCGTTGACCACCAGCATGACGGGCACGCCCAGAATCTTGGCCAGCTGCGCGGCCGAGCCTTCCTCGCTCACGGCCCCGATGCCGTCGAAGAGGCCCATGGCCCCCTCGATGATGGAAATGTCGCAACCTTCGTGGTTGCGACGGAAGACGCGGTGGATTTCGTCGGCGGAAAGCATCCAGCCGTCCAGGTTGTGGCTGGGCAGGCCGGAGGCCATGCGGTGCAGGCCGGGATCGATGAAATCAGGGCCGGATTTGAAGCCCTGCACCACCAGGCCCTTGCGGGCGAAGGCTTTCATCAGGCCGAGAGTGACGGAGGTCTTTCCGCACCCGCTGGAGGTGCCGGCAATGACGATGGCTTTGGGCATAGACGTATCCTTGGTTCAAAGTGATTCGTTTTTAGTCAGCAGCATGAGCGAGAGATAGGTCGGGTTGTCCGGGGCCTCGTCCAGGCTGCGCGTGATGAACTGCTCCTTCATGCCCATTCTTGACGCGAAAACGCAATGGGTCGGGGTCGGAAAAGTGCGCAGTTCCTCACGGATGGCGGAAAAATTGGTGTAGGCCTTGAGGATGACGGCGTTGTCCGCGCCCTCCAGGCTCTTGCGCAGCTCCCCGGCTTCGCGGATGCCGGGCAGGATGAGCAGGTTCTGGGCGCTCTCGGCCAGCACGGTCTGCGTGGCCGCGGCCACGGCCTGGAAAGAGGTGATGCCGGGTATGACCGTCACCGCCTGTTCGGGGGCCAGGGCGCGCAGGGTGCGCAGCAGGTAGGCGAAGGTCGAATAGAGCAGGGGATCGCCCAGTGTTATGAAGGCCGCGTCGTGCCCTTCCTCAAGTTCTTTGAGGACCAGGCGGGCGTTTTCCTCCCAGGCCGTCCGCAGGGTGCCTTCGTTGCGGCTCATGGGAAAGCCCAGACGGATGACGCGCGCATCCGGCTTCAAATGGGGGCGCGCGATATCAAGGGCCAGGGAGTCGTCGTTCTTGGTCGAGGACGCCGCCAGGATGAGGTCCACCCGGCCAAGCACTTTCGCGGCCTTGATGGTCAAGAGTTCAGGGTCGCCTGGTCCAACGCCGATGCCGTAGAGATGGCCGCTCATGGTCGGACCTCCTTTTTCCAGTTTGAGATGATGGTTGCAAGTTGACGCACGGCCTCCAGACTGCGCGGACCGGGTCGTGAAAAGATCTTCTGGTCCACGACATGGACCTGGCCGGATTTCACGCAGGCGAGGGTGCGAAAGAGATGGCGTTCGGCCATGGGCACTGGGCGGGGGTTCATGGGGCCCTCCTGGACCAGGTAGATGTCGGGAGCCAGACGCAGGAGTTCCTCTTCACCCAGGCGCACAAGCTTGTCCGGAGCGGCGACGCAGTTTTCCCCGCCGGCCCTGAAGAGTATTTCCGATGCCATGGAGCCCTGTCCGGCCGCCAGAAGCGTGGGGTAGCGAGCCTCAAAGAAGATCCGGGGGCGCGGGGCGGTGTTCGCGGCCTCGATGCGCGCAAGTTCCGAGCGCATGAAGGCAATGCGTTCGGCGGCCTGATCCGTGCTCGCGGTCAGCGTTCCCAGGCGCTCCATGACGCAAAAGAGCTGCTCGAAATTTTCAAGATCAAAGACCGCGACGTTCAGGCCCCGTTTTTCCAGAAAGCGCACCGGTTCCATGGCCTCGCCCCGTCCGCCGAGCTGGATGACCAGATCGGGCGCAAGGCCCAGGATCAGCTCCGCATTGGGCCGCAGGTGGGTGCCGATGGACGGCTTGGCCTTGATGGACGGCGGCAGGTCGTCGGCGGCCGTGCGGGCGATGAGCAGGTCTTCGCGCCCAAGGTCCGCCAGTATCTCGTTGAACGCGCCGTAAAGGGCGATGATCCGGGTCGCAGGCGCATCCAGGCGGATCTGCCGTCCCTGATCGTCGGTGACGGAGACGGAGACGGCGGCCAGGGCGCTTGTGCTTGCAGGAGCCTGAAAGAGGAAAAGGCTAAGCACGAGGGACCAGATAAGCCTGGGGAGCCCCGGTGAGGGGGTGCGCAGCCACGGCAAGGGGTGTTTCATAGATTTCGCTCAAGGTTTGGGCCGTAAAAATTTCGCGGGTCGGGCCGTCGGCCGCGACGGAACCGTTTTTCAGAAAGACGAGGCGCTGGCAATAGAGGGCGGCCAGGTTCAGGTCGTGGGCCACGGTCAGGATCGTCAGCCCTGCGGCATTTTTGCCCCGCAGCAGTTCGTAGAGATCCATGGTCCGGGCCACGTCGAGGTTGGACGCGGCCTCGTCCAGCAGGAGCAGCCTTGTGTCCTGGGCCAGGGCCTTGGCGGTGATGACCCGCTGCAATTCGCCGCCGGAAAGGGCCTCGGTGCTGCGCTGCCCCAGGTGCAGGCAGCTCGTCTCCCGCATGGCTTCCCGCGCGCGCTGATGGTCGTGCCGGGAATAGCCGCCCAGAAAGGAGACATATGGGTAGCGGCCCATGAGCACCAGCGACTGGGCGCGCACCGCGGACAGGGCGGGGTTTTTCTGGGCCACGGTGGCGCATTGCCGGGCCCGGGCCTTGGCCGGCAGCGCCGCGATGTCATGGCCCGCGATGCGGATGCTGCCCGAGACGCACGGCAGGACTCCGGACAGCGCGCGGATGAGGGTCGTCTTGCCGCTGCCGTTGGGGCCAAGGATGCCCGTGAATTCGCCCTCGCGGACAGTCAGGGAGATGCCGCGAAGCACCGGCAGCCCTTTGTAGCCAGTGCTCAGGTCTTTGATTTCGATCATCGGGGTGCTCACGGCCTGCGCCCCCTGGCCAGGATCAGGCAGAAGAAGGGGCCGCCGAACAGGGCCGTGACCACGCCCACGGGGAGTTCCGCTCCGTGGGAGAGGATGGTGCGGGCCAGGACGTCGGACCAGAGCAGCAAAATCCCTCCGCCCAGGGCCGAGAAAAGAAGCAGGGGCCTGGAGTCCGGCCCGATGAGCATGCGCACCAGGTGGGGAACCACCAGTCCGACGAAGCCGATGATCCCTGAGACGCTGACTGCCGCGGCGGTCAGCATTCCGGCGCCGATCAGCAGGCCGATGCGCGCCCGTCCCACGGACACGCCGACCTGGGCCGCCTGTTCGGACCCCAGGCCCAGGATGTCGAGTTCGCGGACCAGAAGAAGGACCAGGGCGCAGCCTGCGGCCATGTAGGGCAACATGAGTTCGATGTGCTCGAATCCCCGACCCTGGAAGCTGCCCATGATCCAGAACACGATGGCCGCCACCGACTCCTCGTTCAGTGACTTGATGAGGGCGATGAGGGCGCCGAGAAAGGTGGAGACGACGATACCCCCCAGGACCAGGCTCTCGCGGGAGAAATCCCCGGCCAGCCTGCTCATGGCCAGCACCAGGATCATGGCGGCGAAGGCTCCGCCCAGGGCGGCCAGGGGGAGGGTCGAAAGCCCGGTCACCGTCCAGCCCAGACCGAGGGCCAGGGCCGCACCGCAGGCCGCGCCGCTGGAGATGCCCAGGGTGAACGGGTCGGCCAGGGGGTTGCGCAGCAGGCCCTGGAAAACGCCGCCGGATACGGCCAGGGCCGCTCCGGTCAGAAAGGAGAGCAGGATGCGGCCCAGGCGGATGTCGCGCACGATGACCAGCGCCTGGGTTTCGGCCTGGCCATGGATCATGGCTCCGATGGCCTGGTGGATGGCTTCGGCGGGCAAGGGATAGGACCCGAAAAAAAGGGCCGCATAGATGGAAAGGGGCACGGCTGCCGCCATGACAAGCCATGCCCGAATGTGTCGCATGTCGTTCATGAGGCTAGGGCAGGCGCTCCAGGGCCGCCTGCAGATGATCCAGCCAGAGGTCGACGAACGCGGGGTTCTGCGCGGTTCCGCGCAGGACGGGAACGCAGGTCAGGCCGTCGGCCGTGAGCACGGATTTCCAGGAGTCTTCCTCGTCACCGGCCATGTCGTTTACCGCATGGTCCCCGGCCACGGCCATGAAGGGCAGGAGATAGACTTTCGAGACCGCGTTTTTTTTGAGCGCCTGTCGCACGTCGTCCAGCGATGGAGTGCCCTCGACGGTGCCGACCAGCACCAGCGGATCGAGCCTGTTCAGGGAATATTGCAGGCCGGGATAATAAATGTTGGCCGGATGATGGGTGCCGTGTCCCATGAGGATGACGGCCTCGCCTTTTTTGCGTTCAGGCGGCAGGCTGGCATGAATGGCCTTGGCGCACCTCTCGACGTCATCCGGTTCGGCCAGCAGCGGCAGGCCCAGAACCACGCTTTCCATGCCCTTGGGCAGGCCGGAGAAGGCGTCGACCGTTTGCTTCAAGGCGTGGAATTCCTCGCCGGGGATGGTGTGCAGCGACTGCACGGCCACATGCGTGAAGCCGTCGTCCATCATCCGCGCCAGGGCCATGGCCGGGGAGTCGAAGTGCTGACCCTGGGCGGCGAGTTTTTCGCGCACGATGCGCGAGGAATAGGCCCAGCGAATTTCAAGACCGGAAAAACGCTGCGCCGCCTTTGCCCCTATATGGTCCAGGGCGCCGCGGGCTTCGGGCACGGTGGTGCCGAAGGCCACCAGCAGAACACCCTTTTTGGGCGGCCGCTCCTTGTGCCCGGCCACGGCCTGGCCGCACAGGGTGAGAAGAAAAAGGAAAAGAAAAAGTCCGCAAACGTGCGAGGCTTTGAACATGGGACCTCCAGGTTTGGCGGGGGCGGTGAGGACAGGACGGCTGTCCGATGGCGCGGCCCGCAAAACCCCCGTTGCAGGCAGCACAGACTAATGACTGGACCTCGGACAGGTCTTCCGGCTCGTTTCACCATTCTCGTCCTTCCCGGAACCGATTCCAGTGGACAGCATGGAGCATGGCTTTTTTGAAACTTACGGCGGCGGGTCCGCTCCCGATTTGCACGGGATTCCCTTTTACACCCTAAGGTATCCGAAGTGGAAAAGACGCTAGTCGCGGCCTTGGGGGGTGTCAAGGAATCCTGAAAGCGGCGGATGCTTGACAGATGGGCGGCATACGAATACATGGTCACAAAATGACTTTCGGTCACTTTGTGACCATGATCCAATAAGGAATCCCATGGCCAGAAAGCAGCAGGAAAAATCACTCCAGACGCAGCGCGAACTGCTGGAATCGGCGGAAAAACTGTTCGCCGCCAAGGGTTTCGTCGCCACCACCGTGGCCGAGATCACCTCCGACGCGGGCTATGCCAAGGGCAATTTCTACCGGCACTGGCAGAGCAAGGATGAGATCATGCTGGCCATCATCGCGGACAAGATGCAGTCCTACCGCGCCATGCGCGATGCGGCTCTGCGGGATGCCCGCAGTCTGGAGGAGGTCATGGACCGCATCCTCGATTTTCTGGAGACCATGATCGACGACCGCAACTGGAGTTCGGTCTTTCTTGAATTCACCATCCACGCCTCCCGTAACGAGGATTTGCGAGCCCAGCTCAATCAGTCCCTTTATCGTCTGTCCGACGAGATATTCGACGACATCGTCGCGCCCTACGTCAAAAGCGGCTATCCGGCTCCCAAGATCGGAGCGCTGAACACCGCCCTGTTCGAGGGTTTTCTGATCCATTCCCTGCTCGGGACGGGAACCATCGACCGCAGGGATTTTCGCCGGGCAGCCATGAAACTGGCCCTGGCCAACGCCCTGGACGACCAGGAATAATCGGGCCCGCGCATGGGGCGCGGTCTCACTTTTCACACGGAGGATTGTTGTCATGAGGCTGTTTTCACGGGTCGCGACCCTGGCTTTCATCGTTCTGGGATTTTCGGCGCAGGCCATGGCCGCCGGGCCGGTCAAGCTGTCCTACAGCAATTTCTTCCCTCCGACCCATATCCAGTCGATCCTGGCCGAAGAATGGTGCCGCGAGGTCGAGGCCCGTACAAGCGGACAGGTCGTCATCGACTACTACCCGGCGGGAACCCTGACCAAGCCCAAGGATTGCTATGACGGCGTGGTGCAGCGCATCTCCGACATCGGTCTCTCCGCCCTCGGATACACCAAGGGCCGCTTTCCGGTCCTTTCCGGCGTCGATCTGCCCATGGGCTACGCCAGCGGCGTGCAGGCGACGGCCCTGGCCAACGCCGTGTACGAGCAGTTCAAGCCCAAGGAATTCGACGATGTGCATGTCCTGTATTTCCACGCCCACGGCCCGGGAAAACTGCACACCGCAGGCAAGCCCGTCACGACCATGGAAGAGCTCAAGGGCATGAAGATCCGCGCCACCGGCAACAGCGCCAGCGTCATCACCGCCCTGGGCGGCAATCCCGTGGCCATGTCCATGCCCGACTCCTACCAGTCCATCCAGAAGGGCGTGGTCAACGGTGGAATCTATCCCGTCGAAACCAACAAGGGCTGGAAAATGGGCGAAGTCGTTGACTATTTGACGGACAGCACCGCCGTGGCCTACACGACGACCTTTTTCGTGGTCATCAACAAGGATGTCTGGGCGTCCCTTTCCCCGGAAGCGCAGCAGGCCATGACCGAGGTCAGCCGTGAATGGACGCCCAGGCACGGGCAGGCCTGGGATGACAGCGACAAGGAAGGGTTGGAATTTTTCCTGGCCCAGCAGGGCAACGCCGTGGTCACCCTGGACCCGGCCGAGGCCGAGCGCTGGACCAAGGCCATGGAGCCCATCTTCGGCGAATACGAGGCCGAATGCGCCAAGGCCGGAGCGGATGGCAAGGCCGTGCTTGAATTCATGCGCGCCAATTTGAAATAGTCTGATTTAGTCCGATAGTTGCAGGGGCACGAGCCGCAAGGCTCCTGCCCCTGCGTCATGCAGGAACGGGAGAGTGTTCGTGGAGATCGTTGAAAAGATTCTGGCCCGCATCGGAAGCGTGATGCGCATCGGAGGATGCCTGTGCCTTCTGGGCATGGCGTTTCTGACCGTGGCCGACATTACCGGGCGGCTCAATCACAGCCCCATTTTCGGCTCCGAGGAGGTCGTCACCTTTCTGGCCGTACTGGCCCTGGGGCTGTCCTTGCCGTATGCCCATTCCCATCGCTCGCACATCGGGGTGGAGGTCTTCGTGCAGCTGATGTCGACCACGGTGCGTCGCCGGCTCAAGCTGTTCCGCGAAATCCTGTCCATTCTCTTTTTTGCCGTGGTCACGTTCATGATGGGCGCCTATGCGCGGGACAAGCACCTTTCGGGTGAGGTCTCCATGAATCTGGGCCTGCCCGAATACCTGCTCCTGTATGCGCTCTGCGCCTGCTTCGCCGTGGGCACGTTGGCCATGCTCGTCGATTTCGCACTCTTCGTGCGTCAATGGAGGAAATCATGAGCCCGGCCGGTATCGGATTTCTGGGCATCGCCGTCATGCTCCTGCTTTTCGCCACGCGCATGCCCGTGGCCTTTGTCATGGGCGTGGTCGGTTTCGTGGGTTTTTCCGTGCTGACTTCCGTTCAGGGCGGATTGAACATGCTCAGCCGCAGCATGTACGAGGTCTTTGTCTCCTACGACCTGACCACCATCCCTCTCTTCATTCTCATGGGGCAGCTGGCCTTCAACGCCGGCATCAGCAGGCGGCTTTTCTCCACGGCCTATCACTTCTTCGGACACATCCGGGGCGGTTTGGCCATGGCCACGGTTTCAGCCTGCACCGCCTTCGGCGCGGTCTGCGGCTCAAGTCCGGCCACGGCCGCGACCATGGCCACGGTGGCCATTCCGGAGATGAAGCGCTTCGGATACCGTGACCGCCTGGCGGCGGGAGCGGTGGCGGCTGGCGGCGGACTCGGCATGATCATGCCGCCGAGCGTGGTGCTCATCATCTACGGCGTGCTGACCGAGCAATCCATCGGCAAGCTCTTCGTGGCCGGCATCCTGCCCGCCTTTCTGCTGACCGCGCTTTTCCTGTGCGCCGTCTACGTCACCTGCCGCCGCCATCCCGAATACGGCCCCGTGGCCGAACATTTCTCCTGGGCGGCCAGGTTCAGGTCCCTGGCCGGCCTGACCGACACCCTGATCATCTTCGCCGTGGTTTTGACGGGTCTGTTCAAGGGCTGGTTCACGCCCACGGAAGCGGCCTCGGTCGGCTCGGTGAGCGTTCTGGTGTTGGGCCTTGCGAGGCGGCAACTGAACTGGCGGCTGATCATGAAGTCGCTGGAAGAGACGCTGCGCACCTCATGCATGATTCTCTTTCTGGTGGCCGGAGCCGTGGTTTTCGGCAAATTCCTGGCCGTGACCCGCATTCCCTTCACCACCGCGAGCTATATCGGGGGGCTGGAGGTTCCGGCCCTGGCGGTCATGGCCATCATCGTGCTGATCTATTTCGTCGGTGGGTGCTTCATGGATTCCCTGGCCATGATCATGCTGACCGTGCCGGTCTTTTATCCCGTGGTCATGAGCCTGGGCTACGATCCCATCTGGTTCGGAGTCATCATCGTGCTGGTCACGGAGATGGGGGTCATCACGCCCCCCGTGGGCATCAATGTCTACGTGGTCTACGGCGTGACCACGGCCATGAAGCAGAACATCAGCCTGGAATCCATATTTCGCGGCATCTACCCCTTTCTGGTGGCCACGGTCGCCGGCATTGCGCTCCTCTTTCTCATCCCCCGGATCGTGACCTTCCTGCCGACGCTCATGTAGGGCAGGTCAGGGCGGCGGTCTCTCCCAAATATCATCGTATTGATTGGCGCAAGGGGTCGGAAGAAATTCCGGCCCCTTGTCGGATCCATGAATCCGCGAGAAGGCGGCGCTCATGACATTCCTTCGTCGATGTGCGCCATTCCAGCCGGCATTCGCTGGTTTCAGTATTTTCGCGTCATGTGAGTACGTATTTGGTACTAGGTTTTACATGTTTTTTATCATTATATTAATTATTTCAAAAAATTAGAAATACTGTACGATCGCGGTTTGTGGAAAACACATACGTTTTCCCTGGTTTTCACTGCCGGAGCCGCAGATGCATTTATTTGAAAGAAAATGGAATTTTTCATCAATGATTCCGATTCTGGCTTTTTCGCACGTATTTTTCATCCTGGGCTGCGCATCGTTCTCGTGCGCGGCAGACGTGTCATGGAGCAAAGGCGACAGAGCGCATGTCGTCGTGATCCACGGAAGCGCTGTCAGCATCGAGTCCGGATATGTCACCGCTTTGGATGGCGAGATCATTCAGGTGCGATGGGACAAGTCACACGGCGAAACCCTTGTTCCCGTTGAAGGTCTGTACCGTTTCAGGCGGGACGCTCAAAGAGCTGCTAAACTGCATGGCAAGGATGACACGTCTTTCGATCAAGCGGCGCGATCCGCGGGCAAGATGGGGCTGCTCTACCTGCTTCTGAACCAGCGCGGCAGGAAATGACGGCATGCGTTCGGTTGGGCGCGTATCATCCGTGACCATGGCGCGAGACGTGTCGTTGCGCACTGTCTTCCGCCGGGTCAGGTGGTCGCGATGACTCTTTCACGGATAAAGAGCGGTGGAGGTGCCGGTGCGAGATTCCTGGCGTGACGCGCATCATGGTCGTGGAGGCCGCTGTCGAGGTGATTTTCGTCTTGTGAAAATGCGCAAGACACATTTGGGCGTGATTTTTCTCGGAACACTCCTTGCCGTTGTGGCCCTTGTGTTTCTGCCTGCTTCGGGCCTGGGTTTTTCCATGAGCCTGCCTGTGGACTGCTCCGAGGCGCAGACGTGCTTCACGCAGAACTACTTCGATCACGACGCGTCGGAGCGTCACGCGGATTTTCTTTGCGGCTTCCTATCCTACGATGGGCACACAGGAACCGATATCCGGGTCTCCTACGCCGATATGGAGCGCGGGGTACCCGTGCTGGCAGTGGCCGACGGCAAGGTCCGGGCCGTGCGGGACGGAGAGCCCGAAGGGGAGATTTCCGTGCGCGGCAGGGCGTCGGTCAGGACGCGCGAGGCCGGCAACGGCGTGGTCGTGGTCCATGACGGTGGATACGAGACCCAGTACAGCCATTTGCGCCAAGGTTCCGTGGTCGTGCGGCCGGGCCAGTTTGTCCGGGCCGGGCAAATGCTCGGGCTGATAGGGCTGTCCGGGGTCACGGAATTTCCGCATCTGGAGATCAGCGTGCGCGATCAGGGGCGGTTCGTGGACCCGTTCACCGGGGATGGCGCGGATGAGTGCGATGCGCGTCGCCGACCGCTGTGGAGCGGGCCCACCCTTGAATCTTCGGTGTTGCGCTATCAGTCCAGCGGGCTGCTCGAAGCCGGGTTCTTCGATGCGCCGCCCAAGGACTCCATCGCCCTGTTGCGTCGGCATGGCTGGATCGAGGGCCGTGTGAGCGACCCGTCCGTTCTGGTTTTCGGCGTGCAGGTTTTTGGTCCTCGGACTGGGGATGTCTGGGCCGTGCGGCTCCTTGGCCCGGACAACAAAGTCCTGGCTGAATCGCGCACCACACAGGAACGCAACCAGGCCCAAGCCATGCGCTACATCGGAAAGAGAAAGGGGGCAGGCTGGATGCCCGGACGCTACCGGGGAGAATTCCTCCTGATCAGGGCTGATGAGGCGGTGGTTTCGGTGGTCCGGGAGATCGAGATCCCGTGACGACTTTGAGGATGTGACTGCCATCATGGACAGGGCAAAGGAACGGACGGGCAGGATTCCGGAGGGAGCTTTGGAGCCGATTATTGCCAGGCATGGCGGATACAGAGCGCTCAAGACATTCCAACTGGCGCGGCTGTGTTATGATGTGACGGTGCGGTTCTGCGACCGTTATGTCCCTCGAGGCAGCCGAACACGGGACCAGATGGTCCAGGCGGCGCGCAGCGGGGTGCAGAACATCGCCGAAGGCAGCGAGGCCAGCGGCACGTCGAAGAAAACGGAACTCAAGCTTACCAGCGTGGCCAGGGCCAGTTTTGAAGAGCTGCTCCTCGATTACGAGGATTTTCTGCGCCAGCGTCACCTCCCTCATTGGCCCATCAACGATCCGCGTCGCGCGGATCTGGTGGCCAGACGCTGCGCGACCGCCGACCAAGTCGCCGCATGGGCGCGAGAAGTCAAAGACAAAGCCCTGCACAATGAATTCGGCAGCGCCATAGCGCCCAATCTGGTGACTCATCAAGCCAATACAATCCATCCGCCCAACAACCGTGTGAAGAACTCCGGCTATCCGGAAATCGTCGCCAACGGAGCCCTGACGCTCATCGAAATCACCTGCGTCCTGCTCGACCGCCAGCTGGCCGCCCTGGCCCGCGCATTCACGAACGAAGGAGGTTTTACAGAGCGCTTGTACAGGGTACGCTCGGCGTGCCGGAATAGAGGAGGGTTTGGGGGCAAGGAGTGAGCGGAGATATATGGACTGGGATGGACATAATGGACCAAAGAGACGCAATGGACCAAACGGACAAGGTGCTTCTCATGGAAGAAATGGGCGTGCCTGGCAGAATTCTTTTTCCCCGGCGCAATCTTGGCCGGGTCCATTGTTGTCCATTGCGGTCCAGATCGTCCATTTCGTCCATAAAAACCCACGCCAAAGCACACTAAAAGAAAAAGGGCTTAAGGCCGTTTGACCTTAAACCCTTGATTTCTTTGGCGGGGCCGATGGGACTCGAACCCACGGCCTCCGGCGTGACAGGCCGGCGTTATAACCGACTTAACTACGACCCCGCATTTTGTCTTCGTGGTGGGCG
>JBFWJY010000035.1:0-33638 GCA_050252955.1 Desulfomicrobium sp.
GATGCGCGCCGCCGGGGACCGCATGTCCCAGGGGTTCCCCTGCCCCTCCACAACACCAGGGGCCCGCGCCTCCATGTCCGTGCGCAGGTTGGCCAGTTCCGGCCGCAATGGCCACGCGTCGGCCGGCGCCTGCTGTCCGTCCAGAACGGCATCCACTGTCGGCAGCGCGCCGCGCGCGCCGGTCGTAGCCGCGGGAGTCTCGCCGTCCTTCGGCGCGACCTTGGCCGCCATGAGGTCGTAGACCTGTTGGAGCGTCCGGGGTTGGCCGGACTTGTCGAAAAAGATGGTGCGGTTCGCCCGGGCCGCCGCCGGGGAAACGTGGTTTGCCGCTGCGTCGCCGGGGTTCTCGGCCAGGCCGGACAGGAACTGCTCCGCGCCACCGGTTCCCAGAAAGTTGGCCATGTAGACGTCGCCGTCACTCGGCTCGCGGCCCAGGGCGTTGCGAAGAAAGGCGCGATTGTCCTCGATGAGCAGTTCCGTGGCCCGGCGCTGCTCGGCTGGGTCGGTGCTCCACGCGTCCACGCCGTAGCGCTTCAGGATGGCGTTGCGGGTGCCCTGGGTGAACTGGCCCAGGCCCCTGGCGCTGGACGTGGTGGCGGCCGCGTTGGGGTTCCCGCCGGACTCGGCCTGGATGATGCGGTCGGTCAAAGAGGTTCCGCCGGTCTCGGCAGGGGCAGCCTCGCGCGTGTCGATGCGCACGCCGCTGTCACGCGGCTGCACGCCCATCCTGCCCGGGGCGAGTCCGAAAGGGAGACCCATGGCCGCGCCGGTCGCACCGGCCTCGAGCACTTGATCCACGGTCGGCAGTTGCCCCGTCTTCGCCAGCGTGTCGGCCGTGGTCATGCCGGCGGCAAGCGCACCTTGCCCGGCGACCTGCGCCGCCGTGCGCGGGATGACGGAAAGTCCCTGCCCAAGCTGCCCGACGCCGTGCATGGCCAGACCTTCGGCCACACCCTCGGGGAGTCCCATCGGACCCTCGTCACCGGCCCGGCGCACGCCCATGCCAAGCGCGAAAGAGGGAAGAGCCTCGGCGGCTTTCCCGACCATGGGCAGGGCCTTGACGCCTGCGCCCATGGCGATGTCAGCCGGGAGTGTCGCCCCCATCTGGCCGGCTCCGTAAGCGAGATTCTTTCCCACACGTTCCCAGAACGGCGCGCCTTCAAGCCCCTGTTCGTGCTCCTGCTGTGCCTGCTGCGCCTTCTGTTCGGCCTCGGCAGTGCCCGGGAAATCCCCCAAGCCGATGGACTTGTTCACAGAGACAGGCAGTTGCCAGAATCCTTGGCGCACGCCCTGGGCCACGTTCTCGGCCCCGGCCTTGATGGCCTCCGTGACTTTGCCCGAGGCGTCGGCCAGGGTGTCCATGGTGCGCAGGTAGAGTCCCTTGTCTTCGGCGTCGAGGAAGGAATCTATGGCGTCCGGGGTGTCTAAAAATTTGTCAACGGCGTCTTCTGGAGCGTCTAGATAGTTGTCGAGAGAAGGGGTCATTGACATTCTCCTGGGTGTGCGGGAATGGAGGCAATACCTAAGGGGACTCCATGGACAAAGACTTTTTGAAAACCATCATCGCGTGTGTAACGGCTTTGGCCATTTCGATTATCCTTGCAGCCAGCGTGAAATATTACACGGATGGAACGCGATACTCGATAGTCACAGGGACCCCTCCTGTTGCCTACCTTGTGGATAGAAGAGAGGGGAGAGCCGTGGCATATCTTGCGACTAATGCCGTAAAAAATCCTGTATTTTCTCTCGTTCCTCTCAAAACGATAGATGATTTTTTGGATGATGGACAAAAAAAGTGATTTTTGACCTTCAGTCATATCGTAGTCAATAATGAGACTGCGATCGAAAGTCAGGGAGAAAGATTTAATGAGTTTCCTAAATAAATGGCCGAACTGGTTGCGATGGATTTTGCTTGTTCCCGCGATAGCGATTTCAGCGGCTGGAGGGATGGCTGCCGCTTGGGCAATAATACTATTGACTAACATAAGTACAACGATGCAGGCTGGACTTACCTTTGGACCATATATAATCGAAGCCATGCGTGCATATATAATATCTAGCTGCGTTGTGTGGGCTACGTTTGTCGTTTCCCCTTCTGGGAAGAATGTTATATGTATAGTAATTTCTGTTTTGATATCAATCTTCGGAGGGGCTGTTCTTGCCGCAAATATGTTTATAGCAAGCCAGCCATGGGGGCTCTTGATAGTTTCCGTAGCGGGCCTCTTGGCAGGGGCCTGGGTTGTGACTTGGTATGTCCTGAAAGAACGAGAAACGGATTGACTTTCGCTCTTTCCTAGGGCCATAAGGATTTCAGGCGCTCTCAACGCCTTGCCAACGGCGGTTCCACGCCCGTTAAGTCGTGGATTTTTTGTTGCCTTTTTGCTATACGCCCTATTGCCGGGTGTCCTTGGGCCATACAATACCCGTAAGGGGAAAGCCCCGGGGCCGTCCGTTGACGGTTGAGAGCACCCGGCTTTTTCTTTTTGAAAAAGCCGAATCTCAATCCAACGGAGGTCACCATGACCGCTCTCGCTTCGGCCGATCTCACGGCCAACGCACCAGTCCCCTTCGCTTTCGATTCCCACCAAATCAGAACAGTAGTCGGTGATGATGGCCAACCCTGGTTCGTAGCCCGCGACGTTTGCGGGGCACTGACCATCGCATGGAGCGGCAGGAAGACCCTGGCCACCATCCCAGAGGCATGGAAACGGGTCGGCAAACTCCCGACCCGTACCAGAGACGGAAGGCGTCAACTCAACGATGTTGCCACAGTCAATGAACCCGCCGTCTACAAACTGGCCTTCCGCTCCAATAAACCCGAGGCCGACCGCTTCACCAACTGGGTGGCCTCGGAAGTCATCCCGGCCCTGCGGCGCACGGGGAAGTACGAAGTGTGCCCGGCCCCCGAGGCTTCCCGCCTGACAACGGCCAAGGAGCGCAACGCCCTCACCGGACTTGTCAACCGCTACGTGGGCCTGCTGCCCGGCGGCCCGAACCAGGAAGCCTTTAAGGCTGCTTGGCGCAGAGTGCATGACGTCATGGGCATCAAGGCCATCGAGGAACTGACCATGGAGCAGCTTCCCCGGGCCGTGGTGTTTGTGCAAAGCCTCATCGATGCGACGGCGCTTCGGGGACCGCAAAAGGCGTTGCCGATGCGGCAGGAGCCGACGACGATCAGGGACTATGCCGCCTTCTATAGAAACCTCCCAGATTCCCCGCGATATTGGTCTGAATTGTCCATGCGGGCCTACGACGAGTTTGAGACGTTCGGAAAGCGCCTGGCTGCCTTCAAGAAAGAGGCCCTCAGACCTTTCCGCGAAGACCGGAAATCCGATGCCACCACGTACTTTGACGAAGCCATGGACGCGCATTGCGCTCTTTTCGAAGTCGCAGACAAGGAGCTGCACATGGCTTACACGTGCGTATACGAAGCGCTGGAAAGCCTTCGTAATGTCTGGCTCTTGTTGCGAAAGGGGTAACATCGTCACTGCCTTTACTGGCCGCCCTTCGGGGCGGCCTTTTTATTTTATCTGGAACGCGCCGGCCTCAATGGCTTTGCGCGCCTGTTCTTTCGTCAGCTTGCCAGCTCTGTATGCAGCCCTTACTTCTTCCGCAGACTTAAACTGCGTCTGTCTCGCTCCTCCCGAATACGAAACATTGCCGTCCTCACCTGCGGGTGGCGGCGTCATGGTATCCGGCTTGTTGACCGGCATCTGCGTCCAGGTCCCGTCTTTCCCCAGCGCATAGGGCGTCGTTTCCATCCCACCCATATCTTTCGCCCATTGAATTTTCGGGATGTCGGTTTTGGTGTTCAGCGCCTCGGTGCTGGCCCTGGTATGTTCCAGCGTCGCGCCCTGCTGTTCCAACTGGCCAGGGTAAAGCCCTGCCGCCCGGTCAGCGGCGGCCGCCGCCCGGGCATCGGCCTTGCGCGCCATGTCGACGTTGTTCCACAGCCCCACGTCTACGCCGGCAGGAGCGCCTACGGCGGCCCCGGTAGCGTCGTTGCGGTCCTTGGCAACTCGGCCTGCCGCACCAAGCGCAAAGGTATTTCCCGCCTCACGGGCCTGCTGCCAGGGCATGGACCGGTATTGGCTGAAGTCGGCATCCGGGAACTTCGATTGGATGTAGTCCACTGCTCGGTTCTTGCTGTCCTCGTCAGTGACGGAACCGATGATGTTCGAAACTTCCTTGCGAAGATCGGTTTCGTACTGCAAGGCGGCGTGCTGCCGGTTCATCCAGTTATAGGCGTATTTCTGGCCCGCCTCGCCGAAGCCTCGGGCAGCCATATCGGCAATGACGTTTTGCCCCGTGGCGCTCGGGTTCGTCTTCAGAACGTCATTGAGGGCGTTCCTGGAGCCGTTCTCGTACGCCATACCCTGCAACCGCTGGTCGTACAGCGCGGATAGGGCATTGTCCTTCTGGATCTGCCCAAGGTCCAATTGGTCTATTTTGACCGGGGTCGGAGTCTGAAAATGAGCCATGGCATCACCCCAAAGGATAGCGGGTCCCGTTGTACCCGGACGCGGTCAGATAGTTTTTCACGCCGCTGTTGAGCGAGTTGACCACACCGGAAATGGCGTTGTTGCTGCTCGACGCCTCGGCGCTGGCGGTGTCCGCGCTGGACTGGCTGGACCCACTGTCCACCTTGACCAGATTCGACGCCGTATTGTTCCACAGCGAGTTGATGAGCTGCGACAGCATGTTGTAGTCGTCGGACTGGTATTTCGTGTTGCCGGCCAAGGCGTTGCCCGTGTTCAGGTAGGCGTTAGCCGAAGATTGCGCGAGACCGGATTTCCCGGAAGCGGTGGCCGTTCCGAGGTTCGCCAGAGCGTTGTAGACGGACGCCTTCCCGGCGGCCGTGGTCATGCCGGCGTTATTGACCTGCGTGACCGCGTTTTGTCCGTAGCCGACGGCCGTTCCGTAGCGATTCAGAACCTTGTCCAGATAGGTCTGACCATAGTCCTGGCCGTACTGGTCCAGGGCCTTTTGCTGGCTGCCGGAGAGCAAGAGCCCCTTGGATGCGGCCGACCGATCCAGGGCGCTGACGCCCTGAGTCAGGCCGAACTGATAGCCGGGGTCGCTGGTGATGGTAGACGGGTTTGTCAGTAACCCGGAGTAGCCGGTTACTCCCTGCTGACCCAGGGCCATGTAGGGAGCCTCATCGGTGCGAACCTGATTATACTTGCTGTCCCATTCGCTCAAGGCGTTATTGAGATAGCCGGTTCCTTCGGATTTCGCTGTGTCCCAATACCCTGACGCCCCGGACAAGGCGTTTTGCGCATAGTCTCCGTAGTTCTGGACGTCGCCATAGCCCTTGGCCAGAGACGCCAGGGCGTTTTGCGTATTGGCCTGCGTATCGTTGTAGGCGTTGGCAAACCCGATCATGAGCGCCAGCCGGTCCATGCTGGCGTTGTACTGCGCGTCCTTGTTGGCGCTCTCGGCCGCGTCCGAGGAGTTGGAGCCGCCGAGGAGCGACGCCCCGGCACCGACCAGACCAGAGCCAGCAGAAACAGCTTCAGCAGCTCCCATTACAACCTCCCTGCGCAACACGTTTCCATGGGGACAATACCTCGCCTCGCCAACAATCTGGTCAGAGGCGTATCGCCATGGATGGTGCTAACCTTGAAAACTGTTGCCCCGTGGTCCCGGGCCCAATCCATCATGTTGTCCAGCATCCGCACGATCCACCGCCGCTTGGTATGTCCGTCGGGAAACGACGGTCGCATGTGCCAGATCCATTCCGAGGCGATCACCATGTTTCGAGACCAAGGGGCATTTCCGAGTACGACCGCACAGACGCCGGCAATCAGTCCGTCCAGTTCGACCACGGACAAATCAGCCGCGGGCGATTCGAGCAGGTCGAGGAGCGTGGCAATGACGCTGTCCGTGTCCGGTCCGAGGCCATGCTGGGCCCAGGGCATGACCGCGTGGCACTCGCCTACGAATGCCACCAGTTCGGCCAGGTCGTCGTATGTCGCCGGCCGGATCATGAGATCACCGCCCTGTCCGTAACGCGCCGCCAGGTGGTGCCGTCCGAAAAGGCCAGCACGGCCCCGCCGCTCTCGTTGCTCACAAAGATTGTTTTCCCGGCATGTCCGGCCGCCGCCGGCACGCCGGCCACGGTGTAGGCCGGGGCGACCGGGCCGGCTTGAAGCGCCGAAATACTGCTTTCGGCCGTGGTCATCCTGGACTCAAGCGTGGTCGCCCCACCGGAGAGCGACGACACGTCGGCGTCGATGGCCGTGGTGGAGCGCCCCAGGGCCTCGCCAATGCGCCGGTACAACACCAGAAACCAGGAGGCCCAGACCGCCGTCGGTCGGCCGGCATTGTCCACCATGGGGGAACGAATGCTGGGCGGATTGAGGGTGTCAGCCATTATGACCGTCCCTTGGTGATGTCGCCGTACGCGCCAAGGATCGCCACGCGCACGGGATCGGTGATGCGGAGTTTATAAACGCGGTTCCGGGACTGCCCTAGCCGACGCCAGATGGCGCGGTGACGATACTCGCCCTGACGGCCCATGCTGGCCGTGCGCTCGTCGGACCACGTCCGGCCGCCATCGTCGGACCAGGACAGCATGGCCTGCGGGTCCTCGCCCTGGCCGCTGCCGGTTCCCACGCCGCATTCGAAATCGACGCAGACGCGCGAGTGGTTGAGGCGCACGTCCTCGTTGGCAAGTGGTGCGGTCACGCGCACCCGTTCGATGGGCTGTCCTGCTTCGGTATAGGACGCTGGGTCCAGGGCGTAGAGTCTCCCCGACGTGGCGTCGCCGATGATGATTTTGTTGGCGAACCGGGCGACGCAGTTGGCGCGCCACCGGCCCATGCCCCAGCTCGATCGCTGGTGCCAGGAGTCCGTGGCCGCGTCGTAAACCCAGGTCACGTCCGCCGTGGGGAAGGTGATGACATAGAAGGTGTGGCCTTCCTGCGAGAAGGAAAAGGCCCGGGCGTCATCCACGCGAGGATAGCCGGCCATGGCCGTTTCCATGGCCCGGGTACTAACGATCTTGGGCGTGTAGCCGTCGGCCCGGACCACACAGCCGTTGGTGCCGAGCCAAAATTGCGTGTTGTCCGCCCGGGCCACGGAAAAGGCCGCGGCACAGCCGATCTCGAGGAACGCGCCGGCCACTCGAGATAGGGGGAACGAACTGTCGCCGCTGTTGTACCAGACCTCGACGGTCTTTTCCCCGAAAAGCCAAACCTCCCGGTGATCGACCTGCACGGCCACCAGCTTGTCCGGGTTGGCCTCGGCCGAGGCGAAATCCAGGGCCGAATACATCGACGAAAAATCGTACAGGTTCGTGATCCAAAATTGGTTGGAATCAGGCGTGATGCCGATTCCGTAGCCATCCAGATAGTCCATCATGACGGCGCCGGTCCAAGTGGCGTTGGACGATTCCGTGGTGTCGGGTATTTTGGCAAAGCTGCCATCGCTGACGTAGCAGACGTAGCCGTTGGGATTGTCCACCGCGAAAATCTGCACGCCGTTGTCGGCCATGGTCACCGGGCCGGTGTCCGTCTCGAGCGTGCCGAGGCTGGTAACGATTCCGTCGGCATCGACCTTGGTCATCTGGTCACCGCAGACGGCGTAGAGATTCCCATCGGACGCCGGCCACAGCCCCCGCACCTCGCCACCGGCCTCGGCCAGCGTGGCAAACTCGGTCATGCCGGGAGTGCCAAGAAGCGCCGCCTCGGATTTCGCGCCGGGGCCGCCAGCCTCAAGATAGAGGTTGACGCATTCCTGGGCGCTCCAGGGGAGCGAACGGGACCGGTATGCCGGGCCGACGAAGGGAATGTTCATGCCATCCACCCGCCGGAGAGGAACGCGGCCAGCGAATCCGTGCCGGCCAGGCCGTATTGCTGTGTGGTGGACTGGATCTGGACGCCGAGGGTCGCAACAGGTTGGCTGTTGAGCGACCGGATCATGTCCAGAGCCGTGGCGGCCATGGCCGCGACCTCTGTCGGTGTGGTCGTGCCGTATTCGGGAGCAAGCCGAATGGCGAGATTGGTTGCCAGGGCCTCGCGGTAGCCGGTCGGAAGTTCAATCTCGTCGTCGAGCGCCCCGATGGAGGCCAGGGCGTCCCAGCGCTGCAACGTCAGCGCATAGGCTTTGTCCGGGACCGGGTAGAGGTAGAGCGAGGCCACGGGGGTGATCCCATCATTACATATGGACGTCGGCAGCCCCGTCAGCGCCTTGTTGGCGATGGACAGGTAATCGGCCTGGCTGAGCAGGGTCATTTGCAGGTCGCTGGCCCCGTCGTTGATCCACGCACCGGTGACGCGCACGGGGCGCACGGCCAGAGCGACCGGCGAAGCCGAAACCGTGAGCGCCTGCGTGACCTTATACGGGATTATGAGCGACGAGATGGACCAGTTGTCCAGCATGTCGTTCAGCGCTTCCAGGGCGTCCTGGGCTTCGGCGGCCGAGGCGGTTTCCCCGGACGCCAACACGCCGATGAGACGCAGCGCGCGATTTATGATCCTGCGGGCCGTGGCCATTTAGGCGTCCTTGGCCTTGTCATCGACCTTGGCCAGCACCTCCAGGTGCATGGCGTAGCCCTTCTTCCTGGCCTTGGCCTCAGCCTCAGCGTCGTTGACCACAACCGGATCGCCTTCGCCGGCCGGGTACAGCATCTTGGGGTATTCCTTGATGGGGATGGGCATAATTTTCTCCGAAGCGGGGCCAGCCCAGGCCAACCCCGCCGGTTAACGGTTATTCGGTGATTCGCACCGCGTGGTCGGGACGGATGATGACGGGATCGGCGTACAGCACGTCGATACGGGTGTTTTCCGCGTCGTTGGTGAAGTCGCCGCCGGTCATGACGCGCACGCTGAAATCGTCGGTGGTGAAGGTGTAGCCCTGGCACCCGGCGATGACCTTGAGCGGCACGAAGGCCGTGGCGAAGGCATCACGGTGGAAGGCCAGGTTCTGGCGGTAGCCGGTCGCGGCCGAGCCGACGAAGGTCAGGGCGGCTCCGTTGGCGGCCAGGGCCGAAACGTTGGCACCCGGGGCCGTGGCGTTGATGCTCGGGGAGATGCTGATCGATCCGGTGGTGTCCGTGGCCGTGAAGTCGGCGGTCACGACGAACTGCCGCAGCTGCGGATAAGCGACGCCGGTCAGCGGATGCACGGCGTAGACGCCGGCGATGGTGAAGACCGTTCCGGCCTTGATGGTGTCCCCGGCGGTCAGCCCGGCGATGGACAGGGCGCTGCCGGTCTGGTCGGCTCCGTTGACGGTAACGCCGGCGACCTTGGAACCGTTGGTGTGTACGGGCATGGACTGGCACTCGTACATTTCCAAGCCCTGGGCATTGCCGAGAATGCCAGTGCGATACTGCTTGGCCACATCGGTCACGGGATTGAACAGTGCCTTGGAAGTGTCCACCATTTCGGTGTTGACGTCCGAGGAGATGAGGCAAGTGCGCGGGGACGTGGGAGAGAGGAAGCGTTCCAGGAGTGCGCGGGCCTGGCCGAACGTCTTCATGGTGCTTGGGATGGACCCGGCCGTGCCGACGATACCCGGCACCTGCTTGTAGGCCTTGACCAGGAAATCCGCCTGGATGACGGACGCCAGGGTGGAGATGGACGGCTTGAGGAACCGTTCCTTGTAGTCGGTCAACTGCATGGCCTGCTCGAGGCTGGTGAAGCGCAGGGCCACGTGCTTCTGCGTGCTGACGGTCAGGGTGACGCTCGATTCCTTCTGGTCCGGGGCCGAACCGCCGCCGGCGAACACGTTGCCGTCGAAGACCTTGGTCGCGGGCGGAATCTTGACCTTAACGGTGTTGCCGATCTGGTAGCCCTGGACGTTGGCGCCGAACTCCTTCTCGCGGGTCCGGTTGATGTTGGAGATGAAACACATCTCCTCTTCGAGCATCGCGGCGGCCTCGCGCGCGATCTTCTGGTGGGTGAGAATTTCGTTGCCCATGTGCTTTTCCTTCTAGCCTACCGCTTGGCGTGGCGCTGACGCAGCCATTCCGCGTCGGAGAGCTTGGCCTCATCGACGTTGACCTTGGCACGTCCTCCGAGGGGTTTCGCCGGCGGCGCGGCTTTGGTGACTTTGTTCTTGTTGGCGGCCGAGGCGATTTTTTCCGACAGCCGGCCGATCTCCACCGCTTGGGCCAGGGGGTTCTTCATGGACGCGATGCGCGCCGATTCTTCCGGGGACTTACCAAGGTAATAGGCGACGGAAGATCCGGTCTTGGCGTCCAGGGACATGGCATCCGCCATGACCGGCGTGATGCGCACGCCCGGGGCCATGACAACGTCGTCGAAATCCTCGAACGCTTCCCGGCCGGACTCGACCATGGACACCGCGCGCTGCTGGCTTTCCTGCTGCTCCCGGGCCTGGGCGGCCTGGCGCTGGCTGGACTGCTGGCGCTCGGCCTCGGCCTTCATCTCGGCGCGCACTTCCTGGCGGGCCTCGAAACGGGCCACGGCGCGCTGAAAGGAATCGACGTCCTGGAAGTCCTCGGGCTTCGGCGGCTGTTCGGCCGGCTGGTCTTGAAGCTGCTGGGCCTGCACGTCGGCGACCTGCTGGCGTTGCGTCACGTTGTAGAGCACCTGCTCCAGGTGCTTCGCCCGGCCTTCGGCTTCACGCCGTGCTCGGGTGATCTCGTCGATACGCTTCTGGACGGCGTTCTTTTTCCCCGCAGGCTCGCCTTCCCCTTCGCCTCCCTGATCCTCGCCTTCCTCGGCCTGGGCCTGCTGCTCCTGGGCCTCTTCCTCGGGGGCCGACGGTTCCCCCTGCTGCTGCTCGTCGGGTTCCGCCGTTTGCGCCTCGGCGTCGGGGCTGATGGTGACGTCTTCGATGGTCATGGTCTCGCTCCTTGGCGTATTATTGCCCGGCGTACGGCCCGGCCGGTACGGGCATTTGCTGGCCACCCATCCCCATTCCCTGGGGCTGCTGCGGCCTAAGTGCTACGATTTTTCGGGCGGCTTCAGCGGCATTGCCATGCAACTTCATCTTTTCCGCCTCGACACCCATTTGCGCCTTGGCAATGGTGGCCTGAGCCGCCGCCACCTGGGCCTGGGACTCCATGCGCTCGGCCTCGACTTTCGGGTCAGGCTGCTGCTCCTGGGCCTGCTGTTGCTGCGCAAGCTGCGCCTGCATCTCGGGATTGCCCGCGGCGCGGACCTGGGGCGGCAAGAGCGCGTTGAGGCGTTCGGCTATTTCCTCGGCCTTGGGCCAATCCATGGACCCGGCAACGAGGTCGGCAATGATGGGGCCGGTGTTGGGCAACGCCTGGATAAACTGAACCATGTCGTTGGCGGCCTCGATGCGCTGCGTGGCGTAGGAGGGTCCGACCGACACGGTGACGTCGTATTTTCCGACGGTCAGGTCATGGAGCACGACGTCATAGACAGGACGGTTGATCTCGACCTGCCGTTCCGACCCGTCCACGCCGAGCACGCGCACGATGCGCTGCGTGTCGTAAACATGGGGGATGAGGTCGATGAGGATCTTGCCAAGCAACCGAATGGCGCGCGTCAGGTTGTCGAGGTAGGTAAAGGTGCTGGTGTCGGACTGGCGCTCCCGGGCAAGGATGGCTTTACCGGACGTCTCTTTGCTTTTCTGGCCGAGGCTCGAGTCGTAAATTCCAGTGACCGCCTTGATCTCGTCAGCGGCCTGCAGGCTGGAATTGGTCAAGGCGCTGTTGGGCGCGGGCGGTTCGACACGTTCCGGCCGCAGCGTCGGGGCGGTCGGATCAGGCTTATACAAGAGCGTCGAATAAGCCTTGTTGTTGGCCTGGGCCCACATCGCTTCATTGCCTTCAACGTGCTTGGCCGTGGCCAACCAAGGCGCTTTGGGCGACAGGGCGATGGTTTCGATTTCTTTGGTGCGCGTGAAATTGTAGGCGCTCTGGGGGTCTTTGGCGTAGCGCACCAGCCCCCACTGCACGATCTCTCCCTCGACGTTGAGCTCGAAACCGGACACCGGTATCACGGGGATATAGTGGCCGCCCTTGATGTATTCGCGAGGACCTTCAAGCACCGTCGAGCCGGTCATTTTGGCCCACATGATCTTGTGGGTCTTGACGTCCCGGGTGATGGGCTGGCCGTCGTCGCTCACGGCAGGGATTGCGAACGGGTCTTGCTGCTGGAGCAACTCAAGGTCGGCTTGGTCAACCACCCGCCCGTCGAGCAGTTGCACGATGGTGCGGTTGATAGGTTTCCGCCAGAACGCTTCGACCACACGCACCGTCTCAATGGTGTCGTCTTTGCGGCCGTCGATATTGCTGTCCGAGGTATCCCATTCGCACGCCTCGACGTCGGGGTGCTCGGCCTCAAACTCTTCCTTGGGAATGTCGTCGTAGATGTAACAATGACCGGCGTCGGAATAGTCGGGCTCCTGGCAATTGGGGTCGAAGAGCACCGTGAACGGATTGGGGACCTGCTTGATCTTAAGGTCCTGCTGGAACGTATCTTCGCCGGCGTACTCGGCCACGACGCGCAAAAAGCCCCGGTGCCCGCAGATGACCGGGAACTCAAACGCCCGATCGTACGCCACGTCGGCCATGGAAATGTTTTCGATGTTGCGGATGAGCCCCTCGAGGATCTCGGCCGTCTGCTTATCCGCCCCGGAATCCACCGGGGAAACCTTAATGGCTGGTCGATTCTGCCGCTCATCGCCGACCACGGCCGCCACAAACTGCGGCAGGCGGTTGATGACGAGGCAGGGCAAACCCTCGGCCTCGCGCTGGCGGCGCACAGCTTCGGGCCACTGTGTCCAGCCGACAAAAAACTTCAGGTCGTCGGACGCTTCCTGGCGTTGCTTCGACCAGGCGTCGGCGAACTTCCGGCAGCGCTCCTTGTGCTCGGCAATGAGGGCGTCGTGGGTCTGCTTCTTGTCAGCCATCTAGGCCCCCATCCAGCCGCCGGCAAAGGCGTAGGGTTGCGGGACGGGCTGCTTGGCCTGCTTCACCTTCTCCTGATGCCCAACAGCGAACATGCGGAAGGCGTCCGCCCCGTGGCTCGTCCAGTCGTGCAGGGGACGATCACGAAAAATCTTATGATCGTCGTCCCACTCCTTGCGGTACTGGCGGAGGATTTCGACGCCCCGGGCGCAGCGGTCCTGATCGAACCAGACCTTGGGAAGCTCGGCGCGAACAGCGTTGATGCCGTCCATCAGGCCGATGTCCGGGACGACGTTGAAAGAGAGCCCCAGGCTTTCGGCCATCTCCAGGCGGGAGCGGCCGGAACCGAGTTCGCGCACCTTGATGTCGTGCGGGGCGAAGTGCTCTCCGTAGACGTAGCCCTTGGATTGGAGCACCTGGACGAAATGGGCCAAACCCTCGCCCGATGCCTCGTAATAGTCGATGGCCCGGACCTCATGGCCAACATGCTGAAAGAACCAGATGGCCGTAGAATCGCGCATACCCAGGTCCCAATAAGTATCCACGGGCACGGCCGTCTCGACCGGAATGCGGCAGATGCGTCCTTCCGCGTCCGCCAGGGACATCTGCTGGGCGTAATACGCTCCGAACATGGGGGCTTCGAACGAGCAATAGAATTCCTGCCGAATCATTTCCTCGGACATTCCGGCCTTGCGCTCGTCGTCCACGGCCTCCAGGGGAATGGCTCCCGTGTCTTCCACGGTGAGCAGCTGGGCAAACCACTTCGGGTCCTGGGCAGCCATATTATGGAGCGTCCAACCGTGGTTGCGGCCACGCGGCGTGAAAATGAACATGGCCCAACCGCCGTTCTCGGCCAGAATCGGGCGGATAAAATCCCAGGCGGCAGGATCAGCCAGGGACCATTCCGAGAAGACGACGCCGACGGGGTTGCCGCCGACCAGGGAATTGTAGTTGTCCGATCCGCAGAGTTGCCAGATGGAGCCGCATTTGAGCTCGATCTTCATTTCCGTGGCGTTGGAGCCGGCCCGAATGACCTCCGGGAACACCTGGTCGATAATGCGCCGACCGTTCTTGTCGATGCCATCCCAGACAACCTTGCGGGCCTGCTTCTGCGTCGGGAGCATGTGCCAGTAGACGCCGATGCGCTCATGCGCAGCTACGGCCGTCCAATTGAGGGAGAGGGAGTCCTTGCCGGCCCGGCGATGCCAAACGACGGAAGCCCGCTTGCAACCGCCTTCTAAGGCGGTCCACAGCGGCATCTGGTACGGGCGCGGCGTCCAGCTATTTGGAATCCTGACCTTGTCCAAAGCGCACGATCTCCACGGTGACGTTACCGGTATGGTTTGTTTCCGACCGATCCTTGTAGACCTCAGGCTTCAGGGCCTTGAGGCGGAAAATCAGCAGCGTGTCGGAGAACTCCCGGATAACGCCGCACTTCTTGCCTTTGTAAAATATGGGCTTGGACATGCCCTTATAGGCCCGGCGGTCGGCCTCTTGCTCCAAGCGTTCGGTGTATTCGTCCTTGGCCTCCTCCCACGCCTTGGAAAACGCCTTGTCGGCATCCTTTGCCCGCAGGACCGTCGACCGATGCACCCCGGCCTCGGCCGCGGCGCGGGCCACAAACCCATGCTTCGCCAGGGCGGCGAGGAAAACGGACCGCTTGTCGGCAGTGAATTTCTCGGGGATACCCTTGGCCCTGGCCATGATTACCGCGCCCCCCACATCCACGCGCCGACCTTTATCAACACTCCACCCAAGACCCCGGCCCCGGCGGCAACCGTGACAACGCGAGTATGTTGCGTCTCCAGTGGCTTCAGCCGCTTCTCATGATCGTCGAGTTGAGCCTGTATTTCGTCCATGCGTTCGCCCCTGGTGGAGCATCGAATCTCAAGTTGCGCCTCGATGCGCGCCAGCCGGTCCAGCGCCTCGCGCTCAAAGCTCTCCACTACGCACGCCTCCGCATGATCTTGTCAGCCGCCTTACGCCCGTAGAAGCGCCGGCCGCAGAACGTCACGGCCAGGAAGTAGGTCATGCAGCGTATGGCCCTGAAAACGAACAGCCAGTGTGATCCGCCGTACCAGCAGAGAATCAGCGCGTTGCACAGGAGGATCAGGTCGGAGAGAAATTTCGGAACGCCGTGCGAGTAACACCAGTCATGAATATCGCACGCCGGCTTGATGCAGACGCCCCAAATGTGATTGGGGATGAGCCAGTTGACCAGTATGGCCAACCAGCCCGTGGCCGCCCCGCCGCATCCATTGCAGTAGCGCCGGCGCTCTGACGCCGTGGCACGGCGATATGACTCCGGGGCGATGAGGCGCATGCCTAGACCCCCACCACCATCGAAATCAGCCCGATTGCCTGCAACGCCACGTTGCCCCAGGCCACATAGTTGCTGATCTGTGTCCGGGTGCTGTCGCTGAGGGCGGTCGAATCACTGACGACGCCCTGAATGTTGGCCAGCGCCACGGTCACGCTGGTCAGGTCCATCGTTCCCGATGTGGTGGCGGCGGCGGCCGTGACCGCCTCGCTGGCGGTCGTCAGCAGACTCGAAATCTTGGTCTTGGACGCGTCGTCGAGCGGGGAAGTCGAGATGATCGTGGACAGGCTTTTGAGCACGCCGGCGATTTGGGTCATTCCCTGGGAGGCGCTGATGGTCGACGTGCCGCCGGTATTGGTGCTCATGGCAGCGCAGCCGGCCAGAGCCAGGGAAGCGAGTAACAGCATGCTGACGACGAGAGAGACGATCTTACGCATCGGGCGTCTACTTGGCCGTTTCGGCCATCTTGGCGATAGCGGCCCGAATGCCGACGCCGCCGAGGACGGTCCCCAGGGCGGTGGCTACGGACGCGTAGGGCGCGGTTGCGGGGATGGTCTGCATGATCTGACCGGCGGCCATGACGATGCAGCCGGTGACGGTCTTCCAGCCGTATTTGGCAATAAGGGCTTTCATTTCGTACCATCCTTAGCCAGGGCTTGCAGCCTGACATCCAGCGCTGTGCAGCGGTTGAGCCAGCCCCTGAGAAACACGGACAAGCTGTGTTTTTGGGCAGCCAAAGACGTGTAAAATCTCTTGCGAGAGCGGACACAGCGCAGGGCTAACGTCAGGTCATCCCCAGACCGCTTAGCGATCTCCGCCACGCGGGCGCGCGTCTTGGGGCCTATCCGGCCGTCCACAGCCAGGCATTCGCCAGGATAGAAATTGCAGGCTTGTTGCAGACACTTGGATGCCTGCTTGATGCCCATGTTGACCGAGGCGTCGTAGTGGGCGCAGGCGGTAAGGCGGGGTAAATCGTCGAGGTTGGGGCGGGTCCAGAAATACTCTTTGAACAGCGACGCGGCCGTCTCCGGTGTCAGGCTGCGGATGTCGTTGGCGTCTACATCGCCGTCTCCATCGACGTCGTGCCCAAGGTCGCGCAGGAAACGGAGACTGATCCCGTAATTCGTGATTCCGCCTGGGTCAGCAGGGTGATCGACAAGGCCGCCTTCCCAGGACTTTGTGAACGCATGCGCTTCGGTGAATCCCATACCCGGCCCCCTTCCCGGCGCGGGCCGGGGTGATGGGGACCATGGGAATCACAAGAGCGGGGATGCGAATAGACTATATGCGTATATAGGGATTTTTTTGAAATTATGCCCTGATTTGTGCGGACGCTCCGGGGAATACCTCTCGAATGACCACCTCCGAAGTGTCCACCTGCCGGCCGCAGCTCATACACACGCGACGACGTATTTTCTCCAGCTCCTTCGACCGGGTATCGATCACGCGAATCTTCCCGCCACAGTTCGGGCACCGATCAAGTTGGCAATCGTCACTCATGCCGTTTCCCCTCCCTTTTTCTAAGCGCCGCGCGTTTGATCCAGCGACGATATCTCGACCACCACGCAGCCGCCTTTGACCACGTCGCCCCACTCCACGATCTTGCGCCGGATCTGCGAATCGTCTCCCCACACGCCGGCCTTAGTCAGGGCATCGAACAGGGCCTTGCCAGCGAAGTTGTCTTCGTCGCGGCGCTTGCGATCCGGCGGACACAGCGTGACGCTGACCTCCAGTTGGCCACGGAGTGGGATTTCAGAGATCTTTGCTCCCAGCACAAGAGAGCGAACAGCTACGCGATACATCGTAGTTTTTTTTGACAAGTGCATGTGACTTCGTGACCGACGCCACGTTTTATTCGTGCTTGGCGGCCAGGGGAGGTTCAGGCGGACCATGGGTCTACCCACCAAGAGTACGGCAGAGGTTCACCAAAGGCTTTCCATTCACGCCACGCCAAAAGGAACGCATGTGCAGCGTCCAAGATATTTTTGTGCCACTGGCTCTCGGGACGATTGCAGCAGTACCAGGTAAAAAATTTTTCGGCTTGGCCAGTCTGTCCGATTTCGTGCATGACCTGCCACGACTTTCCGCCAATAGCGAAAGAGCACCGAAACCCCACGGCCATGGAAAGCAGGTCGAGAATTTTTTCAGCCTGGTCCTCAGCCTGTCGTGGGTATGCGCTCCAGTATTTCAATTTCCTACCTCCTTGGTTCTTTGCCGGACATCCGGACAAGGACACCCCCCTAAAGGGGGTGTGTCCGTTTTTGTCCGGCATAATGTCGACGGACATGTCCGGACATGTCCGTCTGATGTCCGTTTTTGTCCGGCAGAATTTTGACATATTACAGCATCCAGTAGTAGTCATTTTCAGTCCCGACGAACCCTTTTTCAACCAGACTTATGACTGCTCGCTTGAACGCTTTTTGCTTCGACCCTAGGTCGCTGCTGGTGGTGATTGACGCAGAATACGCGGCGTCTCTCCAGTCATCGATATGAGCCCCTGCCGGACCAAGATTGATTTTCCCTCTACTTTGATCCGCCTTTTCTTCCAGTAGTTTGCCCAAGACTTCCAGAGCAACCTTGTTAGAGCCTGTAAGATGAAGTCTCGGCCGACCGATCTTGGCGGTTCGCTCTTTGCGCAGGACGCAGGACGTCATCTCCTCGCCGGTTTCCGAGTCCACCCACCCGAGGGGAACGGTCTCCGGTTTGAAGACGATGGACGCCGGTTCCTCGTGGTCCTTTGCCTTCTTGCAATGCAGGGTTCGCATCCCTTCGGAATTTTTTTCGAGCATATACTCGAAATCCAGGGCTCCCTTGAGAACGGACGATCCGCGCGAACGACCCTTGTCCGCCAGTCCGGAATGGTGCACGACCAGAATGGAGCATCCAAGAGATATCCTGATGTCGTCCAGGGCATTGACGAACGCGGTCATGTCCGCCGTGCTGTTCTCGTCTCCCGGACCGAAGCAGCGCGAGAGCGTATCGACGATGAGTGTTTTCGGCTTCCCATGTTCTTCCGTCATCTTTTCCACGGCCTGGCGAACCTGGAGAGCAGAAGCTGCGTCCAGGAATTGTGCCGGCCGACTGGACACGAAAAACGGAATTGTCTCCGGGGCTCCGTTTGCCAGGCACCAGGCCTTCAACCTGGCGGGCAGCCCCCGAAATCCTTCACCAGCGATATAGAACACGGGACCAGAGTTTTTTACTTCGTTTCCATGCCAAGGGGTTCCTGAGGCGATGCAAAGTCCAAGATCCAAGGCCACAAAAGACTTCATCGTCCCGGATTCCCCGAAGAGTACCGTCAATGTGTCCGCTTCCAGATAATTTTTAACTAACCATTCCGTAAGCTTTGGCTGCTTGAGCATCTCCCATACGGGTAGAAATTCAAGTTCTCGGGTGGGATTCTTGTCGAGTTGACGCCGCACCCTATCCAATCCTTCACGGACATGGAGGTCATTAAAGTCTGTCGGGTTCCCCTCCAGGGACATGAACTCGGGAATACACACCTCGGCTCCGATAGCATGGGCGGCGCGCTGCGCCTTTTCGATGCCGACGTTCCAAGGCGTGCCGTCGTTTTTCGTCGTCCAACGGTCATTATCGGCCGCTATGACGATTTTTGCTTGTGGGAACACCTCCTTGATGGCTTTCGCCGCGCTTTCCATGTTCCCGGCATCAAATCCAATACCTACGGCGTGCCCCGTAGCCATATGGAGTGATGCCGCCGTAGCGTAGCCTTCGGCAACGTAAATGACGCCTTGATCCCCTTCGATCCATCCGAAAGAACCGGCCTTTACGGTACCATGAAGGAAACGCCTGCCTCCATCGGGGAAGATGCGTTGCAAACTCCTGAGGGTGCCACTGGCTTCCCACATTGGAATAAGCAGCTCCTTCCCTGCGGACCTGACCCCAAAAGCCCCAACCTGTTTTTTTTGCAGGTATGGATGCGAACCGTCATCGTCGCGGGCCTTCGCCCACTTGTCGGCGGCGATTACAGAGCATTCCCTGGCAAGCCTTTCGCGTTCGGCATCTCGTGCCGCCCTCGCCTGCCGGAACCTCTCACGCACAGCCTCCACCTCGACGGTGGACAATTCGTAGTTAGCTCTTGAACTCCAAGTCTGCGAAAATTCTTCACCTTTAAAAGAACCGAATGCCCCGGAGGGGATGTTGTCAGGATAGAAAACAGCCCAACCGGCCTTTTTCCCGTCCTTCTCTCCGGGGCACGGAAATCTTTGTATGCTGCCGTCTGGCTCGATCTCGGGCCGGCCGAGGCCGGCGGTTGCCATGGCATCCCGGAACACATCTATGGCGGCATTCACGGGCTGCGGGCGGCCCTGCTGCGGCATGGGATCGTCCTGACGCGCGTACTGGTTCAGGTCGATGACGCGTGCGGGTTGGCCCATGGGTTCCTCCGGGCTGGTCATGCCCAACATCGCCCCGACCAATCGCAGTATTTGCATTCCCACCGAGAGGCGTCGGCCAACCCGCGTGGCAACATTTCGCCGGCGTCGGAGGCGAGCAGGATGCGTGAAGCCCGGGCCAGTAGCGCCTGGTGCGCCTGGGGCTCATAGTCCACGCGCTCGTGGTGCATCTCCATGGTGTCGGCGTTCAGGGCGGTGAATAGGCCCTGGGGGAGCTTGAGTTCGCCCATGTACAGTTGCATCTGGCCGAAATATCGAGGGTGGGCGACACGGAGCTTGTCTCGCTTGGATTTGCTCCAGGACTTGTTGTTGAGGCACTTGCATTCCCACACCGCCGGCAGGGGCAGGAGCGACGGCCCATCGCCGCGCCACATGACCAGCACGCCGTCGGCATGCCCCTTCACCCGACCGTCCAGGGCCTCGAACGCCCATTGCTCCCCCGTGTCTGGATCGTTCTCGAGCAACACAAACCCGGACCGCTTGAGGAGCGCGATAGCGTAATCCTCGGCCCACCGGCCACGTTCGAAGCAACGCAGCACGCGCGGCGGGAAACCCTTGCCCGGGTCAACCGGAACGCCCATGTGGCGGTACTGGATAGCCCGCTCGCAGACGTCGCCGAGGATGGAGGCTCCAAGGTAGTCCCGGGGTTTTTCGGCGGCGTGGGCGGTAGCCATGACCGCGTCGATGCGGTCGTTGATGCGGTCGCCCAGGGCGGATGTGCTGTTGAGGTCGATCATGCCGCGGCCTTCTGGGAGAATCGGACCTTTTTTGCTCTGCCGGCCACGACGTTGTGCATGTGCTTGGTGCGGCAGCGGCGTTTCCCGCAATTCACCTGTTTCCGGTGCTTGGGCTGGAATGTCTCCATGCAGTAGGGACATATTTTTTGAGGTATCGGCGAATAGGTACCCATTGGCTCCCCTCTGCTCCCTACCGCATGCGCTGTGAAATTTTTTGAAAATTATGAAAATACATCAGCATGTTATAGCCACATTGCGACGGTGCGCGATCGGATCAATCGTCGCATCCATTGTGTTCCTGGATCTTCCCGGGCTGTAACCTGTCGATCATCTCGGGGTTGGCCACAAGGGCCGGGAGCGCCAGGGCGATGGCCGCACGGATGATCGGGGCTTTTTCCCTCCCCGTCTCCCCGATGGCTCGCAACAGGGCCATTTGCTGATCGGTGGTGGTCTCGAACCGGATGGGTTCGACCATGCGCGCCGAGAAACGAGCCTGCACCGATTCGATATTTTTCCTGAACCATCTGAACATGGGAGGCTCCGTGGAAAATTTATGCGTCAGCGTGGTGGCTGACGATGGCGGCCTTTTGGTGACGTTGCCCGTCTTGGCCCTGGCCGGCCGTTGCGCGCGGTTTCGGCTGCCGCATGGGGCGACGTATGCGGATCTGGCCCGGGAGGCCGAACGTATGGTGCTCGAGCAGTGGCCGGAAGGCGTCATGTACCGGTTGGCCCTGCCGGCCGGGGATTGCGGGGAGGTTCATGGCTAGATCCTCGCGGCCCATTCGCGCTGTTTCTTGGCCACACGCAGCGCAAGCCAAAAGATGCCGCTGATTCCACCCACGAAGACCCCGGCGAGAAACCACATGATGTTTCCGAGGGTTTCTATCACGCCGCCGCCTCGTCGGAATGAGCCGGCGCCGGACGGCGGTCGCCGTAGAGATCGGGGCGCAGGTCAGGGAGCGGGATGCCAAAAGCCGTGTGATAGCGGAGGGCCGCTTCGCCGGAAATGGGCATTCTCCCTTTGGCGTGCCGTTGGACAACGGACCTATTCGAAAAACCAGCGGCCTCGGCCATAGCCTCATATGTCAGACCATTTTTCACCCGAAAATCTTCCAGGATGGTATTCATGGAAAGATTTGTATCGCATTCGGAACAAAACGGCAAGACTTGTTTCGGATTTGAACCTAGCCAAGACGTTTCTCCCGCGATACCTGACAGTATGGAGATGTACCAGGAAGCCCTTGCGTGGCTAAAAGCTCGATGTGAGGCGGAAGGGCAGGGGAATATCCAAACGCGCGTTGGAGCTGCAAAAGCTACTTTTTCTAAAGCATTAAAAGGAGATCAAGACCCGTCTGCAACTAAATTTATGGGTTGGATAGAAACCTTGGGAGCCAAGCTCATTTTCCCGGGAGATCGCCAGGACATGACCAGAGATGTCATTTTCGCCAATCCCAGGATGGTCAATGTCCCCGAGGGCTCCCCTCCGCCCGAGGCGCACAACTATCTGGCCGTTCCCATGGTCGGGTGGTCCGGAGCCGGGACTGGCGTTGATGATCCCATCGAGCCGGATGGAAACTATTTGATGGTGATCCGAAAACACCCTTCGGTCCGAACGCGCACAAACCTCATCGGGGTCAAGATCGCCAAGGGCGAAACCAGCATGAAAGGACTGATGAATCCCGGGGATATTGTCGTCGTTGACCGTGATGACATCCCGAAAAATCCGAAACCCCCGGGGAACATCTATCTCGTCCGAGACCCTGATTCTCCGGGGGGTGTGATGATTAAGCGTGTGATTTTCCAGGAAAGCAAAAAAGGGAACCTGGATATAGTATTTTATTCTGAAAATGCCGCAGAGCATCCCCCGAAGGTTTTTGATTTCCACGATACGTTCGAAGATAATGCGGCAGCGGCAATTGTTGGTAGGGTTGTTGTGTGTTTTTCGGACATGACGGATAAATGAAAAGTATAAAATTAATATATTATGCTTGTGGCATCGTTGCCCTAGCAATAATTGTTCCATTTGCTATAGAAGGTATCTTGTATAATATGTTAGGCGCACTCGTAATAGGGGTAGTATTATTGCCAGCTGTCATAGTTTGCCATTTTATTGAAAGATATATTTTGAAGAGAAGGGGTGAAAGGTGAAAGGATTCGTCGTATTGTGTTTTTTAATGATCCCTGTCCCTGTCTTTGCTTGCCAATTCGATACGGACTGTAACCCGGGAAGCGTTTGTTTAAAACAAAGCGGTTCTCTTTACGGCGTCTGCGCCGGGGGGATATCTCCTGGCAACGCCAACGACCGTCAGCCGGTGCGCGCGCCGCTTGATCCGAACGGGACCTACGGTAACACCTGTTCTTTCGACACGGATTGCGGCCCCGGTGCCCGATGTGTGAAAGGTGGCGGGAGTATCTACGGGACGTGCATAAGGTAGCAGCGGCCTTGTCAGTGTGGCCATAGTGAACTATCTTGAGAGTATGAAAACTGAGTGGGGTATTTTAAAAGGAAAAGCCGAAATGGAAGCAACTTTTTGCGAAATGTCATTTGATTCTGCCGCATTTGGACGGAGGATTGAAAGGCTTGGGCTGAAAAAGGCTTTTGCCCATGGTCTTGAACTTGCGGCGCTCCCCCACGACAGTCTGGATATATGCCACAAAATTGAATCCGGCATGATGGAACAGGATTTTACCCCCGACGATTTCGGCTTTTTGGAGACCGTTTCGGCGTACGCGGTGTCGAACGCCGAAAGGCTGCGTGCCGTATATCTAAGCCTCCCGTGGTATTTTTTTTTCGTGAAGAAGGACGGCTTAAAAGCTGCTGATGCTTGGCTAGAACTTTCCGAAGATGCCGAGGACATTCGAGACGTTATTAAGGCGAAGCTTGACCCGTCCCCGAGCATACCACTGGAACAACTTATAGCCGAGCTAGGCTTGTGCCCTACACAGTAATTGTCAGCTCCAGTGCGGAAAGGGAGATCAGGAAACTTCCTGACCATATTAGGACGCCGATCCTCCTCGCAATGAGGGCGCTTGCCATAAATCCACGCCCCTTGGGTTGCAAGAAGCTCGTATCAAAGTCATCGTTTCGGATACGCATAGGAACATACCGGATTATTTACGATATCCAGGATAAACAGTTAATTGTGGAAGTCATTAAGGTAGCCGACCGGAAAGAGGTCTACAGGTAATTTCTCCTCTGGCCCGCCTCTCATCGGGCCTTTTATTTTTCTCTGTCCCCGCCCGGTCTCGACTAGGCGGGGATTTTTTTTGTCTGTATGTTTCGTAATCGGAACATAGTGTTTGACTTTTGTTCCGTATCCGATACATTCTCTTCCAACGACGCCCACACCGCGAGACACCGCCGAACCCTGGAACGTCCAGGACGGCCCGGCAACGGAGCCCCAAAGGGGCCGACACCGGGACCAGGGAGGAGGCGGACACGATGCGAGGGCGCAAGGCAGAGGCGCGGATCAAACAACGGTCAAGCAAACGACAACCGCACGATCTTTGACAATTCGGACCCTTACGCAGCGAGCAACCAACGCAACCGTTGGAAACGGCTAGCCAGGGTCAAGCATTGCTAAACGACGAATTTCGGCGGGGGATGCTGTGTGTCCCCCGCCATGCTTGGGAACTGAAGGGATTCAGCGCGCATTGTGCGTGGAAATGGTGTTCCACATTCCGCCATTTTCGGGCCGCTAACCTGCTGAATCCGCTTCGAGTCTCAAGCAATCCACCTTTGCGCATCGTGCGCCGGGGACAAACCAGGATAGGAGCGTGCCCATGCTCATCCTGATAGCGGATTGGCTCCCGACCCGCCCGGCGGGAGACAGCAACAATCCATGTCACAACATGCCAATGCGCACGGGATGCGGTCAGAGCATCCACGGCGCAGCAGCATATTGAACCGGGCGGTTTAGTGTGCCGGGCCGCGAGGCGACCACCTTGCGGCCCCTGGGAATTGGTCGAGAAAAGTAGCCAGACTCGGATTGCTGGCAGCTTGAGGCAGAGCTTCTCCCGGCGGAACTGCCATCCCGGAAGATGAGGTTCGAATCCTCCGCTCGGCCAATTCCCAGGGCAGTCGTAGCTCAATTGGCCAGAGCAGTCGCCTTGTAAGCGACAGGTTGCGGGTTCAAGTCCCGCCGGCTGCTCCACGGATAGGTGGCCGAGTGGTTTAAGGCGGTGGTCTTGAAAACCAATGACGGCGCGAGTCGTCCGGGGGTTCGAATCCCTCCCTATCCGCCATGGGGGTTTAGCTCAGTTGGGAGAGCATCGGCCTTGCAGACCGAAGCGCGCCGGTTCGATCCCGGCAACCTCCACCATTTTTCGGGGTGTGGCGCAGCGGTAGCGCGCCGGCTTTGGGAGCCGGATGCCGGGTGTTCGAATCACCTCGCCCCGACCATTGTTCCGACCGTCACCGCCGACGTTACAGGCGGGGCCGCGCAACATCCCAGCGCGGCATGGCAGAGGTAAAGGGAAGCCCATCGTGTGGCCAGTAGAACGCCGAGAGGCGGGGGTAAAGCCGGTTGCGCGGTGGGCGAGAGATGGGGCGACCAGCGTGGCCACTATGCGGGACCGTCAAAAGTGGTAGGGGATTCCCCGAAGGCTTATGTCGTCCCATCCCTCCCGGCTGTGAGAATTAAGGCGCTCGTGGTCGGGAAAAGATCCCCCAAAACGTTCAAACCTGATAGCGGCACGGCGCTGTAAAATCCGTGAGCGGTAATGGTTTCTTCATGTCGTGGGCGGCCGGCTAAAACAAGGGGTTGGCCGCCCGTGGCGTGGGGTTGGTGAGGGTGGAGTGATGCGGCGTTTGTTCCACGCCGTCGGTAGCGGTTAAGTAGCATGGTAAAACGCCTTTGGCGTTGAATTGTCGCCGAGACGTCAATCAGATGTTCGTGGGCTGACCGGCCATGAGGGCGTGAACGATGACCTGAGACGTAGAAGCCGGGAGCCAAAATGACCGCCATGCGCATCACTCCATCCTTCCCAGCCTCGCGCTGGTGACGCGGAATTGTCCGCAAATAGGGCCGTTCGCCAGGAGAGCGGCCCTTAATTTTGACAGCACACGGAGAAAACAATGGCCGAATACCGCATCAATCAATGTGATGCCGGGCGCGCCGGATATGTCGTCAGGCACTGCACCCGTGGCATCGAATGCGCGACCGAGGACGCCCCCCCCTGCGAGGACCTGAAAAAAGACGGCCCACCCTGTAAACTCCGGTTTTTCAAACCCGGGCCTGACTCCCTCCGTGATGCCCAAGCGTATGTGGCCAGCCTCAACCCCAAGGGCCGCTTGGCCACGGAACGACAATAGCAATCCACCCACCGGATCGTCCGGCGGGAAGATTAAGCCCACGCGGCCCATATAATCGTCCCCGGTTGCTCCATGCGATGGGGACAAGCCAAGGAGACACTATGCCGAGATCACCGACCAGCGCCATCAACCTGCAGAGGGAATACATCATCACGACCATCGCCTGCATCAACATCTACGGCATCGGCCTGGGCGGCGGCGGGTCCGTCTAGCCCACGGCATCACCCATGAGGACCGGCATGAGGCCAACAAAAACCACACAGCACGCCGAAAAGGCCGGCGCAAGCTGACACAACCAGCCGCGAGAGCGGAAACACCCGGCGTAGCCGGAAAGGCAAAGACGTGCCCGGAGAAAGAACCGGGACGCTTGCCAAAACAGGGCCGCTCCACACCAGGGCGGCCCTTAAATTTCCAAGGAGGGCACTATGCACAAGCCGCACCTGCCGACGAGGCGCGATTATCTCAACGCCGCAGCCGGATTCTTCCTGGCCACGTGCCTCGTTATCGGCCTGTGGCTTGTCGCTGACGCCCTCAACTATCAGCCGAGCGACGATTATCGCTCCATCATGCACGCCGCGCGGATGCTCGCGCAGGGGAGGTAGGCCATGGAAAAGCAACCGCACCACTGCTGCATGAATTGCAGTCATCGGGACCGTTTTGGCTTTTGCGAAGACGTGCTTGAGCCGTTGCGCCAGGACTACGGCCTAACCGGCGTCGGCCCCATGCACATGCCTGACCTAGCCTACTGCAGGCAGTACGAGGACAGTGAGGAATTTCTGGAAGCCGAACGCGCGGCCGCCGAGCTTATCCGCGAGTATCGCCGCAACAACCAGCCGGCGGACATCGGAGAATGGACCCGTAAGGCCGTGGGAGGTGCGCCATTATGACCGCCACGATCAGGGGAAATATCGACGTGCGTCATGAGCAAGTCTTCGACCAGCTCACCCAGGCGTGCCTGCGCGCCGACCTGAACTGGCAAAATTACACCACGGCATTGCGTCTCGGGTTGATCCCGGCCGGGAGATTCCCGGATGAACCCAAACCCGGCGGGAAGTCCGCCGCGTAGGAGAATCACCATGAACACGGCCCAAGCAAGCGTTCTGCGTATGCCGGAACCGGAAGCCGCAGTCCTTATACGCGAAGGCTCTGCCCTCAAAGAGGAGATCGACGAGAAGTCGGGTCGGCTCCGGGAAATCCATACACGCCTCGCTGGACTGGCCACCTTTAAGGACGGCAAGAAGACGGCCACCGTCGAGGGTGCCGGTCTTCGCGCCAAGGTGCAGCTTAAGACCTACGTCAAGTTCGACCAGGAGAAGGTGGCATTCGCCCGTACCAAGATGGGGGACCACGCCTTTTCCCAGGTTTTCGGCTGGACGTTCAAGCCGCGCAGTCAGAAGGACCTGGACGGTTTCCTGGCCCACGGAAACCCGGAACTTGTGGCCTTGGTCCGCGATGTCATGACCATCACCCCGGGCGCGCCGCAAGTCACATACGAGCCGGTGGAGGGCTAGGCCATGACGTTCGACTTGCAATCCATCACCAGTACGGCGGCCACGTTCGCGCCGCAAAAAATCCTAGCTTACGGCGTCCAGGGGCTCGGCAAGACCACCTTCGGCTGCACGTTCGAAAAGCCCATTTTACTGCGCATCGAGGACGGCGCCGCTGCGTTGGACGTGCCGACGTTCCCGAAGCTTATCGAGTCCTACGGCGAGCTCATGGAGGCTATGACCGCGCTGCATAACCAGGAGCATGATTTTAAGACGCTGGTGCTCGACTCGCTGGACTGGCTCGAGCCGATCGTATGGGCCATGACCGTGTCTCGGATCAACGCGGACCGGGAGCGTCACGTCGAATCAATCGAGGGCGTGGGCTACGGCAAGGGGTACGTCGAGGCCGACGCCGATTGGCGTAACGTCATGGGATGGCTTGATGCCCTGCGCCTGAACCGCGGAATGACCATCGTGCTCATCGCCCACGCCGAGGTCAAAAACTTCTCTCCGCCGGACGGCGACCCTTATGACCGCTACCAGATCAAGCTGCATAAGCGCGCCTGGGCCCTGTGGCAGGAGTGGGCCGATATGGTGCTGTTCGCCAACTACAGGCGCAGGACCATCAAGACCAAAGACGGCGGCCCAAAGGGAGAATCCAAGTTCAGGGCCGATGGTACGGGCGAGCGCTGCCTCTTTACCGAAGAGCGTCCCGCCTATCTCGCCAAGAACCGTTGGGGTCTGCCCCATGAGATACTCATCGGCCAGGACAAGACGTGGCGCGCCTTCCATGAGGCCCTGCAACAGGCCACCGGCGGCCGCTACCAGCTTCCGTCAAACTTCAACAGCAAGGAGGCCGCATAACATGGCCATCAATTTCAACGAAGCCGACGAACAGCGCGAATCCGCCGGCGCGATCCCTGCCGGCTCCATGGTCAAGGTGCGCATGACGATCCGGCAGCCGGAAGCCGGTTCCGTCGGAACCGACCAGATGCTCAAGCTTTCCAAAAAAGGCGACTGCGAGATGCTCGATTGCGAATTCGAGGTCGTCTCCGGCCAATTTGTCACGCGGAAAATCTGGAATAACTTCATCGTGGACGGCTCCACGGATGGACATTGCAAGGCCGCGCAAATCTCCATGAGGGTCATGCGCGCCATCGTCGAGGCCGTGCGCGGCATCAGCCCCAAAGACACGAGCCCGGCCGCGACACAGGGGCGCGTGCTGAACTCCTGGGCCGACCTGCAGGGTATGGAATTCGGCGTCGTCGTCGGCGTGGATCAGCCCAAGCCCGGCGACCGCTACGTCAACAACACCATCAAGCGCGTCATCACCGCTGACGATGAGCAGTTTCAGCACATTATGGCAGGGGGCGAGATCATCACCGACGCGCCGCTTCCCGAGATTCCGCAGGCCGGAGCCAGCACGGCCGCGCCATCCTGGGCCGCTCCAAGGACCCAGGCCCCGGCCGCGCCGGTACAAGGAACGCTTCCGGCAGCGCCACCGACCTCGAACAACTGGCAGGCTCCCCCGGTCAGTGCGGGGACTCCTCCGCCTCCGGCGGGCAACAGTGCCATGCCAGCCTGGGCCGCAGGACAACCGGCCGGAACGGCCGATGACATCCCGTTCTAGGCCATGATCCCGCGACCATATCAAAAGCGTCTGGTGGACCGTGCCGAGAAGGCCTTGCGCAAGTATCACGACACGCTCTCGGTCGCGGCCACAGGCGCCGGAAAAACGATTATGTTGGCCATGCTCGGCGGTCGCATCGGCGGCCGCCAGCTGGTCCTGCAGCATCGGCAGGAGCTCGTCAGCCAAAACCTGACCAAATACCGCAAAGTCAACCCTGAAGCCCGTCCGAGCCTCTACACGGCCGGCACCAAATCCATGCGCGGCGACGTCGTGTTCGCCATGGCGCAGACCCTTTCGCGCAATCTGGATCGCATCCCGGCCCTGGACCTCCTCATCCTGGACGAAGCGCACCATGCCGCCGCGCCGACCTGGCGCGCCATCGTCGACGCAGCCCGGGACCGCAACCCCGACGTGCTGGTGGCAGGCTTCACAGCCACGCCGGAGCGGGGAGATAGCCGCAGCCTGCGCGGCGTCTTCTCCAACGTGGCCGACGTCATCACCATCCGCGAGCTCGTGCAACTCGGCTTCCTGGTTCCGCCCAAGGCGTATGTGCTGGACGTCGGCGGAACCCAGGATGCCCTGCGCGATATCGGGCAGGTTTCGGACTACTTCGACCAGACCGCCGTTGAGGCCATCCTCAACACCGTGGCCGTCAACGACGAGGTGGTGCGCCACTGGCGCGAAAAGGCCGGGGACCGCCAGACCATCGTCTTTGCCTCGACCGTCCAGCATGCCCAGGACGTGGCCGCGGCCTTTCTCGCCGCGGGCGTTCGGGCCGCCTGTGTCCATGGCGCCATGCCCGACGCCGAGCGCAAGGCCATCTTGGCCCGCTTCGACAAAGGGCAAATCCAGGTCCTCACCAACGTCATGGTGCTCACCGAAGGATTCGACAGCCAGCCGGTGGCCTGTGTTGTCCTGTTGCGCAAATGTTCCGACAAGGGGCCGCTTGTCCAGATGGTCGGTCGGGGCCTGCGCACAGTCGATCCTGCGATCTACCCGGACGTGGTCAAAAAGGACTGCGTGGTCCTGGACTTCGGGACCTCTCTCCTCACCCACGGCGATCTCAACATGGTGGCGGCGCTGAAGGAAGAGGTCGAGCGCGAGCCGGAAGAGGCCGCCACCAAGGTTTGCCCGCAGGAGCCGAGCAACACCTACCGTTGGCCCGACGTCGCCGGACGAATCGGTTGCGGCGCCGAGCTTCCCGTTCAGACGCGCACGTGCCCGCTGTGCGGGTTCCAGTTTGAGCGCCTGGGGGCAGACGAGGGCTCCACCGTGACGAGCGTCGAGCTCACTGAAATGAACATCCTCGACGCCAGCCCCTTCCGTTATGTCGACCTCTACGGCTCCGGCCGGGCCATGCTCGCCGCCGGGTTCACGGCCTGGGCCGGGGTGTTCAGTCCCGACGATGAGACGTGGCACGCCCTGGGGCGGGTCAACGGAAATGGCGGTGTGCACCGCCTCTCCACCGGTGAGCGCCTCCCGTGTCTCGCGGCAGCGGACGATTTCTTACGTCTCCACGAGACTGACGGGGCAACCAAAAAAACAAAGCGCTGGCTGTCCGAGCCGGCGACGACAAAGCAAATCGAGATGCTCAATCGCATGGGCTACGGTCTGTCCATGGACGTCCTCGGCAATTCCGGCATGACCAAGTACGCGGCCAGTTGCCACATGGATTTCCAATGGAGTCGTGGCCAGATCGAAAGAGCTTTGGGGGTGTAGGGATGACCATTCTTGATGCCAACGGCCACGAGGCCGCCCCCCTTACAGCTTATGAACGCCGATGGGCCGAGTCCGTGGATTCCGGCAGGGTTATGGCGGCTTACCAGGAGTTGCAGCACCGGCAAGCTTTGCCGCTGTCCGAAAAGATCGCCATGAGCCTGGACCGCATTCGGGACTGGTACGAGGCGTGGGACGGCAAGGTGGCGGTTTCCTATTCTGGCGGCAAGGATTCTCGGGTTCTCCTCGAACTGGTCTGGTCGCTCTTTCCTGATGTCCCGGCCGTCTTTTGTCACACTGGTCTGGAATACCCGGAAATTCTTCAAGCGGTCAAAAGCACCCGGAATCATGTGGTCCTGCATCCGCGCATCCCGTTCCCCCGGGTTATTAGGGATTATGGCTGGCCCGTGGCATCAAAGAAGATTGCCCGAGGCATCAATATCTTGCGGCATCCCACGGAACGGAACAAGAACGTCTGGAGACTCTACGACCAGGGTATCAACCGTTACGGCAAGCCGGTCCATGGGTACAAGGTTCCTGCCCAGTGGCGTTTCCTGGTCCGTGCGCCTTTCCAGGTTTCGGACCACTGCTGCGCCGTCATGAAGAAGGGGCCGGCCGCCGCCTATGAGAAAGAAACAGGGAGGAAGCCGTTCGTCGGGACTTTGGCCACGGACTCGAAGAGCCGGCAGAAAACCTACCTCCAAACCGGCTGCAACGCTTATGATGCGCAGCATCCTCGATCTGCGCCTCTTTCGTTCTGGACCGAGCAGGACATTCTTCGGTTTCTGCTGGAAAACAGGATCGCCATTCCGGCTGTCTACGGCCACATCATCGAGGATGACGGCCAGTTCGTGACCACGGGTGTGCGCCGGACTGGCTGCGTGTTCTGCTGCTTCGGATTGCACATGGACCATCTGGACGGACCCGAGAACCGTTTTCAACGCCTGTCCAGAACCCACCCGAATCTCTACCGCTACTGCATGGATAAACTCGGCCTGCGCCAGGTCCTGGCCTATTGTCGTGATTTCGCTCCGCCACAATTGGCACGGCGTTTCGTGTGGGAGCCGCGGCAGATCCTGAGACAAGGGAATCTCATGGAGGTATCCAATGCAAGCTGAATTCGATCTCCCCGCCATCGCGCAACGTATGCTTGACCTCGGAATCATGGATAAGCCGTTCCGTGACCTTTCGCGCGAAGAGGCTCTCGAACTCTGCCTGGCCATCCACGGGAACAGCAAGCGGAGGTCTCTTCAATCCGTCCCGTCTGGCGCGCCGGGTCCGGGACAGAGCCAAGGCGTTTGTTTCAGGCCGGGAGTTTCTTCGTCCTCTTCTCCCTGAACTCCTGGCTGTCGGATGGACGCGTGCGGAGCTTTTCCGGGTCAACCCCGGCCCGGGCCCCTGGGGATTGGCATGGCGGTGGAAAACTCAATGGGGACAATTCCCCGTCGAACCGGTCTTTGATCCCGTGACCGGAGCCATTGAATGGTACGTGCACGAGCCGAGCGGGACGGCGAGGATGCAAACCTTTCCCCGGGCGTTCCGCCCGGCGGCACACGGAGAAAACCATGTCCAAAGTCGTCAAGATCAATAATCCCAAGGACAAGGCCAAAAGGACCAAGGATAAGCGTCTTTCGTGGCCGACGTTTCCCTTCCCCAACGGTCATATTCCGGCCGGCTGGATTTTCGAAACCTGGCAATGGATGCCCTACCGCCTCGAGGTCGCGGCCTGGGAAACGGTCTACGAGAAACAGGCTGAGATCGAACGTATGGACGCCGAACTCAAGGACCAGGCCGAAACCCTGGAGCGGTTGCGTCGGCTCCTGGGTGGCCGGCTCCCCACGGATGGCACCTACGACGTTTCGTTCATCGCGGGTGGCGACCTGGTGCAGCAGATCAACGAGGGCCTGCAAGCCATCGCCAGCGACATCCATCGCCGGGCCAGCATCGAGGAAGCCCGCAAGCTGGCCGTCTCCGTGAAGGGAGAGCCGAGCGAGAACAGCGCCGCGGTAAAGTGGTCCTATGAGGTCAAGGTGTCCCTGGCCAAGGCCGAGGGCGGCGGCGTGGCCTACATCGATAAGGACGGCAAGCTGTGTCCGCCGGAGTCTGTGACGGCAAACCAGATCATGTTGCCCCTGGATCAGACGGGTAAGCCGGCCAAGGCTGCGTAGGGGTAACCATGGGACGCAACGACATGATCGACGTGGAGGACCTGGAATTTCGGTGCGAGGCCGGGGCGGCCATCATCGTCGAATCCGATGGCGAAAAAACCAGCCTCCCCAAAAGCCAGATCGAATGGGACGAATACGCCTCCCCGGGGGAGATCATCACCGTGACCATGCCCGAATGGCTGGCCATGGACCGGGGGCTTATCTGATGGCCGTCCACACCTATCGCTATCGGTACTCGGCCGAGGTCGAAATCACCGTGGATGACGACAAGGCCCCCCAGCAGCAGGCTGAAGAGATAGCCGGCCAAGCCGTGGAGGAACACGCGTACCGGCTGATTGACGGCGACACTTATGGCCTGCTCGGCAAGGAAGTCCTTTCCCCTGGCGTCACGGGCGAAGTCGTCAAAATGGCTACCTGGGACCGTATTTAGCACCCGCCTCCGACCGGCCCTGTCCCGAGAGGGGGCCGGATTCTGGAGTAACAAAGGAGAGATCATGAGAATCTACGTTGCCAGTTCGTGGCGAAACGACTTTCAGCCCGAAGTTGTGGCTGTTCTCCGTCAAGACGGTCACGATGTCTACGACTTCAAGGACTCGGAGGGATTCCACTGGAGCGAGGTTGACCCCGCCTGGAAGGATTGGACGTCGAACATCCCGCAATACCTGCAGGGCCTCACACATCCCTGTGCCGAGCGCGGGTTCGGCCGCGACATGGCCGCTCTCCGTGAATGTGACGTCTGCGTCTACGTCATGCCGTGCGGCGTTTCCGCCAGCCTGGAAGCCGGCTGGGCAGCTGGGGCCGGCAAGCCCGTCATCGTCTTCATTCCAGGCCTGCGTGAACCGGACCTTATGGTCAAGATGGCCGACCTCGTGGACTGGGCTAAGGGCCAGGACTGGCGCGCCTCCCCGCTTTCTATCTTACCACCACGAGCATTACGCGCGCAGGAGATGCCATAGGCTATCTAGTTGGCCCCCATGTTGGCCCCGCACAGAGATAAT